>NZ_JAARML010000005.1 GCF_011759375.1 Paraflavitalea devenefica | reverse complement strand
GGCCATGCCAGATCATGCCACAAAAACAATACTAAACCCTTGAACGCATCACGTCTTTTTATACAGATATGTGAATAACCGTACTCCTAAAATAAAGAAGCCGCCTCAATTACTTTTGAGACGGCCTCATTTCTTTACGACCCATATGCTAATAGCTATTCTTTTACTCCTTAATCCACACCGCCGAAGCAGCCACCCGGTCCATACGCGCCTGGGGCGGTTCATTGGGGCGGGTAGGTACGGTTTGTTGTGCATTGGAAGGTAATGGGGTAGTGGGCAGCCTGTTCAGCCGGGCATAGTTGGGAATGGCGATCAGGGGCGTGCCATCACTCCAGGTGCCTTTAATGGTCATCACACCATTCAGGAATTCGGGTTTCCATTCCAGTGTTAAAGGCGTTTTACCAAGTGATTTATTGATGTCACCATTGTTATCGGCTGTTTCCACATTATAGATCATGGGACCATAGCGCAGGGCTACGCGACCTCTGTCGGCCTCTATCTTTTCATCGGCTGTTACCTTCTGTATTTCCATGGGTAGTACCACATTGATCTTGTCGCCTGCTTTCCAGGTACGGCGAATGGCCACATACCCATTTTCTATTTTCATAGGCACTGCCTGACCATTTACCTTCAGTGATTTCAGCCCGCTCACCTGTGGTACCGGTGTATACAGTTCACTCGTGGTACGATTGGGTACACGCACATACACGGTGAATGTTTTGGATACTTTGGGATTTACCGTAATGGCCACATCACCGCTCCAGGGATAATCTGTTTTTTGCACCATCTCTACATCAGTGCCTACCACCCGTTCTACCTTAATCGTGCTGCCTACATACATATTCACGTAAATACCGTTATCGCCGGTTACGTAGGTCCAGGTAGGGATCATCAGCAGCGTACGGGGAATATTGCCTACGCAGCAGGGGCACACATGCCACTGGTAGCGGGGCTGTGCAGAGGACAGAGCATTGGTATAATAGAAATTCTTCCCTTCCAGGTCCAGTGAGCCCAGCAGGGCATTGTACATCGTTTCTTCATACAGGTCGGCATACTTGGCATCGTGGTAGGCCAGGTTCATCTTGTATTGGAAGAAAATAAGCCCGGCGCTGGAGCAGGATTCACAATAAGCATTATTGCGCAGGGAGTAATTACCGCCAAAACCTTCGGAGGTTTCACCACTGCCAATACCACCGGTGAGGTAATACTTTTTATTGATCATATTGTCCCACAGGCTCATCACGGCGCTCTGGTAATCCACATCGCCTGTTTCGGCCGCCACATCGGCCATGGCCGAATAATTATAGGTGGCCCGTACGGCATGGCCTACGGCTTCATATTGCTGTTGTACCGGCACATGGCTTTGATCATATTCACTGCCATCCTTGCGGCTGTCCAATAAGAACTTGGCCAGTTGTATATAACTGTCGCCATGACTGCCTTTTCCTTCCATATCATTTACAAAACGGCCAAAGCGCACCAGGGCCTGTTCCATTTCCTGGTGACCATCATACCAGGCTTTTTTACCCGGACCGATATTCGCTACCCAGCAGTCGGCCAGTTTCTTGGCGGCATCATACAACCTTTTATCCTTTCCTTCAGTAAGGGTATAGTGGTTGATAGCGCTCTCAATAAAGTAACCGGCTACATATCCTTCATGATCACCCCGGTTTCTCACGGCCCATCTTTCTTTCCAGCGGGTAGTATCTCGCAGGGTATAGGCGGTGTGCAGGTAGCCGTCGGGCTCCTGGGCAGCGAGGATAATGGGTATCCATGCTGACAGCTTCTTTTTCATCTTCTCCTGTGCAGCAATAATAGCAGCATCGCCTTGCGGGTCTACCATCAGGGCGATACACATGGATTCTACCGTTTGGTGTACCCAGGCATTGGAAAATACATAGCCTTTATGCCGGGCATGTGGTTCACCCCGCAATGCTTTGGCAGCTTCAATAAAATTATCCAGGCCGCCCTCACCGGTAGTGATATCAGTGCGTTCATTCTGATCAATACAGAAAGGTATCCAGTTTACGATCATCGCTTTGGCGCGGTCGCTCCACAGCTTGCTGTCAATCTTATAGCGCTTGGTGTACACTACATCCAGGCGCTTCTCCTTAGGAGGCTGGTGTACCTTTACTTTCAGCGTGGAGGAGGTGGTGTTATTACCTTCTGTGGCGGTAAGCTTCAGCACATAATTGCCGGTAGCAGAGAATTGTGCAGTAGCATTTTTATCGCCGGTATTGCTAAAGGTAACCGTACCGGGACCGGATACTTTGGCCCAGGCAATTTTACCCACAGGGGTAACCGATTTAATGGCAGCAGCCAGGTAAGTTTTACCGTCAACCATTACATCGCGGTCCAGACCTGCTATTACCAGCGGAGCGGGGGCAGGGGAGTTGTCCGTTTTATACACCGCCCATTCCAGCAGGGTGGCGCTGGCCCTGTCGGCTGAGTCCAGCTCCAGCCGCAGCCGGGTAGTCTTTACTTCATCAAAAGTGGTTGTATTGTATTGATTATTGGTCAGGCCCAAACCGGCGGCGTTTTTTACCGGCACAAAATCCTTACCATCCCAGTATTGCAGGCGGTAGGCCATCGGCAGGCGGAGGCCGTTGTTATAGTTCCACCAATACACCGCTATTTCCTTCGTGCTTACCGGTTGCGCCCATTCATACTGTACCCAGTATTGGGAACGGGGAAATTGCCGGTTGCCGCCACCCCGGTTATTACCGGAGGGGGTAGGCGTAAGGCCATCATTCAACGCATCCAATGAAGCGCCAAACCTGCCCGAAGCACTGGGCGTAGCTACAATAGCAAGGTTGGGACGGGAGGTGGGTGGCGATTGAGATTCCTGGCCGATGGCCGGTGCAGCCATCATGGCAAGCATTGCAGCAAGCGTACTGTTACGTACAGATCGTTTTATTTGCATGTTCAATTTGGATTAATATTGCCCCATCGGGGCAATACTCAAATTTAAAAAGGTGCCAACGATTGAGATACTCAAATATTAACCAATGCAGGGTGTTTATTAACCTTCTGAAAGGATATATAAAACATGGTTTCAATAACAAGTGTATTAAAGACAATTATAGCACTGGGCGCGATTCAGGGGCTTATTACGGGTGCTTTACTTTTTTGGAATAAAAGGCATCAAAAAGCCAACCGGATGCTTGCCTTTATGCTCTGGTTTTTCTCCCTTGCCTGCCTTGATCTTCGCCTTTTCCAGGAGTCAATATTATACACCACAACCCTCGGTGGTTTTATAGACGCTTTCATTCCTCTCATGATCATTATGCCCATGGGGCCCTTACTATACTTTTACATCCGCGCCAGCCTTGAACCGGATTTCCGCCTGCGTCCCTACCGCAAGCACTTTTATTCCGTGTTGCTGGATGTGCTGCCACAAATAGCAGCGGTAATATACATAGGTGGCATCCTGATAGGGCTCATAAAAAAGGCCATTCCAATGGATTATTACAGGGATGTGTACAATATATATGTGGATATACCCCGGTGGCTGTCGCTTACCATTTACCTATGGCTCTCTGCCCGCTACCTGGCGGCTTTTCCCTCCACAGCATCTGCCGGTGGCGTGGAAACAGAAAATAGGGTTACCCTGCGCTGGCTACGCCAGTTTGTACGGGTATTTCTCGTTTTCCAGTTTATATGGCTGCTTTATTTAATTCCTTATGTCATTCCACGGTACAGCAACCGGCTGCTGCAACTGGTAGATTGGTATCCTGTATTCATTCCACTGGCCGTACTCATCTACTGGCTGGGCATCAAAGCATTACTGGTAACCTACAACCTGCCGGTAGTCATCCGCAAAACCACGGGCAGCACTGCTGCCATACCGGCCGATGTAGTACAGCAAACCATCGCTGCCCTGAAAAAGGCCATGGAGCAGGAAACACTTTACCTCGATCCCTCCCTCAACCTTACCGGGTTGTCACGGCATACGGGTATTGCTCCCAAAACCATCTCGGCCGTCCTCAACCAGCACCTGCACACCAGCTTTAATGAATTTGTCAATGAATACCGCATCCGGGAATTCAAAAAGCGGGTGGTGGCGGCCGACCTGCAACACCTTACCATGACCGGCATTGCGTTCGACTGCGGGTTCAACTCACAGCCTACCTTTCAGCGCACCTTTAAGCAGCTTACCGGCATGTCGCCTTCTGAATACCGCAAGTCAGTCATCGAAAAGCAGGAATAATGGATCCTTTTACTGCTCAAATCCGGATTTGAATAGGTTAAAAGCCTCTTTTACAGGTGTTTTGCCGGATAATTAAATACCTGTATATGAAAAGAAGTATTGCTGTCCTGCTATTGACCGTTTTGTATGTATTGGAGAATTATGCACAGGCGCCCACTGATCGTGCCGTAGAAAAATCCCTTGATAGTTTGATTAAATCCCAGTTCAAAGCCCAGGAACCCGGTATCGTGGTATTGGCTGCCCGCAAAGGAAAAGTGATTTACCGCAAAGCATTCGGCAGCGCCAACCTGGAACTGGATGTTTCCCTGAAGCCAGATATGGTATTCAGAATAGGCTCCATTACCAAGCAGTTTACGGCCATCGGCATATTGCAACTGGCAGAGCAGGGTAAGTTACAATTGAGCGACAGTGTGCAGCAATACATCAAAGATTTCCCTTCCAAAGGACATACCATTACCATTGAGCATTTGCTCACCCATACCTCCGGTATTCCGGATTATATGACTATTGATCACCCCGATCCCTACATAGAGCGGCATGATTTTACGCCGGCGTTCATCATCAATCATTTCAAAAATGCGCCCCTGCAGTTTGTGCCGGGTACAAAATATGCCTATACCAATTCCGGCTATACCTTACTGGCTTATATCATTGAAAAAGTAAGCGGTCAAAAATACCATGATTACATGCGGAAGCAGGTGCTGGAAAAAGCAGGACTGCAGCATACAGAGTATGCAAATGAGCTCACCATTATTCCCGGCCGGGTAAATGGTTACACACGGGATAAAGGTTTTTACCAGAATACTTACTACCAAACCCTTTCCATTGGATACGGTGCTGGTGATCTGCTGGGTACCGTAGATGACCTCTACGCCTGGAACAATGCATTATTGGCCGGTAAGCTGGTTAAAAAAGAAACACTGGAAAAAGCCTTTACCCCTTACCGGTTGCAGGATGGCAAGATTACCAATTATGGCTATGGCTGGAACATTGGCATTATGTATGGCGCTCCCTGTATAAAGCACGAAGGACAGGTGAGTGGCTTCATTTCCATGGAAAGCTATTTCCCGGTGCAGGATGTCTTTGTAGCTGTGCTTACCAATGTTAAGTCCGGCGAAGATGCCACCAGCTTCAGCGATCAGCGCTTCAGGTTATTCGGCCAGATCCCTCAAATAGTATTGGGCAACCTGATGCCCAAAGAAGCTAAAGTAAGTGATGCCGTGATGGATACTTATACCGGAAAATACAAAACGGTATTGGGGCAAAAAACCATCATGATCAAAAGGAACGGTCATAGTTTATTCCTCGAAGATGGCATGGCCTTCAGAATGTACGCGTTGACCGATCGCAGGTTTTACCTCATAGACATGCCTGCAGAAACCTTTGTTGTGTTTTCCAAAGACAACGAAGGAAAAGTGACCGGTTTGATAGTACACCGGAATGGACAGTATGAATGGAAGAAGATAGAATAACAAATAAACAAAGCCAGCCTGAGCGTATGTTCAGGCTGGCTTTGACAAATATAGTAGTAAGGAGCTTATGCCACCTCTACGTCTTCTTCAGCGCAGAGTTTGAATACAGCGCCATGCATGTTTTCATCTACCCTTAGCTGGCAGGCGAGGCGGCTGTTGCTTTCTGCATCGGGCAGCGTATCCAGCATATCCAGTTCGGCATCACTGTGCGCGGCCAGGTTGTCCATTCCTTCCAGTACCTGTACATGGCAGGTGCCGCACATGGCCATGCCGCCGCAGGTAGCCAGCACATTGTATTCGTTGGCCTTGAGGATTTCCATCAGGTTTAATCCCATATCTTCAGGTACTTCCAGTTCTCTTTCTTCTCCTGCCTTATTGAGTACGGTGATATTGATCATGTTTCCTTCTTTCTTTTTTAAAATGCATTGACGCCATTAACAGTGGTATACTTAAAGCTCAGGCGCTGGTTGGGGTACACATGCTTGAAAGCGCTGTGCGCCATCAGGGCCGATTCATGGAAGCCGCAAAGGATGAGCTTTAACTTGCCGGGGTAAGTATTGATATCACCAATAGCATAAATACCTTCTATATTGGTGGAATAGTCAAACGTATTCACGCTGATGGCCGATTTGTCTATATTCAGTCCCCAGTCGGCAATAGGGCCCAGCTTAGGGCTCAGACCAAAGAGCGGGATCAGGTAATCGGTAGCCATCGTGGTAACCGTTTTATCACTGCCTTCTATCAGCACTTCATTCAGCTTCCCGTTACCATTGATCTTCACAATATTCGATTTCAGCACCAGGTTGATCTTGCCCGCTTCAGCCAGGTGGAACACCTTTTCAGCCGAATCCGGCGCGCCCCGGAACGTATCGCCCCGGTGAACCAGCGTCACTGATTTGGCCACATTGGATAAATAGATAGTCCAGTCCAGGGCAGAGTCACCGCCGCCAGCCAGTACGATATGCTTATCCCGGAACAGTTCAGGATCTTTCACCATATAAGTCACCCCCTTGCCTTCAAAAGCTTCCAGTTGCTCAATGGCCGGCTTACGGGGCTCAAAACAACCCAGTCCGCCTGCAATGGTAATCACCTTGCAATGGATCTTCGTATGATCTGAAGTAGTAACAATAAAAGACTTGTCTTCCTGCCTTTCGATCGTTTCCACCCGTTCGCCCAGGGTAAAAGTGGGGGCAAAAGGCGCTATCTGTTTTTTCAGGTTATCTACCAGCTCCTGTGCCTTGATCTCCGGCGCACCGGGAATATCATAGATCGGTTTATAGGGATAGATCTCAGAAAGCTGACCGCCCACCTGGGGTAAGGCATCTACGAGGTGGCAACGCATTTTCAACAGGCCGGCTTCAAAAACAGCAAATAATCCTACAGGGCCGGCTCCAATAATACAGATATCAGTCGTAATCATTATATATAATACACATTTATTTAAGGAAAAACGGGCTATTACCCTTTTTCACAGTAGCAAAGCATTCGTAGGCAGGTATGGTTATGGTCAATTTAAACCGGGTGCAAAATTACGACGCAGAAAGTTCATTATCAACCGTATTTGGAAATCCTGTTTACGCAATAAGAAAAAACACCGGCCGGTAAGCTGTCCGGTTCAATGTACTAACAAAGACGGTAAAAGATAGTTCGCTGGTTGCCAAGCCTCCACAGGCCGGCATTATAATTTTTTCTTCAGGGAGGAGGCCCGGATCAATAAAGCCGCCGGAAGGGTGATGGTATAATTGGAATCGGGCAGTTTGTTATGATTTAATTGATTGATGAGGCATTTAGCCGCCACTTCACCCATCTCTATGCCTGCATAGTTAATGGTAGTGAGGGCAGGTTCTGCTATCCGGCTGATAAGGTCATTATTAAACCCCACAATAGCAATATCCTCCGGTATCTTCAGGCCGCCTTCTTTCAGCTTCTGCATGCAAACAGCGGCGCACAGGTCATTCGTTACAAAAATGCCATCAGGCCTTTCCGGCATGCTCAGTACCTGCAGGGCTGCCTCAATACCTGCTTTTTCATCCAGGTCGTTCACAATAAGCTGCTCCGGCAGGCAGGGCAGGTTATTATCGGCAAGGGCTGACTGGAATCCCTTCCACCGGTCGGCATACACATTCTGCATCAGGTTGCCCGTAATATGCACCAACCGTTTACATCCCTGCTGAATGAGGTGGGTAGTAGCCTCATAGCCAGCCTTAAAATTATCAATCACGATCTTGATGCCGGCACTATCCTTCTTCACACGGTCAAAGAAAACCACCGGGATGTCTTTCTTCAGGAAAGGCTCATAATGATCCAGGGTTTCCGTATCATAAGCCAGGGAAGCGATCAAGCCATCCACTCTTTTGTGAAAGAGGTTCAGGGCATTGGCTGCTTCTTTGCTGCTGGTCTCTGCAGAGTGACCAATGATAATATTATAATGGGCCGCTGTTATTACCTTTTCAATACCACTGAGGGCCGATACAATGAAGCGGCTGTTGAGTTCATGGATAATAACGCCGATCGTATGTGTCTTCTGCTTACGCAGGTTGCTGGCAAAATTATTCTGCTGATAACCGGTAGCCTTGGCCAACTCACTGATCTTCTTCCGGGTCTTTTTACTTACACTGGGGTGATTATTGAGCGCCCGGCTCACCGTTGCCGTGGAAATATTCAGCTCCCTGGCCAGGTCATAAATCGTAATTTCTCTTTTAGATGTCATAGCTATAGCGGCAGTTGGTTGGGTCATACCGGATTTTATGGGGTATCCTTTTTCAGGCGTGTTTCAGCAATCGTGCTGTAGGCATTACCTGTGCTGCCCAAGGTAAGCAATATCTTATCTATAACAACACCCGGATCTATACTATAAATCTTTAAAGTGTGCTTGCCGCCGCTGATAGCGGGCATCATTGTTTTCCTGATGGCGCTGTTCCTTAATACATTTTGCTTCCATTCTTCACTTCTGCCTGCTGTACGGAAGTCAACAATGGTTAGCGGACCATCATCCAGGGAGAGCGCATAGCGCACGCTATAGGCTTTGTGCAGCGGATGCGTGGGCAATGAAAAAACAGTTACGATGGGTGTATCTGCCGAAAAAGTATAAAAATCATACGCTACCCAGGGGTTATTCTTTTTGATAGCATCCTCCGTAACAGTAATAGTAGGCTGTTGAAGGAAAGACGCTTGTAATGACCGGCCTGTATAGCCCAGGTCATCCAATACTTTCCACTGACCCGCAGCAGTCATCTTACTCCAGCTATAATGAGTGGCATACATAGAGATCAATCCATTATTTTCAATAAAGCCCTGGTAGGAAGCCTGCCCGGTGGAAAGGGGAGTACCGGTTACCGATACCGCATACGTTTTGCCAGCGCCGGTAAAACTGATCTGATCAGATAGCGGACTGCCCGCTGCTCCTGCACGCCAGTCAATCTCCACCCAAATACGTACCTGGCTTTTGCCTGCTGTGGGGCTAAGTGTACCGCTAACAGCAGAAAGGCGGATGCGTTGATCTGTTATAGCAGCGGTCCAGTTTACAGTAGTAGCGTTGGTTAAAAACAGGTCAATGAAATATTGCTGGCGGTTGAGCGCATCAAATGCCGGCAATTGTAAAGTCTGACGTGAACCGGCCGCCGTGCTATCACCTTCAGGCGCTACACCCCATACAGCCGATGAATCGGTGGTAAAAGGAGTGAGCACCGGTTCCTGGTACACGGGCAGGTTCCGGGGAGACATAGATAGTATGTTTTTCCATTTACCACCTGCCAGTTGCGTATTGTACCAGTTCGTTTCCTGCACAATACTGTCATAAGCCAGTTTCGACAGGCGAACATAATCGTAGGCGCTCAACCTATTCTGCCGGGCATAATAATAACTTTTATCGCGGTAAAGGAACTTCTTGTTCATCAGCGAAGCGCCTCTTACCGGGTAATACACCAGTTCATAAAAGGCATCAGCATCATTAGAACGTATGGAAGCGCGCAAAGCCTTTACGGCCCGCTCCAGCGAATCGTATTGATCAATCCTTCGCTGCGCTTCATCGCCATAAAAGAAATGGTTATAAGTAGTGTAAGAAGTTTTGGTGGTGGGCTCTGTCTGGCTCCAGCCCATATACTCAGGCTTTCTTTCAAAAGCCAGTTGATAATATTGCCACAATACCTGTTGTATGGCAGGTGCTTTGTCTTTGCCAAACAGGTTGCCTGCCCAGGTAAGTAAGTGCTGCTTTGTGTATTTGCTGTCTTTAAAGAGTGTCGCATTAAAAGCCATGTCGAGGAAAAACTCCATATTGTATTCAATCGGCTTAATATCGCCCACATTCAGCACCCACAACCTGTCTGCTTTACTGTCATACGCCTTCATCATTTCCTCCCGCATCAGGCCCGGATGGGCAGTGCCCAGCCACAGGTAATCGTGCGGACGGCCCCAGTAAGAAGCATGATAATATACCCCTGAACCGCCGGCACGTTGCTTTTCGGGTTCATTACTCAGCCGTTGTATATAACCATAATTATCATCCGGCCACACCAGCGTTACATCATCAGGCACTTTCAGGTTATTATCATAAATATCCAGTACCTCTTTATAGGCAGTGAATGCCTGGGGTACCTTCGTTACGTCTTTATCAATATGCCGCTTCAGCATATTACGCTGATCGGTAAAGATCCCTTCCAGTAAAGGCACCGCATCTTTGGGATTTTTCACACCTTCCATGCCGCTGTCATGCACGCCCCGCATGCCCAGGGAATAGATCACCTCATTCAGGCTGCTTTCCTTTACCCGCTCTTCCCAATAACGGGTAATGGTGGGTTTATTGGTGAGGTAATTAAAATCGCCCATCGTTTTCTTGTCCCATTCTCCCACATTATTGCGCATCATCGGTTCCGCGTGTGAGGAGCCTGTTACAATGGCATAATCGGCAGCCACCTGTTTATTGCGGGGATAATGATAAAAGGGGTTGGTGCTGGGATGCATGGCCGGCCATATCAGGTTGGCTTTCAGGCGCAGCAATAACTCAAATACTTTGGCGTACGTTTTTGGGCCAATATCACCTGTTTCGGGTTCAAAAGTTTTGGCTGCCCAGGGCTGCAGGCCCCAGTCTTCATCATTGATAAAAATGCCCCTGTACTTTACGGAAGGAGGTCCGATAATAGATACCCCTGCAGAAAGATACATCGCGGCCCGGTGTTGGGGCATGGCATCAGCCCACCATACCCAGGGCGAAACACCCATGATCTTCGATAATTCAAACACTCCAAAGGCCGTTCCGCGCGGATCACTGCCTGCAATCACCAATGCCTTCTGTATATTTTTGGTGGGGTTATTAACGATGGTAATGCAAAAAGTTTCCCATTTCCCTTTCACCTGGGCGACTGGTAGAGCGCCTTTCGCGGCCAGCGCATCAATCAGCTTGTTATGGCCCAGGGTGCCAATAATAACCGCATAGGGAATAGCTGTGGGCTGATCATGGATAGCAGGTGCCAGTCCGGTAACCAGCTTAACATCGCTGCTCAACGCAGTGGCGGCAATCCTGACCACCGTAGCGTCGGCCGTATCAATTAGCAAGGGTGATGCCTTACCAGCAGCGGCGATGGTAAATCCGCCCGCCTGCACTGTTTCCGTAAGCCGGATAGGCGAGGGCTGTGCATATACCTGGACACCTGAAATGATGAGTATAAGAAATAATAATATACTGCCTGATCTGAATATCGTTAGGATGCCGGGTAGAATGGAAAAGCAATTCATTGTCATAATATAGCGTAACGGGAAGCTAAATGGTAGTACAAACTTCGTTGGAAAGCCCTAAAAATCAAATTTATACTCCCGGTCAACTTTTGCCATCCTTACCCGTCCTGCCCGGCATTAGTCGTGCTGCTTTCTCACGTATTTGGTAAGAATAACAATCACCTGTCCTTCTATCCTGCCTTCAATTTGTTCGGTATTATCTTCCACCAGCCGGATATTCTTCACTACAGTGCCCATTTTGGCATTCAATGTGGAGCCTTTAACATCCAGTGATTTGATCAGCACGACTGTATCGCCCGCCTGCAACACATTACCGTTGCAATCTTTATGCAACTCAACGCTGGCGTCATTTTCATGATCGCCGGTAGCCTTGGCCCAGGCCAGTGTTGCTTCATCAAAATAGAGCATATCCAGGCTATCCTGCGCCCAGCTCTCCTGCCGCAGGCGGTTCAGCATGCGCCAGGCCACCACCTGTACACCAGGCACCTCGCTCCACATAGATTCGGTCAAACACTTCCAGTGATTG
Organism: Paraflavitalea devenefica; assembly: GCF_011759375.1. NCBI lineage: Bacteria > Pseudomonadati > Bacteroidota > Chitinophagia > Chitinophagales > Chitinophagaceae > Paraflavitalea > Paraflavitalea devenefica. The sequence goes on along the minus strand of NZ_JAARML010000005.1, from coordinate 695,642 downwards.
CTGTCCAATTCCTCTTTTTTCTCTATCTGTGCCAGGCATTTATTACATATCAATATAGTATTATCCGGACTACTGCCGGTGGCAGGAGGCACTTCATACATTTTTAAGGGGGGTGCCGCCTTACACAATTCACAGGTAGCGCCGCTTCTTGCTTGCAGTTGTTCGTCCAGTTTCATACTTCTTTTTTTAGGTGGGCGCGAAGGTAAGATTTTCTGATAAATGGCAGCCGGAACAAAACTATTTGGAGCGGCACTTCGTATATAAGGGTGCAATTGATTTACTTTATCACTTTTGAAAGGATCCCCAACATATACGGAACAGGAGCTGGTTGGTTTGCTGAAACAACGCACACAGGCAGCTTTCAGCTATCTATACGATCACTATGCGTCAACCCTCAATGGTGTCATTGCAGGCATTATCCAGGATACCGAAGTGTCGGGCGATGTGCTGCAGGAAGTATTTGTGAAGATCTGGCGGCAGATAGAGCAGTACGACCCGGGCAAGGGCCGGTTATTCACCTGGATGTACAACATCGCACGAACGACGGCCATTGATACCTTGCGCAGCAGGGACTGGAAGAACAGTAAGCGCAACAATTCCCTGACGGAAGAATACGCCCTGCTGCCGGATCATGGACCTAACCCTGCGGAAGAATTGGGACTGCGGAAGATCATACAAACACTGAGGGAAGAATATAAGGTGCTGGTGGAACTATCCTATTTCCAGGGATATACACAGGAAGAAATAGCCGGGATACTGAATATTCCGCTGGGTACTGTAAAAACAAGGATAAGAGCAGCGATATTGCAATTAAGACAACAGGTTAAATTGTAAAGTGGATATACAGGCATACATACAAAGTGGTGTCATTGAAAGCCATGTATTGGGCATGGCCAGTGCACAGGAAACAGCCGAACTACAACGGCTGCGCCTGGAGTATCCTGAAGTGGACGCTGCCATCCGGCAGGCTGAAAAATGGCTGCAGGATACCACCCGTCAATATGCCGTCCCTGTAGCTGCCGGTATCAAAGAGAAACTGTTTGCTACTTTGAATGATGAGTTCGCCATACCTGAAGCTGAATCCATAGCCCCCGTTCGCACCATGAGCAGGAGGGCCACCTGGCTCGCCGCCGCTTCACTGATATTGTTCCTCACAAGCGCAGGTTTCAATATCTACTTCTACAGCAAGTATACAAAAGCTGCCAGCGACTACAGCGCCCTGCTGCAGGAGCGCACTACCTTGCTGGCCAATAACAAAACGTATGAGAACCGCCTTACGGCACTTCGCAATAATATGCAGCTTATGACAGCACCCGGCATGCTCAAAGTATCCATGCCGGGTATAGCAGGCAAAGAAAACAACCTCGTAACACTCTATTGGAATACCAGCAACAAAAATGTTTACCTCCTTGCCAACAACCTGCCGGCAGCTCCCGCGGGCAAGCAATACCAGCTATGGGCATTGATAGATGGTAAGACGGTAGATGCAGGTATGCTGGAAAACTGTGAAACCCTGTGCCAATTAAAACCCGTACAGCAGGCCCAGGCATTTGCCATCACATTGGAAAAAGCCGGTGGAAGTCCGGTACCCGATCTCTCCCAATTATATGTAATGGGCAAAGTACAATCCTGAAAACTTTTAAGGAAAACACATCGTATATATAATGGCGCTTACATAAACAGCCCGTTACCAGTAACTCCACAGCTTCCTGCAACATGATCAGCGATTATTGATCGCTTAATCAGGGACACAATCATTTTTTAATATTAAATCAGCACACAAATGAAAAGGACAATGAACCTCATGGCTATTTGCATGCCCTTACTGATGGCAACCCATGGCAACTTACAAGCCGCTTCCCAGCCAATGCCCGGTATGAGCTATAGCGTTCAGGTAGCCGACTGGATGAAGTCCACTACCGGTACCTGGCCCGGAATGAAAGATGGTAAAACCTACTGGTACAAACTGGATAAAAAGGGAGGCTTATGGTGGAGTACCGACGGCAAAAAATGGGCGGCCGTAAAAGAGGGCGCCTGGGCCGATAAAGACGGTAAATGGTTAAAGATACATGACAAAAAACTGGTATGGAGCACCGATGGTAAAACATGGGCTGAAGTACCTGAATGGAAGTGGCAGGGCGCTGATAATAAGTGGTATAAGTTTGACAGCGACTGGGCACTATGGGTGAACGGATAGGGCAGGGGGTTACTAACCTGCAAGCCCATTGAGCTGATGTTCAATGGGCTTTATCATGCCCGGAAGCGAGGTAACATCCTGTTCATATTTTCATAACAGTCCAATCCATGCAATTGGGAAAATTACCTTCTACATTTGCGGACACAGGTTATGAACCAGCACGCATTACTTATCCATGATGAAAAAGAAGCAGCTTTTAATGAGCTGTATCATGCCTATTGGGAATTCCTATTCAGGCTGGCCTGCAAAAAAACAGGCTCCACCGATGATGCCGCCGACCTTATACACGATCTCTTTACCGACATCTGGAAGAATTTCCACCACCTGCCTGCTCCAGACGCTATCCGGTCCTACCTGGTAAGCGCACTCTATCATAAAGTATTCAACTACTTCCGTTCCAAAGGCTTACAGGAAAAACATTATAAAAGCTTTGAATCTTTCCTGGCGCAACAGGCACCCGCCAACGAATACCATCTTACTGAAGAAGAAAAGGAAAAATGGAATTCCATCGACCGGGCTTTTTCCACTGCCCTGACCGGTATGCCCGGTAAGATGAAGGATATATTTATACGTAACGTATACCAGGAACAATCCATTGACCAGATTGCCAGCGACCTGCTCTTATCCCGGCAAACCGTTAAAAACCAGTTACATCTTGCTTCCAAACGGCTTCGTGTAGCCTGCAAACGTGTTTATTCCCATATGTTTGGGCTCCTGTTTTAATTATTGTCCTTCCTTGTTACTCTTAACATTTTGGTAATGTAGAACTTCTGGTACTTTTTAGTCCGCGTGTTACTACTACAGCATGCAACCCTCCAGACAATCAATAGAAGCGTTTATACAGCGCTTTAAAAAAGGCGACTGTACGCCGGAAGAGATCAACCTGTTCAGGAAATGGATTGCTGAAGCAGACTTCCTGGAGGCAGAAAAAGAACTGACGCCTGAAGTGCTGGAATCAATCAAAGCCCGTACGCACCAGCAACTGATGCAGCAAATACGTAGTCTGCCGGCAGCCCCGGTAAGGAGGATGGCGATATTGCGGAAGTACGTCGCAGCGGCCGCTATTGTAGTCACAATGGGCGCCGCCGTTCTGTTATGGTACATCAAAAGCAGGCAGGGAGTATCGGCTGCCCAATCGCTAAGTTCATTGTCAATCATTGATAACGACCAGCATGTGGTTCGTAAGATCACCATGCCGGATGGTACCATTATCTGGCTCAACAGGAACTCACGGCTGGAGTTCGACAACCAACAATACAACCACACACAGCGGTATGTGAAACTATCGGGAGAAGGATTCTTTGAGGTGACAAAAGATGCGTCAAAGCCTTTTATTGTAGAAACAGGCAATATACATACACGCGTATTGGGTACAGCCTTTAACATAGAAGCCTACCAGCATGAATCGGAGATCAGGGTTTCCCTGGTGCATGGAAAAGTAGCACTGGAAGACAAAGCAAAGGCCCTTACAGCCCTGTTGGCGCCCAATCAAACCATGCGGTATTCCCGGCAAACGAAAGACTGGCAATTATCACCCATGGCAGTGAACAATATCAATGCATGGACCACCGGTGCACTGGTATTCAATGAGCTGCCGCTGGAAGAAGCAATAGAACGTATTGGCGATAAATATCACCTCACGATGGTGTATGATAAAAACCTGTTACGCAATAAACGGATTACGGCCACTTTCACGGTGAACGACTGGCAGTCGGCCCTGCACAATGTATTATTTGTGCATGGGTTGAACTTTTCGCTGAAGCAGGGGAAGGTGACGATCACAAAGTAATGCCGTAATAGTTTATAGTCCCGGACATAATAAAATACAAGGATGATTGATATGACCTCAACTAACCGTTTACGCGGCCGCGCAGTAATGCGATGGCTGTGCTGTACCCAGTTTTGTTTATTACTCAGCTTTTTTGCCTCCGCACAACTTTCCGCACTTACAGAAAAAGTAAACATTAAGCTCCAGAACACCACTGCGTTAAGAATATTGCAGGAACTGGACCGGCAGAGCGTATATAATTTTTCCTATACCCAGACGCAATTGGATAAGATCAGTATTTCCAATTTTAGTTATGACAACATTACGCTGGGTAAAGCCCTGGAGGCCCTAAGCGCACAGGCCGGCCTGGCCTACCAGGTATCTGAAAAAATGATTGCTGTTAAAGTTACCACCCCGCCGCCGCCACCCGCAGCAACCAGTGTTAAGCCGGGAAAGGTAACGGGGGTGATACGCAATGATAAAAATGAAACAATGCCAGGCGTAAGCATTTCCGTGCAGGGAGTGGAAAGAGGCATTACCACCTCCGTTTCGGGCGATTATGTAGTGACATTGTCTCCGGGCACTTATACGTTACAGGTCTCATTTATTGGTTATACAACCAAACAAATAACAGATGTGATCGTACGGGAGGGGGAAGTGACCGACCTGAGCGTGGTGCTGGAACAGGCTGATTCCAGGCAACTGCAAACAGTGGTGGTTACCGGTGGCGCCCGGCGCGAGTCGGTAAAAGCATTGCTGATGACGCAGAAAAACAATGCCAGTATGACCAATGGTATTAGTGCAGAACAGATACGGGTAACGCCTGATAACAATACCGCACAGGTTTTAAAACGGGTAAGTGGCATCACGGTGCAGAATGATAAATTTGTAACCATCCGCGGGGTTAGTGATCGCTACAACAACGTATTGATCAATGGATCTTCCCTGCCCAGTACGGAGCCCAACAGGAGAAACTTCAGCTTTGATATCATTCCCAGTCAGTTGGTTGACAATATTGTGGTCAACAAAACAGCCACCCCCGATCTTCCCGGTGAGTTTGCCGGTGGTCTTGTGCAGATCACTACCAAAGATGTACCGGCCGATAACTTTTTAAGTGTAACCGTGGGTACAGGATACAATACTGCCAGCGCCAACCAGAAAATGCTTAGCTACAAGCGGGATGACAAAGCCTGGTGGGGCGAAGTGGATAAAGACCGGAAATACTTCGGGGATGGCCGTTTGATGGATCCTGTTCAGTTCTTTAAATACCGTGCAGATAATGACCAGGAGAACATTAGGAGAATAGGAAGCCAGATACCGAATCGCTGGCAATTCGTTAGTTCTCCCTACAGGCCATCACAGAATTTCCAATTGGCCGGAGGATTAAACAAACGGTTTAAAAAAAGTTCCCTCGGTTTTATAGCAGCAGGCACCTACCTCAATGAGCAATTCAGGGAAGAAGGAGAAGCAAGCGTTAATAACCAGTATGAATTTGCCAGTGAGCGGTACCGGTACAACACAACAATAGGAGGACTGTTTAATGTTGCCTGGAAATCAGTTAAACATCGTATATCGTTAAAGAACCTTTACAATAAACGTTATAGTAATCAATTTGATACCCGGCAAGGTGACTATGTATCCCAGGGATGGTATGCAAGGAGGACCGGGGAGGTTACTTTATACAACAAATTATGGCAGTCCAGGGTAGAGGGGGAGCACAAGATCACCAAACAGGCCATCAAGCTGGATTGGTTTGCCGACTATACCAGCTTAAACCGCGATCAGCCCGATACGCGATTCATTACCGGTACAAGGCTCGATGGATATCCGGGCGACATGTACAAATACAACTTCAATGACATATTGCTATTGATGGGTGGATTGTATTCATCCCTGCTGGAAGAGACACGCAAAAATGCAGGGGCTAACTTTTCGCTTCCCTTTACTGTACTGAAAGAAAACCAGTTATTTAAAATGGGATATAGCTATTCTGAACGGGAAGCCGATTTTGATGGTTCCAACTTCAGGATACTGGGACCTCCTGGCTATACTGAAAGCAGGGCAGGCTTACCCTATTATGCCATCGTTACTACAGAAGCTTTAGGCAACGGCTACCTCGAATACTATCCGGCCTCTACCAGGGCCATCGGCAGCCTGGGTGATAAATATACCGGCTCACAGCGTTTAAGGAGTGGATATGCCATGCTTGACCTGCGGCCTTTTCAGCAACTACGTATTATTGGTGGCCTGCGGTATGAAGACAATACAATGGACCTGAATACCATTTATTATAATTATCAAACAGGCTTGTCTTCCTTTGATGATTCTACCTATCGTGAAAAAGACTGGCTACCTTCTGTGAATCTGGTATACAGCGTAACCGATAAAATGAATGTCAGGCTGGCGTACAGTAAAACCCTCGCACGCCCCGATTTTGTGGAACGTTCTCCGTATGTATATTATGATTTTACCGAGCTGGCAGAGGTCATTGGGCAAAAAGCATTAAAGATATCACGCATTAACAACTATGACCTCAGGGTTGAATATTACCCTTCCGGTGATGAGATTATTTCTGCTTCTGTTTTCTATAAAAAGTTTACAGATCCTGTAGAACGTTTTTACAATATTGGCAACACGTCCAATACAGTAGAATATAAAAATCTATACGAGGCCACTGCCAAAGGCTATGAGTTTGACTTCCGGAAAACATTGTCATTTATTGATCCGGCAAGTACCTGGCTGAAGCGGCTGGCCATCAGCGCCAACTATACCCATCTCGATGGTGAAATAAGACACCAGGTAACTACCAGTCCTTTTACCGGAAAAGACACCAACTATGTGGCCAGTGACAAGCGGCCGATCCAGGGCCTGTCGCCTTTCATCATTAATGCAGGCCTCAATTACCAGAGCAAGACATGGGGATTCAACATCGCTTATAATCGCATTGGCCGGCGTATTGTTAATGGCGGCACCGATCCATTCCTCATTCAATGGGAAAATACCAGGGATGTGATGGATATGCAATTAAGTGTGCGACTGTTCAAACAAAAGGCCGAATTAAAAATGAACCTGTCAGATATCCTGAACCAGCCTTTTGTTATTTATTCAAATACCAGTATAAAAAATGGAGTTGCCACTGCCCCCGGGCCCAATAATGATCCCAAAGGAGATGGCTACAACGAAGAGCTGGACCTTACCAACTATAAAGTAAAAAGAGGAACGAATATTAGTATAAATCTTACTTACAGGTTTCAATAATTATTAGACTAACAGAACAATTATTACGATGACAAAAGGAAACCCTATTGCAACACGTTCTTTCAGGTGCCTTGCTGTTTTTTCATTGCTCCTGTACATGGGTTGTGGAAAAAATGAAACGCCTGTTGATGAGCCTAAATTCACCGGACTGGCCATGCAGGCTATTTCGAAAGATGCGTTCCGTTTAAAGGTGTCCGCAGATGAGGTATTGCTCACAGATTACCTCACGGCCCCTAATGGGAACATTGTGTATAGCAATGTTAAATATTATGATACAAAACACAGGATCCAGGTGGCGGATTATTATACCAGCAATAAATTGCTGGATACTACCATCATTTACAGACCGGGCCTCATCAACAAAGTCACTTTTTTCCAGCCTTCTGCCGGCGCTCCTTTATCATACATAGGGCCGCCCGTCAATGAAGCCTTACCGGAAGCTGGTTATACCAAAATAGCAATAGCCTATACACTGGACGAATTGCCGGAATCCGTGAAAGTAGTAGTGCAAAATACCGCCCCCGACGGACCAGTCAACTATGTAGATACGGACAGTTTTATATTGTATAAAGGCGTTTTCTCAAAATACTTCAGGGGACTGCATATTGCTGGTAGAAGAGCGAGGGTTAAATTCTATTCAACGGAACCGGATCAGAAGCTATTAGCTGAAGTGAGTGCAACTGTATTCGATAGCAGCAATCCAGACTTTTCAGCTTTTCTTTTTGCACAGGCCACAGGTCCTGTAAATGGGGTATATACAATTATTGGCCAAAACCTTTACTAATACAAATGACATTCGGTGATATGACTTTTACAATCAAAACTATTATGAAATACGTTGCGCTGTTCCTGATAGGGGTTTTAATGACGATCTTTTCATTTGGTCAATCCATTACTGAAGTGTACTTTCCAAAGTATATACAAGGAGCCGGTACACTGAATACGGCTGATGAAAAAAGGGTGCCCTTTGCTTTCAGGCTAAGGATTACAGGGCTCAATCCCAATAAAACATACAAATATTACAATCGTATGGTAAGTGACCCCACTGCGTCTGGCGCAGGGGATGGGTCTTTTATCCTGGTGAAACAAACAGGTTCTTTTGTACGGGCTACTTTAACTTCTTTTACCAATGCCAGCCGGCACAGCGAATTTACAACCGATCCTTCGGGTGCTTATGAAGGATGGTTTGTGAACGAACCTTCTGCCGCTACCACTTTTTTTCCGGGAACTACTGTATACGCCAGGATCTCCTTAAATGATGGCGACGGGGGTACCTCTGTAGCTCACTCTTTAACTACCAGCAGTTTTGCAACGGCCATTAATTTCGGGAGTACAGCAGCCGATGGAACAGGTATCCGCAGTACCCCCGCAACATCCGGCGTAGCTAAGAATTTTGTGATGCTGTATGACAATGAAGCCGGTACCGGCCGGCCGGTGGCAGGCACCTTTATTGAGGCCGATGGGACCGCCAATACGGCTACCAACCTGTATGCAGACTTTTATGCTACGAATGTAAATGAGCAGGATAAAACATGGGGCACCATTATTCCCAATAACCTGGCCAATGGTATCCGGAAGATTGTGCAATACAGCCTGGCCAATGCCAGTGAAATAGGCAATAAAACTTCCACGGATGGCAACTGGGCGAAAGATGGTGGCGGAACAGTTAGCACCGTGAATACAACCGGTGGAATAACGGATGTCCTCGTGCTCAACGGCAACGTAGTAACGCTGGGGGCTGGAACTGTATTGCAGCCTCAAACTATTACATTTGGTCCATTAACGGCAAAAACGTATGGCGACGCGGATTTTAACCCGGGCGCTACTGCCAGTTCCTTTTTGCCGATTACCTATACCAGCAGTAACCTGGCTGTTGCTACGATCATCAATGGCAATACCATTCACATTGTTGGAGCAGGAACAACAGATATCACGGCAGAACAATCCGGCAATACCGATTATAGTGCTGCTACGCCGGTAGTACGGTCTTTGACAGTTAACCCGGCGTCGCTCACCATCACTGCCGATGATAAAGAAAAGGTACAGGGCGACCCACTTCCGGTGTTCACGGTGAGTTATTCCGGATTCGTAAACGGAGATGATGCCGGTGACTTAACCACCCAACCCGTAGCCAGCACCGCCGCTACTGCTTCATCGTCGCCCGGTGATTATCCTATTACAGTAGATGGTGCGTCCTCGGCCAACTATACCATTACGTATGTACCTGGTAATTTAAAGGTCACAGCTTCCAAACAACAACAAACCATCACCTTTGATCCGATAGCGCCCAAAACGTATGGGAATGCTGATTTTGATCCGGCTACCGCCAGCTCAGGATTGCAGGTTGCTTATACCAGCAGTGACCCGGCAGTAGCTACGGTGGTAAATAATAAAATACATATTGTTGGCGTCGGCTCTACTACCATAACCGCTTCCCAGGGTGGTGATATCAATTATGAAGCGGCGACCGATGTAAGCCGGTCGCTCACAGTGAACAAGGCGTCACTTACCATTAAGGCCGAAAACAAATCAAGACTGTTTGGTCAACCCAATCCAGCGTTGACCATTATCTATACTGGTTTTGTCAACAATGAAAACAATACGCACCTTACTACACAGCCAACTGTCAGCACTACGGCCAACACTGCTTCCCAGCCGGGAGATTATCCTATTAAAGTGGAAGGTGCTACAGCCACCAATTATGAGATCACTCATGTAAATGGTACATTAACGGTTAGCCCATTACCGGCTCAAACCATAACATTTGATGCGTTGCCGGTAAAGAGGTATGGCGATGATGATTTTGCAGCAGGCGCTACAGCCAGCTCAGGATTAACGGTGTCCTATTCCAGCAGTAATACCAGTGTGGCTACTGTTGTTAATGGCACTATACACGTCATAAACGCCGGCACTACCAATATTACCGCTTCACAACCGGGAGATGCGCTCAATGCGCCTGCCCCGGATGTAGTAAGGACACTAACTGTGCAAAAGGCCAATCTGGAGATACGTGCGTTGGATACTGCTAAAATTGAAGGAGAGGCTAATCCAACTCTGGAGTTTGTCTACAGCGGATTTGTAAACGGGGAAACTGTTAACAACCTGAGTTCGCCGCCGTCTGTAAGCACCACTGCTACCAGTACTTCGTTGGCAGGAAAATACCCCATTATTGTTTCAGGAGCGACTTCCGCTAATTACAACATTGTACAGAGAAATGGTACACTAACCGTATTGCCAGCACAGGGACGCTTGCAGGACAATATGAATGCGTATATGAGCAGCCCCGGCCAGCTAAGGGTAAATATTTATTCAGTAGAGGCCGGCAAAGCAGGCATTCAACTATTTGACCAGCACGGTACAAAAATGCTGCAGCTAAATGTAACACTCGTACAGGGACATAACACTTACCAGTTACCGGTAGGTAATCTTATTGCCGGCATTTACCATGTACGGGTGAATGGTCCCGGCGGATATATACTGAAATCAAAAGTAGTGATCAGGTAATATCACTAAGAATTGCTGACAGAAAATAAAGAACCGAAAAGATTTCATTTTAAATTCTCATACATGCAACAGTTATATAGACTCCGGCCTGTTATCTTTGTTCTTCTGATGATCATCATTACAGGTCGCTTACAGGCCCAGGAAGGCAATAACAGCAATACGATTAATATTACTACTACTGCGGTACCCTTTCTGCGTATTTCACCCGATGCGCGCAGTGGTGGAATGGGGGATGTAGGTATAGCCTTAAGCCCGGATGCCAACAGCGGTTTTTATAACCTGGCTAAAATCCCATTTGCCACAGGTAAGGCTGGTATTGGCGCCACCTACACACCCTGGCTGAAAGAGATTGCCGATGATGTATACCTGGCTACACTGGCCGGATACTATAAACTGGATGAGAACCAGGCACTGTCCGCCTCACTACGTTACTTCAGCATGGGCGACCTGGCGCTGGTAGACTATAACGGAAATAAACTGCAAACCAGCAATCCACGGGAAATGGCGATTGATGTGGGTTATTCCCGTAAGCTGTCCGATAAGTTTGGCATTGCAGCCGCATTAAGGTATATACACTCGAATTTATCTACCGGCAATATGAATGGCGTTAGTTACAAGGCCGGCAATACTGTGGCAGGCGATCTGTCCATATTTTATAATGGACTGAATGATAAAAGTGCAGGATGGACAGCCGGCCTCTCTTTATCTAACCTGGGTGGTAAAATAGGTTATACCGACAATTCAGATGAAAAGGATTTTCTCCCTGCCAATCTCGGTATCGGCGCCGCTTATACGGAGGCGTGGGATGATAACAATAAGATGACGTTCGCAGCAGACATTAATAAATTATTGGTACCGGAATTGCCGGATAATGAAGAGGGCATGAAGGAATACCATGATCAGGGAGTAGTAGGAAGCTGGTTCGATTCTTTTGGCAACAAAGCATGGCAGTTCGGGTTTGGCATGGAGTATACCTATAACGATATGTTACACCTGAGATTGGGGTACAACAGTAAGACCTATGAATCGGGCAACTGGCAGAACATTACAGCAGGCGCAGGCATCCGTTTTAGCTTTGCCACTGTGAACTTTTCGTACCTGGTGCCTACAGGTGATAAGATCAACAGAAATCCCCTGACCAATACCGTACGCTTTGGTATTTTGTTCGACTGGAAGTAAATAGGGAAAGCTGGCAGCAAGCGGCGAGTGGTAAACATTTGCTGCCAGCACTCACCACTCGCCTGTAATAACCATTAAACCATTCTTATCGGCTATGAAAAAGAACCTCTTTTTCTCCGTCGCAGTAATTGCTGCTGCAATTCCCGCTGCCTGTAAAGGCGCCTTTAATACAACCAATGCGCGCAGCGCTGTTCTTGAAACACTTCGTTTCACCCGCCCGTCCAATCAAAGAGATTACCTGTTTCAATATTTCTGTAATTGTTTTTTAATTGTTTAATTCCAAATTTCTTATCAAACTATGAAAAAGAAAATCTTTTTCGGTTTTGCTGCGGTTGCAATAGCTGCAGTAACCATTATTGCCTGTAAAAGGAACTTCGACAAATTTGATGCCCGTGGCACTACTGCCGGCACGCTTCCTCCCGCTGCATGTTGCGATAGCCTAGGAACTGCTGTATTGTCAGGTGTAATCAACTCTAACAGGACCTTAAGCTGCGATACCATTTACGTACTGAATGGTAAGTTGTATATCAGCAACAACGCAACGCTGACTATTGATCCGGGCACTGTTATCCGGGCAAATCGTTTAACGCCTGCTTCCAATGCTTCTGCTATCGTTGTTACCCGCGGCAGTAAGATCGAAGCAGATGGAGACGTTCTTTGTCCCATTGTATTTACTTCCAACGAAGCTTGCCCTCAACCAGGCGACTGGGGTGGTATCGTATTGCTGGGCAGAGCGCCTATCAACAAGGCCGATACTTCTATTGAGGGTATTAACCTTCCCACTGTACCTGCTGGTGTAGATGTTAAATATGGCGGTGGCACTAAGGGTCAGGGCAATTGCCTTGACAATTCAGGCATTTTACGTTATGTACGTATTGAGTATGCTGGCCAGGCTATTGCTACTGACAATGAGCTGAATGGTTTAACCTGCGGTGGTGTAGGAGCTGGTACTACTTTGGATTTTATCGAAGTGTACAAAGGCAATGACGATGCATTCGAATTCTTTGGTGGTACAGTTAACGCCAAGCACCTGTTTGCTTTTGAGCCCGATGACGATGCATTCGATTTTGATTTCGGATTCAGGGGAGGCATTCAGTTTGCCGTATCAGTGTTAACGCCGCAAGCTACCTATTCAGCCAATCCTAACGGTATAGAATCTGACAATGACGGACAAGGATCTGCTGACACTCCGGTAACAAGACCGACCATTTCCAATATGACGGTGATTGGCCTGTGCGATTCTGCTACAGCCGCTGGAAAACCGTTATTAAACGCAGCACAATTCCGCAGGAATAGCAGATTTTGCGTAGTGAATTCAATCTTTATGGGTTTCCCTACCGGCTTAAACATAGTTGGAGCAGGCAGCCCCACTACCTTTACACATAACATTGTACATGCTTTCACCACTCCGGTCAATCCAGCTACAACTGTTCTGGATCCCAGCAACAAACTGTACAAGTATGGTACTTTCTGCCCGCCCAGTACAAAAGATACTATTAAATTGGCTAATGCATTTAGCTGTACCTACGATTTCAGGCCGCTTCCTGGCTCTCCTGCTCTGACATTGGGAACAACTAACAGTTTCTGTGCACCGATTTGTACTGCCAATGGCTGGAGCTTCACAAGTACCAACTACCGTGGTGCATTTGCTGCTACAACCGTTGCTAACAGCGATTGGTTGGCGGGCTGGACTAAAACCTGGTGTGGTGCAGCTTGTGACTAAGCTTTTGCACTTTCATCCTTGACCATTAAATTATTGAAACAGGTAATTTCTTCTCACACTAATCTGAATACCCTTCTTTCACGGCATGGTATTCAGATTAGTATTTTTTAAACAGTATGCATTGTTCTATTTCTACAAAAAGAGATTTATGAAACAAAAATTTAGTGTATTGTTCTTACTGATGCTGGCTTATGCAACAACATACGCCCAGTCCATCACGGAAGTAATTTTTCCTCAATATATCCAGGGTGCAGGCACATTTAACCAGGCCGACGAACGCAGGGTACCTTTTGTAGCACGCCTTCAGTTGAATGGTCTGCTGCCCAATGCCACCTATCGCTATCACAACAGGTTCGTTCTTGACCCCACTGATCCGGTTTCTATTGGTAACGGGAGCTATATCCTGGTAAAAGATACTGGTAGCTTCGTACGAGTTACGGCAGCTTCATTATCTGTTGCCGGTCGGTATGGTGAGTTTACCACCGATTCTACAGGATCTTATACAGGCTGGTTTGCCAATGAAGTGAACGTAGCTGGTTTGTTTACGCCAGGGTTTTCACTGTATTTGCGCATTAATCTGAATGATGGCGCCGGTGGAGCTGCTCCTGTTTCCAACCTGACTACTACCAGCGCTGTAAAAGTGATCAACTTTGGTACGGCTGCTGATTCACTCAGTGGTACTGCCATACGTTCTACTGCGCTTACCGGCAACGCTGCCGCTAAGCAATTTGTGTTCCTGTATGATAATCCGCTGGCACAGGGAAGGCCTATATCCGGTTCCTTTATTGAAAGTGATGGCACTGCCAACACAGTAGCCAATGGATATGCTCCTTTCTATGCCGACAGTGTAAATGGCATTGACAGGACCTGGGGTACTATTATCCCTAACGCACTGCCCAATGGCATCAGGCGTATCGACCGTTATGCATTGGATGGCGGGTTCAAAAAATCGTACTATCCGGTTGTGTTTGTACCCAATTGGCCTTTTATCATTATTGACAAGTGGCCTTCTGTGAACAATACAGTGATTGATACCAAAAATCCTACCGGTGGTCTTGACAATGTACTCGTAATTGATGGCACAAGGATATTGGGCATCAGCCTGTGGCTATCTACCGAACAAACTACCGATGAACTGCTCACCCTGCAGTGGAATACTACCGACCAGGATGCAGAAGAGTTTGTCATTGAGAAATCTGTTGACGGTGGCAAAACCTTCTCTGCGCTGCGTACCGTTAAAAAAGCTGGTCAGAAAGACCTGTATGAGCTGCAGGATAGCCGTACAGATGTTACTGCCTTCTATCGTGTACGTACCGCCAGCAAAGATGGTGTTAAGCTGGTGAGTGATGTATTGAAAGTGGATGGTGTGATCAAACTCAGCATTTATCCTAACCCCGTAGCTGATCAATTGCTGGTGCAACACCCGCAGGCTGCTGCCGGTGCTTCTGTACAGGTAGTAGGTGTGGATGGCCGCCAGATACTGAACCAGAATGTGGCTGAAGGTGCTGTACAAACAAAAGTGAATGTGAAGAAACTGGTAACTGGCAATTATTTCGTGATCTATAGCGTGAACGGTCAGCGTCAAAGCAAGCTGTTTATAAAGCAATAGGCCCGTAATTAATTTGTCCTATGTATTTACTCAATTACCTGTGGAGGAAACTTCACAGGTAATTGCTTTCCTGTATATAATGCAAAAGGGCAACCGCGCGAACGGTCACCCTAATGTTTTGTAATTGTTTAATTCCAATACAAAATTACCTCTCAAAAGGTAACAAAAAAATAAAAATTCCTTAAAACTGGTGAATTTATGGCGCTTCTGAACAGTAGCAGGTTTCCTGCCATTATTGCTCAGCAGAAAACTAAATGGGTGTGTATCATTTTGTTGTCACTGGTCTCTGTCGAAAACCTGTTTTGCAGCAAGAAAATTGTCCCTTTTGAGCCCACTGATGCATTGGGTATTGACAACAAATGGGTGTACGACAGCCTGAAACGCTATTATTACTGGAACGAACAAATGACCGGTAAACCAGATTATACCCTGCCTACCCAGGAGTTCTTTAAAAAGTTACTCTCGCCCGCCGACCGGTTCTCCTGGATCAGCAACCGGAAGGATATAGGACCAGCAGGCTCAACGGCCGATCTCTTCGGCTTCCATTATTCGCTCATCAGTCACCCTTTTGATGCCCAGCGGCTGGTGGGCATCGTATCATTGGTGGTTCCGGATGGCCCATCCTACAAAAAACAATTAAAAAGAGGCCTGTTCTTTACAAAAGTGAACAATGAAACCATCACCCCTGCCAATATGAACACGGTGATTGACCAGCTCAATACCAAAGGAGCCATTACACTTCAGCTCGCTGTATTTAATAGCAATGGTACCGCTCTCACCGATTCAGCGGAGGTAACCATCAACAGCGGCTATGTACCGTACAAAAGTGTATACGCCACCCGTTTTTTTGAAAAGAATGGCGTCAGGACCGGTTACCTGTCGTATGTTCATTGTGTGGATGGGCTGGATTTTGAAGTGCTGGAAAGCATAGAAAAGCTCAAGAACGCAGACGTTACCGAACTCATCCTCGACCTGCGTTTTAATCCCGGCGGCAGTGTGGCTTCTTCGGCCAAACTGGCAGCCATGCTGGTGCCTTCCTTCAACCCCGATCAGGTATATGTGACTTTTAAAGGCAACCGGTTTGGCGGCACTGTTAAGCAAACATTCCGTCAGACCATTGCTTTTTCAACCAGCAACCCGGGTAAGAATATGAGTGAGCTACAGGCCCGGAACCTCGGACTGAAAAGGCTCTTTATACTTACTTCCGGCGCCACCATTTCTGCAGCGGAGATCCTGTGCAATAACCTGAAACCTTACATGCCCGTTATTCGCATCGGCACCAAAACACATGGCAAGGACGAAGCTTCCTTCCGTATTGAAGACAACAGGAACCCCCGCCAGGTGCAGTGGGTATTAATGCCCACCATTTACAAGGTTTTTGATGCCAATGATAAAGGAAATTACAGCAATGGATTGCTGCCCGATCATGAGATCAACGAATTCAGCAAACTGCCTTTACAGGAAATGGGCTATCCCGGTGACCTGTCTTTGGATAAAGCCCTGGAGTTGATTTATGGCAGCACTGTTGTGGGTATTACGCCACTGCGCAATAAAGTATTTCCATTCCGTGATATCAAAGAACAGTATCAATCGGCCGGCGCTACTGAAACAGGTATTGAAGTAAGAAGACTTAACTGATGTTCATATTAAAATGCTTTAAGATATTCGTAACAATCCGGTAATACAGGGATGATATTGAGTTAATGTGTTCGCAGGACTTTTGCCGCCGAAGAAATACTACACAAATAATGGTTAAGGCGCTCCTCACAACAGCCATGTTGATCATGGCCTGTTATCTTTTTGCACAACAATCAGCTCCTGACGGACACTATAAACTGGTAACCGGTAATAATATCATACAGGCGAAGAATTATTACCTGCTTACTTTGCTGCAACAGGATGCCGCCACTAAAAAGCTGCTGGAGAGCGACACCGCATTGGCCAATATCGCCCAACGCAAGCTGGGCGGACTGGAGCATGCCCTGAAGACCTGCGCTAACAATGCCCCCTGTTATACAGAAAGTATGAAGCTCACTGAGCAGGAGATACAAGCTGTCAGCGCCCGCCTCCTTGTCTTGTATGCCGATAACAATGCGCTGGGCAAACTGGTAAAGCAACACCTGATCCCTTCCGGCACCTATATCCTTTTTCACCAGGAACGTCCTGCTGAGCTGCTGCGCAAAGCCTGGGAACAGGATGCCATGGGCATCAACTTTGCCATAGGTGTGTATGCCGAAGGCAGGAAACCCAATTACCCCCTTATTGACTCCATCAGCTTCAATGTACATCATCCGCGCTATGGCAGTATGCTGTATTCACCTACCTATGTAGTGTTGCAGGAATGCGCGGGAACACGCCTTTTCTTTCTGCCTTCGCTCAGGGCCTCCCTGCAGTTCATAGAATTGAATGAAAGAGACCAGGCGGCAGATTATGAACCCATGGAAATAACAGTGAACAAAGCTGCCTGCGACCGGATCAAGATGATCAAGTGGACCAGTTATAAATATTCGGTGATCCTGGTGCCCGGTGCAGGCCCCGATGATCCGGCTGTGCCCCTCAGCGCCGGTGGTATGTTGCGTTGTCGCCTCGCTGCCATACAATACCACAAGGGTCTGGCGCCTTTCATTATGGTGTCAGGCGGTAAAGTGCATCCCTATAAAACAAAATACAACGAGGCGGAAGAAATGAAGCGTTTCCTCATCCAGAAACTGCAGGTGCCGGAAAATGCCATCATCATGGAGCCACATGCACGGCATACCACTACCAACATGCGGAATGCGGTACGGCTCATGTTTCGCTATGGCATGCCCATGGATAAGCCAGGGCTGACCTCCACAGAAAAAGGGCAGAGTATGTGGATCACCAGCACGCTGGTGGAAAGATGTAAACGGGAGCTGGATGAAGTGCCTTACAAACCGGGCGTACGCCTCTCCGAAACCGAAGCGGAATTTTACCCGCTCACCGATGCCCTGCACATTGACCCCACCGAACCCATGGACCCGTAGCGGCGAATGCCATCTTTCTTAAGTGTCATTTCGAGTCCCAACATACGCTGCTATGCTATCAGCGGGTTTAAGGGACGAGAAATCTGTTATCGAAGCAAACGAAAAAACATGAAAACATTTACTATACTTCTAAGTTGCTTTCTGCTGGCGATGACATCCCACCAAGCCAATGTGGACATGCACATCACCCATGCCTTGTCCATTGACTCTCTGGGCGCCTGCCAGGGCGTGTCTTTCCAAAAGGACCGTCTGTTCTTATACGGCGACAGGGAAGTAGGCATGATCAGGGAATACACCCTGGCCGGCGACTCCATCGTATATACTAACAAAGAATACAGGCTAACACTGCATGACACGGATGTGATTAATCACCCCACCGGTATAGCGATCCATGATAAGCTACCTGTTTTCATCGGCAACAGTATCCGGCTGAATACGGCAGGCACGCAGTGGAAAGCAGTCATCTATTCCGTCAACTGGGAAGGGCTACTCAAAACCGGTACCCTGGATGGCAACCTGCTGAATACAATAGAAGACGACGCCTGCATACAGGGCACCAGACCTGAATACGTACAATACAACAACAAATGGTATGTAGCCACTGCCGATTATGGCGGAAAAGCCAACGAGGTAAGATTATATGATCCCGCCTTACTGGCGAAGGCCAAAAAGACTTCTGAAAAAGGCATCCTGGTTAAAAAGTTTACCTGCTCACCCTGGGTGCAAAACCTGCACTGGATACCCGGCAAAAACATACTGGTCTTAATACAGAACCAGGTAGAAGGCCGGAAATGGCGATTCACTTTCCTTGATCTTGAGAAGTCACTTGCCGCCGGTACAGAACAGGAGATCAAAGTAATAGATATCAATGAACGGCCCGATGAACTGGAAGGCTTTACGCTCCTCGGTAATACAATGAAAGGCATTGCCGCAAGCTCGTCCCGTAAGGACAACGCCAATATGATGGAAGTACGCTGGTAAGCCAGCGATAGGGTGAGTCGCCCTGCAGCACCACTATGAGCCATGCAAGGGCGGCCCACCCTGAAACAGATTGCTGCCACACGACCTCATTTCCTTATTACAAATAATAACTAATGCAAAAGAAAATTGCAACTGTCATCCCTTTGCCCAAAGGCAGGGGAGTGCTTCCGAAACTATTGTTCCTCCTGGTGACTGTGTTAGTCATCTGTTCAAACCCGCTACGGGCGCAAACAGGCACGGTGTCCGGTACCGTAACGACTGAAAATAATGAACCCCTGTCCGGGGCCAGTGTGCTGGCCAGGCAATCGGGGAAAGCAGTGATGACCGATGCCAAAGGGCAGTTTACTGTTGCTATTACTGCGAATGATGTGCTGGTGATCACCTATGCAGGTTATGCTGCACAGGAGATCCTGGTAGGAGAGAAGACGGTCGTGAATGTGAGACTGAAGGAAGATGCCAAAATGCTGGAAGAGGTTTCCATCGGTTACCAGCGCCTGCGCAAGAGTGATCTTACCGGCGCTGTTTCCAGTGTGAAGGCCAAAGAACTGACCCTTACTTCACCTACGCTCAGCCAGGCGCTGGTGGGAAAAGTGGCAGGCGTACAGGTGGCGCAGGTAAGTGGCGCACCTTATGCAGGCACGAAGATCAGGGTACGTGGTATTGGGTCTGTGAATGCCAGCTCTGAGCCGTTGTATGTAGTAGATGGTTATCCCGTGGGTGGTAATGTAAGCCAGGGCCCGGGCAATGGCACGAATGCCACCACTGGTTACAACCCCGGCACCTCCGGCAATGATATTTTCATCAATCCCGACGACATTGAGTCTATTGAAATATTGAAAGATGCGGCTTCTGCAGCTATCTATGGATCCCGCGCGGCTGCCGGTGTAGTGCTCATCACTACCAAACGCGGTAAACAAGGCAAGGGAAAACTTAACTACGATTATATGGCGGGCATCAACCAACTGGCCAAAAAGGTAGACATGCTGGATAGCTATGAGTTTGCCCGGTTATTTGTAGATGGCCGTAACGGCGCTTATAAAGATCAGGTGATTGCCAAAGGCATTACCTGGAATGATGCTTATTATTCTGATGACAATGCAGCCAGGATCGCCCGGCTGGGTTCCAATCCCGGTAATGTTACCATCATCAAAGCCTTGTATGATTTTCCCACCCAAACAGTATTGAAACCGCAGTACAATACCGACTGGCAGGATGAACTGTACCGCAATGCATTGATGCAGCGCCACAACGTGTCATTCTCCGGTGGCAACAACAATACCCGTTACCTGATCAGCGGCGGCTACCAGGACCAGGATGGTATCCTCAAATTCACCTACCAGAAACGCATTAACCTGCGCGCCAATATTGATGCAGATATAACACCCAGGCTGAAGGTAAGCTCCAGCATGTTTGTTACCGACATCAATAACCGCGAAGTACAGGAAGGCCGTTTCCACCAGGGACCTATCCTCGGTGCATTGGTATACATGCCTATTTTCCCGGTGTATAACGCCAATGGCTCTTATGCATTGGGCAATGCTGCTATTCCTATTGATGGTTATAACTATGCCTTCCAGGGTATTGAGAACCCAGTGGCCCTGGCCGACCGGGTGAAGATCACCCGTAAAGGTACCCGTGGCACTTACAATGCCAGTGCCTCCTATGAGTTCTTCCCCGGCCTCTCCGGTAAAGTGAACATCGGCGCACAAACCTACAATGAGAAATACGAGTACTATTATCCTACCAACCTGAGCAGTGGCGCCAATCCGCCCGGTTCACCGGCTGCTATCAGGGCAGCCAATACTTCTGCGCAAACCATCAACATGCTGGATAAGCTGGCCGAGTTCACGCTGAATTATAAAAAAGCCATCGGAAAAGGCAACCTGAATGTACTGGCCGGTTATTCGGCCCAGGAAACTACCAACGATATGGTGAGCGTAGGCGCCAATGGCCTTTCCAGTGACTATGTGCAGGAAATTACCGCCCGCGGCGCAGATGCCGCTAATTTTTATATCAACGGGGGAACCGGCAAATCGGTTACTACCCTTGTTTCTTACCTGGCGCGTGCTATCTATACCTACGATAATAAATACTTTGTTACCGGCTCTTTCCGGACTGATGCTTCTTCCCGCTTTGGTCCTGAGAATCGCTGGGGATATTTCCCTTCTGTATCAGCCGGCTGGAACCTCTCCAATGAAAAGTTCTATGGCGACTGGCTGGGCGCAGGTTCTACCATTAAGTTGCGTGCAAGCTGGGGACTTACCGGTAATAACAATATCGGTAATTACAACTACCAGCAGCCTATACAGCCTATGGGTGGCGCCGTATTTGGCAATACGGTGAATACGGCCTTTTCTCCCGGCAACCTGGCCGATCCGAAGCTGGGTTGGGAATCTACCTCCCAGTTCAACTTTGGCGCCGACCTCGGCTTGCTGAACAACCGCGTAAACCTCATGGTGAATTATTATATCAGTAAGTCGTACGATCTGCTGTTCAATCAGAATGTTACGGCCGGCTCGGGTTCTACCAAAGTGCTTACCAATCTGTCTGATGCGGATATCCGCAACAGGGGTATTGATGCGCAGGTGGATGTGAAGGTGATCAATACAAAAGACTTCAGTCTGAATTTGAGTGGTAATATTACCCACAATAAAAATGAAGTAGTGAGCCTGGGCGGCGCCAGCACCATCTTTACCGCCGGTGCCGAAAGGTCCTATATCACACACGCTACAATGGAAGGACAGCCTGTTGGCATGTTCTATGGTTTGCGCGTGGCAGGTATGGTACGCCAGTCGGACATGGCCAATATTGCTGCTGATAATGCCGCACTGCTGCCCAATAATACTTTCCCAACGGGGTATAAGCTGAAAGGGCCTCCCCGTTCTGTTTACTCCTCCACACCACTCAATCCCGGCGACCTGTATTTTGTAGATGTGAACGGTGATGGTATTGTGAATGAGGCCGACAAGCAGGTGATTGGTTCTCCCTATCCTGATTTCACTTATGGTTTCGGTTTGAGCGCCAGCTATAAGCAATTTGACTTTATGGCTTCTTTCAATGGCTCACAGGGTAATGATGTGATTGACGGGCAGGATTATTATATCAACAACATGGAAGGTTCCGGCAATAACTATGCAATTGTAAAGAACAGGTACCGTTCCGAAGCGCAGCCTGGTGACGGAAAGATCTACCGCGCCTCCCGTGGTGGTACACAAAGCAACAGTACCCGTCTCTCTGATTACTATTTGCAAGATGGTTCTTTCTTTCGCTGTACCAATATTACGCTGGGCTATAGCCTGGGCAACCTGGCCGTTGTGAAAAAACTGGGACTTAGTTCTCTAAGGGTGTATGGTAGTGTAGACAATGCGTTCACGATTACCAATTACCTGGGCTATAACCCCGAGGTAGATTATAACAATGGCACCAACCTGGCGCCGGGTGTTGACTATGGCAAATATCCGTTGATGCGTGCCTTTAACCTGGGCGTTAAAATGCAATTCTAATGGTCGAACAATCTAAACAATATTTTATGCGTAACATACTTGTAATAACAATAGGCTTAAGTATCGCAGGTGCATTAAGCTCCTGCAGCAAGAGCTTCCTGGAGCAGGATAATCCCAATGCGGTGCCGGTGGATGAAAACTTCCAGACAGAAAATGATGTGGCCCTGGCCGTAAATGGTGTGTATGAAGGGCTCAGAAGCTCCAACTGTATTGGAGAAGGCGCTTCCCTGTGGACCGATGACCGTTCGGATGATGTGAACAGCACCGATAACCAATCCAATAACGGCGAGCCCTTCCAGTTCACCAGCTTTTCCCTGGCGCCCATCAATACCTGGCTGCAAAATCACTGGACAGCGCTGTATGTACCCATTTCAAGGACCAACCTCGTGCTGTCAAAAATTGACTCTATTTCTTTTGCCAATGAGGGTACCAGAACGCAGTATAAGGCCGAGGTAAAGTTTATACGCGCCCTCATGTACTTCAACCTGGTACAGGAGTTTGGCGGCGTACCGCTGGTAACAGAAAGGTTAAGGTTTGATGAATTGCCCCAACATACTTTCCGGGATACGAAAGAGAATGTATATGCGCAGATCGTAGCCGACCTGAAGGATGTAGTAGCCAGCAACCTGCCCAATGTACAGACTGAAGCCAACAAGGGCCGTGTATCCATGCAGGCTGCCAATGGGTTACTGGGACAGGTGTACCTGAAGATGGCCACTGACCTGAGTGCTGATAAAACAACGAACCTGAACAATGCAAAGACTTATTTGCTGGCCTGCTACAATATGCGTGGGTTTACGAAACTGTCAGATATTCCTTTTGCCGAAGTATTTGATGTAACAAAAAAAGGCACCAACAAGGAGATCATTTGGCAGATTGCCTACAGGCAAGGCGATCCCAATTACAGCTCCAGGATTGCCGCCAATAACCAGGCGAGGGGAGAAACCATCAATTCCCTGTTTGCTTCTACCGGTGCAGGTGGTACGCTGACGGCCGATCTGCGGAAAGAGTTTGAAGTGGGTGACCTG
The DNA here is from genome assembly GCF_011759375.1 of Paraflavitalea devenefica. NCBI lineage: Bacteria > Pseudomonadati > Bacteroidota > Chitinophagia > Chitinophagales > Chitinophagaceae > Paraflavitalea > Paraflavitalea devenefica. The sequence continues at coordinate 671,887 of NZ_JAARML010000005.1, read as the reverse complement.
CGTACGGATTTCTCGATCAAGTTCGCCAGCCATCCTTCGGTGCAGGCTTATTTCATTACCAAGTTCAGGGATAACAGCGCCGGCGCTACCAACCTCGGTTATGGTGGTAATGACTGGATCGTGTTGCGCTATGCCGATATCATCCTGAACCTGGCGGAAGTGCATATGCTGCTCAATGATGATGCTACCGCCATTCAATACCTCGATATGGTGCGGGAGCGGGCACAGCGTCCTTTGTATGCGGTGATGATGGCCGATCCGGTTTATGCGGCCAAATACCCCACGCTGAAACTGGCCATTTTGCATGAGCGCCGGATAGAGCTGGCTTTTGAGCACCACCGCTGGCATGATCTGCTGCGCTTCTTTACAAAGGAAGAGCTGGTGGCTTATTTCAAGGCCAAGAGCCAGGCGGATTACAACAATTCACCGCTCGCCAATATCACTACCAAAGACTATTATTTTCCTATACCCCTCAATGAATATAACCTGAACCCTGAGAAAATGTACCAGAATCCTGGCTACAATTAAACCAACCAAACGAAAGCCTTGTACCACAAGGTGGGTCACCCCGTGCCTGGCAATCCTGCCGGGTTCCGGGGTGATTCGTTTAAACAGGATCACCCCAGCCTTAGCAGCAGAATAGGCTGGTTTTAAACACTTTACCAATTTCATACCTTTCTCGCCGCTCCGGGAGGCTTGCAGCCTATTTTCGGACCTCCGGCCCGCTTTGCCCAATCTCATATATCCTTCCAATCTTTCCGCCTTAGCGCCTATATGTAGCCCATATCTTTCCCCTATCCGGCCTATAGTAAGCCCCTACTAAGCCCATAGTAAGCCGATATATCGAGGGTATCAGGAGCGTACCATAAGCGTACCTGGAGCGTACTTTAAGCGTAGGAAAAAGAAGCAAAAGCAGACAGATCGGTCCACAAGGACTCCTTGGGAAAAGTACCGGCAGGAAGAAAAAAGCAGCATATGTCGGAACGACTGATCATAAAGAAGTGAATAAATACGCGGGAATCGTGTTCTTGTAATTTAAGAGAAAATCTTGTTCTCTCCAAATAAACCGGTTCATCACCCAGCATAGCTAACCGCAATCCGTTTTGACCTGCCTTTTTGCGAATAGACAAACAGGTTAACTTCCTGTTAGAATTAGTTAATATCAGTCATGACTGTGCTCTCTTCCTTCGCTATCTTCATCACATACAGGATGTAATTACAGTTTTATTACCCACAACATTTATTTGATGCGCTATTTTTACGCAATTGTATGTCTATGCCTTGCCCTACAGGCAAGCGCCCAAAAGCAGGTATATATTCCACGGATCTTTTCTACAGACCCAGCGCTCAGTACCTGGTCGTACAACCGTTCGGTACAGTCGGAGAACTTTGTATGTTTCTGGGGCCCCGTAGTAGGTGAGCATCCTGAAACTTATACGGACCCCAATCTCCGGTTTACACCTGCGCAGGTACTGGACACATTGGAGAAGATCTATGACAAATTTGTACACGGGATCCGGTTCTGTAAAGACGACTCTACGACCAACCTGGGCAAGTACAAGATCATCGTGGTCATCAATGATACATGGCCGCCGGGAGGCCCTACGGGATGGGCTTTCGGCAGCAGTTATGATGAAGTGATCGGGGCCATGTGGGTACACCCGGGGGCGGTGCGTGATGGCGCTGTGCTCAGCCACGAGCTTACGCACTCGCTGCAGGGACAGAACAACATTGACCGCAACCTGGCCGGGGGATTCAGGAACCAGTCAACCGGTTCATTCTGGGAAACGCATGCCAACTTCATGCGATTGCAGCTATATCCACAGTTTGCGAAAGAAGATGTGCCCCGGTGGATGGCCACCCGCAGCTTCCAGTATTCTTCTACCCGCCATCACTATTGCGCGTTCAACCTCCTGCTCACGATACAGGAACTGGACAGCCTTGGTATGGTGAACCGGCTCTGGCAGGAGTCGGCTGCGAATGAACATCCCCTGATGACTTATCGCCGCCTGAAAGGCTGGACACAAAGTCAGTTGAATGATTTTATATGGGAATATGCGAAACGGGATGTCATTGCAGATTACAATGTGCTGGGAACAGGCGCTTACATACGCGCCGAACTGCGCCGCCTGCAAAATGCAGAACCGCATTATCTCTGGCGGCAATACACTCTATTAAAACGCGTGAACGACTCCCTGCCACGCTATGTGGTGCCAGATTATCACGCGCCGCAGGACTATGGTTATAATATCATTCCACTGCATCCTACCTGTGCCAACAGGATGGTAAAAGTGAAGTTCAAGGGACATGCAGAAGCGGCCGGTGCAGGCTGGCGGTATGGTTTTGTGGCAGTAAAGGCAGATGGTAAAACAGCGCGGTACAGCGCGTCATATACTGCCCCGGAAGGGGAAGTGACTTTCGCCATGCAGGAAGATGAAACAGCCCTTTACCTGGTGGTGTCAGGGGCACCGTCTTCACATACTACCTATGTGTGGGAGGCAGGTTTCCCCAAAATAAAAAGGTTCCCTTACGAGATCAGCATCGCCAATGCAGTACCCGAAGGGTACCAGACCGGTTACCGGGATGAATTCAGGTCGGCAGGCCATATCCATGCCAATGGTGGCGGCTGGGTAAGCAACAGTGCTACCGTGGATGCTTCCGTGTATGTAGGGCCCAAAGCTATTGTACGGGGCTCCTCACGGCTTACAGGCAATGTAAGGATAGAAGGTACCGCATGGGTAGAAAATGCCGTATTAAGCGATAACGTAGTGGTGAGTGGTAACGCCCAGGTGTTTGGTGGCACCCTCAGTGGCAGCGTACAGGTGACGGATAATGCCATCCTCAGCTACTGCACGGTATCGGGCAATGTGATCGCAAAAGACAATGCACTGGAGTGGGGTGTAACCCTGGGCAACGGGGTGGTTGTAGGTGGCGATGCGGAGATTGGCAGTTGCAGCAGTACCGGTGTATACTTGCAAACACCCAACTTTAACAATGGCCGCGCGGAATGTGATGGCAAGGGAGCTGCCGATGTTTCCAACATAGATATCAATCCTGCCTATACTTTATTCTCTGATGAGGTAATGGCTATCCGTGAATCGCCCGACTGTATTCCGGCAACATTTGTACAAAACCTTGCTTTAAGCGCCACGGCCACTACATCGTATGTGTCGCCCTGGGAGTCGCTGGCGGCCATCAAAGATGGTTTTACGCCTGCAGGCTCCGGCGATCGCGGGCATGGCGTATATGGCAACTGGAATAATCCCAATTCCTTTCAATGGGTGCAGTACGAATGGCCACAATCGTACCTGATCCATAAAACGGAGGTATACTGGTTTGATGATAACACAGGTGTGCGTATACCGGATACGGCTTATGTTGAATTCTGGAAAGACAATGCCTGGACTTCCCTGGGCAGCATACCCGTGCAGCGTGATGTATTCAATATCCTGTTGCCGGGCAGCATACGCACCAATAAAATACGGCTTTCTATGCGGAACAATGTACAATCTACCGGCATCATCGAATGGCGGGTATGGGGTTCAGATTCCGCCTTGCCGGCGCCCGGTTACCACCTGCTGTCATTTGCAGGCGCCCGCACAGATGGGGCGAACCAGTTGCAATGGGAAACATTAGCAGCAGATTCTATAGCACAGTACGAATTGGAGTATGGTACCGACAGCATACATTTTATTAAAGTAGCAACCATTGAAAAGAACCCCGCACAAAGCTACCGGGTAACACATGCCAGCAATAGCAGCAACAGCTACTACCGGTTGCGGCAGGTGTTCCTGTCGGGAAGCAGCCGCTACAGCGCTGTTGTGAAGATCAGTACAGTAGTGGAAAACCTGGCTATGCAAGCCACCGCATCCACTTCTTATGTATCACCCTGGGAAACGCTCGGCGCGGTAAACGATGGGTTTACCCCTTTGCATTCCGGTGATAAAAGTCATGGCGCTTATGGCAACTGGTACAATCCCGATTCGCTGCAATGGGTAGCCTACGAATGGCCGTCTAATGCTGTGCTTGATAAAGCAGAGATCTACTGGTTTGATGATGGTGGCGGCGTGCGCACACCCACCACGGCTTACCTCGAATATTGGGATGGCAATGCCTGGGTACGGGTAGCAGACGTGCCCCTGGGTAAAGACAGCTTCAACCAGGTATCCCTGCATAACCTGAATGCCAGCCGTTTGCGCGTAGTCATGAAAAACAATGTGGAATCTACCGGCATCCTGGAGTTCAGGGTATGGGGCTATTATTCATTGCCGGCGGCAGAAAGATTGATCGTACTGCATAAGGACCCGGCATCGGGCAAGCCTGTAGACAACACACTCTACAATCATCTACAGGTACAGAATGAAACCGGTGAAGCAGTGCCTTATAAGGACATCAGCGTTCGTTACTGGCTGACAGCGGAAGAATATGCCGCGATGACGAACCTGTATACCGACTATGCGCAGTTAGGAACAGGCAAAGTAAAAATGCGTTACGTAAAGCTGGCTGCACCATACGAAGGCGCTTACGGTTACCTCGAATACCGTTTCGACAGCACCGCCGGAAGCCTGGCTGCCTATGGAAATTCAGGGCCTATACAAACAAGGGCAGCAAAGAGTACCTGGACCAATTTTCAGAAAACGAACGACTATTCCTATACACCAGCCAGCGCCTATACGAAAAACGCGCGTATTACGGTGTACCAAAACAATGTATTGGTGGGTGGTACGGAGCCGTTGGAAATACCGGTAGTGAAAAGCCTGAAAGTGTACAGCAAAAATGCTGGTAACAATGCCAATACGGTTGCTCCCTGGTTAAAATTGAACAATGAAGGCAATGTGCCGGTCAATTATGCGGATATCACCATGCGTTACTGGTTTACCGCAGAAGGTAGCAGTGCCGTGAATTATTACCTGGACTATGCGGCTATGGGCAATGCATTCGTACATGGCAGGATTGTAAAACCTGCCTCCGCGCTCAATGGTGCAGACACCTACCTGGAGCTGTCTTTTATAGCGCCAGACAACCTGTATCCTGCCAGTACTACGGGTAATATCCAGCAGCGGATGGCAAAGAGCGACTGGAGTGTTTTCAACCAGGCAGATGATCATTCTTTCCGCCCGGAAGCTGCCTTCGGAGAGAATGCACACATCACCGTATATGTGAAAGGCGAACTGGTGTACGGGACAGAACCAGCGCCGGCAAGTGTTACACTATTGGCAACAGGTAAGACGGCTTCGACTTCTGCTTCAGCAGATGCAGATTTTACAGTAAGCCTGTTGCAAAACCCTGTACCTGGCAATGAAGTAAATGTGCAGGTGAGTGGTGCGGCAGGCCGCCGGTTGGAAATGGTGTTGACAGATGCTGCCGGCAGGGTGCTTGTTACAAGAAGTATACAATCGGCGTCTATGGTAGAAAAGCAACGGTTCTTACTGCAAGGCGCTCATGCAGGAATATTCTTTCTTACAGTGAATATGGATCAGCAGACGAAGACTGTTAAGGTCATCCGTTTGTAATGATCAGCAGGGAGGTTGTTGAGGTTGTAAGCTGAAGGCTACAACTTCAACAACCCCACCTTATGCAACGTATTCACTGGCTTATTGTCCCAGAACAGTTCGAAGTCTTCGAAGCCGGCGGCGCGGTAGCTGTCCATCACATCCTGTAGCGTGGATGTTTTGGGATTGGACACAGATAACTTTTCCAGCATGCCGGCCAGCCAGTCGCCCTGTTCACGGCCTACACTGATGCTGTACTTTTCTTTCTTGTCCTGGAAGGTGAGGGCCGTCATTTCCCAGCTATTGCCTTTCTTCGTTTTGGTGAAATGCTCTACAGCGGGTTGACGGCCCAGCCATACGATCTTGGTAGTGGGCTTGGCCGCTGTGTATTGATCCTGTGTGAGCACCTGGGCAATGTAGTCAGGCGCTACTTTTGTTTTGGGTACCTTAAAATCAAACCACTTTTGCAGGGGTTCATTCAGCCCGATGCCGTGCATATAATTCAGCAATGATTTCTTCAGTCCATAACTGAAGGTCTCATGGTCGGCCCCGGTTTCATCAACATGCACCAGGTCATTATTGGCAAAGCTGCCCACCAGCATACTTTCCCGGCGAACATTGAATTGCTCCGGCGCTAAGCCAACAGGACTATGTGCCGTCATGGTAAACAGGTGCCAGAAGGCTGATTGCAGGATGCCGGCGGCAAACATTTGCCGGATCATTTCGAGGGAGTCAACCGTTTCCTGGGCCGTTTGCGTGGGAAAGCCGTACATGAGGTAGGCGTGTACCATAATACCTGCCTCTGTAAAGTTGCGGTTCACCTGCGCTACCTGCGCTACGGTAATCCCTTTTTGTATCAGCTCCAGCAGACGGTCGCTGGCCACTTCCAGTCCGCCCGATACAGCAATGCAGCCACTTCGTTTCAGCAGCAGGCACAGGTCGCGGGTAAAGCTCTTTTCAAACCGGATATTCGTCCACCAGCTTACGGTAAGCCTGCGGCGGATGATCTCCAATGCCAGCGCACGCATCAGCGCCGGTGGCGCGGCCTCATCTACAAAGTGAAAACCGTTTTGGCCCGTTTGCGCAATGATCTCCTCCATGCGGTCGCAGAGCAGGGAAGCAGCGATGGGTTCATACAGCCGGATATAATCGAGCGAAATATCGCAGAAGGTGCATTTGCCCCAGTAACAACCATGTGCCATCGTGAGCTTATTCCAGCGGCCATCGCTCCACATGCGGTGCATGGGGTTCACCACTTCAATGGCAGAGATGTATTTATTCAGCGGGAAGTCACTGTAGTCAGGCGTACCTACCTGGCCTTGTTTATAATCAGTACAGGCTTTATTGTTGAAATAAGTCACCTGGCCATCAACCAGGGCGAAAGTACGTTTGAGTTCTTCTATTGTTTTCTTTCCTTCAATATGGTGTACCAGGTTTTCCAATGGCGCTTCACCATCATCGAGCGTGATAAAATCATAGCACTCAAATACGCGGGGATCAGAGAGTGATCGCAGCTCTGTATTGGCAAAGCCGCCGCCCATGACCACCTTCACTTGCGGATAATTTCGTTTCACCCATTGGCCGCAGCGCAGGGAAGTATACAGATTGCCGGGGAAAGGCACAGAGATAGCTACCAGCTTTGGCTGCACCGATTGCAGGTGCTCCTGCAGGATACTGATCAGTAACTGGTCAATATACGTGTACTCTTTTTGCAGGGCGGCATACAGTTCATCAAAACTGTTGGCGGAGCGGCCCAATCGTTCTGCATAGCGACTGAAGCCGAAATGCTCATCCACACATTCGCGGATCAGGTCGGAGAGGTCTTCCAGATACATCGTGGCGAGGTGCTTGGCCTTGTCCTGGTTGCCCATAGAGCCGAAAGCCCAGTCCAGGTCTTCCAATTGGGCAAAACGGCTGGCTTCGGGCAGGAAATCACGTTTGCAGATGCGGTGGGCGAGGGTAGGGTTGCTGCCCTGTAAAAAGTGGATTACATCATCAATGGTATCAATATAATCGTTTTGCAGGGCGATGATGCGGGCAGTATTCTCAGATAGTGCAGTAGGGGTGTTGCTGTTGATGCGGGTAAATAGTTCCTGCAATCCGGTACGGCTGAACAGCGCCAGGGTCACCTCAATACCCAAGTCGGCCTGGAAAGCGCTGATCTGCCGGGTATTCAGGAACCCCTTCAGGTAAGCGGTAGCCGGGTAGGGCGTATTCAGTTGCGTAAAAGGCGGTGTCAGCAAAAACACAGTAGCACTCAAATCAGGTAATTTTGGGGCAAAATTAGTTGAAAAAGATGGCAAGACGTAAGCTGTTGGTTTTTAATATGTTTCCCTTGGATACCAGTTCAACAATTACCCCAGCCCCTGCTTTATTGACAAAAAGACTTACATATAAAATAAAACAAAATACAGCATTCGTTAGCGTTAGTGTCATTTTCTGGTTTAAATTCATTGTACGGGATAACCATTACACAGTTTTCATTCCGATTAAACCTTAGTCACATGAAAGTAAGCTCAGGTGTTACTTATGCCTTAATGGCTATGTTATTCTCCTTTCCTGCTTTATCACAGCCTGCCGATACCGCCATGGGCAAAATCGTTTACCAGGAACAACTTGCCTACAGTGGTGATTCCAATACAACCGGCCTTACGTATTTTACCAAAACCATGTTCCTGTACATTGGCCGGTCAACCGCCATCTATCAATCCGGGATAAGCGATTACAAAGCATCCGAAAAGGTATTTTACCAGGGAATTGACTCCAACCAGGTAGACAAGAATGCAGTGGCCAAACAGGTAGAAGAACGGCTGGCCGGTGTGGCCCTTCCGGCAACAGGCACGCAGTTCTTAAAAAACTACAACAGCGACCTGCTTACCATTCATCAAACGGCTTTCGGAGAGGAATTCCTGATCTCAGATACCCTGGCGCCCATCAAATGGAACATTACGGCCGAAACCAAAAACATTGCCTCCTTTGAATGCCGTAAAGCTACCGGCATTTTCAGGGGAAGGAATTATACAGCCTGGTTTACCACAGACATACCTGTTAGTGCAGGACCCTGGAAACTGGGCGGGCTGCCGGGCCTTATATTGCAGGCAGAAGACGACAAGCACCAGGTAGCTTTTACGGCCGTCAAAATCAGCCTGCCTTCTCCTGAAAAACTGTTGCTGGCCAACCACTTCACCGGCAAAAAAGTGTCGAGGGAACAATTCAGGAAATTCACTGCACAAAAGCAGGAAGACCGGCAAAAAATGGCGGCTGCCAACACCATGCCCGGGGTCAGGCTTAATGTATCCACCCGGAAGATTGTAGCCCTTGAACTAGACCTGGCTCTCTGATCAGCATACCTTCTTACTACCCCCTGATTCAACAAATAGGAAAGTCGTCCTGCATTTTTCCTAACAATCTAAAACCTTCGTTTTATGAGAAAATCTATTATGCTCCTGGTAGCCGTATTGGCCATCGGGGTGTCCACATTGGCCAAAACAAGTGTTCAACCGGTCATTTTAACACAGGAATCAAAAGAAACCCTCAAAGACCGTATCCTTGCTGAACTCTCCCTCGATGCCAAGGCGCCTAATGTTGTTATCAACTTCCATGAAGGCAAACCCGCATCATTGGCCAATAACCAGGCAACATCAGTGAAGGTGTTGCGCAAGGTAAAGCCGGATACTTGTATAGACATCTGGATATTTGAATGGGATATCTATGATGAAAACGGCGAGTACGTTGGTACCGTAGTAGAAATCTGGATCATCGAATACGACTGCCCTCAAGAGCCGCAACCCTAATAGTTAGCAACAACAACAAACAAGGACGGCTTTCCTTTTGTTTAAACCACACCTGCAACAAGCCACATTAACCTTAATTAACCTATCTGCCTCCCACAAATACACGATTTGTTTGTATTTTAGAAAGCATTCCGGTATCCGATCCCGTTAACCTTAACTAACCGGCAATATGCTGAAGCGCCTGTTCATCATCGCCCTCTTTTGCTACCTGTCCTGTGAAGCACTGGCACAGCCTCAACGCTTTTCCGGGACAGTCAGGGACACTGCCGGCATAGCCCTGTCCAACGCCAGCGTGTTGCTGAAATATACCCTGAACAATGAAGACAAGGTGCTCTACGCTTTATCAGACAGCGCCGGCCGCTTTTCCTTTACATTCACGGCCGCTTTTACCCACCCGGTGCTGGAAATTACCATGCTTGGTTTTAAAAAGCATGTAGCTCCTATCAACCTGTACAAAGACGAAGTGGAGATCAGGCTCTCTGCAGCCGGCAGCCTACTGCCCAGCGTAGTGGTCACCAATAATTTCGGCATACGGGTAAATGGAGACACCACCACCTTTTCTATCAGCCGGTTCAGCAATAAAAATGAACAGAGTGTGGAAGACCTGCTGAAAAAAATACCGGGGTTTGATGTAGACAATGATGGCAATATTAAATTCAATGGCCGCCTGATTGAAAAAGTACTGATTGAAGGAGACGACCTGTATGGGAGCGACTTCAAAATGCTGACACGCAATCTTTCGCCGGATGCTGTAGAACAGGTACAGGCTATTGACAATTACAATGACAATCCTTTGCTGAAAGGACTCGTGAATACCAACAAACAGGTGCTGAACCTGAAGCTCAAAAAAAAGGTATTGCTGAGCGGGAATACGGATCTCGGAGGGGGCGTGCCGGGAGGGAAATACGACAACCGGATCAACCTCTTATCGATTACGCCGGCGGCGAAAATCACCGTACTGGGCAACATGAACAATATTGGCGTAAGCCCTTTCTCCTTTACAGCCAGCGACAAACCCGACCCCGTAAGCATGAGCCGCAGTTTTGAAACAACGGCAGAAAAAATAACCCCCATTGCAGCCAGCGCCGAACTGAACTACCAGGGGATAGATGCCAAACGCAGCAATATCAACAACGCAAAGATCATCAACGCCGGCTTCCTGGTCCGCCCGGTCAAAGACCTCTCCATCAAAGGGGGGATGTACCTGATAGGAGAAAAGACCATACAGCAACAGTGGCGCGACATTACTTATCTGACCAATACGCCGGCAGTACATTTCACAGAATCCACCGCCCTGAACAAGCAACAATCATTCAGTGCCGCCAGGCTGGAAATGTCTTATATGCGGCGCAACAAGCAGTTGTTTGAGTATGATTTCAAATACGAGCGCGGTTCCATTGACCACCGTGCAGACATGTTGCTAAGCAGCGGTAATCTTTTCACCACGCTGGCTACCGACAAAATACATGTAGAAAACCGCTTTCACTATACCAACCGGTTCTCTTCCAATACGGCGCTGGACGCGGAGATCCTGTACAACCGGAACAAGGTACCGCAGCATCTCTACATCACACCATTGACCTATGCGGCTGAAATAGGGTTTCACCCCGATACCATTCATTCCCTGCGCCAGGAAAGCAATTTTCCTTTGCAACAGCTTTCCGTGAACACGCATCTTGCAGGCGCGGCTAACAACTGGAACTATACCCTCAACCTCGGCTATAACCACTTCAACAGGGATTTTAATACCGGTATCTATGGCATCGATAGTACGGGCAACGCGCTCCCCGCCGGCAAGCCTTATATGACAGACTATCTTATGCGTGACCAGTCTATCTTCACAACACTCTCTCTGCGATATAAAACCGGCAACATTAAATTTGATGGCAGCAGTACCCTTACAAAAGGGAAATACGAATGGGCCGTTACAGCCAGCAACTATACCTTATTCAAACACCGTTTTACCACCTCGTATCAATTTAAAAAGGGAGGCGCCCTCAATGCCATCTATACCTGGCAAAGAGAACTGCCGGCCGCTTTCGATCTTGTGCCTGCCTGGTGGATGGCCGGCTACCGCAACCTCCGCAAAGGCGCCAGCCAGTTTTCACCTGCTACCGGGCATATCTTTAGCCTCAACTATGCGCTTTCGGATTTCTTCAAAAGACAATTACTCGCCTATTGTGGTGTAGTATACACGATAAAGGGGGAAAGATATATAGAAGACATTCTCTCTACGGCCAGGTATCAAAAAACAGAAACAATACCTTATGCATTTACCAATAGGTATTTTATTGCCTATGCCAGGCTGGAAAAATACATCCGGCCCTTCAGCGGCAACCTGATACTGGATGTAAACAGTACATGGGGCAATTACCTGAACAGGAGTAATGCAATCGACAACTATATCCGTTTTAATACCAGCGATATAAAACTGGGTTTTAAATCCGTATGGACAGGCGTCAACATACTGGTACAGTCGAATCTAAAACTCCGCCGTCAGACAATGAACAGCAACCAGTTTAAAAAGACCAACAACAACCTGTACCAGGAAAACAGGGTCAGCCTGTATTACATGCCAGGGCAACGGTTAAATGTCGAATGCAAAGCAGAATATTACGTCATGCCCAACGGAAACACACATCAATCATACCTTTTCCTCGATTTCAACGTGCAATACGCCCTCATCAAAGACAAGCTCGTATTGAATGGCATCGGAAGCAATCTTTCCAACGTCCATGCCCTTACCTTCAACACCATTACACCTACGCAGGTTTCTACCCAAAGGTATAACCTGCTGGAACGCTACTTCATGATAAAGGTCCATTACGCTTTTTAGTCCTTATCAACCGATACACTGGATCTGATATAGCCAAAATTGTCAAATCTGCATCTGTTCCGAAACTGGTAAAACCTGTTACTTTGTATTTCACCAACATGCTCATTATGGAAGTAAAGCCCTTTACTGAAGCAGAGATACAAGCATTCAGGGCGGATACCAAAGGCACGGCAGAACGCATTCACCTGAACAACGCGGGCGCCGCTTTGCCGCCGGATATCGTTGTGAATGCCATGGTTGATTTCCTCCGGGAAGAAGCCTTGTACGGCGGTTATGAAACAGAAGCCAAATACCGCACGCAACTGGATCATACGCATACCCTGATTGCGCAACTTATTCAGGCACATCCCGATGAGATAGCCCTGGTGGAGAATGCCAGTGCTGCGTGGGACATTGCTTTTAATGGGTTGGACTTTAAACAGGGCGACGAAGTGATCACTTCTGAAATGGAATATGCTTCCAATGTGCTGGGCTTACTGAATGCACAAAAGCTTTACGGCATTGTCATTAAAATGATCCCCAATGATGCCGAAGGTAATTTCCCGGTAAGCGCATTGGAGGCAGCCATTACTGCCCGGACAAAGTTAATCGCCGTTACGCACATTCCTTCCACAGCCGGGAATGTACTGCCAGCCGCCGAGATAGGTGAGGTGGCCCGGAAACACAATATTGTATATTTATTAGACGCCTGCCAGTCGGTGGGCCAAATGCCGGTAGATGTACAGGCCATAGGCTGCGATATGCTGGCTGTAACAGGACGCAAGTACCTGCGCGGGCCGCGTGGTTCCGGCTTTTTGTATGTACGCCGGCAAATGCTGGATAAGCTAAAACTGTTGTTCTTTGATGGCCGCACCGTTACCAGTATGGATCAGCAGGGATTCGTGGTGCGGGAGGATGCACGGCGTTTTGAATGGTATGAAAAGAACTTTGCAGTGATGATGGGCCTTCAGAAAGCCGTGGAGTATGCGTTGAACATAGACGTAGAACGGATATGGCAACGGATACAGCAATTAGCATTTTTGTTCCGGCAACACCTCCGGGAATTGGAGGGTATTACAGTGCATGACCAGGGCGATGAACTTTGTGGCATCGTCACCTTTTCAATAGCCGGTGTACCGGCAGCGGAAGTCAGGGCAAAACTGGCGGCCAGGAATATGAACGTCAATATCGGCTTTGCCAAATCCACGCTCTATTACATGAATCGGAAAGGGTTGGATGGTATCGTACGGGCATCCGTTCATTATTACAATACGGAAGAAGAAATAGAAAAGGTTTGCCTCGAATTGCGTGCAATAAGTCAACAGAACGCTTATAAAACACTATTATGAGTACCTCAAAATGGTTCGGGCGGAAGTTTGATTTCAGCTTTGGCCCGGATGAATATACCTCCATTTATCAACGCCTCCAACAGGCGCCGGATATCCTGGCACAACTGTTAACCAGTATACCAGAACACATTCTGACGCATCAGCCGGATGGTAAATGGTCTGTGAAAGAGCATACAGGGCACCTTTCCGTGCTGGAGCCTCTATGGCGTACCCGCATGCACGATATACTGGAACAAAAACCGGTGTTGACTGCTACAGACCTTGAAAACAAAGCAACGTCTGAAGCCGGTTTTAATAAAGACGCTATTACAGCGCTGCTCGAAAAATTCCTTGCAGAAAGAAGGGCCACTATAGAACTCCTGGATAGCATCAATGTGCCGGGCAACGGCCAAACAAGCATGCATCCCCGCTTACAGCAGCCCATGCGCATCATTGATATAGCGTATTTCACCGCAGAGCATGATGACCATCATATTGCAGTTATACAGGAACTTGTTAAAGGAAGATAATAGTTAGCCAATGTACATGCTGATCCTTTTATAAGTATAGCCTACATTTAGGCAATCAGCCTATTAAAATGATCAAACAATTCCTCCTGTCCTTTCTCATTTTGCCATCCTGCATTGCCATTGGCCAGGAACTGAAAGTGGCCACCAACTTTGAAAGCGGCTCGGCGCGTGTACTGTCTCTCGACCAGCAAACTCAAACGATAAGGATCACACCGGCAGGTGATCCGAAACGGGGTATACCTAACTGGTGGTATGTAAGAATTGATGGAATTAATACGACCATTCCACTTGTGCTGGAGGTAGAGGTGCGCGAGGACCTGATACCGGATGAACTTACCGGACAGGGCAAAAAGACGTCTCCAGGATGGACATGGCCCGCCCAGGCTGCACTATCCCTTGATGGAAAAACATGGAAGCAAACGGCAGAAGGTCAAAAAATAAACAACCGGATGGTTTACCAGGTACAACCAGCTACCGGCACTTTATGGCTGGCATGGGGCCCGCCTTTTACGCCAACTGACGCACTGAATTTTGTTAACCGTATCTCCCAAACCTATTCGTTTGCTAAAGCCTTTATCCTTGGGCGGTCGCTGGAGGGAAGGCAGGTGCCTGCATTGCAGATTGCAGAAGGCAGTAAGCCCGCTGATCAGCGGCCTGCCATTTGGATAAGTGCCCGCCATCATGCCTGGGAATGCGGCGGCTCATGGGTAGGTACAGGCCTGGCAGAATGGCTGGTAAGCGATAACCAGCAGGCAAGATGGCTCCGGCAACATGCGGAAATATTTGTGGTCCCGCTGCTGGATGTTGACCATGTAGCTACCGGCGATGGGGGAAAACATGGCGAGCCCCAGGACCATAACCTGGACTGGAGTGATCAACCGCACTGGCCCGAAGTGGCTGCAGCGCAAAAGCGCATACTTGCCCTGGCTAACGAGGGAAGGATGAATATATTCCTGGACCTTCATAATCCGGCGCCAGGCAACAAACAACAAACAGCCTACGTAATAGAAAAAGCTTATATGCCGGAAAAAGCGGATCCCCGGAAACTTCGTTTTGTTGACTTAATGATTGAAGAATTCGGAGGACTGAAACAAAATCCCGCACGGCCGCCAGCAGAAAATCCAGCCTTATTTCACCGGGTAAGCGTTCCCTGGGTGCTGGAACATTCCAATTCCAACACGATAGCCTTCTGTATAGAAACTCCCTGGAATACACCTTCCGGCACCCCGGAAGGATATGGTATAGTGGGGCAAAAATTAGGAAGCGCCGTTGAGAAGCTTTTAAGAGAAGAAGCAGAAAAACAACCATGAAAATAGTTAGCCTGCTTATTCTTGCTTTCCTGGCATGTAAAAATCCCCGCTGCCAGGAACTGCGCGTAACGACCTCTTTTGAAAGCGGGTCTGCCCGCGTGCTGGGTATAGATAATGCAACGCAGACTATACGGATCATTCCCGCCGGAGATCCGAAACGGGGTATGCCTAACTGGTGGAACCTGCGCATAGACAGTATTAACAGCAACAAACCAGTTTTTTTAGAAGTGTTGAGTTCAGGCGAATTAGTCCAGGGGGGACCTTCGGGAAACCTTCGTAAGTTGCCGCCTGACTGGACCTGGCCCGATCGGGCAGCTTATTCTACTGATGGTAAAATCTGGAAACATACTCCCGCGGGCATAAGAGAAGGCAATTACATGCGTTACAGGATTGAACCAGGGTCCTCCACCTTGTGGATTGCGTGGGGGCCTCCTTTTACGCCCACAGATGCGGCCGCATTTATTCAACACCTTACGCAGAAGCATCCCTTCATGAAGGCTTTCACGCTTGCCCAATCGCGGGAAGGCAGAAACGTACCTGCACTAAAAATAAGTGAAGGCAGCAAGCCAGATCTCCAGCGGCCTGCTATATGGGTGCAGGCAAGGCAACATGCCTGGGAAGTTGGTGGATCGTGGGTAGCAGTTGGTTTGGCAGAATGGCTGGCTGGTGAAGATAAAGAAGCTGTATGGCTTCGCCGGTATGCTGATATATACATTATCCCATTAATGGACGTTGACCACGTAGCCACCGGAGATGGAGGCAAGCACGCGCTCCCGCATGATCATAACCGCGATTGGGCCCCAACCCCTCACTGGCCGGAGGTAGCCGCATCGCAGCAATATATCCGGCGCCTGGCGGAGGAAGGCCGCATGAACATTTTCCTCGATTTGCATAATCCTGCACCAGGTAATAAGGTGCAAACAATGTATGTGTTGGATAAGACCTATATGGGGAAAGAAGCCTTTCCCCGGCAGGAACGTTTTATTGAATTATTAAAAGAAGAATTTGGTAAAATAAAACAACACAGGAACGGACCTAAGCCTTCCGTAGCTACACCGGAAGAGCTGGTCAGTGAAGCCTGGGTGCTTGAAAATGCCAATCCAAATACTATTGGATTTTGTATAGAAACCCCCTGGAATGCTCCGAAAAGTACTACAGCAGGTTACCGTGCAGTCGGTGAAAGCCTGGGACGGGTAATGGGGAAATTATTATACACGCTTTAAGGAGGCAATTATTTTTCTATTCACATACTTTGAAATACAAAGTACTTTCCATTAACTTTGAAATGCAAAGCACTTTTACATAAATAGTATTGAAAATGATAAAAAGCAACAACTTATCCGCAACGTTACTGGCAGTGACGCTGTTCACCGCAGGCTTCGCACAATCGCCGGACAAAGCTAAACTCGACCAGTTTTTTGACCGGCTTGCCGAAAAGAATAAAGCAATGGGAAGCCTGACCATCGCCAAAGACGGCAAGGTTCTTTACACACGCGCTATCGGCTACAGCCAGATCAATGGAACTGAAAAGAGACCTCTGACGGCGGCAAACAGGTTCCGGATCGGTTCGATCACAAAGATGTTCACCGCCACGATGATCTTACAGCTTGCTGAAGAAGGAAAATTGAAGCTGACAGACAACCTCGATAAATTCTTCCCGCAGATCCCAAATGCAGGAAAAATTACTATTGTGCAAATGCTCGGGCATCGCAGCGGTATCCCTAACGTAAGGCGCGCTCAGAATGCTCAGGAAAACGTGAGCACGATCCCAATAACGAAGGAGGAGGTGCTCGCCCTTATCGCCAAAGCCACGCCCGATTTCGAACCGGGCACAAAGAATTCCTACAGCAATGCTGCCTATTTCCTGTTAGGTCTTGTCCTTGAAAAGGTAACCGGCAAATCCTACGAGGAAGTCCTCAGGGAAAAAATAACGGCAAAGATCGGGCTCAAAGATACCTACACCGCGACCGGAAATATTGATGTGAACAAAAACGAAGCGCTTACCTATTTTAACCTCGGCGGCAACTGGAAACAGGGGGGCGAAACCCATCCAAGCGTCTTCTTCGGCGCGGGACATATTATTTCGACCTCGAACGACCTGGCCCAATTCATCCAGGCGCTGTTTGACGGGAAATTGATTTCCCGGGAAAGCCTCGATCAGATGAAAACGATGAGGAACGACGAGGGCCTTGGAATGATGCCTTTCACGTTCGCTGGCAAGACCTTCTACGGCCATACGGGCGGGGGCGACAACTATGGAGCGTGGCTGTCTTACGAGCCGGAAGAAAAGCTGGCAGTCGCCTATACGACGAACGCCAAGGTGTACCCTGTAGACAACATCGTGCGCGGCGTTGTGGATATTTACTACAATAAACCGTTTACGATTCCCGCCCTGGAGTCGCTCGTCATCAGCCCGGAAGTGCTGGACAAATACGTCGGCGTTTATTCGGGTCCGGAAGCTGCCGTGAAATGCAAGATCACCAGAGAGGGCGGGACGCTTTTCTTTCAACCGCCGGGCGCGCAATCCGGTGTCCCGCTCGAAGCAACGGCACCCGATAAATTTCAGATCGAGGGTGCAGTAGTCATTGAGTTCGACGCCGCGAAAAACCAGATGATTATAAAACGGAAAGGAGGCGCGGAGCGGGTTCTTACCAAAGAAAAATAACCATTAGAAAAAGCAATACACAGGCAGCATAATCTTTTAATCCTTATCAACATATACCTGGCAACCCGGAAGGGCCTTCCTGATCCTTTCTTTCTCTTCCTTACTCAAAGGATTATTCAGCGCGATCAGGGTTTTCAGGTGCTGAAGCCTGTCTATATGCGCAGGCAGTTTCGTCAGGTTGTTTTCCGAAACCACCAGCAGTTCCAGGTGTTGCAGGCTGGTCAGTGTTTCGGGGAGGGAATCCAGCCGGTTGTGCGTAAGTATCAGCGTGCGCAGGTTGCCCAATCTTTCCACCGCATCAGGCAACCGCCGGAAGAAATTGTATTCGACGTTCAATTCCTGCAGGTTTTCCAGTTCCAGCCAGGCAGGATCAAACTCATTGAATTGGTTGTAACCTAGGTTCAGTACGCGTAGCTTTTTCAGGTGTACGATCGAAGCAGGCAAGTAACTCAGTTGGTTGAACTGGAATGCCAGCACCTCCAGGCTCCTGCAATCGCCAATAGATGCATCGAGGGAACTGATCACATTCATGGCGGCATGCAGAAAGCGTAACTTACTGAGCCGGCCTATTCCCTTCGGTATCCGGGCAATCGTATTGCCGGTAATATCCAGTTGTACCAGGTGGTGCAACAGGCTTACCTGTTCAGGCAGTTCCCGCAGCTTGTTTTGCCGCAGAATAAGGTCTTCCAGTTTACGCAAGCGAAACAGGCTTTCATCCCATGCTTCCAGGTTATTACCCATCAGGTTCAGGAAACGAAGATGCTCCAGCCTTTCAATGCTGTCATTGAGGGTAAACAGTTGCTTGTCGCGCAGGTTGAGCTGCGTGGCCTCCCTGTCCTTCAGCGCATCGGTCAGGGTATAATAGACCGCTGCCTTCTTGGGATTGGCGTGCTGCGCGGTGGCAACCATACCCGTACACATCAATATGACAGGTAAAACGAACTTCATACACTTCCTTTTTATATAGGCAGGACCGGAGTTTACTCAACCCCGGTTCTGCCTATGCTTGCTATCGTGTTTTTCTTACTTCGTATACAGCAGCAACTTGCGGTTAGTCATCGTGGCAGTTCTAACCAGTAATACCACCACCTGATTTGTTTTCACCAACGGTTCCAGGTTGAGCGGCACCTGCTGCGTAAGGCCGGTAGCCTTTACCGTAGCCAGTGTACCCAGCCGTTTACCGGAAAGGTCGAACAACTCCATCGACACCTGTTCGCCGGCTGGTACCCTGAACGTTACCATAATCCTTCCATTGGTAGGATTGGGAGATACAGTCAGGCTCTTCGCCAGGTCATCCGGGTCATTGATCCCTGTAACAGCATTCTTCACTTCGATATAATCAACCGCAATAGCTGTATCTGCGCCCGCTGCATTGCTCACGATCAACTCTACCTTGTACTTGCCCGGTGTATGATAGGTCACCGTTTCAGTAGTGTTGGTAGAAGTAGCAGGGCTACCGCCGTCAAACTTCCAGGCCCTGCTGGTGGGATAGTTTTTGCTGGTGTCGGTAAACTTTACAGGCTTGCCTACTACCGCCACCGTTGTGTCGGCTGTAAAACCAGCCACTGGTATCTGCATACCAAGGTGTTCGTTCAGCGAGAATACAAGGGTAGCCGATTTATTAAACCGGATCGTTTTGCCGCTGGCATCTACCTGGTCGGCATTGCTGCCACTCGGGTGCTGTACGGATACAAATCCGAAACGATGATCGGGCGAGAAGGTCAATCCCGTAGGTTCAGAACCGGCAGGGAAGGAGGCAAACAGTTCTACTTTGGGACTACTTTGCGTATGATCGGGGCGGATAACCCAGATATAGTACAAACCGCCATCCTGCAATACCCACAGGTTGCCTTTGTTGTCAAATGTCAGGTTATCATTGCCATCACCCCAGGGCTCTGTTTTGGCGCCACTGGCGGTATTGATGGTATAGGAAGTGCCGCCTACAAAGGTTTCAAAATTATCCACCGATGTTCCCTTATCGGTAAAGCGGTATACACGGTTCTTGCCTTTTGACGTGAAATAGATCTTACCGTCTATGGGACTTATTTCACAATCTTCCACACCGTTGAAATTGGTGCCGCCGAGGGAAGCAGCAATGGAGTTGAGGTTGTTGCGATCGCTCTGTGTGGCATTGGGCACCAGTATCCACTGGGCAGTGGTACCGCTTGGATCATCATTTACCAGCGGCTGGTCCAGTTTCAGTACATATACTTTACCGGCAGAAAGATCACCGGCTTTATCGGCTACAAACTTGTACACGCAATGGGTACCGCCGTCTTCTCCATAATAAGCGGTTTTCCGGTCGGCCAGCACCACAATATTCTCATGGTTCATACGTCCCATTGCCCACAGCTTATCCTGTTTGCCGTCTCCGTTGTAATCAAGCACTTTGGCGGTAAGCGGATCGATCTCTACCTGCCAGCCCACATCTTCATAACCATCCTTGTTCACATCACCGGCGTTGACAGATTCTTCGCTGGTAATTACTGTACCCCACGGCGTAATACCGCCGGAACAGTTACGGGTGGTAGTAATGAGATCATTGTTGTAGAAATCCACTGCCTGCGTGGTATCCACCACCCACAACATGGTGGTATCATTGTAATGCAGGTCGATCATAGACACACCACCGGGCTGGTTCTCATGATTTACAGAGAGGTGACCTTTGGTGCTGCTGCCATTCAGGGGCACATAACCCGTAAAGTCATGATTGCCCGGTACCGTACCACTGCCTTTCGTATAGACTTCCCCTTCCTTGAAGATCAGTTGGAAGCGGTGTGAGCCGGCAGGAATGATGAGCTTATTGGTTTGCGCTGTAGGATCAATGGAAGTAAAGCACGCGATGTGGTTATCGGCACATACAAAAGGTGGATTTTTAACAGGAGCGTCCTTAATATATAGATCGAAACCAAGATCGGAGCTGGAACTGTCGCGGTTGTGTACCTCGGCAGCCAGTTGGTTATGGCCATTGCGGAAGATGGTCTTCGGCAACAGGAAAGTAAAATAAGTAGTTTCGGCAGCGCCATCCACGATAGAAGAAGACTTCGTGCGATAATTCACTGCCCCTGCCGGCATATTGTCACGCACTACTTCATTACCGTTGATGTAAAGGATCACGCCATCATCACGGCGGATACCGATCTCTACAGAATCAGCTACATGGGCTGTATCGATCACGATACCGCGCCTGAAATAAGTAGTGATGTATTTGTTGGTAGCATCAGGACCGTAAGATACAGTAGTAGTCATGGCATCACCATAACCAAGCGGTCCCTTACCGGTAGCCCAGTGACGGTCTGCATAGGCTGAGTCTTTCCAGGCGGCGGCATCGAGGCTGGTGCCGTTGTCGAGGTAAGACCATTCACTTCCTTTGGTGAGCGGGTAGGAGGCAGGCGCCAGCGGAGGCAGGGTATAACCTACTTGCATATCGAAGCTCAGGTCGGAGCTGTTGGCAGTAGCCTGGTGCAGTTCTACAGCGATTACATTGATGCCGTTTTGCAGCAGGTTGGCTGTCTTTGTGCGGAAATACGCCGTTTCATCCGGTGCATTCACGGTTGCAGTAGCATAGGTATTGTAATTCACTGTACCATCCGGCATGTTCATGCGGAAGGCTTCTGTACCGTTCACATATACAATGGCTCCGTCGTCTCTCAATACATCAAACACCAGTGAATCGTATTTGGTGCGGTCGTCTACCTTGAACGTATGACGGAAATAGTAAGTCGGACGCTTGTTGTTGGCATCATTGCCGTATTGCAGCGTAGTACTTTCATTGCCTTCACCATAGCCCAGTATACCATTGCCAAACGCCCAGGTGCTGTCGTTGTAATCGACCGCTGTCCAGTTGCGTCCGCTCAGGTCGGCCGTATCATTGTACTTCCAGGAGGCCTTCATTGCAAGGGGGAAAGTACCGGTCTGGAACCTGTTGGGAACTGTATAGTTGACCACCAGCCTCGCAGCGGTGGCAGGGTTGCGGTCAAAAGACTGGGCCACGCGCTTGTCGGTATTACCGGTATAGCCAGGCACTTTCAGGTAGGCGGGATCAACCATCGCAAACAGCATCGGGTTGCCGGACGCCCACGAAGGCCTGTTCACTATATGCTGTACCAGCTTCGACAGATCGGTCGTGCGCTGGTTGATACCGGAATCACCTTCGGCAGCAAATTGTCCGGGTTTCCAGATAAGGGTATCGCCATAATGGATCAGGCGGTGATAAATATCAAAAGCGCCGGTAGTCATCGTGAGCGGGTTGTCGGTATTCTCCACACCGATCATCACGTTCACATCACCGGTGGTATTTACTTCATCTACCGTAAACTGTATGTAGGCATTGTTGACAATAGCGCCCTGCGGAATGGTTACATGGCTGAAACGCACACCGAGGAACTGGTCTTTCGTACCGTCTTTGGTAAACTCCAGGTCGGAACTGGTGAGGTCCATCGCCCCGCTGTTGATGTCGAGGTTCTGCTCGGCATCGTCTGTACCGGCTGTTATTTTGAACACAGCCGTAACAGGGGCAGCCGCAGAAGACTTATAACCCAGGAAGTATTTGCCGAAATCGAGGGATACATTGGCAAACTCCACGATCTTATTGACCGCAGGAGCGGAAGCCACAATGGTATACGTAGCAGCAGGATCACCTTTGATGAGGTAGTAACGGCTGGCAAATTTGGCCACGCTGTCTGCGTTGGTCAATATCTTCGCCAGGTCAGCTACCAGCGTACCCGTCTTCATATCCAGCGCATTTAACCACCAGCCGCCTTTCACATAGAAAGTATCTTTGGCAGCGCCCAGTTTCACAATTGTTTTATCGAAATCTTTACCTACCACCAGGTTGGTGTTAAAACCCGTGATGGCATCTTTCAGGTAAAGGCCATTGGCGGTTTCATTCCGCAGGCTCCAGTTGGCAGTCACCATAGTACGGTAAGCCGTATCCATATCAGCTACAGGAGCTGTGGAAGCAATGATCTGCGCATTGGTCATGGATATGCTGTCGTTACCGGTACCGGTATTGATGGCATAGCCAATATTGTCCTGGTTAAATGTATAATTAAATACCAGCGCCGTATCGGTGGCAGTGCTTAGGTGCATGCCCTCGACAATCTCCTGTTGTGTTTTCACCTTCTTCCAGATGCGGAACTCATCCATTGTAGCCTTCATCTCATTGCCGGTGTAGTTGGTGCTGTTGCCCAGTGCGAGATCCCAGGCACCGCCGGGAGCATAGGCAGTAAACGCATTCTTACCGGCCAGCGTACCATTCACATACATCTTCAGCGAATCATTGGGCGCTCCGGTTACTGCGATATGGTTCCATTCGCCCACTTTCCATACCACATTAGAAGCAATGCTGTTCCAGTTGCCGGTATTGGTGCCGAATACTGCATTCAGCGCATTGCTGGCGTTGAATTCAAAAGCAAATCCAACGGTATTGTTGTTGATCCTTCCGTTACTGGCCATCATCTTGGCGCTGGTAACTGGGTCTTCTGTCAGCTTGGCCCAATATTCGATCGTGAACTTACCGGAGAGCACGGCATCCACCTTGCTGTCGGGTACATGCACCTTGTGGCCACCGGTGAGTGAAAGCGCTCCCCCACGGCCAATAGCGCCGGTAGGATCGGCCAGCCACCCAAGGTGGTAATAGCCAGGCTCCAGGTAGGTGTTGATGAACGTGAGGTTCTGTCCATCAAAATTACCCTGGCTTACGATCACCAGTGAATCCGTGGTCAGTTCTTCCAGCAGGTACCAGCGGGTAGCCGCTTTCACAATCGAATCTGCTTTGGGCAATGCCTGTGCAAGTATAACCTTAATAGTAGCAGCAGGCACATTCAGCGCATCGATCTGCCAGCCGCCTTTCAGATAATGGATATTGTTCTTTGTTACTGCCAGTGTGGAATCGGGATTCTTACCGGTAACAATATTGCTGATATAACCGGTTATCTTTTCTGTATAGCTCAGGCCGCCGATAGCTTTGTTGCTGATGCTCCAGTTGGCTGCTATCGCCTGCTGGTACAGGGAATCGATCACTGCCACGGGAGAGGTAGCAGATACAATTTCAGCACCGCTGAGTTTTATCTCCACGGGCTGGGTGCCAGTGCTCATGATAGAAGTATCGGTATAAGCCTTAAAATCGTAGTTCAATGCCAGGCCATCTTCCTTACCGGTAAGCGGATGGTGCATATGCCTGCGGATGCTATCTGCAGGCAAGGCTTTGCTCCAGATACGCAGTTCATCCAGTTCAGCCGCCAATGTACCGGCATAGGCAGGACTATTGCCCAGGCCAATGCCCCAGTTGTTGGGTACATAAGCGGTGAAAGGCATATCAGCCACCTTCTCGCCATTTACATAATACGTAAGCGTACCGTTTTTGGTAGCGGTAACAGCTATATGGTTCCACTCACCTACATTCCAGGCATTGCCTTTATCGGTAAGGGAACTCCAGCTACTGGTATTGGTGCCCAACACCACATTGAGCTTGTTGTTGTCGGGGAATTCAAAAGAGATGCCTGTAGTATTGTTGTTCACGCGACCATTGCTGGCCAGCAGTTTGATATTAGCACCGGGATCTGTATTGACCTTGCCCCAGAACTCAATGGTGAAATCACCGACCATGGCTGTATTGACAGCCGCACCGGGTATAGCCATATTGGAAGCGTTCAGTTTGATCACGTCACCACGATGGGAAGTATAACCGGCGTTGTCCAGTATACGTTGATCTGATACCAGCTTGCCGTAAAGTTTCACTTCATCCAGCAAACCAATAAAATGTTTGTTCTCAAAATTGTTGCCGATGTGCAGCGCGCCGGTAGCTGCGGAAGGAGAAACTACACCGGTCCAGGCTTGCACCAGCCAGCCATTGTAGAATACAGACAACTGACGCCTTACATTGTCGTACTTCCAACTCACCTGTGCCCATTTGTTGAGCACGAGATTGCGGGTAGAAGTATAGGTCGTATTTGTCTTGTGATCGATGTATTGTAAATAACCATCCTTGTCGAAACCAATGGTAATACCAGCGCCGGCAGTGGCATTGGAAAACACGGCCGCACCGGTGGCTGGAAATTGGGAAGGATTGATCCAGAAGCCCAGCGTAAATGGACGGTCCTGCAGATCAAAAGCAGGCGTGTAAGCCCATTGCAGGTTGGTAGCTGCACTGAACAGGCCGGCCGATTGCGCTACTCCGTCTTTATTGCTGCCATAACCCAGACCAGTAGCAGTCAACTGGTGTTGGAATGCCGAAGAATCCAGCAGGGAACCGCTGAAGCCCAGCGACAGCTTTTTCACGCTGTCGTCAATGCTCTTCAGCATATCCGAGTGGATAACAGACTGAAAATAGGGAAGACCGTCCGGACCGGTGTAAGCCACCCTCATTTTCCTGTTGCCGGCTTCGCCGTATACCGTCACCTTCAGGTAAGTTTGTTTTACACCGCGCAGGATGCGGTCACTGGCATAATCAACGGTAAACTGGCCATTTCCTACATCAGAATTGAGGTTGCCGCTCAGCATGTCAAACAAAGGATACTTTACATCCGCATAGCGGCCATAGAGTTCCTGCTCATGAATATCAGCGCTGAAGCAAAGCACTCCGTCAATGTTCTGATCTTTGATCCATTTTACCAGTTCATCCCCCTGTGATGTAATGGAAAAATTACGGCCGCCCCAATGTTTAGCAAAAGAAGGCGTACCATTGATCAGTATCTTAAAAGTAGCTTTTGATTGCTTTAAACCCTGTTTCAGCCATTCGAACTGCTCAGGTCCCAGGTGTTGGGTAGTACCGTCGCGGTAGCTGCGGTTGTCCAATAAAAAATATTCAACATCCTTGTATTGATAAGAAGAATACAAACCCTGTCCTTCACTGGTGCTCTTGTAGGCAGGATTGGGCCACCAGTCCATAAAGATCTCCCTCATTTGCCCAATGGTAGGCAATGTTTTGTTGAACTCGTTCGGACCGAGGTCGTGGTTATCGGGAATGGCCAGTTGAGGCATCGCCCTGGTGAGCGAATCGTGAAAGTTGCGGTAGAACATATAACGCGCAAAAGCCATGTCCTTATTGGCCCAGTCGTCTATACCATTGGGACATTGCCCCATGGCATGCTGTAACCCCAGCAGGTAAGTAGCGTCGCCCAGCCAGATCATCAGGTCACTATTCTCTGCCGCCATGCGGTTGAACATAGCAGGATCACCGTTCTTATGGGTTTGCGATTCGGGCCTGTCTATACAGCGGGTCGTATCATAAATACGTCCGCAACCACCAGTAAGAAAAGAAAAATCATCCAGCAGACTGCTTTCGTTCTTAATAACAGCCTTGCGGTGCGTAGCAACACCGTTCTTTTTGATCACCGCAGTGTAGGCTTGTCCCGCGATAAGAGCAGGATATACCCATGATCTTAACTGGTAACCGAGCCTGTCATCGGAATTGTGTACTGTACCGGTTAAAGGAGTGCCGGGTGCATTGCCCGCTGTTAGTTCAAGCGAAAATACATCCCCAGATCCAGTGTTCTGTTTGGTCACCACCCATACCCTTACCGAGTCGTGGTACACCGGGCTGAACATAGGCCCGAAAACAATAGAATCTCCTGGAATAGTCTGTGCTGTTCCCGTCGTCATCCATCCCACAAAGCCAAGCATCAGTATCCATAGTTGCTTTTTCGACATAAGAACTATAACGGTTTAGTTAAGGGTGCAAAAGTGTTGGTTTAATATTCCCCCGGTGTTTTTTAATTATTAAGGAATCTTTAAGTCTGGGGTTATACACAATTGTGCACACAATAAAATCAGCGTTCAACGTTGCAGCGCTATCACTACCGGGCAAATCGTTTGATGGCCACAGAATCTGTAAGTGATTGGAGAAAAGAAAGGAGTGCATCCTGTTCGGCCAGGGACAGGTGCAAAGAATCGGCCGCCAGTGTTTGGTTGGGCAGCGCCTGTGACAAACCAATGCCCTGTGCACCACCATTGTTGTAGAACTCAATCACTTCCTTTAATGTACGGTACGCGCCGTTGTGAAAATAGGGTGCAGTAAGTGCTGTATTGCGCACACTCATTGTTTTGAAGGCATGCCGGTAAATGGAAGCATGCTCATTCGGCACCTGGTTGCCAGCTCTTCCCTTATCTTCATCCACCTTGCGCATGCCGGGTTTCTCCAGCACACCCAGTACCTCACTCTCGCTTTCACGGTAAAGTGGCGGCACCAGTCCGCTGAACAGGGGCGGGTAGTGGCAGGTACCACAGTTGGCCTTACCCATAAACAGGTTAAAGCCCTGCTTTACCTTGAGTGGCAAGGTCTTTCTTTCTCCCCGCACATATTGATCAAAAGGACTGTTGAAGGAACGCAGGGAGATAATATAAGAGGCCAGTGCCGATGAAATGCGGTAGCGGGTAAGAGCAGGGAGGGCAGTGGTGCTTCCTGCGGCGCGTGCAAAAGCAGTTACATAGCTGCTGTCGGCCTGTAGCTTCTTCAGCAGCTCGGGAAAATCAGTATCAAACTCCTCATGGTTCCTGATCACCTGTCCGGCCTGGTCTTCCAGGTCAAAAGAACGCAGGTCATAAAAATAACGGTCGGCAAATACGGCGTTGATGAGTGAAGGCGCATTGCGCAATACCGTACGGCCTGCTGTAGCGGCATACGATTTGGGAACCCCATCCGTAAACGAAAGCTCCGGTTTGTGGCAACTGCCACAGCTCAACTGCCCGTTGTTGCTGAGCCTTGTATCATAAAACAATTGCTTACCCAATGCACGCAGCGCCTCATTGTCTTTATCCCTTTGCAGCAAACTGTAGTAATAAGGGTCCAGAAAGTCAGACGCAAAAATATTATCGCTATACGCATTCCAGGAAGGCGTTTTACCCGATAGTGTTGAGGAAATGGTGAGTTGCTGCTGCCGGTGAATGTCCAGCAATACTTTGTAAAGGGGATTCAAACAGTTGGTAAGAAAAGCCAGCCGGTCGAACGTATCAAAATCATTTTGTTGCGCCAGGAAATGTTGCGTGCGCTCAAAATACAAGGTAGCCTTTTTCGACAGAGAATCTGTGGTTTGCTGCAACAGTGGCTGCATCACCTGCTGTAAGGCCGCGATGCCTGCTTTTGTTTCTGCAATGATATTGAGCGAACCGGGCGTATCGAAACCAGTAATACCCAGTGTGCAGATGCGTACCAGTTGCAGGCGGGCAGCTTCTATTACTTCAAACGGCAGGAAATATTTTCTTTTGTTCAATGCCTGTGCCGCGATAAGCCACTTCTCTTCTAGTTCGGCAGTGAGTTGTACGATGTGCCCGGGGTTTGTCAGTTCACCGGAAAATATACCCTCATCCAATACCTGCAAGCCACGGGGGGCGATCACGGCGGGCTTACCCAGGAAATGGTCCCGCTCGAGATAATCCAGTGGTGCTGTGCCCAGGTAAGCAGCAGCAGACGTACCATAATAGGAAGACGAATCAAATGGGTAGGGGTCCAGGTGATCCAATGGCGGGCCGTTCAGGTATTCTTTTACATGTTCAGGGTAATAATACTCTGCCATATATTCAATGCCTTTCCAGGCTTGGCGGGTGGCCAGCAATTGCTGTTTGAATGCAGCAAGAGAGGATTTGCCGGCTGCCAGGGCATGGGCCAACGTATTCAATGCTTTAACAGCCGTTGTAAAACGGGCCGCCTGTTGCAGGATGATGGTGCGGGTGGCTTCATCCGGACTGGTATTGCGAAAAGAAGATTGCAGCAACAGGACCAGCAGCACCATGCCTGCTGCCATCCATCCTTTCCTGTATATAGGTTGTATTGCTTGCTTCATTACTTCTTACTTCCGTACTTTCCGGCTTTCGGTCTTTCCATCCGTCAGCGACTCCATAAATACGATCAGTGCCCTTTTCTCACCGTCTGTCAGGTGCAGGGAATCTGCTGCCAGTGTCTGGTTCTTCACCGCTAATCCCATACCAGTGCCGCCGCCATTGTTGTAGAAATCTATTACCTGCTCCAGTGTTGGGAAAGCGCCGTGATGAAAATAAGGAGCCGTCAGCGCCACATTACGTACCGTTGAGGTCTTGAACGACTTTTCATAGATCCAGGCCTTCTCGCTGAATACCGCGTTATCATAACGGCCGTTGTCGCTGTCGGCCAGCTTCATACCCGGCTGCTCTGGCAATCCTAATATCTCGCTTTCATTTTCTGTATACAACGGAGGTACCAGCCCGGCAAAGGTGGGTGCAAAGTGGCAGGTGCCGCAGGCGGCTTTTCCCATAAACAGGTTAAAGCCTTGCTGTGCCAACACATTCAGCGTATCGGATTCACCGCGCGCATACCGGTCAAACGGGCTATTGAACGAGCGCAGGGACAATACATAGGAAGCCAGGGCTTTTGTGAAACGTTCGCGCGTCACCTCCCTGTCGCCAAAGCATTGTTTAAAGCGTGCTGTATAATCTGCATCCCTGCTGAGTTTGCGGGTAATATCACTGTAGGCCGTATTAAATTCCATCTGGTGAAAGATCACGTGCTCGGCCTGCTGTTCAAGACTGAAAGCCCGCAGGTCATAAAAATAGCGGTCTGCATACACCGCATTGAGCAGGGTAGGTGCATTCCGCTGTACCGTACGTTCCTGCATACTGCTGGCAGATTTAGGTCGGCCATCTGTAAAGGCCAGCTCTGGCTGGTGGCAGGTAGCGCAACTAATAGCATTGTTGCTGCTGAGGATAGGATCATAAAACAATCTTTCACCCAATGCATGCAATGCTTTGCTGTCTTCTTTTTCCGTCAGCTCCGTGAAATAATATGGATTCAAAAACTCATCGGAGAAAATAGTATGGCTGGCATTGTTCCAGGCAATATTGCCGGTAGCAGCAGTACCTGAAGAGCCTGACTGTCTTCTGCCGGTGGGAAAATACAGGAAAGCCTTGTACAGTGGATTGATATGGTTGCGCAGGAAACTGAGCCGGTCAAAATCATCAAAGCCCACGGGTTGTTGCAGGTAAGCGATAGCCTCACCCAGTTGGGAAAGCAAGGGTTGAAAAGCAGCAGTATCACCATATTCTTGCGCAAGAGACACCGTGATCGCTTTGATGGCAGCAAGCGAGCTAATGGCTTCCGGTAGGGCATTCAGCGAACCGGGCGTATCAAAACCGGTAACACCGAGCGTAAACAGGCGCACCAGTTGCAGGCGAATCGCGTTGGCCCAGTCGGTTACTTTTATTGGCTGCTGCCGGAAACCATCAATGAGGTGTTGGCTATGCTTTTTCAGTTGTTGTGCAAGCGCCGCTATTTGTCCTTTTTCCTTTTCGGACTCCTCTCCAAATACCAGTTCATCCAGCACCTGCAAGCCTTGCGGGGTAACAACCATCGCGCGGCTGTCGTTGCGCTCTATATGCAGCAGGGGTGCTCCGTTGATATGTTCTTTTACGTATTCCGGGAAATAATAAGCCAATAGGAACTCCACCTCTTTGTACGCAAGTCTCGTGCGCAATAAACCGGCCTTTAGGCTATCAGGGGATGACTGGCCCGCTTTCCAGGCAAGAGCCATACCTTCAAAATCAGCCGTAGCCTTTTCAAAAGAAGTAAGGTAAACATCAACGATACCAACCGAAGGGGAAACTGCTTTCCGGAAGGAGAGTTGCAAACAGCCAATGACAGCCATTATGAGTAATATGAACGATATCCTGATCGTGGAGCGCGCAGCAGTTTTCATGCGTAACCGGTTGCCGGGAGGCAGGAATGATAACTACCTTCCGGCGCGCGAAATTAAGGATACCCGAAAACCAATAGCGTCCGTCAATGTTACCTTATTGTTAGCATCTGGTGTCGAACTAAAACCTACTCTTTCTTATTTATAATCGAGAGCAATAATGGCTTTAATTCCCCTGATATCGGATAGGGAGCATCGCCATTAGCTATTGAACCATCCGGCTTTATGATAACATATTTGGGCACCCAGGGCACATTATAGTAAGAGGCCGCAAACCCTGCCGTATCCACCAGGTTTAAACCGGGAAAATGATGTTTTGCCATGGCCCTTTTCCATTTGTCAAGGTCTTTATCAATGGCTATGGAAACAAACGCAACGGGTTTGCCTTTCATGGCAGCAACCAGGTTGTTTAAATACGGAATATTTTCAAAACAGGGCCCGCACCAACTGCCCCAAAAATCAACAACAACATATTTTCCTTTTAATGTTGACAGATGATGGACCCGCCCGGTAATATCGGGCAAGGAGAGATCATGGAAGCTTTTAATTTTTTCCAGTTGACTAAAAAAAGCAGGGTCGCTGTTTTGTTTTCTAAAATTCATATCACCGCTAAGTGCAAACAACTCTTTTAAAATGCTTTTACCGATCCAGCTTTGCTTTACACGAGTCGTCAGGCTGGTATAATAAACCTGCGCAGAATCAAGCGGCATTCTGCGTTTATAGTGATCAAGTAACAGGCCACTAAAATAAGAATCAGGATGAGCTTTTATGTATACAATGACTGCCGCTGTACGCTTTTCATACAAAGAGTCTAAACTGCCCCGATAATGAGGATCAAACAAAGCCGCATTGGCTGTTTCCCAATTTTCTTTTTCAGCCTGGGATGTTGATCCTGTTATTTTCAGGTTCCGGACAGTATCATTCTCCGAACTAAAAGATAAGTTGATAAGCCCCGGTTCTATTATGAATCTGATTACAGGCGGTCCGTCGAGGTATCGATAACGTATATCAGTGTACAGTATGGCTTCCGTTGCCCGCTCTACGGTACCACGATAGGTTACCGGGCCATTCAATACTAAAATAGTATCGAAACCGTTTGCAGCACAATCAGGATAAAAAAGTCTTACTGTATCACTTTTGCCACCTTCTTTTTTAATGTTCAATGTAAATTCAGTACACGGGTCTGTTTTTGAGCTTTGCGCCCAACTAAGATGACTGGATAGGACAACGATTAATATTAAAAAATAAACTATTCTCTTGTTGTTCCGAAAGGGTATCAGCTTATTTTTCATCATATGATTTGCGTGTAGATGCAGATCGCCTATAATTCCACAAAAGAATTAGAGAGAAAACCTTATCTTGACATACTATATACGCATATAGTTTTGCTATACTATTAAACCAAACCTTATCTATGACTGCTGCTATTGCTTCAGCATCCCCCCTCGCTGCCCCCGTAAGTCAAACTGAACGGATCGGGATTATGGACGCACTCAGGGGCTTTGCTATCCTCGGTATTTTATTAATGAACATTCCCGGCTTTGGTCTTCCTTCTGCTGTTGGCTATGATCCCTCGGTGCTCAATGAATTTGGCACGATTAATTACTGGATCTATCGCTGGGTGATCTTGTTCCCAGAGGGCACACAACGGGCCATTTTTTCCATGCTCTTCGGCGCCGGCATTATCTTATTCACCAGCAGGGCCGAAAAGAAACTGACTGGCGTATTGCCCGCAGAGTATTTCCTGCGGCGCCAGTTATGGCTCCTGGTCTTTGGATTGTTTGATGCCTGGTTGTTATTGTGGTATGGCGATATCCTGTTTGACTATGCCTGCCTGGGCATTATCATGTATGTATTCCGGAAACTGCCGCCAAAGAAATTGCTGATAGGGGCCGGCATTTGTTTTCTGCTCATGATGGCCCGGGAAAACAGGGACCTGTACCTGGATAAAGCTGTCATCACCAAAGGTGAGCGGGTAGCAGCCATAGATACGACCAAAACAAAGCTGACAGAACTGCAAAAAGAACAACTGACTGCGATGACTGATATGAAGGAAAGAAGCACGCACGAGAAGAAAGTGAAGCGCATGGAAAAATCCATCCGGAAAACGACCGGCAGCTATGCAGAGGTCTATGAATTCAGGACCGCCATACTGGAAGGAATGCTATTGAGGTTTGTTTACTTTGGGGTATGGGATGTATTGGCGTTCATGTTCGTGGGAATGGCTTTCTTTAAAACAGGTGTACTGCTGGGACAGGCGTCGGCCAAAATGTATGGGATCATGACGATAGCAGGATTGGGTGTGGGGTTATGGATTTCGTATGTACGGATGCAGCCGACGGTGAAATACAATTTCAACTGGTTTGAATATACCAAACACACCTGGTTTGAGCTGTACACATTATCCCGCCTGTTTCGCTCTTTTGGTATTCTGGGCTTTCTCCTGCTGCTGTATAAATCGGGTTGGTTCAAGTGGTTGTTTGCGCTGATGCGGGCCCCGGGACAAATGGCCTTCACGAATTACCTTACACAATCCCTGATCTGTGGTATTTTCTTTTATGGCGTAGGCTTTGGCATGTATGGCAAATTGCAGCGGGTGGAAGTATATTATTTTGTGTTGGCAGTATGGGCAGTACAGATCATCTGGAGCCACCTCTGGCTGCGGTATTTCCACTTTGGCCCGCTGGAATGGCTGTGGCGCAGTTTGACCTATTGGAAGAAACAACCCATGCGGAAACATACAAATGCCAGCCTTGCTACTGCATGACCAGGAACAAGGCCGGCATTCATGCTGCATCGGTAAATGTTACCTCACCCACAAGATCTTCCCGGCTTTGCAAGGGTAATACGTTTTGGAACCCGGATCATAATAGTACGTGCAGGTACCAAAATGGTCCCACTCACATACGTAATCAATTCCATACTCCCCGGCGGGATAATAATTGTTGCCCACTTTGTAGTACTGTGGAAGGGAGTCACAGGCAACTTTTGCTTTGGTAGCCATAGCGGCGCCCACAGCCAATACAACGGCTGCGGACATCAGGAGGATTTTAATTTTTCGCATGTGATAAAGGTTTAGTGATTGAAGTTAGCCCGCCTCACTGCAATATTCTTGCAGTGTGTGTTATGGGAAAAAGAAAAATCGCATGGAATATTGCTTCCATGCGATTTGAGTAATCAATACTGCTATTTTACCTTGTATACTTCTTCCTCAGTACTGCCAGCTCTTTACTGCCCATGCCCAGTTCCTGCTGCATGAATTGCTCTATAGAACCATATTTGTTTTTGATGGCACCAAAGAAAATATGCAGCAGCTCCGGCCGCAGCTCCATTTCTTTTTTCACAGTGGCCATGTCCAGGCCCATGCCTTGCGACATTCCCTGGTACATACGGCTATGCATCGGCTGTAGGTAAACATTGGAAGCCGTAAAGTCGGCTTCAATGGTTGATTCCGGAACACCCAGCGCATAGAGGAACAGGGCAGAGGCCATGCCTGTTCTGTCTCGGCCACCGGTACAGTGGTACAGGAGAGAGGCGGTATCCGGCAAAGCCAGCAACTTTTGGAACAGGGGCTTATAACGCGCACCATAATAGGGAAGGCTGGCGTCGCCATAAAACTTTTCCAAGAACCCGCCTTGTTTTACCAGCAGGGCTATTTGTTTCATGTCGGGCAGGCTGTCACTGCCGGCAGAACACAAGGTATAATCTGTAGCCGGCAACAACTTATCCGGTGCAGCAGCAGATTCCTTTACACCACGGAAATCAATTACGGTATAAATATGTTTACCGGCCATGGTTTGCAGGTCGGTCTCCGTGAGCTTGCTGATATCGGCACTGCGGAATACCTTGCCCCATACTACCTGTTTGCCATCTTTGGTAGTATAACCGCCCGCATCCCGGAAATTAAGGGCGCCCTGCATGCGTACCAGGCGTTGGGTGCTGTCGGCCAGTTGGGCAGAAGCAATAAAGGGAAGAATGATTGCTATAACGGAAATGATCTTTTTCATGATATAATTTTAATGGTGAATAGTAAAGACAAAAGAGAGACTACTTAATTATATCCCACCGTATACCGCCTTG
Organism: Paraflavitalea devenefica; assembly: GCF_011759375.1. Taxonomy (NCBI): domain Bacteria; kingdom Pseudomonadati; phylum Bacteroidota; class Chitinophagia; order Chitinophagales; family Chitinophagaceae; genus Paraflavitalea; species Paraflavitalea devenefica. The sequence continues at coordinate 637,211 of NZ_JAARML010000005.1, read as the reverse complement.
TCCTCTCAGGCCGTACCACTCTGTCATGGTTACGCGGCGCTGATCGCCCATATACGTCCTTAAAGGCTCATTGGTGAGATTGTTCAGCTCTACGAAGGCTTTGAGGTTTTTGGTAATGCTGATCGTAGCTGATGCATCGAGTGTGAAATTCTTATCGGTCCAGATATAGAAGTCAGGCCCCAGTTGCAGATTGATCGTCTCCACCGATTTGCCCCGGTAATTGCCAGCCAGGCGGACCATCACACCGTTACGCTCATAGAACAGGATGGCATTGAACAGGCTTTTTGACTGGTTGGGCAGGCTGGTCTTGTCCATCACTTTGGTAGTGCCTGTTGTTCTTGGCACTTTTACTTCGCTTTCAATCCAGGTATAATTAAACTCTACGCCAAAGCCGCTCCAGAAGCCTTTCAGGAAATTGAACCGTTTGTTAATACCGGCTTCAAATCCGTAGAGGTGGGCATTGTCCAGGTTACGCGCCTGTGTAAGGGCATAGTTGTTGCCATTTTCTGTATAAAACACCTTATCGCTGAAAATAACATCCTGGATCTGCTTATAGAAAAAGCCGCCTGATAATAACCCGATGTTAGAGAAATAGTATTCACCCATCAGGTCGAAATTATTGGCAAAGGTGGGTTTCAGATCGGGATTGCCCTTGGTGATGGTGATAGGTGCCTTGGTATTGTCTACCGATTCGCCCGGCGTCATATCATTGAAATTGGCGCGCACAAAAGTGCGGGTAAAGGCAGCGCGGATATTGGCCTGCTTGTTAAGACTGTATTTCACATGCACCATGGGCAGCAGGGCATTGTAGTCGTTCTTTACGGTGACTGGTGTAATAGTAGTGGTAGCGGGAGAGCCGGTTGTAGTGGCTTTGGAGCCTTTCAGCTCCAGGCTGGTATATTCATTGCGCACGCCGGCGATGAGCTTCAGCTTTTCTGTAGCATCAATTTCTGCCATGGCATAACCTGCTATTACATCTTCTGTGCCGGTATAAAAATTAGTAGCATTGCCGGCGGGGGTAACATTTCTGAAGCCATTCTTGCGCAGCATGGCTGTATCATACAGGTCGAACAACTGCTGTTTGGCAAGCGGGTTAACGATGTACTGATCATAATTCCCCGCCATCTCCTGAAAGAACCCATTCCCTTTGGGAAAATCAGCCCGGCTTAGTTGGCTCAGTGACAGCAGGGCTGGTGAATTGGGAACACCCAAAGCCGCACCTGGTAGGAATACGATATTGGAACCAAAGGTGCTGGTGCGCTCTTTGTGGCGGTATTTGCCGCCAAACTTCAGGCTTACCTTATCGGTGGCATTTATCTTCAGGTTCAATTGGGCGGTCTTATCTTCTTCTTTGGTATCCAGTTGGGCGATCACCAATTGCTGCAAGGTGAGTTTGGTATCATCCATTTTTTCTGCCGCATTTTTTACGCCGGCATCAAAATGCAGGGGATCACCGCCTATGCCATCGGGCGAATCAAAACCCCAGTACCTTTTTCCATCGCTGGAGAGGTTGTTGAACCCGCCAGTGATCTTTTGGCGGAAGGTAGCAATCGGCAGGCCTTTGTTGCCATTGGTAGGAGGTGTTTCCAGGAAGTATTTAGATATATAATCGCTCACCGACCAGTCCAGTTTTACCCGGGCAGCAAGCTGGTGCTCGCCGCCCAGTTCTGCACCGTTCAGTTTTGTCTGGTAATGGGAATAGCGGTAATTGTATTGGTAGCGGCTATTGGTGTAATCAATATAGGATTCGTACACAGGACGTATATCATTGAACTTATCCATCAGTCCGCGGAAAATCAACTTATGGGAAGTGTTGAAGGCATACTCCAATCCGAGGTTGGCCCCATACGTTTGCCTTTTACCCATATAGCGTTTGAACATGATGCTGTTGATCGACTTCTGCTGTACCGGATTGGCCAGCCCGGTATTATAGCTCACATCATAACTATCAGTACCCCACTGGCGGTCCCAGATAGCGCTGGCCAGTATAATGCCCAGCTTGTTATTAAAGAAGCGGTCGCCATAAACCAGCGAGGCATTATAGGTGCTATTTTGTGAAAAGGTATTATAGCCGCCCGCTACACTGGCATTCAGTTGACGTTTTACTGGTGCCGTGCGGGTGATAAAGTTTACGGAACCACCGATAGCATCACCTTCCCAATCGGGTGTCAGCGCCTTGGCCACCTGTACATACTGAATGATCTCAGAAGGCACGGCATCCAATACGGAGGAACGGTTGCCCAGTACATTGGAACTGGGCAGGCGGCTGCCGTTGAACATAGTAGAGGTCCAGGCAAAAGGAGTACCTCTTACGGTGGCGGCATCAGCTTCGCCATGGTACCGGGCTACAGCCACCCCCTGCATACGTTGTACAGCTTCGGCGGCATTACGATCCGGCAATTTACCAATGGCATCAGCCGCCAGTACATCCATAATAGCGATGGAATTCTTCTTGATGCTATAGGCTTTGGCCTGCGAAGCAGCTATGGTGCCTTTGACAACTACCTGGCCCAACTGGCTTTGTGCGGCACTCAGTTCAATAATACCGGCATCGGTAATACCGGGTTTTACCTCCAGGTCCAGTATTTTGGTTTCATAACCTACATAAGATATCGTAATGGTTGTTTTCCCGGTGGCAGGAAGGGAGAGGGTGAAAGCACCATTCAGGTCGGTAGACGCCGACCTGCTGGTGCTGGAAGCATTGACCGTAGCGCCGGGTAGTTGCCCGTCTTTACCGGCTACGGTGCCTTTGATCGTTTGTGCAACAGCAGATAACAGGATACCTGTGTTGAAGAAGCAGAGCAGGAAAAAGCGTTTGCAGTCAGTTCGTAATTGGATGCGCATGGCAAAAGAATTTCCGGCAAAGCTGCTATAGTTCTGGGCGGTAAACGTCCATACCGGCGGAGTAGTACGGGTACCTGTGCAAATGCGTCCGTTTGTACTTGCTGTAATTGGTTGTCAACGGGTTGCAGGTATTATGCTAATGTTATCAATGTGGCTGAATTGACTGCTGCAGGTTGATATAATTGGGTGCCAATCGGGGGCTTTCTGTTTTCCTCGGTTGTTTCAGGTATTCAGTAGGTGTGTAGCCGGTGGTCTTTTTAAAATACTGATTAAAGGAAGATTTGGAATTGAAGCCCGCATCATAAGCCAGTGATAATATATTAGGTGTTACCTCCTGCTGCCGGCAACGGTCCAGCAGGTGCAGCACTTCCTTCATGCGGTGGTCATTAATATACTGGTAAAATGTCTGGTGGAGGTATTGGTTCAATACTTCGGAAAGATGATGGCGCGGGGTTTTAATGAGCGATGAGAGCTTTTCGAGGGTAAGCTCCGGATCGGTATAGATCTTTTTCTCCTGCATCAGCACGGCCAGTTTTACAGCGATCGCTTCGCGCTGCAGTGTTGTAAGTGCTGATTTACGCGGTACAACATCTCCCCCGGCAGGCTGTACAGCTAATACCAGTGATTCCTTTTCTTCCACCAAAATAACCGGCACGGGAAAGTCAGACGGTTCTGCCGGTTGCTTTTCATCCGATGCCTTATTATTCAATGCCTGTGCCTGCAACCGGTATTGGATGATGAACAGGCACATCACCAGCATATTGGAATAGGCAATGATACGGATGCCGGTATTGATCGTCTGGTCGTCAAGCGCATGCAGGGCATTGATGATATTGGTAATCATCCATAGGGCCGGTATCAACAGGAAGCAGGCGGCTATCTTTTTGATCAGTTGCTGTTCACTTTTCCAGAATGCCGGCAGTTGAGCGCTCACCTGCAAACATAAAAGGGGGAATATAGTCGTGGAAAGCAGGATGAGGTACTTGGTGACCTCATTATACAGGCTAAGCCAGCGTACAGCCCCCGGCGGATCACTGATGAGCTTCACAGTGATGAAGGTATAAATGGCGGCTGCCGCAAAGGTGGGCAACAACAAATACCAGTGCTGTAAGGGCCGGTAATGATCGTTTTTCACTTTCCGGGCATACATCCATAATAAAGGACCATAGGCGAGATCTATAAAAGTATTGAAGGCCGTTTTGAGTAGTATACTCCCGGACGCAGCATAAATAATGAACTTAATGGAAAGATGGGTGAAGATGCAGATCAACATCCAGGTAAGCAGACTATCGGCAGGTTTTCTACGCCTGCTGGCAATAAACAGGCAAAGGGCCAGTAAAGCCTGGAAAGCGCCCAATATGATGATGTATTCCATACCCGGCAAAACTATTCTCTCAATGTTACCTTTGAGTTATCAGTATATAGTTTATGGTTTAATGTTTATAGTTTGTGGGGCCGGGGCTGGCCGCATAATTGCAAGAGGTTTGTGAGGCAACAACCACAACAAAAAACTATAAACTTCAGTTATGTCTTCCACATTGGTTATTTTCAGCGGACTTTCCTTTTCCTACACGGCATTGGACCACGCTATAGCCTGGGCGCAGGAACATAAGTCAGACCTGCGGGTACTTTTCCTGCAGGAAGAGCCGGTAGAAGAGGGATATGTGTTTCCCAGTGATATTGATGCGGCTGAGGCGCTGACCAATGAAGCAGATGCGCAGCAGGATGACGACCAGTTAATACAGGGAAAAATTAGGTTGATAAAAGACAAAGCTGATGCTGCCGGTATAAACTACACCACGCAAATAATTACTGCACCGTCCGTCAATACAATATTGGCGTTGGCGACAGACGTTGATAAAATGTTTGTAGATGTTGGAACGGATGACAGAAAGGAGGCGGCAGACAGGTTATTCAAACCGGAAGAGCTATCTGAAAAAGCTGCCTGCCCCGTGGAATTGGTAAAGGCTGAATAAATTATTCTGTCACTGGCTTAACAGCCTTAGGTGCTGTTGCTTTTTTTGACTTATTGGTCTTTGTTTTCCCTTTCCCCTTTTTCTCCTTTTTTACAGGTTTTGTTTTGATGCCTGCTGTCAGTAATTTGGCTGCCTTTTTAATACGGCGCTCAAATTTCTTTTGCCCCAATGCATCTTTCAGGCCGTTCAACACGTTGGTCAGTTGGAGGCCGATCTCTTTGCGTGTTGACTTTTTGGAAGTTGCCTGCTGCGTTTCTGTGTTCTTACTCGTCGACATTGTACAATGATTTACTGATAAGTTACGAAATGATAATGTAATGATAACATAAAGATAATAGAAGGGTTTATCCGCCAATGTTAAGTTTTGCGGCAAGAGAAGGGTTGACAATCAGGCAGCATACTCCAATTAAGCACTGATTATCACCAAAATAGGAGTTATTATTAGTTTATTTTAAATACATCCTTTAACGCCTGTCGGGCAGCATGATATCCGCACATGCCATGCACCCCGCCACCGGGTGGTGTAGAAGAAGAACAGATATACAGGCCTTTGGCGGATGTTTTATAGGGAGACAGGCGTAAGGCAGGACGGGTATATAACTGGCCCAGGTCAATAATGCCGCCATTGATATCGCCACCCACATAGTTGGGATTGTATTGCTGTAGTTGCATGGAATTAAAGGTGTGCCTGGCCAGGATGGTTTGCTTAAAGCCCGGTGCAAACCGCTCCACCTGTTCTTCAATAATAGCAGTCATATCTACCGTAGAGCCATTGGGCACATGGCAATAAGCCCAGGCCGCCTGTTTCCCGGCAGGGGCTCTGCTATCATCAAAAAGACTTTGCTGCGCCAGTAATACATAAGGACGTTGCGGATGGCCGCCGCTTGCTGCCAGTTGCTCGCCGGCAGCGATCTCTTTGAAGGTACCGCCAAGATGCACTGTACCTGCCTGCCTGCATTCAGGAGCGGTAAATGGTATAGGGCTATTTAGCGCCCAGTCTACTTTAAAAACGCCCATGCCATACCGGAAGCGGTTCAGTTGCCACTTGTAAAGACCGGAGAACTGATCACCGGCAATGGCCATTAATTGTTTGGGCGTTACATCAAATAATACAGCACGCGCAGAAGGCAACTGGCTCAGCGATTGCACCATAAAACCTGTTTGTAGCTGCCCGCCCAGTGAGGTGAAATAAGTAGCCAGCGCATTGGCAACCGTAATAGCGCCGCCCCTGGGCACGGGCCAACCGTACAGATGACCTGCTGCCGATAATACCAACCCGATTGCCGAAGTGGTAGCATTGGTAAGCGGCTGGATAGAATGGGCAGCCATACCGGCCCACAGCCCTTTGGCTTTTTGGGTGGCGAACCGCTTTGCAATAGCAGCGGCAGACGGCAATGCCTTTAATCCGAAGCGCGCCATCCGCAAGGGATGCTTTGGGAAACGAAGAGGCCCCAATATATCGCTGGCGATCAATGGCCAGTCTGCTACTACAGGTTGCATCAGTGACAGGTAGGCGCCTTCATCAGCCCCCAGCAACCTGGCTGTTTCCTGTATAGACCGTTTCAATACAGCCGCGCTGCCATCATCAAAGGGATGGGCCGCAGCTACTTCGGGATAGATATATTCCAGGCCAAACTGTTCCAGCGGCAGGGTGGCGAAAAACGGAGAAGTGACGGCCATGGGCAAAATAGCCGAACAGATATCATGTTGAAAACCCGGCAAGGTAAGTTCCGCGGTACGCATACCGCCGCCAATACTGTCTTTCCCTTCTATTAACAATACCGATAATCCCCGTTGCCGGAGGGTAATGGCTGCTGCCAGTCCATTAGGCCCTGAGCCGACAACAATAGCATCATAATCATGCCTTTCCATCCTTCAAAGATATTCCCGCGGGGCAATAAAAGCAATTTTATTATCCTACCTGGCAAGTAGGGGATTAGCCACTACGTCAACAACTACGTCATCGCTACGTCACAGTACCATTTCCAGGCTTGTACAGGATTACCCTTAAGCACTACACATATACTACCGCTTAGGTCTACATCGATTTAGCATATCCATACGTAAGCTTCCCCAGGCAACTTCGGAAAATACCAGTGTGCATAAAAAAAATAGAAAAAGCATGGTTACACAAGACAAGTATGGGTACACTAAGTAAGTGATAACAATAACCGGCCAACGAAACGCCGGCGCCTGCTATATTAAATAACATCAATAAAAACCTATGCTTATGAAACATTTTGCACGCATTACCATTTTATTATCCTTCCTCTTCTTCACGGTGTATCCTGCAGCAGCACAAAGCTGGCAGCTTGTGTGGCAGGATGAGTTTGACAATGGCATTGGGCCCGACTGGGTATTTGAAACCGGTACCGGATCGGGCGGCTGGGGCAACAATGAACTGCAGTATTACCGCAGCCAGAATGCTACAGTACAAAATGGTCAGTTGGTGATCACTGCCCGCAATGAGAGCTTCGGCAGCATGAATTACACCTCAGCGCGTATGAAAACGCAGGGGCGTAAATCCTGGAAATACGGAAGGGTGGAAGCCCGTATTGCCATGCCTGCCTTCCAGGGTGTATGGCCCGCTTTCTGGATGCTGGGCGATAATATTGGCACCGCCGGCTGGCCCGACTGTGGTGAAATAGATGTGATGGAGCACGTGAACACCGAGAACAGGACATACGGCACCATACACTGGCGCGACCACAATGCGCAGTATGCCAATTACGGTGGCAATACCGCGGTGAACGTAACGGGTTTTCATGTGTATGCTATTGAATGGACGGCATCCTCCATCAAATGGTTTATTGACGGAGTACAGTTTCATGAGGCCAATATTGCCAACGGCATCAATGGCACGCATGAATTCCACAACAACTTCTTTATCATCCTGAACATGGCCATCGGCGGCAACTGGCCCGGCTTTACCGTTAATAATGGCGCTATGCCTGCCAATATGTATGTTGATTATGTACGGGTATACCAGCAAAGCAGCGGTCCTTCCAGCGTACTCATCCAGGCAGAGAATTACAGTGCCATGCTGGGTGTGCAAACCGAAGCTACGACCGATGCGGGCGGCGGACAAAATGTAGGCTGGATAGATGCCAACGACTGGATGGCTTATAACAGCATCAATTTCCCCACTACCGGCAGTTACCTGGTGGAATACCGCGTGGCCAGCCTCAACGGAGGCGGCAGGTTATCACTCGACCTGAATGCAGGTTCTACGGTACTCGGAGCACTGGATGTGCCTTCTACCGGTGGCTGGCAAAACTGGACTACCATTTCGCATACTGTGCATGTAAATGCAGGCACCTATAATGTAGGCGTGTTTGCGCAGGCCGGTGGATGGAACCTGAACTGGATACGCATTACCCGGCAGGGTTCAGCACGCATAGCTGCCAACACCACCGGCACAGATGAACGGAAAGCTACCGGTGATGCAACCGGCTTTGAGATATTCCCCAACCCCGTAAAAGATGAATTACGGATTGCTACCCGGGAAAACCTCGCCGGCGGACTGCTGCGCATATACGATATCATGGGCCGGCAGGTATTGACCGCTACACAGGCCACCAATCGCATCAATGTATCGAAGCTGGCACCGGGGGTGTATACGTTGCTATTCACCAAAGAAGGAAAGACCATCACAAAACGATTTATTAAGTAAAAACACAGAGTAAAGAATCCAGGATCCAGAAGAAATACAGGTGCCTGTATTTCTCTGGCTGAGTAAAAGATTCTGAATACTGGATTCTGAATTCTATATTCTGAATTCTCTAATAAACAAATAAACTATGAAAAAGACATCCATTCTTCTTGTCCTATTTATCATTGCAACAAAGTCTGTCCTTCCCCAATTCAAAGTAGTAGGCTACATGCCTTCCTGGGCAGGCAATGTAAACAGTATTCAGTACAGTAAGCTAACCCACATCAATTATGCTTTCCTGTTGCCCACAGCTACGGGTGGATTACAGGCCATAGAAAACCCCTCCAAATTACAGAGCCTCGTATCACTGGCGCATGCCAATGGCAAAAAGGTGCTCATTGCTGTAGGAGGCTGGAATAATGGCGATGATGGCGCTTTTGAAAGCCTGGCCGCCAATAGTACCTACCGCAACAGTTTTGTGAACAACATGATCAATTTTGTGAACCAGTATAACCTGGATGGCATCGACATTGACTGGGAATACCCAGACAATGGCGCTTCTGCCAACAATTATGCTACGCTCATGCAGCAACTGTCTACCGAGATGCATAACCGGGGCAAGCTACTCACAGCGGCAGTGGTGGGTATTAATGGTGCCAGCATTCTCAACAGTGTGTTCAATGTGGTGGACTTCCTGAACCTGATGGCGTATGATTTTAATAATTTCGACCATTCCACGTATAGCTATGCCACACAATCCATCAATTACTGGAAGGGCAGGGGATTGCCTGCTTCCAAAGTAGTGCTGGGTGTTCCTTTTTATGGCCGGCCTTCCTGGGAATCTTTTGCTACGCTGGTAGGCCGCGGCGCCAATCCCTATGCCGATGTGTTCAGCGGCGTAGGCTATAATGGTATTACCACCATTAAAAGCAAGACCAACCTCGCATTTGACCAGGGCAATGGCATTATGATGTGGGAGCTTTCGCAGGATGCTACCGGAGCTAACTCCCTGTTGTCGGCCATTCATGAAGTAGTATTGCAAAGGAGTGGCGGGGGCGGTAATCCCATTACCATCCAGGCCGAGAATTATAGCAATATGCAGGGCATACAAACAGAAGCCTGTACTGATGCCGGTGGCGGACAAAATGTAGGCTGGATAGATGCCACCGACTGGATGGCTTACTACAATATCAATTTCCCGGTAAGCGGTACGTATAAAGTGGAATACCGGGTGGCCAGTCTCAATGGCGGTGGCACTTTATCGCTTGACCTGAATGCCGGTACTATCCAGTTGGGCGCCCTGGCTGTTCCTTCTACCGGCGGCTGGCAAAACTGGACCACCATTACGCACAACGTGTATATCAATGCAGGCACCTACAATGTAGGCGTATATGCACAGGCCGGCGGCTGGAACCTCAACTGGCTGCGGATTACACCACCTGCTACAGGATTGTTAACCTCAGCAGGTAAGACAACAGACGGCACGATTAGTGATGATGCGCCCGCCGGAGACAAATGGGTATTGTATCCCAACCCGGTTCAGCACCAGTTGAACATCCAGGCAGGTGAGGACCTGACTGGCGGCACTATCCGTATAGTAGACATAACCGGCAGGCAGGTATTAAGCCCCCGGGCAGCTACTTATAAAGTAGATGTATCCTCCCTGGCTCCGGGTATGTATACGTTGATTTTTACGAAGAAGGATAAGGTAATCACTAAACAATTTATTAAGTAAAACCAATATTATAATGAAGAACCGACACTATTGGCACCGAATTACCTGGTGCTGTTTATTACTATTGTTCTCAGGCATACTTTCGGCCCAGGTAACGCCACCAGTCTCTGCAACCACGCAGCAACACAGCAAGCAGGTCATTGGTTATATTACCCAATGGGATGCTTGGAAGGAAGTTGCCAACCTCGTACCCAAAGGCGGGTACAATCATTTGAATGTGGACTATTCACAATACACCATCCTCAATTTTTCTTTCTTTGGTGTGGCGCAGGATGGTTCGCTGCACAGCGGTGATTTCCGCAATAAGAACATTTACCAGGTGGGTGCTGTACAGGCGCCATCTCCCCTGTTGAATACAGATATCTACAGCAGTTGGGACCTCTACCTGCTGCATGGCGAGCTGGAAACCCTCTATTATATTTCGGATGGCAGCTATGCTTATCAGCAAGGGTATCGCAATGAAGGCGGTGGATGGAAGAATGTGAACACCGGCGAAACAGGCAGCTTCCCCCTGGCGATCCATAAGCAAGGCGGTGCGCCCGGCCTGCTGGAGCTGGCACATCAGAAAGGGGTGAAGGTACTGGCTTCCATCGGCGGATGGAGTATGTGCAAGCATTATCCCGAAATGGCGGCCGATGCTACCAAACGGGCACGGTTTGTAGCCGACTGCCAGAAGCTGGTGAACATGGGTTTTGACGGCATTGACTTTGACTGGGAATATCCCAACGATGCGGGCATGAACATAGAGCACTATGGCCCGGCCGACTTTACCAACTTTGCGATCCTGCTGGAACAGGTGCGCGCAGCTATTGGCAGCACTAAACTCATGACCTCCTGTTTTGCCGCGCCACCTTCCAAGTTGCAGGGATTCGACTGGCCAAGGCTGAGCAATACGCTCAATTATTTCAACATGATGACCTATGATTACAATGGTGGCTGGAGCAACAAGGCAGGACACAATGCACCATTGTATGACTATCCCGGTGCCGAATATTCCGGATTTTCCATACATGCTACTGTGCAGGGGCTTCGCCAGTTGGGGGTGAACATGAGCAAAGTGAATATTGGCGCTCCTTTCTATGGACGTGGAGTGATCACTTCATCGGCTGCGGCCTTGAATGGCGCTACCGTAAAACGCGCGGAGACTGTACAACCCGATGGACCTATACAGACCTGCGCCGATTATACCAACTGGGCCAAAGACCTCTGGGATGGCACCCCCAACTATGCCAATATCCAACTCACTACCGGCGCCGGATCGGGCTGGACAGATCATTGGGATGATGTGGCCAAAGTGCCTTATAAAACGAAAGGCAACTACTTCCTGAGTTATGACAATGAACGTTCTGTTGGTGAAAAAGCGCAATACATCAAGGACAATGGACTGGCCGGTGTGATCATCTGGCAGGTGTATGGAGATATGACCAACATGACCAGCAGCACCGTGGCAAAGGGAAAACTCATTCATTGCCCCAACACTACTTCACCCCTGGTGAATAAGATCAATGCCGTATTTGCTGCCGGCAGTACCGGTAATGTTGCCCCGGTGGTGAGCCTTACCGCGCCGGCCAATAATGCAGTATACACGGCACCTGCCGCTATTACCCTGCAAGCCACTGCCAGTGATGCAGACGGCTCCGTTGCCAAAGTGGATTTTTATAATGGCACCACCTTGCTGGGTTCAGATGCAACCAGCCCCTACAGCTTTGCCTGGAACAATGTAGGTGTTGGCACGTACAGCATCAAAGCCATAGCTACTGACAATGCCGGTGCTACCACTACTTCTTCCATCAGTTCGGTTACGGTGAACAATGGTCCTGTGGTATCAACCGGTAAAGTGATCGTAGGGTATTGGCACAACTGGGGATCTGCCACGGCTTCACCTCCCTATATCCGCCTGCGTGATGTGAATCCCAACTACAATGTGATCCAGGTAGCCTTTGGTAGCAGCGCTGCCGATTATGCTACCATCAGCTTTGTACCGGAAAATACCACCACTGCTGATTTTATTGCGGACATACAATACCTGCAATCACAGGGAAGAAAGGTATTACTTTCCCTGGGCGGACAAAACGGCACCATCGTTTTAACTTCAGCTGCGCAGAAACAAGCTTTCGTAACTTCTATGAAAGCCCTGCTGGACCAGTATAATTTCGATGGGTTTGATATTGATATAGAAGGCGGGCTTTCCCTGCAACTGGATAATGGGGATAATAATTTCACCGCCCCCACTACACCCAAAGTGGTCAATATGATCGCCGCCATCAAGGAGATCATTAACTACCGCAAAGGGCAGGGCAAAGATTGCTGGCTCACCATGGCGCCGGAAACCTACTATGTGCAAACAGCTTACGGGTCCAATTACTCGCCCCTCGTAGGCGCTTACCTGCCATTGATCTATGGCCTGCGGAATGAACTTACCGTCATTCACCCGCAGTATTACAATACAGGATCGGTGATGGGTATGGACAACAGGGTATATTCTCAGGCTACGCCCGACTTCATTGTGGCTATGACAGAGATGTTGCTCTATGGTTTCCCGGTAGCAGGCACCGGTATGACCTTCCCGGCGCTGCGGGAAGACCAGGTGGCGTTTGGCCTGCCTGCTGTTCCGGCGGCGGCTCCTTCCGGTGGTTATCTGGCGCCCGCCAGTGTGAAACAGGCGCTGGATTACCTTACCAAAGGCACTTCCTTCGGTGGCCAGTACACGCTCAGGAAACCATCCGGCTATCCCGGCCTGCGTGGCATCATGACCTGGTCTATCAACTGGGACAAGACCAACAATGATGAGTTTGCCACCAACTATTATAATTACTTCCTGGGTACCAATCCTGGCAATACGCCACCCACGGTAAGCATTACTGCCCCGGCCAACAATGCCAGCTTTACAGCGCCGGCCAATATAACCATACAGGCTACGGCGGCTGATGCAGATGGTTCTGTCACCAAGGTGGATTTTTACAATGGTGCTACTTTGCTGGGTACCGATGCTACCAGTCCGTATAGTTACGCCTGGAACAGTGTAGGCAATGGTACTTACAACCTCACTGCGAGAGCTACAGACAATCAAGGTGCTGTTACTACTTCTGCTGTTGTGACCATTACTGTTGGTTCCGGTGGTGGCAACTGTAATGGCATTGCAGCCTGGAGTGCAACGGCCGTATATACCAGCGGCAACCAGGTAGTGTACAATAATAAAGTGTACCAGGCCAAATGGTGGACGCAAGGCAATCAGCCGGATATCAATACCGGTGATGGACTGCCCTGGGCTTATGTGCGTGATTGTTCCGGTGGTACAGGTAATACAGCACCTACAGTTAGTATTACAGCTCCTGCTGCTAATGCTTCCTTTACAGCTCCCGCTTCTATTACTATACAGGCTACAGCGGCTGATGCCGACGGCACCGTAAGCCAGGTGGAATTTTATAATGGCGCCACCTTATTGGGATCCGACGCAACCAGTCCGTACAGCTTTAGCTGGACCAATATAGCGGCAGGTTCTTATACCATTACCGCTAAAGCCACGGACAATGCCGGGGCACAAACGACCTCCACAGCAGTAAGCATCACTGTAACCAGTACCGGCGGTGGCGTGAACTGTACCGGCGTGGCTGCTTATCAGCCTTATCCCAAAATTTACAACAATGGCGACCTGGTGGTATATAACAACGTGTTGTACCAAAGCCAGTCAGACAATTTGTACAACGTAACACCAGGCACAGCCGATTGGTGGTGGAAGCCCATGGGTACCTGTGGTTCGGGGTTAACGGCTTCAAGGTCTGCTGCAACAGGCAAAGCCACTATGGATGAGGTAGCAGATGCCGGTGGTTTCAGCATATCACCCAATCCTGTGCGCAACCAGTTAAACATCCGTACCGGGGAAAGTCTTACCGGCGCTACCATCCGTGTAGTGGATGCCAATGGCCGGCAGGTACTTGCTCCCAGGGCCGCTACTTATAAAGTAGATGTGTCTGCCCTGACGCCGGGAGTTTATACGTTGATCTTTACAAAGAAGGATAAAGTGATCACGAAACAGTTTGTGAAGTAAAAACAAAGAGTAAAGAATTCAGAATTCAGCATTCAGAAGAATACAGCGAGCCACGCAAAAGCTCCTGGATACTGAATGCTGAATGCTGGATTCTTTTTTCAATACTCACTAATGGTAATGTTTCATTCAACTGTCCTATCAACATTATTCACCATTCAACCTTCCTTATTATGAAACACCTTTCCTTTTCTTTCCTATTCCTGTTGATCATAAGCAGTACTATCATGGCGCAAACGCCGCCTGCTACCTGGCAGGAACACTGGTTTGAACACAACCAGTTGCTCAACAGAAAGTTTTACGACAATGATGTGGCCGTTTATTACGACAATGACGTAAGCGCTTCCGTAACCTGGCCTTATGCTTTTGCGGGCGATGTATGGCGCTATACCAAGTCGGTGTACGGTAGCTTTGGCAGCGATCCCCACCTGTTTGCCATCTTTCATACCAACAAATACAGTGGCGGTCACCCCTCCACGTATTTTGACGCCAGCCATGATTACCGGAATGTCATCGACGTAGGCCCCGGCCCCTGGACCAGCGGCGCCAACAATGACCTGGATATTGTAACCCATGAAGTGGCCCATATTGTGGAAGGGGCCAGCAAGGGCATCAAGAATTCGCCGGCCTTTGGCATCTGGGGCGATAGCAAGTGGGCCGAAATATTCATCTATGATGTATACCGCGGACTTGGCCGCACCAGTGATGTAACCCGCTGGTATAACCTTATGATCAATGGCACCAGCAGTTTTCCCCGCGCGAATACCTATTGGTTCCGCGACTGGTTTTATCCCATTTACAGTGCTTATGGAGGCACGCAAACCCTGAACAGGTATTTTACCCTCTTGTCGCAATACTTTCCCAAAAGTGGCAGTGCTTACAGCCGCAGTATGAACTGGGGTGAGTTTATTCACTTCTGGAGCGGGGCGGCCGGAGTGAACCTGAAGCCGCTGGCCACCACTGCTTTCGGCTGGCCGGCCAGCTATGAAACGCAATTCAACCAGGCGCGTATTGATTTTCCATTCACCTATCCCGACGGGGCAGTTACCGTGTACAAGGATTGCTCCTATGGAGGTTATGCAGTCCCCTTGCTGCCGGGTAGTTATACACTGGCGCAGTTGCAGGCCAAAGGCATACTCAATGATGACATCTCTTCCCTGCGTGTACAAAGCGGATATAAGGTAACCTTATACTGGGATGATAATTTCGGGGGCAGCACGCTGGTGAAGACGGCTGATGATGATTGCCTGGTGAATGATGGCTGGAATGACAAGGTTTCCTCGCTGGTAGTAGCTTCTACAGTAGCGGTAAATGCGCAAGGATCAACGGCTGTAACTACACAACGCACGCCGGATGAACCGGCCACTGTTAAAGCGGGATTCGAAATAGTTCCTAATCCTGTGAGCAACCAGCTTTATATAATGACTGCGGAAGACCTGTCGGGCGGATTGGTAAGGGTATATGACATAGCGGGCAGGCAGGTACTGAATGCCAGGCCCATTACCAACCGGGTAGATGTATCAAAACTTACCGCTGGCATCTACACGCTCGTATTTACCAAAGAAGGTAAGTCTGTTACGAGGCGATTTGTAAAATAGTTCCACAAAGAATGTTGCCGGGAAGGTGGTAAGGCGGAAAATTCTTCCGTCATACCGCCTTCCCGGCTTTCTTTTTACCATTCAATAACTGAAACCTGCTATTGGATTAAGTGAGTTGTTGGCAGCCATTCAACCCGGTAGCTTCGCATAACAAATAAAAAATTAATCATTAAACTTTAAACAATGAAACTTCTCAGGATCACAGTTCTCAGTTTATTATGTGCAAGCACCTTTATGGCCTGTAAAAAGGATAAGGATGATGCTACTACAACTCCTAAGTCCAGTGAAATGGCCGGCAACTGGGTGGGTAAATATGGTAATGGGTCCGATTCACCCGCTCTTTATTTTGCCTTTGTCCTTGGGAGCAGTGGCACTATAGAAGAGGTCAACAAGTATGGCGTTAAATTAGCAAAGGGTACATGGACGATCAACGGCTATAAGTTTGTAGCTTCTTTACGTTATCTCGCTGACGCTTCAAACGGGTATTCCGTTACAGCTACCCTGAACGAGGCTAAAAATACTTTAACAGGCACCTGGGGTTATCGCTATAATGTTTCAAACGGCGGCGCTTTTTATATGAACAAATAAGATAAAAAGTTTCTTCACAGGTCAGGCAGAAGCGGCATTTCACGAATGCCGTTTCTTCTGCGGTTACTGATCCTTTCGCCCACCGGCACACCTCGTACGTTTCAAATAATAAACATATGGCAACATATAATTTGGCAAAAACATTCCTGGTGCTGGGGGCCATACCCTTTCTGCTATTGGGATTACTGCATATTGTATTGATCATATTGGATATAAAAAAGCCAGGCGCTTTATCTCCCGATGACAAACACGTTCGTATTGCCATGCATTATACACGGCTCAGGATATCTTCCCAAACAACCATGTGGAAAGCCTGGACAGGGCTCAATGTAAGCCATGGCGCAGCACAGGCCATTTTCGGTTTGTGGACGATGCTCATGAGCCTTTTTCATTTTGATGCCTTTTTATACTATCGGTTATTGGCGCCTTTAATTATTTTCGCAGGCCTGTATTACGGTTGGCTGGCCATCAAATACTGGTTTAAGTTTCCAGCTATCCTGATAGGTTTGGGAGTAGGATGCTTTGGTACGGCTTATATAATTATATTGA
Organism: Paraflavitalea devenefica; assembly: GCF_011759375.1. Lineage (NCBI taxonomy): Bacteria > Pseudomonadati > Bacteroidota > Chitinophagia > Chitinophagales > Chitinophagaceae > Paraflavitalea > Paraflavitalea devenefica. The sequence goes on along the minus strand of NZ_JAARML010000005.1, from coordinate 620,224 downwards.
CCATGCCCGTAAATATGCCATTAAACCAGATTTAATCCTATCTTATCAACATTTCCGGGCTTTACCATATTGACCTTCCTTAAAACCATACCTTTTTTTCTTTTTTTGCTGGTGGCCGGCGTAAGCTATGCCCAGCTACCGGACTTTCATGTCCAGGTGCTGAATGAAAGCAATGGCATTCAAACTACAGACATCCGGGAGATAGCAAGGGATAAGCATGGTTATTTATGGTTATTATCCCAAAAAATGGTGCAGCGGTTTAATGGGCAATCGGTACAACAGTTCCGGTTCACGGAAGACCTCGTGGATATCGCCGCTGATGCTGCTGGTAATGTGTGGATCACTTCCCTCACCGGCATAAAGAAGTTCAGGAACGATTATGTGGGGTTTGAAGAGGTGGCTACGAATAGCCAGGGGAAAAAGTATTTTGGCAGGTTGCTGGCAACAGCCGATAGCATGGTATGGATGATCGCCCACAACGGATTGTACCGGTATGCCTCATCGAAAGGAATGTTTGAGTATTTTCCGTTGGCTGCTTTAAACGGTCCTCGTTTTGCCCGGCGGATCCTGGCCGCATCAGGCCGTGTCCTGTTCTTCTCCTACAATGATTCATTGACCTCGTTCAATACCGTTACGGGTAAAATAACAGCCATCAGGTGTAAGAATATACGTACCATCATGCCGTTGAATGAACACCAGGTTTGGGTGTCGGGTGGAGACCTCAGTACGCAGGAAGTAGATCTGCAGGCCGGCACGCTTACCCCTTTACAACAAACACAATTCCCTGCTTCCGTTGAAGCCCGTTTTGTACTGGTCAAAAATGCGTTTCCCCTTTCGGGGCAGGAATATTTTGTAAGCACCAACCAGGGATGTTTCAGGTACTCCGTCCGCACAAAAAACTTTACAAGGACGGTGCTGTTCCATGCCGGCAATCCATTGGCCGATGACAATAATTATTTTTCCAGTTACCTCGATGCCGAAAAGACTTTCTGGATGATACAGGAAGAGGGGATCGTATTCTTCAATCCCTTCCGTCATTCCATTGGCTGGCTGCGTAGTTATCCGGCCGCCGGGAAAAACTGGAACAACGACATCAGGGCCATCACGGAAGTCAGGCCTGGCAACTTATGGCTGGCAACCGTGAAGGGATTGACCAACCTGGACGTAAAGAACGGCCGGGTGGCCTCGTATTTACCGGGCAACAGCCAGGAGACCTTCAACTCGCCTTCTGTGAGGGGATTGGTATTTGACGGACAAAAACTCATAGTAGGACTTACTGCCGGTGGCATCTGGCTTTTTGACCCGGCAACGAAGCAGTTTTCGCGTCCGCTGTATCCCACAGGAAAGCAGGGCGATAGCCTCCGGAAAAAAGTAAGCACTGATTTTATCAACAGGATCATAACGAGGGAAAACGGCGACCATCTGGTATTGGCCATGCGTGCTGTATATATTATACGTAAGTCAACATACCGGGTAGAGCCCGCCTTATTTAAAGGGGCAGCTTATAATACGATGGGAGCTGTGGAAGAAAATGATGGCTCACTTTGGTTTTATTCAGGCAGGGGTATTGTGCACACAGATGCAGCCTTCAAGGTTGTTGCTGCAGATACTGCTCATAAAGCGGGAGACCCGGTGCGATGTATGGTGCTGCAAAAAGACAACCGGTTGTGGGCGGGCTCCACCGGCCTGGAGGAAGTGTGGATGGAAAAAGGACAGATCAAAAAAAGAAGGATACTTCCGCAACTGGCTGAGCAGCGTATCTATTTGTTGTTCCCGGATAAAGCCGGTAATACCTGGATCGGGGCTGAAAACGGATTATACCGGTATTTGTGGCAGGAACAACGGTTGGAGTGGTTCAATGTTTCCGACCACGTGCAGAATAAACTTTTTCATCCCGGCGCTTTTTACGCTTCTTCCAACGGATATGTTTACCTGGGCGGTTTTAATGGCTTAAATTATTTAATACCCGAAAAAATAACGTCTGCCCCGGTTGCTCTTAAAGTGATCATTGAGAAAGTACGGATCAACGGTGCTGATTCCCTTTACTACATGGGCCAGGCCAGCACCCTTCGTTTGCCAGCTCAACAGCATGCCGTTGAAATAACTTTCGCTGCCCCTTATTTTAAAAACACACAGGCCATTCAGTACCGGTATAGGTTAAAAGGCCTGGATACAGGCTGGATCAATACGGGGCGCAACAACAGCGTTCGCTTTTCCGCACTTCCTGCGGGCTACTACAGCTTCAGGGTAGAGGCTTCCCTCGATAATAAGAACTGGTATGCCGCCGTGCAGGATTTTCCTTTCCATATTTATCCACCCTTCTGGGCAACCTGGTGGTTTAGACTGCTCGTGATAGCAGGGATCATTTTTATCGTGTATACCTGGATGCAAATAAGGATAAGAATGGTGAAACGAAAGGCCGGGATCAGGGAACAGATATCTGAACTGGAAGTAAAAGCGTTGCGGGCGCAAATGAACCCGCATTTTATTTTCAATGCAATGAACAGCATTCAGCACTTTACCTTGCAAAATGACACCGATAATGCCAACAAGTATATTTCGATGTTTTCAAAGCTGCTGCGCCTCGTACTGCACCACACACAGCATTCTAAAATATCACTTTACAATGAAATAGAATTGCAACACCTGTACCTGGCATTGGAGGGCCTCCGCATGGGACCAGATTTCAGTTACTGCATTACGGTAGATGATGACATTGATGCCGAAGCCATCATGATACCAGGTATGATCATCCAGCCTTTTGTTGAAAATGCCATTGTGCATGGCTTGGCGGGTAAAAAAGGACATAAGGAATTGGTCATAGCGTTCACTATGCCATCCGATTTCTACCTGGTCTGTGAGATCAGGGACAATGGAGTGGGCAGGGAGAAAGCCCAAAAAATGAAAAAGGCCAACCATGAACTATTACACCACGAGTCAAAAGGGATCAGGCTGGTAAAAGAAAGGCTCGACCTGCTAAGTCAGGACCCGGAATACCGGACAAAAGTTGACATCACAGATCTTAAAGAGGATACCGGAGAGCCCTGTGGGACCAGGGTGATACTGGAGATCCCTGCCAAATACCTGTAAACGTCAATAGGGACCGTATGATAAAAGCTTTAATTATAGATGATGAACCGGTGGCGGCAAATGTGCTGCGCATGATGCTGGAAAGGCATATTCCTGAAATAAGTGATCTGAGGATCGCCACACGCAGCGAAGAAGCGTTGGCCCTGCTGCAAAACTTTGCGCCGCAACTTGTTTTCCTGGATATCGTTATGCCGGAGGACAATGGTTTCCAGTTGCTCGGGAAAATGCAGGGGTATGAATTTGAAGTCATTTTTACTACCGCGTACAATGAATATGCCATACAGGCCATCCGTTTCAGCGCCCTGGACTATTTATTAAAGCCAATCGATGCCGATGAACTGAAAGAAGCCATCCGGCGATACAAAGAAAAGCTGCTCCATAAAAAACAGACGGCTGAACTCATCAACAACCTGCAACAAAACCTCCAATCTCACCAGCAATCCAACTTTAAATTGGCCATACCAGGGGAAGAAGGGGCCATCTTTTTTTCGCCTGCTGAGATCATACGTTGTGAAGGAGACAGCAATTATACCTGGTTTTACCTTACCAATAACCGGAAGCACCTGAGCGCCAGGACCGTTAAGGAGTATGAAGAAATTTTAACGCAACACAACTTTCTCCGCATCCATAAATCCCACCTGGTCAATAAATCCTTTATTCAAAGCTACCTGAATGAAGGAGCTGTATTACTATCAAACAAATTACGTTTACCGGTTTCCAGACAAAGGAAGGCGGCTGTTAAAGCTGCACTGGGAGCATAACGGCCTCTAAATAGCTTTATTCCCAACCACCCCGGATCACTCTCCCTTTGTTCAGCATATACCCCCCTATAATGCTATCAGATATGGTTTTATGAAGAATATGGTTTAACTTATGATGGCTTTCTTTCCCTCCCAAAACGCATTATATGAAATACGAAAGGATCAGGAATTTTATCAATGGCCGTTTCGAGACCATCCAGTCTGATAGAATACTGACAATCACATCTCCTGGGGACGGCACCCCGCTGGCCGAGCTTCCCTGTTCTACGGCTGCCGACCTGGACAAAGCAGTAAAAGCGGCAAAAGCGGCCTTTCCCGGCTGGAGTAAAACGCCCATTAAAGAAAGAGTACAGGTCTTTTACAAGTATAAGTTCCTGCTGGAAAAGAACTTACCCGAACTGGCTGCCTTATGCAGTGAAGAGAACGGCAAGACCATGAGCGAGGCCGTGGCCGAATTAGAGAAATGCATTGAGCTCACCGAGTTTGCCTGTTCCCTCCCGCAACTGGTGACCGGCGAAACGCTGGAAGTGAGCAAAGGCATCGAATGCCGCACCGAACATGTGCCCCTGGGCGTAGTAGCCTCTATCGTGCCTTTCAATTTCCCGGCGATGGTGCCCAACTGGACCATTCCCAATGCCATTGCGTTGGGCAATTGTATGATCATGAAGCCATCCGAAAAAGTACCATTGAGCGTGGGACGATTGGCCGCATTGCTGAAAGAAGCAGGCTTACCCGATGGTGTATTGAATGTGGTGCAGGGGGATGCGGAGATCGTCAATGCCATTTGCGATCATCCCGGTATTGAAGCCGTGTCTTTTGTAGGCTCTACTAAAATAGCCAAGCACGTTTATCAACGGGCTACCCAACAGCTCAAGCGTTGCCTGGCGCTGGGCGGCGCCAAGAACCACCTGCTGGTATTGCCCGACGCACGGCCCGATATGACGGCACAGAACATCACCGCCTCCATGAGCGGCTGCGCCGGGCAGCGTTGCATGGCAGCCTCTGCCATGGTAGGCGTTGGAGAGATCGATCACATCGTTGAAAAGATCTGCCAGGAAGCCCGGAAGATCGTGGCCGGTAAAGACCTCGGTGCTGTGATCAATAAGGAATCCAAACAACGCATTGAGCGTTACATCACAGAAGCGGAACAACAAGGTGCAAAGATATTGGTGGATGGCCGGCATACCGTGGTGGCAGGAAAAGAGGAAGGTACCTATGTAGGCCCCACAGTGATCGATTATGTAAAACCGGATATGGCAGTTGCCCGGGAAGAGATCTTCGGCCCCGTCATTAGCATCATGCGCACCAACACGCTCGATGAAGCCATCGCCATTGAAAACAATAACCCTTACGGCAATGCAGCCAGTGTGTTCACCCAAAACGGTGGCGCCGCCAGGTATGTAATAGAAAGGGCCAGCGCCGGCATGATCGGGGTGAATGTGGGCGTGCCGGTACCCCGGGAGCCTTTTTCCTTTGGTGGATGGAATGAAAGCAAATTTGGCGTAGGCGACATTACCGGTAAAAGCTCCATTGAGTTCTGGACCCGGTTAAAGAAAAGCACCATCAAATGGAATCCCGAAGCAGGCGTGAACTGGATGAGCTGATACAGTTTCGGGTTTCGTGTTTTTAGTTTCGCGTTGCTGCCGCAATTTGTAATTCATGACTTAATTGATACAGCGTACGTCGTTACACTTAAAGAACCCGAAACACTAAACCCCAAACCCGAAATATTGTCTTATTGAAGATTCACTAAACAATGCAGTATGTCCCAAACAGCAACCATATCCCCCTCCCTGGCAATCATCCAGGACAACCTCGATTACACCTTATTCTCCTGGTGCAAGCAAAAAGGCATTGCGCCCATTGCGGTGAAATATGCAGAAGGAGTGTACCTGTATGATTATGATGGCAAACGGTATATTGATTTTTCATCCGGACTCATGAATGTCAATATTGGCCATGGCGATCAGCGTATAACCGCTGCGGTGGTAAAACAAATGCAGCAGGTGTCGTATGTTACGCCCGGTTGCGTTACACAGGTGCGTGGCGAATTGGGCAAAAAGCTGGCGTCCATTTGTTCCGGCGATCTCAACAAAGCCTTCTTTACCTTATGCGGAGCTTCCTCCATTGAAAATGCCATTAAGCTGGCCCGTTTACACACGGGGCGGCATAAGATACTGAGCCGTTACCAATCTTATCACGGCGCTTCCATTGGCGCTATGACCGTTAGCGGTGATCCGCGCAGGCTGCCGGTAGATGCGCAGCAGGCGCCCAATTTTGTACATTTTGATATCCCGGTTCTCTACCGCTGGCCTTATGGCGAAGAAAACCTGTTAAAAGAATCGGTGGCCCAACTGGAACGTATCATTGCTTTTGAAGGGCCGGGCAATATTGCGGCCATCTTACTGGAAGGTGAGTCAGGCTCATCAGGTTGCTTAAAATACCCGGTGGGTTATCTCAGAGCAGTACGGGAACTGTGTGATAAGCATGGCATCCTGTTCATTGCCGATGAGGTGATGAGTGGATTTGGACGTACCGGCAAATGGTTTGGTTTTGAAAATCACGGTATCGTTCCCGATATGATCGCCATGGCAAAAGGGCTTACCTGCGGGTACTTACCTTTTGGCTGCCTGATGGTGAGCGATAGAATTGCCGCGAATTTTGATGACAACATATTGCCACTGGGCCTTACTTACTCTGCCCATCCGGTGAGCTGTGCGGCTGCTTTGGAAACGCTGAGCATTTATGAAGAGGATAACCTGGTTGAGCATGCTGCCGAAATGGGGCAGTACATGGATACGCAGGTGGCGCTTTTACAACAAAAACATCCATCTGTTGGTGATTGGCGCAATACAGGTTTGCTGGGTTGTTTGGAAATCGTAAAGAACAGAACGACCAAAGAGCCCATGGCGCCTTTTAATGCCAAACCCGATGAAATGGCAGTAATGAACAAGGTAGCCGCTAAGATCAAAGAGCTGGGCATGTACACCTTTGTGCGCTGGAATTACATTTTCATTGCCCCGCCGCTCTGCATTACCAAAGAACAGATCAATGAAGGACTGGCCATCATCAGTGAAGCATTGACCATTGCCGATGCTCATGTGGATTAATTAAAAAAGTTACATGCAAATAACCCAGGAAATCCCACAAACATTGCCTTCCGCTTCCCTGTACAGCGAAGACCTGGCCCCTGTGCCTGTTGCCAAACGTACCTGGACCACCTGGAACTACGCCGCACTGTGGATCAGTATGAGCCTGTGCATCCCCACCTACATGCTGGCCAGCTCTTTGATCGATGGCGGCATGAACTGGTGGCAGGCCATCCTCACCATCTTCCTGGGCAATACCATTGTACTGGTGCCCATGATATTGAATGGCCATGCAGGCGCTAAATACGGCATTCCTTTCCCGGTATTCGCCAGGGCCAGCTTTGGCACCATTGGCGCCAATATCCCCGCTATGTTGAGGGCTATTGTGGCCTGCGGCTGGTTTGGTATCCAAACGTGGATCGGTGGTTTTGCCCTCTATCAAATGCTGCGGTTATGGTTCCCGGCTATGGAACAGTTGCCGGCCATCTTCCCCGCATCCTTCGGGTTACAAACAGGGCCTGCTATCTGCTTCTTTTTATTCTGGCTGCTCAATATGTATGTCGTATACCTGGGGGTAAACAGTATTAAAAAGCTCCTGGTATTTAAGGCAATCTTTTTACCAGTGGCAGCACTGGCATTACTGTACTGGGCTATCCATACCGTGAAGGGTGGCTTAGGTCCCATACTCACCAGTCCGGCCAGGTTTCCCAATGATGCCGCTTTCTGGGCATTCTTCTTTCCGGGATTAACAGGTATGGTAGGCTTTTGGGCTACGCTCTCCCTCAATATCCCGGACTTTACACGCTATGCCGTTAGTCAAAAAGCACAGGTAAGAGGACAGATCATAGGACTACCACCTTCTATGACACTTTTTGCGTTTATCGGTGTAGTCGTTACCTCTGCCACCACCATCATCTATGGTACTACTATCTGGGACCCCGTAGTGCTGGCCGGAAAGTTTGAAAGCAAAGTAATGGTCAGTATAGCCATGATCGCGGTAGCCATCTCCACACTGGCTACCAATATAGCAGCCAACATTGTAAGTCCGGCCAACGACTTTGCCCACCTGGCCCCGGCAAAGATCAATTTCAGAACAGGCGGATACATCACAGGCATTATCGGTATCCTGATCTTTCCCTGGAAACTGGTGGCCGATCCCAGTGGATACATTTTTACCTGGCTGGTAGGCTATTCCAGCCTGTTAGGGCCGGTAGGCGGCATTTTGATTGCCGATTACTATGTGGTGCGCAAAAAGCAACTGGTGGTGGAAGAGTTATACCAGCAGGATGGCCGCTACCGGTATAACAATGGGTTCAACAGCCAGGCCATCATTGCCTTGCTGCTGGGTATCATTCCCAATATTCCCGGCTTCCTCACCAACATAGGAGTGGTCAGTAAAGAGGCGGTGCCGGGTTGGATCTCCAACCTGTACCATTATGCCTGGTTCGTGGGATTCTTTGTGAGTGGAGCCACTTATATTTTACTAATGAAGTACCGTAATAAAACGACATGAGAACACTGCTCAAAAACGGACGGATTATCACCGCTACAGACGACTACAGGGCGGATGTGCTGATTGACGGGGAAGTGATCGCCGCCATTGGTAACGCCTTAACCGTTACAGCGGATAAGGAAATAGATGCCACCGGCTTACTGGTAATGCCCGGCGGCGTTGATCCGCATGTACACCTCGATATGCCATTCATGGGCACTTTTTCCAGTGATAATTATGAAACGGGTACCAGGGCCGCTTTATTTGGCGGCACTACGACCGTGATCGATTTTGTATTACAAAAGCAAGGGAACTCTTTAAAGGCTGCGTTGGACGAATGGAACAGCCGGGCGAATGGAACGGCTGTGGGCGATTACAGCTTTCACATGGCGGTCACAGATTTTAATGACAATACCAAAGGAGAGATACAGGGGATCATAGAAAAAGAAGGCATTACTTCTTTCAAAACATTTATGGCGTATAAAGGCGCCCTGATGATCGATGACCGGCAGATGGTAGGACTGATGCAGGAAGTAAAAAAGCAGGGCGGCTTAATCAATGTACATGCCACCAATGGTGATATGATCGATTACCTGGTAGCCCGGCACAAAGCCGAAGGCAAACTATCGCCGCTGTACCATTACCTGTCGCAACCCGAAGTGACCGAAGCGGAAGCCTCCGCCCGCTTTGCGGATATGGCCCATTATACGGGTTGTCCCGGGTACATTGTGCACCTTACCTGTGAAGGCGCGCTGAATGCCGTGCGACAGGCCACCCGCAGGAACCAGAAAGTATTTGTGGAAACCTGTATTCAATACCTGTTGCTCGATGCTTCCTTATATGAAAAGGATTTTGAAGGCGCCAAATGGGTCATGAGCCCGCCCTTGCGCCAGCCCAAAGACCAGGCTACCTTATGGGCCGGTATTAACCAGGGACTGGTGAACGTAGTGGCCACCGATCATTGCCCTTTTAAATGGGAACAAAAGCTGATGGGGCAACATGATTTCTCTAAGATCCCCAATGGTCACCCTGCTATTGAGAACAGGATGGAACTGTTATTCAGTGAAGGCGTGAACAAAGGAAAGATCACCCTGAATAAATACGTAGAAGTGGCTTCCACCAATGCGGCTAAAATATTCGGGATGTTTCCCCGTAAAGGGACCATTGCTGTGGGCAGTGATGCAGATATTATCCTATTTGATCCGCAGGAGAAGCACACCCTGTCTGCCTCCACGCACCACATGAATGTGGACTATTCGGCCTATGAAGGTTGGGAAGTAACCGGTAAAGTAAAGACGGTTTTATTACGCGGACAGGTAGCTATTGATAACAACCAGTGTCATGTAGAAAAGGGATATGGGAAGTTTATTAAGAGAAATAAAGTGGAAGGAAAGATCTAACTCATCAACTTAAACCAATTAAACGCTTAACACCATGCCACGAATCATTAAGTCAGGACTGATCCAGATGAGCTTGCCAAAAACAGAAGGGGAGGGTACTATTGAAGAAATCAAAGAAGCGATGTTCGTGAAGCATCTGCCGTTTATTGAAGCCGCAGGCAAAAAGGGCGTACAGATATTGTGTTTGCAGGAGATCTTTAATACACCTTATTTCTGCCCGGGGCAAAACAGCGCCTGGTATGCTTCTGCAGAAGTGATACCTGGGCCTACTACCGAACGCATAGCGGAGTACGCGAAGAAATACAGTATGGTCATCATTGTACCCATTTATGAAAAGGAACAGGCGGGCGTTTTATACAATACGGCGGCTGTGATTGATGCGGATGGTACTTACCTCGGCAAATACCGCAAAAACCATATTCCGCATACTTCCGGCTTTTGGGAGAAATTCTTCTTTAAGCCTGGAAATTTAGGTTACCCGGTGTTCCAGACAAAGTATGCAAAGATCGGTGTGTACATCTGTTATGACCGGCATTTCCCCGATGGCGCCCGTTGTCTGGGACTGAATGGCGCCGAGATCGTGTACAATCCCTCGGCCACCGTAGCGGGCTTGTCACAGTACTTGTGGAAGCTGGAACAGCCGGCGCATGCGGCAGCCAATGGTTACTTCATGGGATGCATTAACCGGGTAGGCGAAGAAAAGCCCTGGAACCTGGGCAGATTCTATGGCAGCTCTTATTTCGTTGACCCGCGCGGACAAATAGTGGCACTAGCATCGGAAGACAATGATGAACTGCTGATAGCCGATCTTGACCTGGATGAAATTGAAAAAGTAAGAAGCGTATGGCAGTTCTTCCGCGACCGAAGACCTGAAACCTATGGAAAGATCACTGAATTGTAAGCATTGATTACTGTAACCAAAGACCTGCAGCGAATAATTAATAATTATTAATTAATAATTCATTGAACTGTGCCCATCACTAGTAATAAATTAACTCTCGGAGAATACGATCAGCATTTCAGCGACATCCACCCGCCGTTTGAAACGCACAGTGCTGCGCTGGTAGATGCCAACCGCTGTTTGTTTTGTTATGATGCGCCCTGCATGAAAAGTTGTCCTACCAGTATAGATGTACCTAAATTCATCAAACAGATTGCTACAGAAAATATAAAAGGTTCGGCGCATACCATTCTTTCTTCCAACATCATGGGGGCCGGTTGTTCCAGGGTTTGCCCCGTAGAAAAACTATGCGAAGGCGCCTGCGTATACAACCTCATGGGAGAAGAAGCCATACCCATTGCCAAACTGCAACGGTATGCTACCGAAAAAGCCATGGCAGCAAAATGGCCCTTGTTTACACGCAAACCTGCCACCGGTAAGAAAGTGGCTGTCGTAGGGGCAGGTCCTGCCGGGTTGAGTTGCGCCCATGTATTAAGCCGGGAAGGGATTGAGGTGACCATTTATGAAAAAGAAAGTAAAGGCGGTGGCTTAATGACCTATGGTATTGCTGCGTATAAAGTAACGCCACAGTTCTGCGAAGAAGAAGTGAACTACATTACCTCGCTGGGGGGTATTGATATCAAATACAACCAGGAACTGGGAAAGCATATTACGCTGGATGAGTTGAAGAAAAACTATGACGCCGTTTACCTCGGCTTTGGGGTAGGACTGGCCCGGCAACTGGATATACCGGGTGAAGACCTGCAGGGCGTAGTAGATGCCATCGGTTTTATTTACGCTATCCGCACCAACAACTATGCAACTGTTCCGGTGGGTGATAAAGTAGCAGTGATCGGACTGGGTATGACAGCCATTGATGCCGCCACACAGGCCAAACGTCTTGGCGCCAAAGAAGTAACCATCGTGTACAGGCGAACAGAAGCAGAAAAGCCCTGTACGAATGTTGAACTGGATATCGCCCGGCTGGATGGTTGTAAGCTGATCTGGCTGGCAGCGCCTGCAGCACTGACCGGTACCGATGGTCATGTATCCCAGCTTATTTGTAACGTAATGAAGTTGGGAGAACCCGATGTCAGTGGTCGTCGTTCTCCTGTACCCACCGGCGAAACCATTACACTCGAAGTGGATATGGTGATCAAGGCAGCAGGACAGGTACCTTTTGAGGAATTGGTAAGCACCAACCAGCTACAGCATAATAAGGGAAGGATATCAATAGACAACAACTGTTCTACCAGCATTCCGGGCGTATTTGCCGGCGGCGATTGCGTAAACGGTGGCAAAGAAGTAGTAGACGCCGTACAGGCAGGCAAAGACGGCGCAAAGGCAATTTTGAAATACCTGGAGCAATAAATAATCAACAAATTTCAAAGTGCGGAGCAACCCGAAACTACAAACTCGAAACTACAAACTCTTTTTATGGCCGACATATCAGCAAACTTCCTCGGCATCAAATCTCCTAACCCATTTTGGTTGGCGAGTGCACCGCCCACGGATAAAAAAATAAACGTACTGCGTGCCTTTGAAGCAGGCTGGGGTGGCGTGGTCTGGAAAACATTGGGCAGCCAGGTAAAGAATGTTTCCTCCCGTTATTCCGCTGTCAGTTACAACGGCAGCCGCGTAATGGGGTTCAACAATATTGAGTTGATCTCCGACAGGCCGCTGGACCTCAACCTCCAGGAAATAAAAGAGTGTATCAGGCTCTTTCCCGACAGGGCCATGATCGTTTCCCTGATGGCCGACAATGACCGGCAAAGCTGGCATGAACTGATCAAACAAGTAGAAGATACCGGTGCCCATGGACTGGAGCTGAACTTTGGTTGTCCACATGGCATGACGGAAAGAGGCATGGGCGCTGCCGTTGGCCAGGACCCTGAAATAGCCAGAATGGTAGTGGAGTGGGTGATGGAAAAGGCCACCATCCCTGTTATTACCAAGCTAACGCCCAATGTACACTCCGTGGTGCCCACAGGGAAGGCTGCTGTAGAAGCAGGCACCGATGCGTTGTCGCTCATCAATACCATTCAATCCGTTACAGGCATCGACCTGGACACCTTCGTTCCCAATCCCAATGTAGGGGGTAAATCCACCTTCGGTGGTTATTGCGGGCCTGCCGTAAAGCCGATCGCCTTGAAGATGCTCACAACCATCAGTCAGGATCCTGTTACTTCCAAAGTGCCCGTATCCGGTATCGGTGGTATCAGCACCTGGAAAGATGCGGCAGAATTCATGTTGCTGGGGGCCACTACTTTACAGGTATGTACTGCTGTGATGAAACACGGCTTCAGGATCGTAGAGGACATGTGTGAAGGGTTGAACAACTGGATGGATGAAAAAGGGTTTAAGAAAATTGAGGACTTTATCGGGAAATCCGTTCCCACATTAACACATTGGGAAGACCTGGACATCAATTTCCATATTGTGGCCAACATCAACCAGGATAAATGCATCCATTGCGGTCTGTGTTACATAGCCTGTGAAGATGGTTCGCACCAGTCTATCAACCTGCAATACGGCAAGCCGTACAACACCTATTCCATTAAAGAAGAAGAATGCGTGGGGTGCAACCTGTGCAAACTGGTATGCCCTGTAGAGGATTGCATTACTATGGTAGAACAACGCAAGGGAGAAGAATACCTGAACTGGAAAGAGTTCCAGCGAAGAGGGCTGCCGTTGAATGATCATTAAGCTACATCATTACTATTTTCTCCGCAGTGTCTCTCCTGGCCTGGCCTTGAGGGTGGCGAGGACGCTGCGGCAAAAGTTCACTTCAACACACTAAACACCTGCAATATCCGCATTACCCCACCATCCACCCGATCAAAACGTCCATCCCCGTGTTGTGTATAGAATACCACCCCTATAGCCAGCAGTAAGGATTGCCCCGGCAGGGGAGTGATCGTTTGTTCCAGGCATATAGGCTCCTGTACCATTGCCGCCAATGATAAATAACCCGTTTCCTGATAATTATGCTGGCAACGTTCTTTTTCAAAATCAATGGCAGCGCCGGCTGCAACTATTTTGAAATGAGTAGCTCCTTCAGGTGCATTTATCCGCCGGGTGGGATCAAAAGGACGGATCTCCAGCTTCAAGGTGCCTGTCACTGTATCAATAGAGCTCACCGGGCCGGCAAAGAAAACACTGCTAAAAGTGGTGGCCGACCGGAAGGCAAAATCTTCCAGCAGTTCCAGTTGCCCTTTGGATACGGTCCTTTCCCCGCGGTCACTCACCAGGTCCGACTTCACGATCTTATTCATCCACCCATGAAGCCTGCCCGACAGTTCATTATCTGCCAGTTGCAGGCCTTTCAGCAGGCGCCTGAAGCTATGGCGTACCAGCATACCTGCCCGCACGGCCCGGCGCCATTCTTTGGCATTCTCACGGGTGCGTGCAAAACCGGCACTGTGAAGCACCCTGTCACGGGTGATCACACTTTTCTCTTTTATAAAGTGTTTACCGTTTTTTTTATACCCGGTAACATTGCCTATTGACCCTGTGAAGGGCAGGGGACCTGCTTGCGTTGCCATAAAAAATGATTTACTCAAATTTACAATATCTAACCAGCAGGATACCACGTGACAAAAGGTTTCGAAAACATTGAAGGTGCTTCCATATCATATTGAACCCTGTCTACCTTGATGGGGAATGGCTTTTGACACTATTTACCTTGATATGACTGCGTATTGAAGAATATCTAATTAAATATGCTCAGCACTCATATCGGCACTTAAACGCTCCTATAGGCGCTGGAGTACCATGCCATGAGCATTCCCAGGCCATTCCGGGAGCTTATGCAGCCCAGTACACCCCTAAAAGACTACAATAATGGTAAGGAAAGAGAAGGAGCGGGAATAGGAATCCCATAGTTGGTCCGGGGCAACAAGCGGGTAAGCCCCCGGTAAAGACAGGTAAACAGTAGCTCAACAGTAGCTGAATAGTAGTTGAACAGTAGCGTAATAGTAGCTGCAGCATTCCGGGGAGTGGTGGATGTGTCGGCCAAAAATGCAACAGGGATGCTACCGGAAAAGGAGCATGACTCCAGGATGTCCGGACGCAGGAGATGGAAATAATTGTATTTGCAAACCTGTTTCATTCGTTGTGCATGACTGGTATAAAAATACGATTTTATTAAGCGCATAACAAGTAATATTGTGCCCTGACATTCATTTGAATTGAATGGTAAAAAGATCATCATAGCCTGTACGCACATGGGCTACAAATACCACTGCACCATCCTCCTCCAATACCGTGGCCGGTGGGCTTCTTCCTCCCATACATACAGGCGGTGGGGGATGTTTTTCGTGGTGAGTGTCTGACTTAAATGGAGATTATTCTCATAAAAAGGATCTTCCTTGCCCACGACCAGTTCAATTGTGAGCTTCCTGATCTGCAGCAGCAGGGCAGGGTCGGTCAAATTGGGCATATACATGCTGGGCATGTTGTAATAGATATTCTCATCAAAATAACCGTTCAGCAGGTCGGGGAAATTATGGGCGGATAGAGAGAGGTCATAACGGGCGCTCATGCCTGTTACCTTGCTGAAATGGGAGGGATGCCGCAAAGCGATATTCAGGGCGTGGTAGCCGCCCAGACTGCAGCCCGCCGTAGCAATGCCATTGTGATGAGGATTGGCGCGTCTGATGAAGGGAAGTACTTCCAGTAAAATATACTGCTCATATTGAAGATGCCGCTTTATCTTATCAGCCGGGGGAATGGAAGCATAAAAACTTTCCGTATCAACACTGTCTACGCAAAACACCTGTATAAAACCTGCTTCAATCTTATGCCGTATGGCTTCAATAATACGCCAGTTCTCATAATCATAGAACCGGGCGGTACGGGTAGGGAAGAAGAGCACGGGCATGCCTGCATGTCCAAATACAAGCAACTCCATATCTCTTTGCAGCGCCGGACTAAACCATTTCCGATATTCCCTGTTCATGGATTAAAAGTGACATAATATAAGCTTAATATCCGGAATAATATATTATGCAATCCTTAAGGATTTTGTGCCAGGTATTCCAGCAATAGCTCCTTCCACACAACATAGCCTTTATCACTCAGGTGCAGCCCGTCCTCCAGGAACAGGTCTTTCACCGGCAAACCCGCCTTGCCCAGCATACCTTCTACAATGCTTACATAATGAAAAGGCGCTCCCTGCTTGTCAATGACGCCTTTTACCAGGGCATTGGTATAGCGTATTTTGTCAATCATATGCCAGCGGGCGGGGCTCGGTTTCACAGAAATGAAATAAAAGGAAGTAGTGGGAAACCTGTTATTTACCTGTACAGCCAGTTGCTGAAAAAAAATAAATATCTCTTCCGGGTTCCTGCCATCACCCAGGTCATTATCGCCGGCATAAAACACGATCCGTTCCGGTTGATAGCCTGTCAATATCCGTTCAAAAAACCATACACAGGCCGCCAGTGTAGAGCCGCCAAAGCCAAGATTAATGGGATAAAAGTCCTTAAAGTCTTCATATAGATCATTCCATAACCGGATGGAAGAACTGCCATAAAAGATCGTCTTCGGTTCGTATGCCAGCTTGCTTTTCTCCTGCTCTACACGCTTCACCTCATCCTCGTACCATATCATAGTATTATATCATTTGAAGCAACTAATATAATACTATATGGTTTTCTACCGTATAAATTTATTCTTCTTCGCCGGTGAAAATGGCTGTATCAAAACCGTACGGACCCTGTACGAAAGCGAACAATAGTACAGGTCATATCGCTCAAAACCGTTGTAAATCATACATTTCACTTACTGGCACTTTCTTAGCTACCATATTTCATTACTAATCCCCATAACATGATCAAAACCTATTTCAGGATCGCCTGGCGTAATCTAGTCCGGAACAAAACGTATAGCTTTTTAAACGTCATGGGGCTTGCCTTAAGCATTACCTGTGGTATCCTGATCTTTTCGCTGGCCCAATACCATCTTAGCTTTGACAATTTTCATAAAGATTCCAGCCGCATTTACCGGTTTGTAACGGAACAACACCGCGACGAGGTAAGCTATGCAGCAAGCGTTCCTCCTTCTTTTGGCAAAGCTTTTCGTGATGATTACAGTTTTGGCGAACAGGTGGCCCGTATTGCAACATTTGAGAATGAGCTGATCAGCATACAGTCCGGAGAAAGCATCAAAAAATTCAAAGAACCTACAGGACCGGCCTTTGCAGAAACACCATTCTTCGACATCTTCAACTTGCCTTTGGGGAGAGGCGATATTAAAACGGCGCTTGCTGAGCCCAATACGGCTGTTATAACCGAAAATATAGCACGAAAATATTTTGGTAACGAAGACCCGCTGAATAAGGTCTTCAGGCTTTCAAATACAACGGATATCAAAATAACCGGCGTCCTGAAGGATCTGCCGGTCAATACAGACCTGCGGTCAGAAATATACATATCGTGGCCAACGCTTACTTCCTACAACAATTGGTTTGCCAGTGATAACGCCTGGGGTGGTATTTCAACCCAAATTCAATGTTTTGTGCGACTGCGTCCCGGCATATCACCACTACAGGTGGAAAAGGTATTGCCTGCTTATGTAAAAAAATACCGCCCCACCAGTAAAAATGTTCACCACTACAAACTGCAGCCGCTTTCCGAAATGCATTTTGATGGCCGCTATGGTGGCGCCATGGAAAAAAGGAATATCTGGATACTGTCTTTTATCGGGCTGTTCCTCATTATAACGGCTTGTGTTAACTTCATCAACCTGGCAACTGCACAGGCCTTAAGACGTTCGAAAGAAATAGGCATCAAAAAAGTGCTGGGTAGCAGGCGCTGGTCTCTCTTCTGGCAATTTATTGCAGAAACGGCCCTTATAACCATCACGGCAACCATGGTGGCTATTGGTTTAAGTTACCCATTATTGCCATTGGTAAATGAATGGTTCCATACCAGCATGTCTATCAATTTGCTGGGCGATTGGCAGTTATGGGTGTTTATTCCGGTATTGGGCGCACTGGTCACTTTTCTGGCAGGTTCGTACCCCGGACTTGTGCTATCCGGATTCCGGCCAATCATGGCATTAAAGGGAAAACTATCCATCCAACATATCGGCGGCTTTAAAATTCGCCGGACGCTGATCGTTGCCCAATTCACTATTTCACTGATATTGATCATGGGTATGATCGTGATCACGCAGCAAATGCAATACGCCAAACAGAGCGATCTGGGTTTTAATAAAGAGGCGGTTGTAATACTGCCTGTTGTTTCTGATTCCACTGCTGTTAAAATGACCACCTTAAGGAACAAGTTGGCCAATATACCCGGTGTCGGGGAAGTGTCATTGTGCTCAGGGGCGCCTGCTTCTGAATCCAATTGGTTCAATTCCATTCGCTTTGACACACGTACTGAATATGAAGCATTCAGGGTAAATATGAAATCAGCCGACGCTCAATACCTCTCAACGTTTGATCTGAAACTGGTGGCGGGCAGGAATGTTTTTCCGTCGGATACGACCCGTGAGTTTTTAATCAACGAAGCCATGGTTCGTAAGCTCGGACTTAAATCACCACAAGACGCCATTGGAAGAAAGATAGAATTCAACGGCGGAAATAACAGTGCTATCGTAGTGGGGGTGCTCAGGGATTTTCATGACCGTTCCTTTCATGAAGACATCAATGCACTTGCGCTTACTACTGATGCCGGTCGGTACTATAGCTATGCGCTAAAAGTGAACCTGGAAAATATTACGGCCATTTTAGCTGAGCTCGACAGGGCCTGGAGCAGTATGCACCCGGATAGGATCTATGAATATCAGTTCCTGGATGAACAGATCGCCGGATTCTATGAAACGGAAGCTACCATGCTCAAACTCATCCGTATATTTTCTTTTATTGCCATCTTTATCGGGTGCCTGGGGCTGTACGGACTGGTTGCTTTTATGGTAGCACAAAAAACAAAAGAGATCGGTATCCGCAAAGTATTAGGCAGTAGTGTAGCGGAGATTCTCTGGAT
The DNA here is from genome assembly GCF_011759375.1 of Paraflavitalea devenefica. NCBI lineage: Bacteria > Pseudomonadati > Bacteroidota > Chitinophagia > Chitinophagales > Chitinophagaceae > Paraflavitalea > Paraflavitalea devenefica. The sequence continues at coordinate 601,458 of NZ_JAARML010000005.1, read as the reverse complement.
ATTTGGGAAGGAATTTATCGTTCTTATCTTCTTCGCATTTCTGCTGGCGGCTCCATTCGCCTGGTGGATGATGAATGCCTGGCTGCAGGATTTTGAATACCATATTACGATTGGACCATGGGTGTTTGTATCGGCCGTTGGGATAATACTGGCGGTGGCGCTATCTACAGTTGGTTACCAAAGTGTGAAAGCGGCTTTGATGAAGCCCGTGAAAAGTTTGCGATCGGAGTAAATCCCTATCCCGACTTCTCCAATAAATTGGAGTAATAGAATTGGGCATACTTTAACAGCACAGTACTACTGCGCAACGGGTTACTTTTATACTTTCAGGCAGATTTCTTTAACACTGACCTGAATACCTACATGATGACGACACTTATACGCCTGCACCTAACAGCATTACTACTCACTACACTTACAGGCTTTGCACAAACAGATACCCGGCTTTCCGGCATCTTCCCCGATCTGCACAAGGGGGCCAGGGTACGCCTGATGCAAACAAGCGAAGAAGGATATATTGATTCTTTGATCGTCCGGGACTCCACCTTCGAATTTAATGTACCTGTCAGCGAGCGGGAACTTTACATCATTGAATTCTTTATTGACGCCAACCGCTATGGTTATCCCGTCTTCCTGCAGCCCGGCGACCCCGTACACATGCAGATAGCCAGCCGGTTTACCCGTATCAGCTTTTCCGGCTCAGCCATCGCCGATGACCAGCATGATTTCTATCAATCCTTACACGCTTTTGTCAACGAGGAGGCACGGCTCAACACGCAACTGGCAAACGAAAAAGATACCGCGCTCATCAGGAAAGGGAAGGCTGAAAAGTTAAAACTGAATCAGCAACGCCAGGAACAGTTTGCCAACTGGATAAGGGCCCACAACAATTCCGCCTATGCCCTGGCCGTCATGGTCGTATTCATGGAAGATAGTCCTTTTCCCCTGTTGCTGGAACTGTACCACTCCATCACCGAAGAGGCCAAAAGAGACAACCTCTTAACGGAAGAACTGTCTTTCCTGTTAATGACAAAGCCTTATGACGACCTGTTAAAAACAGGCGACAAGCTGACCGGCTTCACCTTGCCCGATACTGCCGGTAAAGCACATGCTTTTGCGGCCCTGCAGGGAAAGGATTATATAATGATTGATTGTTGGGCAAGTTGGGGAGCGTCATGCCGCAAAGCGGTGCCTGCCCTGCAAAAGCTGGCAGCAACCTATAGCAAACAGGGATTTAAGATCATTGGCATCTCCGCCGATACAAAAGCAAAGGATTGGAAACAGGCTATCGTGGAAGACGGTACCCGCTGGAACCAATTATCCGATCTGCAAGGTACCTTAGGCGGGTTCCTGCACGAAAAGGGCATCTACCATTTCCCAACCTATATACTCGTATCACCCGATGGGACCGTCCTCGCCAAAACCCACAAAGTAGAAGGTATACAAGAAGTGTTGCAGCAGGTATTCAAAACTTCGAAGTAGTGGCCAATAACAAGGCCCGCTTCATGGGCGCGTCAATACCCTGCAGCCAATCTGCCACGTGGGTCTCCACAGCATGATCGGGCAGGGTGCCCCGACCTTTCTTACCAGGCGGAATGGCATTCCAGTATTCGTATAAATGTATTTTGAGGCTCAGTTTTGAATGGGGCAGTTTAACGAGTGCATTAAGGCCCGACGTGTTGCCTTCTGCCGCACCACCACTTTCCTCGCCAATAAAAGTGGCATTCGTTAAATGCCGCAGCAACGCAGTTACATCGGCAGCGGTGGAAAAGGTGCCGCCATCCAGCAAAACAAACAGTTTACCGGTAAAGGGGCGCGCGGCAGGATTTTGTCCGCCTACACCTGTATGCAGTTGGGGTGTTACCAGGTAGCCGCCCTTCGGGTCAGTCACCACACCATTGCGTAAATTCTCCACCGTACCCGGTTTCCAGCTAGTAAACGAGGGAAGGATACTGGTCAGGTGGATACGGTCGAAGTAACGGAATGGCTTGTTGGTCAATTGTGAAACAAGGGCCGCGCCGTATTCATCTACGCCGCCGCCATTGCCCCGCAGGTCGAGGATCAGTGCTTTCGTTTTCTTGTCGTGCAGGGTTTGGAATACCAGGTCAAGGGTCGATATGAAAGCATCTCCGCCGAACGTGCGGATGCGCAGGCAGGCGAGATCAGTGTTATTGATAAAACGGAGCGATACATTGTCCTTGGCGCTATCCAGCCGGGCCAGGTTGGTAATGATGGGCGTATTAACCGGGTTGCCGGCCCTGTTCTGTTCTCTGGCTGCATTCAAAATACCCGGCAATGTTGTGGTGATCGTGTTGCCGGTATTGTCTTTTGCTGTAATGCTAAACGCCGTGGCTTGATCTACATACAGCCAGTAAAATGGGGCGAAGCTACGCTCCAGCCGTTTGCGCTTAAAGGTTTCAATAAACCCGTCGCCGGATATGCCGGGCAGTATGGTGTGGATGATGTGGGCAGCCCTATGTCCGTTAACCGTGAGCAGTTCCATACCGGGACGAATAGTGGAATCGCCGGGCGTATCATTATACAGCACCATCAGCCGGTCGCCTTCCAGCATCAGGCGGAGCGGAAATAGCCGGGCCTGGGCCAGCGCAGCAGTGGTAGCGGCATCCGCTTCGAGCCGCATATGACCATCACGTAGTTGGGCCAGCATTTCAAACAGCAGGATCATGAACGCCCGCTGACTATGGATACTGTTAAGCCGTGCGCGGCAACTGTCAAACAGGTGGTTGATGGCCGGCTTCGTGGAAAAACGATACAATCCGCCATGAACTTCTTCCAATGCTTTCCGTAACGTGTCAAAGTCGGCCTGCATTTGATCCGTGGTCAGGCTACCGGGTAGGGGGGCAGGGTTTTCGGTTAGGTGCTTGCCTGTTGTGCCAGGCGTTTGTGCCGGTGCGTGGAGTATACCGGCGCCTATACTGATAGCTATAAAAAGCAAGGTCTTCAAACGGCGTTGCATGGTGGGTGTTTTGGTGGTTAACGAACGCTGTTGATCAAAGATACATCCGGAAAGACGGGCGCGGTGGTGTATTGTTGCAGGGGGCGGGGGAGTTTTTTACTGTGTCTTTGATCGCCACCAGAACATCTTCCATTGATGGTGCCAGGGATTGTGCTCCCAGTTAATATCAAATCGTTGTTGAGGCTTAGGAAGATTAAGTTCATGAGCATAAGGTGGTATAGCTACTTTGCAGTGTAACATGGGAGGATTGTTTGCAATGGTTTTCCTGTAATCTTCCTCCTGTAATGATTTGGGGAAGTACCGGATGTCAATAATGGTAAGCTTCTTTTTAGCGAGGTGTATATACAGGTTGATATCATATAAATTGGAATACATGTCCAGGAGTGCAGGCATGATGTCTGCCAGTGATACAGGCTCCTTTTTATTGTTTTCGGCGATCCTGATTTTCCTTTCTGCAAAAACATTGTTGAACTGTTCAAACTTTATTGCAGAAAGAATATATCGGCAATGGTTGGAAATAGCATTCCAGGACGATTCCCTGGCCATGTTCAGCAAGGTGTCGGTGGCTTCCCTTAAACGGGTTTCCAGTGTTTCTTTTGTGATCATAACGATACCTCAATGTAGGGATTTCATGTTGCGTCGCAAAAAAGAGTAGAACGTTACTACCTTCCGGAATGGATACTGCAGTTAAACAGAACTGATTAACTATCTTCATATATCAAATGTTAATCGAATGGATATAATCGCTAAGTTGACCGCCCTGGGTTTGTCGCTTCCGGCAGAGCCGCCGAAGCCCGGTGGCTTGTATGAACCGGTTAGAGTGATAGGTAATATGGCCTATGTGGCGGTGCAGTTCCCTTTGCACAACGGCAAACTGGCTTACCGGGGCCGGCTGGGCGCGGAACTTACGACGGAAGAGGGTGTTCTGGCTGCCAGGTATTGTGCATTGAATGTGTTGGCCCAGATACATAAGCACGTAGGTTTTGATAACATCGTTGGACTAAATTTCATAGAAGCAAAAATGCTCACCACAGAAGGCTGGAACGACTTTGCCCGGGTATTGGATGGCGCCTCAGGCCTGTTCCTGGATACATTAGGAGAGGCGGGACGTCATGCCCGTTCTTTATCAGGGGCGCATAGCCTGCCGATGAATGCGCCCATAACACTTACCACTACTTTTACAGTGCGGTAATAAAAATTGTTCTCAGGACATCACAGGATAGTTAACAATGCCCTCGGCCATCGCGGTACACGAAACAGCGAGGGAGATGGTACCCGGATGGCGCCCGCATACAAATACAATCTGCTATGTTGTCGGCCGATGGCAGGTCCATGAACATTTGCATTGTGCCGGTGCCCGAAGCCTGGCTCAATCGGAAGTAACCAGTTTTTGCACCAGCTTCTTCAGTTCGGCCAGTTCTTTTTTCAGTGCTTCATTCTCCGCCGCCAGTTCCTGTACGGCTTTTACCAGGGGTACGGTAAACTCAGCATAGCGCAGCTTATAAGTGTCCTTATCATTTTGCGGGAGGTCCACACCACTGAAGTGAAAGCCCAGCGCCTTGGCTGCCTGTTCCACTTCCTGCGCAATAAAGCCGCTGTGTAACTCTTGCTCTTTGGCGGCACGGGCGCTCCGGAAAGCCGGTGTGTTGGAAATACTGTCAGCCTCCACCTGCAGGTGGCGGTCCAGCTTGGCCAGGTCAAGGTTGTACGTAACCGGCCGTAACCGCTTAATGAAGGCCAACCCTTGTACAGCTTCCTGTACATTCACTTTGAACCGGCCGTCAGACAGGTCACTCCAGCCCGCATAACCACCAATAGACGTTACGTTGGTATTGCCGATGCGCACATGATTGCTGCCAAATACCTGCGTATTGTAACCAATGGCCATGGCATTGGTAAGATTGGGTAGGAGAGAGGAAGGCCGGGCATTGTAACCAAGGAAAGTATTGTAATCACCGGTTATATTGTTACTGCCGGCCTGGGCGCCCACAAAGGTATTGTAATGTCCTTCGGTGTTATCATAGCCGGCTTCGTCTCCTACAAACACATTGTTAGCGCCGGTTTTGTTGTTTGTTCCTGCCGACGTGCCTACAAAAACATTGTTATAACCTCCTGTATTATCAGAACCACTGAACGCACCTAGAAATGTATTGTCGGAACCTGAATTGTTTAAACCGGTACCGTATCCCAAAAAAGCATTGTGGCTGGCGGAAGATGCTGTCCTGCCACTTTTAAAGCCAATGTAGGTATTGGCGTCGCCGCTAAAATTGTTATAACCGGCCTCATACCCCATCGCGGTATTCCAGGAACCACTGCCGTTATTGTCTACGATGGGATAGGGCGGGGTACTAGCCCCGGCATAAGGGCCCACAAAAATGTTATAAGATCCTCTGATGGATAATACAGGCACTTTATTGATCCTGTAAAAAGAATCCTGGCTGATGTTGATATGCCCTTTTACATCCAGCTTATACGCAGGCGTGGTAGTGCCAATGCCTACATTTTGAGCGAAAGCTCCCGGACAAAAAGCTATACAGCCTGCTAATATCAGAATGAGTACATTTTTCTTTTTCATGCTTTACTTTTTTGCGGCAGCAAACTACTTACAGGCAATGGTTCATCATCGCCGCATTGAGTAATTGGTATGATTTGTTAGTATTCAGCCAGGTTATTAAAGCAGGTCAAAATATATGTAGCGTAAAAAACAACTTATGCTTGCCGGTAAGCCTGCCACAGTTTTATGGTTTCCATGGCTTCCTTAACATCATGCACCCGCAGGATATGCGCGCCATTCAGGAGACTGATGGTGTTTAACACCGTGGTGCCATTGAGGGCTTCATCGGGCGTAATGCCCAGTGTTTTCCAGATGGTAGTCTTGCGGGAGAGGCCCACGAGGATGGGGCACGCCAGCATATCGAGAACAGACAGGTTTTTCAATAACATGAGGTTTTGGGGTGTGTTCTTCCCGAAACCAAAACCGGGGTCCAGGATAATATCTTTTATACCCGCCTTCCGGCATAACGATACTTGCTGAATAAAGAAGTCCAGCACCTCACGAACCAGGTTTTCGTACATAGCCTCCTGCTTGAGTGTTTCCAGCGTACCCTTTAGGTGCATCAGTACGTAGGGCACCTGCAGGCTGGCCACAGTAGGGATCATCGCGTCATCAATACTGCCCGCACTCACATCATTGACAATAGAGGCGCCGGCCGCCACTGCTTCTGCCGCCACGCGGGACTGAAAAGTATCAATAGAGAGAATGATTTCCGGAAACCGCTGGTGGATGGCCCGGATAGACCCGGTTACCCGCTTCAGTTCTTCTTCTATAGAAATCCTTTCACTGCCGGGCCGGGTGCTTTGTCCGCCAATGTCCAGTATGGCGGCCCCGTCGTTAATCATCCGTTCTGCCTGCTTCAGTACATCCGCTTCGGCGTACCGGCTGCCTGCATAAAAGGAGTCGGGCGTGGTATTCATAATGCCCATTACCAGTGGTTTATCCACAGCCAGCAGCCTGCCTTTACAATTGAGTGTATACATTTAACCTTTGTTCGTTATTTTTGGCGGCTTAAAGGTAAAGAGAAAGCATATAGAAGTCAGCATAATGAGTACTACCAATCAACAATACGACGCAGCTATTCAATCGTGCCGGGATATTTTTATCAAGAAGACGAAAGACTACGGCACCGCCTGGCGGGTACTGCGTCCCATCTCTATCGTAGACCAGATCTTTATCAAGGCCCAGCGTATCCGTACCATACAGGAAAAAGGCACACAACGGGTAGGGGATGATATCGCCGGCGAGTTCAAGGGCATGGTGAACTATGGCGTCATCGGGTTAATACAACTGGAATTGGCCACCAGTGCCATGGAAGACCTGCCGGTAGCTGAAGTAGAGCGGCTATACACTGAAAAGATCGACTTTACAAAGGCCACCATGCTGGATAAAAACCATGATTATGGAGAAGCCTGGCGCGACATGAGTCAGGAAAGCTTTGCCGACCTGATCCTGATGAAGCTCATGCGCATACGCCAGATATTGGCCAATGAAGGCAAAACGCTGATCAGCGAAGGCATCGACGCCAATTATGTGGATATTATTAACTACTCCGTATTTGCACTCATATTGATCGGAGAGGGAAAGCACAAAGGGTAATAATCACTGATTCAACGCCCACGCTACCACTTCCTTCTTATTCTTTGAAACCGGTACCTGGTGTCCATTCTCCAACAAGAGAAAACCACCATCTTCTTTCAGCCAGCTTTTCACGTATTTCCGGTTCACCAGGTGCGACTGGTGGCAGCGTATGAACCCATAACTTTTTAATAGTTCCTCAAATTCAAAAATAGGCCTGGAGGCGGTGAGTTTTTCACCGCCTGCCAGGAAGAAGATAGTATAATTGTTAGACGATTCGCACCGTATGATCTCTGTAGTGCGGATGAAGCGCGTTTCTTTCATCGTGGTCAGCGCTATCCGGTGGTCTTCTTTCTGCTCCTGTAATAGCTGGATCAGGTTTTCCAGTTGCAGGTTCTTTCTTTTCTCCCGGCTCCGGGCCGATGCCCGCAATACCGCCGCCTGCAGCTCATCAATGTTGACGGGCTTCAGCAGGTAATCCACCGCGGCAAACCGCACCGCCTGAATGGCATACTGATCATGCGCCGTTACAAAGATCACCTCAAAGTCATACTGGTTCAGTTCCTGCAACAGTTCAAAGCCATTCTTACCCGGCATTTGTATATCGAGGAAAAGCAGTTCCGGCCGATGTTGCAGGATGGCGCTTTTGCCTTCGGCGGCATTGATGGCCGCGGCCACGACCTCCACATCCGGACAGTAAGTCTTTAACAGTTGCTCCAGGTTGATGAGATTATTCTTTTCATCATCTACCAATATCGCTTTCAGCGGGTTCATGCCAGCCAGTTTTTAAATAATAATTCAATCGTAGCGCCATTACCGGGCGTGCTGATGATGTTCAGGACGATGGGTGTTGTTGCCGACATATCATTGAGCAGCCGTATCCGGTCCCTGGTTAACTTCAGGCCATAACCTGGCTGCTTTTGGGTGGCACCAAATCCAGGTCCATTGTCGCTGATGCGCACCACCATGTCACCTCCCTGCCTGGTAATGGCTATCCGGATCAGTCCTTTTTCCTGTAAAGTACCTACGCCATGCTTCACGGCATTCTCTGCCAGGGGTTGCAGCAGGAGGGAAGGGATGGCTGTTTCGGCCACCGGTACCTCGTCTGCACAATGGATTTCATAAGTAAAGTTAAACCGCAGCTTTTCCAGTGTAAGATACGTTTCCAGGGTTTGCAGTTCACGCTGCAGGGGAATGGACGGCTGTTCACTATCGGCCAGGGAATGCCGCACCAGGCTGGCAAAGTCGGCCAGGTAGCGGTTGGCGCCCCGGATATCATTGTTATTGATCAGTCCCTGTATAGAGGAAAGGGCATTGAAGGTGAAGTGGGGATTAAGCTGTGCATACACCGATTTCAGCCCCTGTTCAAAACGTTCCTTCTTGGCCTGCTCTGCCGCCGTTTTTTTCCGTTGCCGCCACAGTTTGACCAATACGATCAGGAAGCCGACAAAGGCCAATTTCAACACACCGAGTATGATCCAGAAGGCCCAGGTCTGGTACCAGGCCGGTTCTACCGTAAAGGGATAGGTCGTTACGTTGTGCCGCTGCTGGCGGTAACGCATTTCCAATACATAATCGCCGGGACCGGGGCTGTCTATCCATATATAGCTGTTGTTGGCTTTATTGCCGGTCCAGTCGGTTACCAGTTTGCCATTGCGCAGCAACCGGTATTCAAGGGCCCCTTTCCGGTACACCCGGGCGCTTACCTGGAAAGCCAGTGCATCGGGATTGGGGGCTACGATCCAATGCCGGGGAAGTCCGGTAAGGCTATCCAGGTCAGCAGGTGAATATTGCTTCCACCGTGCCGGGTTAGTAGCAGCTTCGTCCACCCGGTAATCATTGGAGACGCTCAGCAACTGTTGTGTCAATTCACGGGTAGTGAAGAGGCCCTGCAATACGGGTTTGGTCGGTCGCCAGTAAACAACAGACCTCGCAAATACCTCGGAGGTATCGAACTGCAGGCGCAATTCTGCTGCCAGGTAATGCCCCCAGGTGGTGCTGTAACCACCCAGGAAACCCATGTTACGGCGGAACTCATTTAACGCAAAGCTGCTGTCGGTAAACTGGGTCACAGGGCCCCAGGGCTTAATAATGAGGGTGTCATCCTGTAATACCCTGAACTCATAATGCGCAGCCGACTCCCTGAAGATGCCGGGCGTCAGGAAGTACACCACCCCGGAATCATACGTGTACAATTGCATCGTCCTGTTGGACAGTTGGGAGCGGAATCGAAAAGCCGAGCCGGAAAAACTCATGTCCATAGGCGTATTCGGGGCATCGCCATCACCATGATCGTACATACCGTTATAGGGAATAGCAGTAACGATCAGCGGGATGCGGTCACTGCCTTCACCCAGGTAAGTGGTGGAATAATTATTCCATTCTATATCCGTAAAGGGCTGGCTGGTATCTTTCCAGTTGATCTGCGCTACTGCGGCCGGCCCGCAACAGACCAGGAGGAAACAGCGTACAAGGAATAACTTTTTCATATTAGGGGAGCTGCCAGAAGGCGGCGGGGTTGTTGGTGTTATAATATTGATAAGTAGTACCGCTCTTCCGGGTGCTGGTGGTTACATCCGGCTTTTGTTTAAAGTAGTCCAGCGGGTTCAATTGTATGTATTGAATGGTTTTGCCGGCTTCCGGTGTTTCCATATTGTAAGCACTGTTCACCGGGCATTGCAGTATATACAGGTTTTTAGCCATATAGTTGTACAGGTAATATTCTTTGGTGGTTGATGACTGGTGGTTCCAGTTGGCCGTAGGGTTCAGGATCAGCGGCTGATTACGAATAAGCCTTTCCCTTACTTCCTGTATGCCCAGCAACTCACCTTTTTCATTCATCACATACGCATCCTGTGTAGGATCGGCCCATATCCACTTTTTAAGCGAGGGCACATACACCATATTGATCACATGGCAGTCGGAGTCTGTGCCCAGGCTGTCCTTGGGCAGGCAGGTTACCAGCCGCGATGCAAAACCCATGGCGAGGTAACACTCATTCAGCACAGTGGCCAGCCCCCTGCAATTTAAGCCCCGGCCTTCTTTCCGGCAAACGGAGATCATATTCAGGGCATTTTTCACCGCAGGGTTCTCATGGTTGCCATCATGCGGGATCAGCTCATGCACCCAGTGCAGCACATTCAGCACTTTGGATGCATCATTGCCTTGCCCGGCAATGGAATCAAGCTTAAATCCCTTGCGCAAGGCCACCAGGTTGGAGTCATTGGCGGCCTGATACGTAAAGGCCGGCAAAGGCCGGTTGTCCTGCCCGTTATAGCCTTTTCCCCGCTGCAAGATATAGAGATAGTCACTCGTTGCCCGCAATGGCTGCACCAGCGTTTTAAACCGGGGTATCCCGCGAATGCTTGCCAGGTCGGCGTCCTGCATAATATGTGAATAATTGCCATAGCCGGCCCTGATGGATTGCGCCAGGTGATCAAGAGCCGGTTCCGTGCGGTGCAGCAAGGCATAAGTACAGGAAAGATTATAATGAGCATTGGCCAGGTACCGGGTATACTGCTTCCTGGCAGTATCAGGCAACTCGTTATACCGGTGCAGCCAGGTATCCAGCAAGCTGGTATAGCTTTTTACATCTCGTTTTTCATATAAGCTGACAAATACCTTTTCCTGCTGCGCAGCAAAGATGCTAAAACTGCCGGCCTCGTCTTGTTGAGCCATGGATAATAATGGCTCCCATAGTAAAGCGGTTATAATAATGATAATTCTGTAATGTAACATAACATGGGATGCTTAGGTTTGAAATATTGTTTTGAACCGGTAGCAAATCTCCTTCGCCGGCCGGTACTTTTCCAGGCCATTGTGAATAACCGGCCCGTCATTGAGAATCCCGGCCTATATGCCAGGAATTGCCTGGTGAACAGACGGGTTAGGTCTCGTTGCCTCAATACCTCAATGCCTCGTTGCCTCTTTAACCCACAACCCTTATCTTGCATCCTTTATCAAGCATCCAGTCAAATGAAATATATTCTTACCATATCCCGCATCATCGTGGGCGTTTTATTTATCTTCTCCGGCCTGGTGAAAGCCAATGACCCCCTCGGTCTCAGTTATAAAATGCAGGAGTTTTTTGAGGTATGGGGCTGGGGCTTCCTGGATAATTATACGCTGGCCTTTTCGGTAGCCATGATCGCTTTTGAGATCATTGCCGGCGTAGCGGTACTCGTTGGTTGGCAGATGCGCCTGTTCAGTTGGCTCTTATTACTGCTGATCCTGTTTTTCACCTTCCTCACCGGTTATGCAGTCTTCTCCGGTAAAGTACGCGAATGCGGTTGCTTTGGCGATTGCATACCCCTCACCGCCAACCAGTCGTTTATGAAAGACCTCATACTGCTGGTATTGATCGGCTTTATATTCATCTTCCGCAATAAAATAAAACCGGTACTGCCCACCCGCGGTAGTGTCGTTATACTCTTCTTCAGTGCAGTTTTCTCTTTCGCCTTCATGTGGTTTGTATTACTGCACCTGCCGGTCATGGATTGTCTGCCGTATAAAGTGGGCAATAACATCCCGGAGAAAATGAAGGCGCCGCCGGGCTCTATTCCCGATAGTACGGTCATCAGCTTTGTATATGTGAAAGATGGTAAGGAAGTAGAGTTTACGGCCGATCAGTTCCCGGAAGACTTTGATGATGCAGTCTATAAGTTTGTAAAGCGGTATGATAAAGTGGTGCGTAAAGGCAATGCCGAGCCGAAGATCAAAGATTTCTTCCTGCAAACTTTTTACCAGAACGATACCACGCAGGCCCTGCTGCAGGAAGACAAATACCAGCTTTACCTCTTCCTGAAAGACGGCTATCATAAAGGCACCTGGCCCGAAGTAATGGAAACGATCGTGCAAACAGCCACACAGAAGCATATCAGCAGTTTCCTGGTTACCAGTATTCCGATAGCCGATGTATACAGCCCTGAGGCGCCGGCAGTATTCAATAAACTGTTCCCGTTACGGCTTGATCCGGTGGTGATCAAAACAGTGGCGCGCACCAATCCCACCTTATACCTGATGAAAAAAGGAACCATCCTGCGGAAATGGAGTTATGCCGACCTGGATAAGGCATTGCCGGTGGTGCTGACCTTATCAGCCAATCCGGCTCCTGCTGAGCAGGTACAACCGGTAGCAGATTCAACACAACAAAAACCATGACCGGTTGATCAAGTACTTCACCAAACGTGTGCTATACGGTATCCTCGTCATGCTGGGCGTGGTGGTATTGGTATTCTTCCTGTTCCAGGGCTTTGGCGATCCGTCGAGGCTCATGCTGGGGCAGAGCGCCGATGCAGCCACCCGGGAGAACATCCGTAAGGAGCTATACCTCGATCAACCGGTATGGAAGCAGTTTGGGTTGTACCTCAATGATGTTTCGCCCATTGCCATGCATACGCAGGAAGAAATTGACAAAAAGCAACTCAATGGCTGGTTTGTAGGAGAAGATACAAAGTTGGGATTGAAAGTGCCTTACCTGCGGCGTTCCTATCAAACAAAGAAGGATGTGTGGGAAGTATTGATGGAAGCCCTGCCGGGCACGATGATCCTGGCGCTGGCAGCTATCCTGATCGCTATTGTACTGGGCATACCGCTGGGGGTCATCGCGGCCGTGAAGAAAGATACCTGGATGGATACCTCGGCCATCTTTACGAGTGTGCTGGGCATTTCAGCGCCCTCTTTCTTTATGGGTATTGTGATCGCTTACCTTTTTGGCTTTGTGCTGAGCAGTTATACCGGGCTGAACATGACCGGCAGCCTGTTTGATACCGATCCGTTTGCGGGCCGGCAACTGCAATTAAAAAACCTGGTACTGCCTGCTTTTACCCTGGGCATACGTCCGCTGGCCATCATTACCCAGCTTACCCGTGGTTCCATGCTCGATGTGCTGAACCAGGACTACATACGTACGGCCTATGCCAAGGGGCTTAGCCGCAGCACAGTGATCTGGAAGCATGCCCTGCGCAATGCCCTCAACCCGGTGATCACGGCCATTACCGGCTGGTTTGCAGAGCTGCTGGCAGGCGCTTTCTTTGTGGAATATATCTTTGGATGGAAAGGGATTGGCAAGGTAACGGTAGATGCGCTGGAAAAGCTGGACTTCCCCGTAGTGATGGGCTCAGTATTGATCACCTCCTTTTTCTTTATCGCTGTGAATATGCTGGCGGATATACTCTATGGAGTAGTAGATCCAAGAGTAAGACTGCAATGATTATTTGATCACCACTTCTTTGATCGTATTCTCTCCTAATATTTCATTCACCCGCTGAACGATCTGTTCTTTCTGGTAAAGCAATTCCTGTTTGAGGGGGGCTACTGTGGTAGTAATATATAAGGTAGTGCCGTAGATCTGTATTTTATCGGTGTATTTGGAAATGGTCTTTCCCATGATCTTTTCCCACACCTCTTCAATCTGCAAAGCCTGCATAGGACCCTTGTAACGGGGATTTTGCATAAAATGCTTCAGCGCGTCACTCATCGAGTATTGTCCCATGGGTGCAAGTTAGTAAGAAATCAGGAATCGGAGGACTGAAGCGGCATAAACCGTTTTACACATCAAACCGTGAGTGGCTCATCCAGTGCCGGGCGGGCTCCAGTATGCGCAGGATGGTTTCACGGGAATGATATTGCGGGCGAACACAACTGATGAGGCTATAACCTGTTTCACTCACCATCCATTCATGCGGGCAAAGTACCAGGCTGCTTTGTTCGGGCAGTCTTTCTATTTCAAGCGATTTTTTGAGCAGTTCGAGTGCATAAAGACGCAGGCCTTCTTTGTTGGCGCTGATGGCGCCGCGCTCACCATCCTCGTCGGTGGTGTAGGAAAAATAAGCTACACGGGGGTCATTCGTCTCTTCGAGAAACGCGATAATAGATTCAAGGGAATTAGTCATAAGCAATCGTCTTCTCCTGGTATGTAATATACGTTTTTGTCATCACGATTAGATGGGTAAATCTACCTTTTCCTTGCGGCTTATGCAATTGATTATAGACAAATAACCTGGTATGTACCGATGAGTTGGCCGAAATGCCGGCGAATGCGCTCTTCGTGGGTATCGGTAATAAATAGTTGCCCCTCATTTTCCACGCATACCTGGCTCAGGAGGTTGTGCATGCGTTCTTCATCCAGCTTCTCAAAAACGTCGTCCAGCAGCAGGAGGGGGGCAAACCCTTTGGCCGATTTTAACGCTTCAAACTCAGCCAGTTTGAGGGCAAACAAGAGGCTTTTCCGTTGCCCCTGGGAGGCAATTCCCTTGAAGGATTGCTGTTGCAGTTGTATATCGAGGTCATCTTTGTGGATACCGCCATTCGTTCTTTGCAGGAACAGGTCTTTTTCCCGGAAACGGAAAAACAGGTCGGGGAAATTATACTGCAGCAACTGGCTTTCATACACAATGTCCAGTTGCTCATCAACGCCGGCTATCTGCCGGTAGAATTTTTGTACCAGGGGGATAAATTCCCGGAGAAAATGCTTTCTTTTTTCATATACATAACTGCCATACCGGGCCAGTTGTTCATCATACACTTCCAGCAGACTGGTATCGGGCCCTCTTTTTTCGGCCAGTGATTTCAGGAAACCATTGCGTTGTTGCAGCACCCTGTTGTAATCAATCAGGTGCTGAAGATAAACAGCATCCAGTTGCGACAGCAGGGCATCGAGGAAACGCCGGCGCTCTTCACTGCCATCGGTAATGAGCTGCGTATCATCCGGCGCAATGATCACGCAGGGCAGTTTGCCAATGTGGTGCGCAAATTTCTCATAGGGTTCATCATTCAGCAGGAATTCTTTTTTGCCGGTTTCCCGGAGAATGCACACCACTTTAAACGGTTCTCCCGATAACGTAAAATGCGCCTCTATGCGGAAACCACCGGTCCCGCGCAAAACATTCTGACCATCGGAACGCGCAAAATAACTTTTGGTGAAACAACAATAGTAAATGGCATCCAGCAGGTTGGTCTTGCCAACGCCATTCTTGCCGGCAATGCCGGTAACGCGGTCGTTGAAAGTAAACGAAGCCTGGGCGTAGTTCTTGAATTGCACCAATGATATGGAATCCAGCTTTAGCAAGGGTGCAAGATAAGGAGGTTTCGGGTTTGGAGTTTCGTGTTCCGGATCAAAACTCCAAACCCGTAACTGTCCTTCTTACCGGGCGATGATCATTTTTTCTGTAAACGTTTCATTGCCCAGGATCACTTGTATAATATAGGTCCCGTTTTTCCAGTTGTTGAGTCCCTGCAGGTCAACCACGGCAGCGCCTTTTAACAGCCTGGTGGTGACTGTTTTTAACAGCCTGCCTGTCACGTCTGTTAGGTACACAACAGCCTTTTCATCCTGGTAGCCGGTGAGCAGTAGCCGTGTTCCGCTGCGTACCGGGTTGGTGGAGAGCAATACCGTTCTCCTGCCTTCCTGGAGCGCAACAGGTATTATTTTACTGTAGGAAGCACGGCCGGCCTTGTCTACCATTTTCAGCCGGTAATATACCACCCCTTTACTGACAGCCTGCAGATCGTCGGGATAACTGTACGATGCCGTAAGACTGGTTTCACCGGTCTGGTATATCCTCCTGAGTTTGGTGAAATTCCGGCCATCATAACTCCGTTCCACTTCAAAATAAAAAGCAGAAGGGTTGTTATTAATGGTCCAGTTAAGCTTTGCAATGTTGTCTCTCAACTGCGCCGAAAAAGCCAGCAATTCACTGCTTAATAGGGAGCAGGAAGGATCAAGGGTGATGACGACGGTGTCTTTTGCATAGGAACTGCCACAGCTATCCATTAACTCCTGGCTCACGATATAAGTGCCTGGCTGATCAACGGTGATGGAGGGACCTGTGCTGTCTCCTACGATATTGCCATCAGGCGTTGTCCAGGTATACAGGGAGGTGAGGAGCGCATTGTTGACTGTAATGTTGCTAACGCCATTGGTGCCGCAATACATGGGTACATCGGCCGAGGCAGATGCCATAGGCGCGCGGAAGAAATCAAATGGGCCTACAAAGTCTTTTAATTCTGCATTGAAGGACGTTGAAGACCTTGATTTCACCAGTATTTTACGGAAGGGCATTTTACAGGGATCGCCCATATTCACCAGCGGGTCCAGACCCAGTTTGCTGAGGTTCACGGAAAACTCCATGAACTGCCGGGCGGTGTAATTGTCTTCTACACTGTTATCCTGCAGCACCACTTTAAAGGGACCGGCCCAGGTATTGTTGGTGCTTTGCAGACCGGCATAAAAAGTGCCGCTCACCTTGGGAACAATATTGGCATAGCCGTAGGTAGCACCCTCAAACGCGCCACCCCACGTGAATGCAGTGGGGGTAATAGACTGGGCGCTGTTGTGTATCCATATCCTCGCTTCTATAAAGGAGAGGGAAGAACTGCTGTATTCGGCAGTAAAAATGATATCGCCTGTTTGCGTCACATTCCCGGCGGCATCGAACTGCCAACTGGTATGGCCCGCATCGGGCCCATATCCTTTAAAGCTAAGCGTAGATCGGTCGAAGTAAATATCCGTCTGGTACATCTCAAAATCGAAATACCGGTTGCCGGTGGTACTGGCCAGCGATACGCCGCCAAACATCCAGAGTGAATCGGTGATAGTGGGGCCTGCCCTCCGCACATGCATCATCATGTCGAGGATATCATTTTTGTCAGGAACACCCTGTGATACCGGGCAGGTCCAGCTTGCCGGGCTCATGCCATTCTTGTTGGAGCCGGCCGCAAATACGGTGGAGTCATCACCATGGTGGTCACGTATAAAGATGCCGTCAATCAGCATGGAGTTGTTGACAACCGTAAATTGCGGGTACCGCATGCCCCTGAAAAAGGGGATCATCCGCATGGAAGGAGTGCTGGTATATTGCTGCAGTATCCAGGAGGCGCCGGTAGTATCTATGATAAACGTGCCGCTTCCGGCCGTACCATTGTTGAACCAGTCATCATTACCCACTTCTACAAACCCGTCGAAGAAGTTGGCCCGCAGGTCGGCATCTACGCCAAAATTGGCTCGTTTAACAGGGGAGGTGATCTGGGCCTGTATCAATACAGCACTGCCACACAGCAATACGAATAGTATAGCTTTTTTCATACGATGGATTTTGGTGATAGCCCGAAGCATAGCCGCATTACCAGCTATGCTCCGGGATCACGATCAAAAAATACGATCAACCATGTCTTACGATCCTGACCATTACCGTTACGGAATAGTCAATCGTACCGTCGGCCAATACCGCTTTGGCGCGGTAATAAATGTACCCGGGTAATACGGTATGGTCTTCATACCGGTTACGGGCGCCTGTAGCCGGCGGCACATGATCAAGGGTTTCAAAATACGATCCATCGTACGACCGCTCAATAACAAATTCTTCTACTGCGGTATTCACAGTCCATGCCAATGCTACGCCGTTTTGTTTACGGTGTGCCTGGAAGGTGCTGAAGATACCTGCCGAAGCCGGAGCGGATAGAACAGGAGCAGAAGCATACTTATACTTTGGAAGCTCTAAAGGGGTTGCACTGGCAACCAGGGTGCCCAGAATAAAAAGGGCAAAGGTAATAGTCGCTTTCATGGGTTACAGATTTTGGAACAAAGTAGAGTGATTTTTTATAATATGCAATCCCCCTTTTACCCAGTTGCCCTTATTGCAGGATTGGATAATTATACTTTATATAGAAGTCTGTTTCCTAAATAGCTGATAGCAAGTATAATGCAGGAATGAGGGAGTTAGTAGGGAGTCCTGCTATCTCTTAAAATATTTAATATTTATTTTTTCACATTAAACCTTTGGGGTTGTCAATGGTCTAACTGCGCCAATTATTGATTTTGTGCTGATTAAGCATGGATGGAGGCCTTAATGCATCCTGTCCCCACGCACTTCCAGCCCGTTCATGATTTCCGCTTCATAGGTAAGCCATTCCTGCCAGCGTTTGCGCACAACAGTTTTATCAATATAAGTCTCAGCCAGTTCAATAAAGAGGTGATAGTGGCCCGCTTCACTTTCCATGAAGCGGCGATAGAATTTACGCAGGTAATCATCGTCCAGCCCTTCACTGAGCCGTTTAAAGCGTTCGCAGCTACGGGCTTCTATCAGCGCAAAAATGAGTAGCTTGTCCAGGAACCGTTCTTCGGGTGAGCCGCCTTTCTTTTCAAATTTCATGAGCTCATTCACGTATGCATCTTTCCGCTGCCTGCCCAGTTTCAGGTTACGTTTATCCAGCTCGGCCAGCACGAGCCTGAAGTGGCCCCATTCTTCGGTAACGATGGGACTCAGTTCCCGCACCAGCTTTTCCTTCTCGCTGTACCGCTGGATGAGGGAGATACAACTGGTGGCTGCTTTCTGCTCGCAATAAGCATGGTCGGTGAGGATATCTTCGAGTGAGATGCCTGCCAGGTCTACCCAACGGGGATCGGTGGGCAGGTGCAGGCCCAATATATTTTTTACGTCATTGATTTCCATGGGCGCAAGTTAGAATATTTCAGGATGCCGGGAAGCTGTTACCTTTATGCATCAAAGATGAAAGCGCGGAGCAACGCGAAACGCTAAACACGAAACCCGAAACATTTTTGATGAACGAAGACTTCCTCCATAAAAAGCTGGATGAGCGAAAAGCGGCACAGGCTTTCCGTACCCTACGCCTGCACAAGGACAAAACAGACTTCTGTTCCAACGACTACCTGGGCATTATACATGATGGGCTTATCGAAAAACACCTGGCTGGTACACCGCCGCTGAAGCATGGCTCGGGCGGCTCCCGTTTGCTGGCCGGTAATTATGAACGGATAGACCAGGCAGAACGGTCACTGGCCACCTTTCATGAGGCGCCGGCCGGCGTATTGTTTAATTCCGGGTATGATGCCAACCTGGGGCTATTGAGCAGCGTGCCACAGCGGGGCGACACAATTGTATACGATTCCCTGAGCCATGCCTCTTTACGCGATGGCATCCGCCTCAGCTTTGCCCGGTCTTTTTCTTTTGAGCACAATGACCTGGCGGCCCTGGAGAAAAGGCTGCAAGCGGCTACCGGTAATATATTCGTGGTAACAGAATCCGTATTCTCTATGGATGGCGATGAAGCGCCACTGGAAAAGATGGTGCGTCTTTGCCAGCAATACCAGGCGCACCTTGTGGTAGATGAAGCGCATGCCACTGGTGTAGCGGGGGAGCAGGGAGAAGGGTTGGTACAGCAATTGGGACTGCAGCGATCCTGTTTTGCCCGTATCCATACATTCGGAAAAGCGGTGGGCTGTCATGGCGCCGTGGTATTGGGCAGTGACACCCTGCGTGATTACCTTATCAATTTCTCCCGCGCATTTATCTATACAACAGCCCTGCCCGAAAGCAGTGTGGCGGCCATACAGGCAGCCTATAGTATTTTCCCTTCCATGCAGGCCGAAAGGGCGCACCTGCAGCAACTGGTACAATACTTTCAGCGGGCGCCCCTCGCATACCGGAAACTGCCTTCCCAAACGCCCATACAGGTGGTCATCATTCCCGGTAATGATAAGGTGAAAGCGATCGCCGGCCGGCTGCAGTCGGCCTCCCTGGATGTACGTCCCATCTTATATCCTACGGTGCCAAAGGGGAGTGAAAGGTTAAGGATCGTGTTCCATGCCTTTAATACGATGGAAGAAGTAAAGAACCTGCTGGAGTTGCTGATGTGATCACTTCTTACCTACCGGTTCATTCACATAAAACGTTTCATTGGGGCCGATGCCCTCGATCTGCATGGTACATTCTTCTGTGAACCATTCATAATGCGGCTGGTCAGCCTTGATCACGAGGAAGCTGCCGGGGCCGTATACCGGTACTTTGGCCGTGGTATCAAACTTATCGGTCAGACCTACATGAGCCGATCCACTGATGATGGTTACATAAATATCGCTGTTGTGTATATGCGGCAGTCCCTTATAACCGGCAGGGAAAATGCTGCGTTCTACATAGAAGCCGGGTTTATTGCGAAATCCTACAAGATAAATGTTCCGGCGCCCGCTGGGCAGGGTAGTGTCCTGGGCAGGGGGTAGGATCATAGCGGCCTGGGAGGAGGGGGAGTCAGATAGTTTTGCCTGTTCGTGTGCGGCCTGATCATTGCAGGCCAGCCATGGAACCAGTAACAATGCCAAAGCATGACAAGCTGATTTTTTCATAGCAAAACAATTAAAGGTGAGGAATATAAAAAGAACTACCCAAAAGGTACGAAAAATTGTCCGAACCGGGATTAAAGGGATTGGTAAGATTTATGGGACAAAAGCAGGGTATACCAGGCTGGGGTAGGCCGGTTAGTCAATAGCGCAGAAGCAATAAAGGTACGATCAGCCAAAAGTATAGCCTGCAGTAGCTACTTTGTCATGAGACAGGCTAAACAGTTGTTGTATTAAGAATGATCTTGCTCCCGCCAGGCGGGACGCAGGAATTACCGCTGGCTTGTTGAGCGAGCCAGGAATCAGGTGAACAGGAAATGATGTCGGATGCTTAAACTACAAGCCCTACTACAAACATGCAGCAGACGAGTGTAATACCAGCTAATTTTTTCAGGCGGAACATGTTGATGGAAGATGTAGATGACCTTTTCATAAAAGAGGAGTTTAGGATGATTGGGTGTTTTGAAATTTGTTACTGCAAGGTAAGCCACCCTAATTAATAATGCAAGCAGTATAACGTATAAATTATAATAATAATTATGGACGCCTATGTGTTTAGGGGTGAGTGGGTTGATGTTGTATTAAAAAAACCGGTTCACGTATGAACCGGTTCATTAACGACGGATTTAGCAACCTATGACCTATTTGAGTAAGACTGAAAATGCTCCCTTGTTAGCTTTTTTAAAAACCGGCCCTACGGGGGCCGGTTTTTGATGACGGATATGCCACCCTTGTTTCATAGAGGCATCCGGTTAAAAAACGACGACTGTTTAAATGTTCCCTCAAACTCTGGTGTAAAATTGCATGCTAATTGCTTGCCCCACAATACAATTTTGTGGTATTACCAGTTCGTGTTACTTTTAAACGATTCTTTAAACCCCTTCCGTTAGTATGAGACTTGTTCCATTACTGATATCCGCTGTTGTTACAACAGGCCTGGTCGTCACTTTAAGTATGCCTTTGGGCAGTATTCCTCCTTTGGGAGGTTTTCTGAGCCCGCAGGAAGGCTTCTGGCAGAATGCTGAACCCACTGACCAGGATTATACGATGACCCTCCGCCTTCCCCCTTTGAAAGAGCAGGCGGAAGTATATTTCGATGACCGGCTGGTTCCCCATGTGTTTGCTCAGAATGATGAAGACCTGTATTTCATACAGGGCTACCTGCACGCAAAGTTCCGTTTGTGGCAGATGGAATTCCAGACCCATGCAGCGGCAGGCAGGTTGAGTGAAGTGCTGGGCAGGGGAGAGGAAAACAGGATACTGGATTTCGACCGTAATATGCGGCGTCTGGGTATGGTATATGCCGCCAACAATTCCCTGCAGGTCATGGAAAGTGATACCACCACCAAAAAGGTGCTGGATGCTTATACTGCAGGCGTCAATAGTTATATAGACCAGCTTACCGCCGGCAGCCTCCCGCTTGAATACCGCCTGCTCAATTACCGGCCCGAACACTGGACCAACCTGAAAACGGCCCTGTTCCTGAAGTATATGAGCTATGACCTTACCGGCAGTGAAAATGACATTGAATATACCAATGCCAAATCAGTACTGAGCCGGGAGCTGTTCGACAGGCTGTATCCCATTACCCAGGATTCCCTGTACCCCATTGTGCCGAAGGGTACTGATTTTCCTTTGCCGGCCATTCAGCCGGTAGCGCCTGCTACGGCAGATTCCCTCTATTTCCGGTGGAAAGACAGCGCCACCATTGTACCCATTAACAAACCTGATAAAGATAATGGTAGTAATAACTGGGCGGTGAGCGGCAATAAGACGCAAAGCGGCCGTCCTATTTTGTGCAATGATCCGCACCTCGGCTTATCATTGCCCTCCCTGTGGTTTGAAATGCAGTTACACACGCCGCAAAGCAATGCCTATGGCGCCAGCTTTCCCGGCTCTCCCGCTATTATTATAGGTTTTACCGACCAGGTGGCCTGGGGTGTTACCAATGCCAGCCGCGATGTAAAAGATTATTATGCCATTCGCTTTAAAGATGAATCCCGCCAGGAATACTGGTTCGACAGCGCCTGGAAACCTGCCATAGTAAAAACGGAAGCGTTTAAAGTAAAAGGAGGCCCCGTCGTATTGGATACGGTAGCGTATACCATCTTTGGCCCTGTACAATATGATGCCTCTTTTAACGGTTTTGACAGGGCGACAGCGGAGACCAACCTGGCTGTGCGCTGGCAGGCGCATGATGGTTCCAATGAGCTTAAGACCTTTTACCTGCTGAACAGGGCTACCGGTTATGCCGACTACCTCGATGCCATTAAACATTTTACCTGCCCCGGGCAGAACTTTGTATTTGCGAGCAAAGACAATCAGATAGCCATCTGGCAGCAAGGGTTATTCCCGGCCAAATGGAAAAGACAAGGCGATTTTGTTATGCCCGGTACCGATAGCAGTTACAGGTGGCAGGGCAACATACCGCAGCCCGAAAACCCGAATGTAACTACCGGTGTGGATTTTGTGAGCAGTGCCAACCAATTGCCGGCCGATACGACGTATCCCTATTACCTGGGGGGCAACTTTGACCTGTACCGTGGCTTTGCCATCAATCGCTACCTGCGGCAAATGCAAGGCATCACCGTAGAAGATATGCAGGCCTTGCAAACACAGAATTATAACGTGTTTGCTGAAATGGCCCTGCCGGTATTATTGAAGAATATCAAAGAGCATATGCTGGCCAATGATGAAAAGGCCTTGCTGGAGACCGTACGTTCCTGGAACCTGCGGAATGACCCCGAAGAAAAAGGTGTTGCTATTTTCACTGCCTGGTTCAGTAACCTTGAAGCGGAAGTGTGGAGCGATGAGCTGGCTGCTGCACCCAAGCCGGTGATCATGCCTGAATCCTTTACCCTGGTGGAAGCCCTGCTCAGGGATTCCGCTTTTGCCCAGGCCGATAATATTACTACTCCCAATAAAGAAACGGTGGCAGATGTAGTGACCACAGCCTTCAAGAAGGCAGTGCCCTTACTCAAAAAAGCCGACGCAGAAGGCAGGCTCGCATGGGGTAAGTACAAAGATTCCGGTATACGTCACCTGTTGCGCCAGGCCCCCCTCAGCAGGTTTCACCTGAATACCGGCGGCGGAGAGCATGTCATCAATGCCACCAAGCAATTCCATGGTCCCAGTTGGCGTATGATCGTTCACCTGACCGATAAAACAGATGCCTGGGGCATCTATCCCGGCGGCCAGCAAGGCAATCCCGGTAGTAAGTACTACGATAATTTTGTGGACGACTGGGCAGCCGGCAAATACAAGAAGTTGTGGATGATGACGGAGACCGAAGGAAAAAGTCCGCAGGTGAAATATACCATGACCTTTAATAAACTGTAACAGATGAAATTCATTGTTTCCATTATACTAACCGCTTTATTAAGTTTTGCTGCCGGTCTTTACCTGGGCTGGTGGAGCCTGGCTGTTGCAGCCTTCATGGTAGCAGCCCTCATACCCCAAAAGCCCTGGAAAGCTTACCTGTCTGGCTTTCTTGGATTATTCCTCCTGTGGGGCCTGCTGGCCTGCTGGATAGATATGAAGAACCAGCACATCCTCTCACAAAAAATGGCGCAGGTATTTCCCCTCGGTGGTTCCTGGATCTTATTAATACTGGTTACTGCACTGGTGGCCGCCCTCGTAGCCGGCTTCGCCGCCCTGACAGGAAGCTACGTTAGAAAGAAGTGAGTGGCTGATTGGTTGCTGCTAATTGCTAACAGCTAAAGGCTAAAAGCTAACCGCTTCCCCGCAAGTTGTTAAAACTGTTGAAAATGTTATACATGGAGTGGGGCTTGTAATGAAACCTCCTATTTTCGTTGCATAACCACTGCTATGACAAAAACATTACTCTGTTTAGCTACATTATTCTTATCTTCTATATGTGCACAGGCCGGCCGCGTAAGTGGTACCGTTAAGAACCAGCAGGGCGAAGTGCTGCCTTACGCCTCGGTATTCGTAAAAGGGACCACCACCGGCACCACTACCAATAGCCAGGGCAGTTATTTCCTGGATCTGTCGCCCGGCACCTATACCATCACCTGCCAATATGTAGGCTATGCCAAGGTAGAAAAAACGGTCACCGTAACCAATGACGCGCTCACCCTTAACTTCGAACTGGCCGTTCAGCAAACCACTATGAAGGAAGTAGTGGTCAAGGCCAATGCCGAAGACCCGGCCTACGAGATCATCCGCAATGCCATCCGTAAGAAAAAAGACTATGTGGCGCCGCTGGACTCCTTTACCTGCGAAGCCTATATTAAAACCCTCATCAAAACCCGTAAGCTGCCCAAAAAGATATTCGGACAAAAGATAGAAGAGAACGACAGAAAGGAGATGGGCGTGGATTCTGCCGGCAAAGGTATCATACACCTGTCTGAGTCCATCACTAAAATAGCCTACAAAAAGCCCAATAAAATAAAGCTGGAGGTGCTTTCCGGAAGGGAGAGTGGTTCCCAGGGAGGTTATGGTTTTAACTTTCCCACCTTTATTAACTTTTATAATAACAGCGTTAATGTACTCACTTCCCAATTCAACCCACGCGGCTTTGTATCGCCTATTGCCGATGGGGCGCTCAATTATTATGCTTATAAATATTTAGGCTCTTTCTGGGAAGATGGCAAGGAGATCAACCAGATCCAGGTGATCGCCCGCCGCAATTATGAACCCCTGTTCAATGGTACGATCAATATTACCGAAGGCGACTGGCGCATCCATAGCCTGGAACTTCAATTGACCAAAAAGTCCCAACTGGAAATACTGGATACCATGCGCATCAAGCAGATCCATGTGCCGGTAAGCAATAATGTATGGCAAACCAAGGACCAGGTAGTGTATTTCACGTTTAACCTGTTTGGTATTGACGCCACCGGTAATTTCCTGAATGTGTACAACAAGTATGATATTGATCCCGGGTTCAAGAAAAACTATTTCAACAATGTGGTGATCAAGTACGATACAGCCATCAATAAAAAGTCAAAGGCCTACTGGGATTCTATCCGGCCGGTACAACTGGAGCTGGAAGAAGCCAAAGATTATAAGATCAAGGACAGTGCCATGCAATACCGGCGCGATTCCTTATGGACAAAAGCCCGCACAGATTCCATGCGCCGCAAACAGGGTAAGATCACCGTTATGAGAGTAATGTGGAGCGGATTCAACCGTTTTAATTATAACCAGAAAAGACCGGTGCGGCTTACCTGGAGGCCGTTGTTGCCGCAATTGCAATACAATACTGTAGAGGGATTGGTGGCCAATGCGGAAGCTACCATCGTCCGGTCCTTCCCCAAAACGGGGCGGCAGATCAGTTTTACACCCCATGTGCGGTATGGGTTCAGTAATACCCACCTCAATGCCTGGGGCACTTTACAGCTATGGAAAAGGGAATTTAACTGGGACCAGGATGGTGGCACTACCAGCAGGACCAATTGGACGCTGGCAGGGGGTAAAAGAGTAAGCCAGTTTAACCAGGATAAACCTATCTCTCCCTTAATGAACAGCCTCTATACACTGTTCAACCGCCGGAATTACATGAAGATCTATGAGAACTATTTCGGCCAGCTCATTTACAACAAGCGTTTTGACAGCGACCTGCGTCTTACCGCCGGTGTGTTGTATGAGGACCGCCTGCCACTGGAGAATACGACCGACTTCTCGATCTTCAAGGATAAGGACAAGGTGTTTTCGCCCAACTATCCCAATGAAAAAATACCGGGACAGTTCATCCGTCACCAGGCCCTCATCGCAAGCATAGGGGCGCAGTATCAGCCGGGACAACGATATGTACAATATCCGCACAGCAAACAGGCCATCGGCTCTAAATACCCTACTTTCTCTGTTTCGTATAAAAAAGGATTGGACAACGTATTGGGCAGTGATGTGGATTTTGATAAGTGGAGCTTTGCCGTATGGGATGATATGAATTTCAGGTTGCAGGGCCAGATGAAGTACCGCCTCGGCATTGGCGGCTTTATCAATGACAACAAAGTGCCCATCCAGGATTACCAGCATTTTAACGGCAACCAGTTGATCTTTGCCAGCCGTTACCTCAATAGCTTCCAGTTGGCGCCTTATTATGAGAACAGCACCACCGCTTCCTTCTATGCAGTAGGGCACCTGGAACATCATTTCAATGGTTTCCTCACCAACAAGATCCCCCTGTTCAAAAAACTGAACTGGCACCTCGTAGGCGGCAGCAATGCCTTCTGGGTAAACAAGGACAATAACTATGTGGAAGTGTTCGGCGGCATTGAAAACATCTTCAAACTGGTGCGGGTGGATGTTGTGGCTTCTTACCTCAATGGCCAGAAAGGACAGGTAGGAGTGCGTATCGGATTGGGCGGACTGCTGGGTGGCGCCATCCAGTTGCCGGAGTAGAATACAAGGCTACGAGCTGTGAGCTTTGAGCTGCGAGCAAAAAGCTAACAGCAAATGGTATTGGCTAGCAGCTCGCCGCTCGTGGCTCAAAGCTCCTTTTTCCCATTATCAGAAAAAACTTCCCGCTGTGGGAGCGTTTTGCCG
The DNA here is from genome assembly GCF_011759375.1 of Paraflavitalea devenefica. Lineage (NCBI taxonomy): Bacteria > Pseudomonadati > Bacteroidota > Chitinophagia > Chitinophagales > Chitinophagaceae > Paraflavitalea > Paraflavitalea devenefica. The sequence continues at coordinate 574,704 of NZ_JAARML010000005.1, read as the reverse complement.
GTCTGGCACGGCCTTTCCCGTTTAAAAACGGATTGGCACGCCAATTGAAATATCATTATCGGTTTTTCATAGGATATTGGATTTTGAAAACGGGGCTGGATTTCTATCCGGGCCCTTTTTTTTATGTCGGGTTCCGGGTTTGGTGTTCCGGGTTGCTGCCGCGATATAAGTACCTTACCAACTTCTCTATTTACTGCTAAGCAAAAGCCTTTCGAATACGGCAAGTACCCTATACTTAGGTTGTTACACCGGAAGAACCCGAAACCCCAAACGCCCAACCCGAAACTTTCTTACCTTTGCACCGTTTCAAAATTTTGACCGTCAGGCATACGGTCGCAAAATTTTACCCATGGCTATTTTACACAACAGAGTCTCCCAGAAGGAGTTAAAGGAACGTTTGTACCAGGAAACAGAACCCCGGATCACCATTTCCTTTTACCAGTACTTCCCCATACCAGATCCCCAGGCATTCCGTGATACGCTGTATAAGGCCCTGCAGGCCCTGAAAGTGTTCGGACGCATCTATGTGGCCCAGGAGGGCATCAATGCCCAGATCAGCGTACCAGCGGGCCATTACGAGGCCCTGCAGCAGTACCTGTATACCATTCCCGCCTTAAATGGCCTGCGGCTCAACATAGCCGTGGATGATGACGGCAAATCATTCTGGGTACTCAAAATAAAAGTGCGCGATAAGATCGTGGCCGATGGCATTGCAGATCCCGCTTTTGATATGTCCAATAAAGGGAAATATGTGAATGCCCAACAAATGAATGACCTCCTGCGCGATCCCGGTACCATTGTAGTGGACATGCGCAACCATTATGAATATGAGGTGGGCCATTTTGAAAACGCCCTGGAAGTGCCGAGCGATACCTTCCGCGAACAACTGCCGATGGCGGTCAACATGCTGAAGGACCAGCAGGATAAGAACATCATCATGTATTGCACCGGCGGCATCCGCTGTGAGAAAGCCAGCGCTTATATGCTGCACAATGGCTTTAAAAATGTATTTCACCTCGAAGGCGGCATCATCAACTATGCCCGGCAGGTGAAAGAACAGGGCCTGGACAGCAAGTTCACCGGTAAGAACTTTGTATTTGACGACCGGCTGGGCGAGCGGATCACGGAAGATGTGATTGCCAAATGCCACCAGTGCGGTAAACCCGCCGATACACATACCAACTGCGCCAACGAAGGCTGTCACCTGCTCTTCATTCAATGTGAAGAGTGCGCTAAACAATATGAAGGCTGTTGCAGCACTGCCTGCCATGACTTCATCCACCTGCCCGTGGAGCAACAAAAGGAACTGCGCAAAGGCGTTGACAAAGGCAGTAATATCTTCAATAAGTCCCGGGCAAGGCTAAGGCCGAAGCTTCAATAGTACAGCAACCAGTTACCAGCAACCAGCTCTCCCCCCTTTCGGTGATAGGAAACAGCAGGGCTAAATGGGAAATTTGAGTTCCCTAAGCACTATGGAATTTACTTCCCCGCAGGGTCTCCCGAAGAGCTTGTCCCGCAACAGCGGGAGACCCTGCGGAGAAAAGAACGCCGTGGCGCAAAACCATTTTCAGCATGATGCACAAAACACTATTGGCGCGGACCTCCCGCCGTATCCTGGCATTTCTTGATGAGCGGGTCTTTGAAGCTGTACCTAATTACAATGATGAGATAGTGGCTACCTTATACAGCCTGCACAAGATATTTCCGCAATGGCTGATCATGACCTGCCCCGTACAGCACCACGACTTCTTTTATGTGAGCAGCAATTGCCGGGAGATCACGGGTTATGCCCCGGAACAGTTGCAAAGGGAGCGGCCGGAGCGCATGTTGCAGTTGATACACGAAGCGGATGCGCCTCACCTGCAAACCTGTTTTGAATACTGCGAATCCATCGTCAGGAATGAACCGCCCGAAGACCACCTGAATATCCGTTGCACCTTCCATTACCGCCTGCTGCATGCCAAAGGACATTACCTGTACGTGCATGATGAAAAGGCCTCTTTCCGCCTCAGCAATGGCAACAGGGTTTACTTCTGTATGATACGCGATATCACCCAGGAGAAAACTTTTACCGGTGTAAAAGTGGAAGTATTCAAACTCAATGAAGCGCTGATAAAGCTGGGCGAATGCTGCCCGGATAAAACGGTTCAAAAACTATCACCCCGTGAGCAGGACCTCATTGTATTGATACGGCAGGGACTTACCACCAAGGAAATTGCGCACCAGCTAAGCATCAGCCATAATACAGTACGCAATATCCGCAGTAAAATGTTTGAAAAATACCAGGTCAACAATGTGGTGGAACTGCTCAACCGAACGACAGCATAGGGTAGGGGTGAGTCCATACGCTTATTTCACCGCAATCCATTTCAGGCAAACCGGCTTGTCTATTAGTATCTTCTTGCCGGTATCAATGAGCAGGCCGGTTTCGGGATCGCGTTTAAAGATCACAATGTCATTGCTGTTCTGGTTGGCTGATAACAAGTAGCGGCCGGTAGGATCTATGCTGAAGTTGCGCGGTGTACGGCCCAGCACAGACTGATGACCTTTCAGGGTCAGTTTGCCGGTTGACCTGTCGATAGCGAAGATGGCAATATCGTTCTCATCACCACGGTTGGAAGCATAGAGGAACTTGCCGTCGGGCGATACATGGAGGTCTGCACTGCCAATGGCCCCCTTATAATCTGCTTTAACAGCAGAGATGGTTTGCAGGAATTGCAGGTTGCCTTTATTGTAGGCATAGGCATTCACATGGCCGCTCATCTCTTCCATGAGGTATACATAATCTCCGTTGGGATGGAAATCAATATGCCGGGGGCCGCCGCCGGGGTTCGCCGCCACATACGGCTTTTTGGCCTCTTTCAGTTCGCCCGTTTTATCATCAAAAGTATACACATTGATCCGGTCGGTGCCTAGGTCCTGCACCAGCAGGTGCTTTTCCTTCGGATCAAAAACGGTGGAATGCACATGCGGTTTATCCTGCCGCTGTTTATCGGGGCCATTGCCGGAGAGGTTGATGGTTCTTTCCGCGCTCCGCAAGAAGCCATCAGGACTTACTCCCAGCAGGGAAAAATTGCCACCGCTATAATTGGCTACCGTCACCCACTTACCCGATTCATTAATGGATACATAGCAGGGATGATCGCCGCCGCTGGACTGTTTGTTGAGGAATTTCAACGTTCCGGTCTTCTTGTCAAACTCAAATGCCGCCACACTGCCTTTATCTTCCCCATCTTCCATCACCGAATACACGTATTTTTTATTCCTGGCAACAGCCAGGTAGCTGGGATTGCTGACAGGCGCCATGCTTACAAAGCTGGTATCGCCCGTAGCGCTGTTGAATTTGTATACATAAATGCCTTCGCTTTTACCGGAGGTATAGGTTCCGATAAGCAGGTAATATTCCTGGCTGATAGCAAGTACTGGCAATGTCATCATGAACAGGTTAAAAAGCAGCTTTTTCATGCCCGGAAATTACATGATATAATCATGCCACGGAAATCCGGGCGGCTTTTGTCTGTTCAGGCAGCAACTATCAGGCTGCTGGTTGCGTATATTCGGGCAAATGATCATCCTGCATCATATCCCGGTTGTTAATGGCGCTACCCAAACCTTATTGGTGGATAAAGGGGTGATCCATGTCGCCGGCAATAGCAATAGCCTACACCTGCCTTCACCAAAGGAGTCCTCCGGACCTGACGCCTTACCCCTTCACCTGGATAACTGCATCGCCTTCCCGGGCCTTATCAACTCCCACGATCATCTTGACTTCGACCTCTTCCCAAAGCTGGGCAACCGCGTGTACAATGATTATACGGAATGGGGTACGGATATACATGCGGTCAACAAGCACCTGATTGACCCCGTGCTACAGGTGCCCCGCGACCTGCGGGTACAATGGGGCGTGTACAAAAACCTGCTGAATGGCGTCACTACGGTGGTGCATCATGGTCACTATGTGTCCGCACCCGACGCCTGCATTGAGGTATTCCAGGATTGCAATATGCTGCATTCGGTGCAACTGGAAAAAGGGTGGCGACTGAAACTCAACAAACCATTGGGCAATGGCCGGCCCTGGGCCATCCACATCGGGGAAGGCACCAATGCCAAAGCCCGGCAGGAGATCAATACCCTGATCAACTGGAATATCTTTAAGAAAAAACTCATCGGTATTCATGGGGTGGCCATGGATGCCCGGCAGGCGAGGGCTTTTGCAGGCCTGGTATGGTGCCCGGATTCCAACTTCTTTTTACTGGGCGCTACAGCGGCGATCAACCAGCTTAAGCAAAGCACTTCCATTGTTTTCGGCACCGACTCCACACTCTCTGCCGGTTGGAATACCTGGGAGCAGGTGCGCCTGGCCCGGAAAACAGGTTTACTCACCGACGAGGAATTGTTCAATGCCCTTACTACATCGCCTGCTGCCTTGTGGAATAAGCCGCAAGTGGGCGCCTTGAAAGAAGGCATGCAGGCCGATATCGTGATTGCCCGGCAAAAGGGACAGCCAGGTAGCCTGGATTCTTTTTTCGCCATTAACCCGGAAGACATTTTGCTGGTGCTGAAGAAAGGAAAGATCGTTTTGTTTGATGAAAGCCTGCTTCACCAGCTCCACCTGAGCGAACAGGTCCTGCAAGACTATAGCGCCATAGGGGTGAACAATGCGGGTAAGTATGTGGCCGGTGACCTGCAGGCCCTGATCCGCGCGATCCATGCCCATGCTCCCGGACTGGCATTGCCCGTAAAAAGTGTAGCACAAACAGCATGACCTTACTACAACACATAAAGAGGAAAGTACGCCTGCTGGTGCAGGGCAAGAAAGAAATGGATGCCGTGCGGGCTTATGATCGCTGGGCTGCTACCTATGATGACCAGCCGGGCAACCTGATGATCTACCTGGATGATGAGGTGTTTACCGCCATGATGAGAAATGTTGCTGTGGAGAACAAAGTCATAGCAGATATTGGTTGCGGTACCGGACGGCATTGGCCAAAGCTCTTTGCCCATCGTCCGCTCCGGCTGATAGGGTATGATGTATCAGCAGAAATGCTGGACAAGCTGCGTCAGAAATTCCCGCCCGCTGAAACACATGTATTAAGGGATCACTTACTACCGGAACTGCCCGATAGTACCTGCGATGTTATTATTTGTAACCTGGCTCTTGGCTATATTAAAAACCTGCCTGCCGCCTTGCAGGAGTGGGACCGCGTATTGAAAAACGGTGGCCTGGTATTCATTACCGACATGCACCCGGAAGCCCTGCAGAAAGGGGCGGAGCGCTCTTTTGCCCACGGTAAAGAAAAAGTGGTGATTAAAAACTATCTGCATACATTTCCCCAACTACAGGCGCTTGCCCAAACATTGCACTGGAAAGAACAAGCTTTTACAGAAAGGAGGGTAGATGAAGCCATCAAATTCTTTTACGAAAAGCAAAACGCCCTGCACATTTATGAGCAGTCCTACCATACAGCGCTGTTATACGGATGGCTGTTTAAAAAGGAGCTTTAACGCTTCACGGCAATGGACGATGCATATTGTGCCAGTGTAATGGTGGGTTTACCCAGTTCGGTCCAGGTTTGCTGTGCTTCAAACTGTTCAGGATATTTGTTCAACGCTTCTGATATTTTGGCCCCGTAATCAACCATCGGGATCAGGGTACCCATTAACTTGAATATACCCAAAGGGGCTTTCAGGGTCTTTAAGGGAGCCCTGGTATAATGCGCTATAAAGATCCGCGCGCCATCCTTCCAGTTATAAGCGGTGAGCCCCTGAACAGGGTACTCTTTACTTTCAGTTGTCAGTAACTGAAAAGAACGCGCTACCTGTTGCGCATAATCATCGGCCGCAATAAAATACATGGGAGCTTTGGAATCGCCTGCCAGCATAATGCGCTTTCCCTGTAGCAGCAACTGGTCAAAGCTTTCCATGAAGGTAGAAGGATAGAAGATCGTATAGGGAATACCACTTTGTTTCACCTTTTCTACCGCCGCTTGTTTGATGTCAAATATCCACCAGTGAAAGCCATTCATGCCATTGTAATGCTGTATCAGCGAAGAAAGCAGGGCCAGCCTTTTGATACCGGTCTTCTGCGCCACGGTAATAATGTTATCAATGCCTTCCCTTTCCGGCATACGGTCTTTGCGCCGGGCAGTACGGGGAGGACTTAAGCTGATGTATACCGCCTCCTGTTCTTCAAAAGCTTTGAGCAAACTGAGCGGGTCAAATACATCACCGGGTACAATGCGGGCGCCGGGGAATAAGGATTGCGCTTTTTGCGGATCACGGGCCAGTATACTCACTGCAAAGCCGGCCTTTATCAGCGCCCGGGTAACCGGCTTACCGATCATGCCGGTACCGCCAATGACCAGTATCTTTTGCATGTATTGATTTTAGGCCAAAGGTACCCCGGCCTCCCAACGATGCAAAAGAGAATTTGTATGAATTGTGGAAATCAGGGCTGGTGGTAAATAGCAAATGGCTAGCAGGGAGTTTTCCCACTAGCCATCACTACTAGCTTTTTATATAAGTTATTCTGCTTTATACAGTACACAATCTTTCATGAGCACATTGATCATAAGGCCGTCGCATTTTCCCTGGAATGTAGCTTTCATGCCTTTTTGTAATTTGCCGGCAGTTTCTTTGTCCTCAAAATAACATTGTACCTGCCTGAACATTTCATTGCCTTCCAGCGTAACATAAATATTATCCAGGATATCCTTTTTGATATCAGTAATGGTGCCGCTCACATAAAAGGATTTGTCTTTATAATTGTTGTCGGCACTGACTTCATTGTCAGCATAGGCGGCCGTTAACTGTTTGGCGGTAATCGTATTCTTTTTGATGGCTTCTTCCTCGGCCTTTTTTACGCTGTCTTTTTGGGCCTGGGTAAGTTCGGCAGTAGCACTGGAGGCGATCGAAGCCGTTTCCTTTTTATCATCAAGCTGGGCGCCAATGACACCGATCAGGACGAGTATACCCACACCGATCAGGATTTTCATGCCAAGTGACATTTTTTTCTTAGGGCTTGCAGAGTTTTGCATATATAGGGATTTTAATATAGGTGGCGTGTTTTATCGCCTACCTATAAACGTAATCCCGGCTGAAAATATTGCCACCGGTATCCGTTATCCCAGTTTATTCAGCGCATGCACAATGCTGTCATGTGTTTTCTGCTCATCCCAGAACTCGGGCACAAACTGCTTCCCAATCACCTTTTCATACAGCTCAATATACCGGCCGCTGATGGTATTCACCCAGGTGTCATTCATCTCCGGCACAGTTTGTCCTTCCTTGCCCATGAAATTGTTAGCGATGAGCCATTCCCGTACAAACTCCTTACTCAGTTGCTGCTGTCTTTCCCGGTTGGCCTGGCGCTCTTCAAAACCATCGGCATAAAAATAACGGGAGGAGTCGGGCGTATGCACCTCATCCATGAGGTATACGGCATTCTTGTACTTGCCAAACTCATACTTGGTATCTACCAGTATCAGTCCTTGCCTGGCAGCTATTTCCTTGCCACGGGCAAACAGGGCGAGGGCATATTGTTCCAGTATCTTCCAGTCGGCTTCCGTAGCCAGTCCCTGGGCGACGATCTCTTCTTTGGAAATATCTTCATCATGGCCGGCGGCTGCTTTGGTAGAGGGGGTAATAATAGGAGTAGGGAAGTAGTCATTTTCGTGCATGCCTTCCGGTAGGGCTACGCCGCACAGTGTTCTTTTGCCACTGGCATACGTACGCCAGGCATGGCCGGTAAGATTCCCGCGCACCACCATTTCAATTTTAAACGGCTCGCATTTTTGACCAATCGACACATTGGGCGCCGGCACATCCAGCAACCAGTTGGGACAAATATCACGGGTAGCCTCCAGCATATAAGCTGCAATCTGGTTCAAGACCTGTCCTTTATAGGGTATGGGTCTGGGTAATATTACATCAAATGCAGATATGCGGTCAGAGGCGATCATCACCAGCCATTCGTCCTTGATGGTGTACACATCTCGCACTTTACCTTTATAAAACCTTGTCTGTCCGGGGAATTGGTATGCGTTCATGGCGCGAATATAGAGCAGGCGGTCAAATGCCAGAAAAAAAGAATGACTGAGATATTAACAATCACCACGTATATGTTTAAAAATTAAATTTTAAGGTGATGTTTACAATACGTAGATTAGTGATAACAAATACTATTAACAAAAACTGCCATCATGAGAAGAAGCTTCCGCTGTCAGGCGGCCTTAACAAGCATTCTACTATTTATTGCCGTCATTTCTTATTCACAGATCCAGACTTATACCATTACCGGTACCATCCGGAACAGTACCAATAGAGATGTAGTTCCGGCTGTTTCTGTTACTGTAAAAGGCACTACCACCGGCACTTTTTCAGATGAACGTGGAAATTTTAAACTCGTTACCAGTCAACGCCCACCTCTAACATTGCTGTTCAGCTCTATCGGATATGAATCGCAGGAAATAACCGTCAACAATGCCTCCGATGCAGTAGAGGTGAATTTTGTACCTGGTTCTGTATTGGGGCTGGAAGTGGTGGTATCTGCCAGCCGTGTGGCAGAACGTATCCTTGAATCGCCGGTATCTATCGAACGCATGGGGGCTGCCAGTGTACGCGCTGCTGCTGCACCGAGCTATTACCAGGCCATGGCCAATTTCAAAGGAGTGGATATGACCACTTCCAGTATCACTTTCAATACCCTCAGCACAAGGGGCTTTAATGGCAGTGGTAACCTTCGTTTCAACCAACTGGTGGATGGAATGGATAACCAGGCGCCGGCGCTGAACTTCTCTGTAGGCATCATCACCGGACCTACCGAACTGGATATTGACAATGTGGAGTTGCTGCAGGGCGCCTCTTCAGCCCTTTATGGATCGGGAGGTATGACCGGTACCGCGCTCATCACCAGCAAGAACCCCTTTAAATACCAGGGATTGAGTTTCCAGGTAAAGCAGGGCATCATGAACATCAACAGCCCGCGGGGCGGCGCTTCTCCCTATTATGACTGGGCCATGCGCTGGGGTAAAAAGATCAGTGATAAACTGGCCTTCAAGATCGGCGGACAGTTCGTTGCCGCCAAAGACTGGCAGGCCAATGATACCCGCAACCTGGCCCGTAACAATGTACTCAGTTCCGTGAAAGACGGTAACCGGCAAAGCGATAATAACTACGATGGTATCAATGTATATGGCGATGAGGCCAGCGCAAGTATGCAAGGCCTTGCGCAGGTGATCAGGGCCCAGGTGGCTGCTATTTCACCGGCTGGCGTTGCAGGGGTGGATGCCAGCATCGCAGCCGGCCTTACCGCCCAACAGATTGCGGCCAATCCGGCTTTTGCCGGTCTTGCGGCCTATCTTCCTTTCCTCATACCCACCGCCCCTGCGGCCAATAATCCCTATAAAGGCATCTTTGGCAGCCAGTTGGTGAGCCGGACAGGCTATAATGAAGCAGACCTCGTAGATTATAATGCCTATAGCGTAAAGCTGAATGCCGGCTTATATTATAAGATCACTCCCAGCATTGAAGCTTCCCTGCTGGCCTACTGGGGTACGGGTACTACGGTATATACCGGGGCCGACCGCTATTCGCTCAAGAACTTTAAGCTGGGTCAATACTTAGCCGAGGTAAAAGCCAAGAACTGGTTTGTAAGGGCTTACACTACCCAGGAAAACTCCGGCGACTCCTATACGGCTACCACAGCAGCATTGGCTGTCAATAACTTATGGAAGCCTAACGCTACCTGGTTCCAGCAGTATGCCGGCATATATAGTGTTTCCAGGCTGGGCATCATTCCCAATGGATCGGGTGGCTGGCTGCCTGTTTTAGCAGACCCTCAGGCGCATGGCGCTGCCAGGAACGCCGCTGATAATGGCCGGTTAGTACCCGGTACTGCGGCTTTTGAAACGGCGTTTAACACGGCCATCAATACCAATATCAACGATAAAACTGCTGCCGGGGGAGCCCGGTTTGCTGATAAATCGGCTCTTTACCATGTGGAAGGCCAGCTCAACCTAAGCGATTATGTGAAAGTGGTGGAAGTGATGGTAGGCGCCAATTACCGTATTTATCACCTCAACTCCAATGGCACGATTTTCAGGGACAGTGGCGGGATTGATGTTGACGAATATGGCGGCTATATCCAGTTACAAAAGCGCTTGTTCAATGATGTACTGAAGCTGACCGCTTCCGGTCGCTACGATAAGAACGAGAACTTTGATGGCCGGTTTACCCCCCGGGTAACTGCCCTGGTCAAAGTAGCGGAGGATAATAACATTCGCCTGTCGTTCCAGACCGCTTATCGTTTTCCCTCCACGCAGGACCAGTACATTGATCTCGCTGTACCAGGCGCCAGGCTCATTGGCGGGTTGCCGGTATTCCAGGACTATTATGACTTTGACACCAACCCGGTATATACCGCCGAAAGTATTGGTGATTTCCGGGCCTCTGTAGCTGCTGGTACGCCCAATCCGGGCTTATTAAAGCAGGCGCCCTTTAAACCACTGAAACCCGAAACGGCCAACTCGTATGAATTGGGCTATCGCGGTCTGCCCATAAAAAAACTGCTGGTAGATGCCTATGTATACTATTGCCAGTACCAGGACTTCATTGCCCGCCGGGCAGTAGGCAGGGCCCTCGCTCCGCCGGTGACCAATGTGGCCAACCCACTTGCTACCGAGAACTTTTCTTATCCCGAAAATTCAGAAGAAGATGTAAAAGCCATTGGCTGGGGCATTGGCGGTGAATACCAGGCGCGGGGCGGTTATAACTTCCGCGCCAATGTATCAGGCGATCAGTTGAATGATGTACCTGCCGGGTTGATCACCTTCTTCAATACGCCCAAACTGCGTTTCAATGTGGGCGTGGGCAATGATGGCATTGCCAAAGGTCCCTGGGGTTTCAACTTCGTATACCGCTGGCAGGATGAAGTAGAGTGGCAGGGCACGTTTGCGGCCGGTACCATTCCTTCCTTCGGTACGCTCGATGGAATGGTGAGCTACAAATTCCCGAAGATCCGCAGCCTGGTGAAGCTGGGCGCTTCCAACCTGCTGAATAAATATTATTACAGCGCGTTGGGTAACCCTTATATCGGTGGGGTGTACTACGTGTCGTTTGCGTATAATGTATTCTAAAAGCTATTTGTTTATACTTGCCATAGAAAATGCCCGCTGTAATGGCGGGCATTTTTTTATGCATTCATATTGGGTAATTGAGGGAATTGGTAGTGCAGGTGCTTAATCGTCTCCATAAATCAGCTTGCCTTCTAGAGTAAACCGTTTGTGCGCTACGTGGCTGATCTTGTCGAACAGGGACTCGCAGTTTAACAAATTATCCGGCGAGGATTTTCGTCCGCTATAAACATTTACGCCCAGCTCAATATCCTTGTCAGCAAGCTGGTCATATATCTTGTGGGAAAACCTGACGTTGTCAAATCTTGCCACTTGTCCATAAACAATCTCTTTTTTCGTTGCTGCCACATGAAAAGAACCGTCTTCTTCGAGTTCTGCCCCGGAACTGTCTCTGGGTGTCCCTGTAAAAAAAACATGAACAATGATTGTTTCCTTTCCTTGTTTAATCCTTTCTTCAGCCCGGGGACTTAAACTGACAGCTATTTCAAATGGAGAGATGAGTATAGAGTCTTTGCCAATGCTGAAATAACCGTCAGGAGTCAGGCTGTCAACGCTTTTATTGGCGCCAACAACAGCTATTGAGTCTTTAGTGGAAGGAGTATTTTCTTTCCGGTCATTATTGGTGCAAGACAATAATGCTGCCATCAGTGAAATGCTGGTCAGGAGTTTGATCATTGTTCGGGGTGTTACTACAAGGATATCATTACGAAGGCCGGGGCCTTGTACGTACCATAGCTAAAATACACAAAAATAGGGTAAGCCAAAACCGGTCAGGGTTCAGACTATTCCACCGCCAATATTTTGGCGGCCCCTGCATACCGGGCCTGGGTGATGGTTTGGGCATCTTCCTGTATGCCATACCTGATGCCGATGCTTAGCAGGAGGGTAAAATGGTTATCGGGTGGGGGTATCAGCAACTGCAGATCCAATGGTATTGCGGGGCAGCCTTTCTTCACCGGGTGCCATACGGTAACGGCGCAGACTGGCAGCGTGTCTAATAGCTGATACTCCGGATGCGTATAGCTGTAGGCATGAACGGAAGACCTGGCTTCGGAGTCGGTAAAGGAATCATAATCCGGATCGGCCGGCTCCTGGTCTTTGGTAAAAACAAGATCGGGCACAATACCCAGGGAAATAACAATACTGAACCAGGGATACTTTTCCGGGGCAAAGAGATTAATACCCGGCTGTAGTTCCGGCACCTGAACAAACGCTGTAGCCGTGTCCCGGTCCAATACATACTCAATAGGATACCTGATGGCCGTATCAAAGGGATTGTTGCGGTTCAGGGAAAAGCCTTTAAGTATTTGTGGGTTGGCTGATAAGCGTACATCACGCTGTCCCAACACCGACTCCCCATCCAGTGCCTGCACAGGCCTCATCAGGGCATTGAGGGGACCGGCAATATTGTGGTCGGCCAGGGATTTGTGGTAAAAGAGGGACCGCATGATCCATTGGGCTGTTTTGGCCCTACCGGCAAATTCTGAATTGCCCCGGCGGGTTTGTACCATGGAGGGGGCATTTTTAACCTGCTCTTTGGAGGGCCCGCCCTTGCGGCGAACAATGGTGCCTTCCACGCCCCTCATTTTATAAAAAGACAGGTCATCCACTGACCCCTGGAAACCGGCGCCCGGGCCGGCAATTACTCTGGCCATAATAAGATGGTTTTAAAGGTAAGCAAATGCATTGCTGAAGGCTGGCGTAAGCATACCGCCAGCCTGCCGTTAGCTAGTATATAACGTATACATCCCCTACACAACTATTACTTATCCCGTAGATATCTCCACCTCTTAAAGATGGGATCATCTACGGGATATCATAGGGATATATAGGGGATATGTACGGAATATCCTGGCTGGCGGATTGGAATCGGAATGCTTCAGGAATGCTTTCACTGAGGTTGGAGGTAGGTAGAAGTTAAGGGGAGGTTGTGCGAGAGGTAGAAAGAGAGGGCGTGTTGCGGGTACACTATCTAAGTTGGTGTATCTTTTGGAGAAACGTGTATGATACATGTCAAGTTGCTAATCAGTATTTTGCATGGAATCAAATATCCTATATCTTCAAAGTCAATTGATTGCAAATCATTCTTAAAACTTGCTTATGAGTAATCAGGCTCTTGAATTGATACATAAATGCTATGAAAATAAATCGACCGAGCTTGATCTGGGTAACTGTGGGTTAACCAATGAAGACTTTATTGAAGGAGATTTAATAGATACTGAATTAAGAAAATGCAAACATCTGCAGAGCCTTGTCCTTAGTAATAAATGGTGGAATTATCGTTTGAACAAATGGGTATATAGCAAAAATCAGGGAGATGCCAATAGGCTTACAGTTGCGCCATCCTGCCTTGCAGATTTAATAGAAATTAGTACACTTATTTGTGCCGGAGATGGTAACCGCGAATGGTCCATTAGATCTTTATCGGACACCTACAACTTTAAAAAATTGTCTTATCTGAATCTCAGCAATAATAAAATAAAGGAAATAAGCTGGATTCGGCAATTGTCATCACTACAGGAACTTGATCTGAGTAATAATAATATAACCGATATAAGCCCCCTCAAAGAATTAACGTCACTCGAAGATTTATATCTAAGCGGAAATCAAATACGAAATGCACAAAGCTTGTCAGATTTATCTTCCCTTAAAAAGTTACACTTAAATGCCAATCTACTGAGCAATGTTGTAGGTCTGGAATCGTTGACGGCTATACAGGAACTGGATTTAAGCTCTAATCAAATACAATATTTGAATGGGCTGGAACAACTGAGAGCTCTTTGTGAATTAAATCTCAGTTTAAATCAAATATCTGCTATAAAAGAAATAACAAACCTGACAGAACTAAAAAAACTAAACCTAAACGGGAATAAGATAACTCACCTGGAAGGTATAGAGCGTTTAATAAACTTACAACAGCTTAATCTCAGTAGCAACAGGATACAGAATATTAAACAGTTGTTAACTTTTCTTCAGAGGGGGAATACCCCAATGAGCATAGTACTTGATAAAGTTTGGAAAACTAATTATGGAGATATTAATATAAGTGATAACCCGTTGACTACTCCTCCTGTCGAAATTGTAAAACAAGGAAATAAAAGCATTGTACATTATTTTACCGAAATGCACTCGCAGGGTGTAGAATATTTGTATGAAGCAAAAATGCTAATAGTAGGAGAGCCGAGAGCCGGTAAAACTTCGCTTCGTTTTAAATTAGTAGATCGCTATGCTGCCTTGCCCGAGGAAGAAGAAACCACCAGGGGCATAGATATTCAAAGAATAGGATTTAATATTATGGATAAAGAAGGCCAGTCACGTATGTTTTATTACAACGTCTGGGATTTTGGAGGCCAACAGATATATCAAACTACCCACCAATTCTTCTTAACCCATCGATCATTATATGTTTTAGTGATGGATACAGGAAAAGATAGTGTTGGCAATAACGATTCAACCATTAATTATTGGCTTCAGGCTGTTGAGTTGTTAGGCGGTAATAGTCCTCTTTTTTTAGTACGAAACGAAAAAAATGGGCGTCAGGTAAATATTGACTTCCCCCAAAAGAAAATACGTTTTTCATTCCTTAAAAATGATTACAAATTAGACTTAAATGCATTGATCCCGTCTCATGCAGCTTATAAAGAAGATAAAGAAAAAGAGTTTAATCGATTTAAAGAAGATGTAGAGAATGAGATAAAACGTTTGCCATTAGTAGGTTTTCCGTTGCCAAGAAACTGGATGAATATTCGAACGGAGTTACAGGAGAAGGGTAAAAGAACACCCTATATAAGCCGGCAGGACTATTCGGCCTTGTGCAGTCGTTTTGAGGTGACTGATTTTGAGAAACAGATGGAATTAAGCCGTATTTTTCATGATCTGGGTGTGTTTCTGCATTTTCAGGATTATGGGAGTTTGGAGGATTTTATTATTCTTCAGAATGTATGGGCCACGGATGCCGTATTTGCTGTATTGGATAATACGGAGGTTAAGGATAAAAAGGGGAGATTCAAAGATGAAGACTTGCCGAAAATATGGGAACATAAAGGATATAGGAAAGATGTTCATAAGAAGTTGCTGGCTTTAATGATGAAATTTGAATTGTGCTACGAGATAGACAATATAAAAAATGCAGTATATATTGTTCCAGAAATGCTACCAGATACGTTCCCCAAAGGCTATACCTGGCATTTAAGAACTGATTTGTTTTTGCAATATAGGTACGACTTTATGCCCAGGGGGTTACTTACCAGGCTTATTGTACGTCTTCATAAGCATATTGATTTGCAAAATAATGAGCAATTAGTATGGAAAACAGGTGTAAAAATTAATGGGAATGGCCTGGATTGTCCAAGTACAATTGCAGAAATATTAGAGTCGTGGGATAATAAACAAATAAGCATTCGCGTACACGGTCCTTTTTCAAAGGAATTGATGCATAAAATTACATTTCAGATAGATACGCTTAATAACGATTTCTTTAAAAGGTTAGAGAGTGAGGAGCACGTGTATAAAAGCAGGTACTATAAAATGGTGCCTTGTAACTGTATTACCTGCAAAGGCACTGAGGATACTCATTTTTATGATTATAGTGAATTGTTAGAGCGAAAAGAATTTGGCAAGAATACAATTGAATGCAAAAAAAGACCTTTTTCCGCTATAAATATCAACGAATTGCTGGATGGAGTGCTTTTTTTCGGGCGCCCCCTGGATCAATCTCAAAGCCGCTTGAACGCTGGAAATGGAAAAAAGATGTTTATCTCTTATTCCAAAGAAGATTTACCTCTCGTCAATAAATTCATTGAACACCTATCGCCTCTGCAACAAGATGGAAAAGTAGCACACTGGTATTGTACGGAGCTAACTGCAGGATCAGACTGGCATGACGTAATACAAGAACATTTTGAACAGTCTGATATTGTATGTTTTATGGTGAGTCCTAATTTCATGAAAACAAAATATATCCAGGAGTATGAAATAAAGAAAGCTTTTGAACGGCAAGCCAAAGACCCCGCCTTTAAAATAGTTCCCATTATATTGGATTTTTGCCAATGGACTACTGTTCGTAATAACCTTGGACAATTTACAGCGCTCCCTTATACCGCCAAACCAGTGGTGGATTTCAGCAACCAGAACATGGCCTGGTATATCATCCAGGAATGCCTGCGGATGATGATCGAAAAAGACCTGCATCCAACAGGAGAGGACTTCTATACCAGTCAGGCCCTGCCCAAAGATGTCCTGAAGTTGCTGGAGCGGATTGTGGCTGGAAAGGCAGATGCCTGATAACGTGACTGCGCTGAATTGAGTCAGGTTGCGTATATTTAGGCTATATACCCCTGTAAGCCCCATTATATGCCCCTGCAAGATTTTAATAAGAAGATTACTGACCGGTTAAGCCGGCTTTTAACCCTTATACCAGGCATTTTTATTTTCCTCATAACGTCCTGTACCAGCAACCAGCAAAGTTTCCGGCAGTTTATGGGCTTTAATCCCGGTAAGGATGTCAAAAATATTAATATCTATGCCGATGAATGGGGCATAGACGCATCCTATTGGCTTGCCTTCGAGTGCCACGATTCAACAGTTAAAAAGATTGCCACCAGCCTGAAGCTGAAACCGGAACCCAGCGCAACAAGGGGACTATTTGGCGGATTAAACAGCGAACCCGCCGCCTGGTGGGACACGACTTTTATCTTTCATGCCAAACCACTTAGCCGGCGGCAGGATCAGCAGTTTTGGTTCTTGTGGTATGATACAACAACAAGAAAAGCCTATTTCCTAACACTTGACATATAGCTTCCATGAAACGTATAGTTCTCCTGGTAATCTCCGGAGTCTTACTGCTGACAGGTTGCAGCGATCAACCGACAAAGCTTTCCGGTAAAATAGAAACTATCGAAGTGGCGCATATCAACTGGGCCTGTGATTGTGCCGATTTTATTGAAACAAAGTATTTCAGGAACAATCCTGACTACGAAACCAAAGAAGAAGATTGTATTTTCATTGAACCGGCCAATCCAAAGCTGAAGATCCCCGAAGATTATTATACAAAAGGGTATTTTGACAACAACCTTAAACTCACCGGGCAATTTTATACGGACAAAGGAATTTCGGACTCGTATGAAAGCAAAGTATCCAAAAGCTCAGCAAAAAAAGCAAAAGTATTTCGTTATGATAGTTATAAGCTGATAAAGCAAGCTTGCTGCCAATAACCGAAAAGACATTCTACTGCATTGATATAATGACACTTTAATATTAATAAAATATTGTTATCATGCAGCTTTTTTCCGAAATTAGCATTTATATTTCTTATTTTCTCCACTACAACACAGCACATCGGTCAAACTAGCAAGAAAGAGAATCTCATTAGCATTTATAAGGGTGCTTATAGGAAAGCTCTGTTAAAACCTATCCAATTGACCTGGTTTGTAATTATAATTTGTGCCAATATGAGTAAAAGCAAAAAAATACAAGTTGAAGGAAGGGAAATAACCATTCTTGTTGAAAATGAACAAGAATTTATTTCTCTTACTGATATGCTGAAAGCAAAAGACGGTGATTTTTTTCTTTCTGATTGGCTTCGTAACAGGAATACGATTGAATATCTGGGCATTTGGGAATCTGTTTATAATCCCATTTTTAATTATGGCGAATTCGCCATAATTAAAAGTCAGGCTGGATTAAATAGCTACAAACTTAGCGTTAAAGAGTGGGTTGAGAAAACAAACGCTATCGGACTGAAAGCAACAGCAGGCCGCTATGGAGGTACTTATGCCCATCCGGATATTGCTTTTGAATTTGGTATGTGGATCAGCCCACAATTCAAAATCTACCTCATCAAAGAGTTTCAACGCCTGAAAGCAGAGGAAAGCAACCGGCTTCAATTAGAATGGAGTTTGCAACGTACTATTTCCAAAATCAATTATCGCATTCATACTGATGCTATTAAGGAAAATCTGATACCAAAAGAAATTACACGACAACAGACAAATTTAGTTTATGCCAGCGAAGCTGATTTGTTGAATGTTGCCCTCTTTGGAGTAACTGCTAAAGAATGGAGAGAGGCAAATTCCGAAAAAAGCGGTAATATCCGGGATCATGCAACACTTGAGCAATTGGTCGTTTTGAGTAATATGGAAGGTATAAATGCTTTACTTATCCAACAGAATTTATCTCAAAGTGAGAGACTAATACAATTAAACAAAGTTGCCATCGCCCAAATGAAATCCTTAGTTGCGAACAGCACGATAAGAAAATTGAAATAAGTCAACTTAAATCTCCACGTAGTATGTGGAGATTTAAATTGGATAAATTACCGGTTTACGCCATCGCACTGGTAACCAGTACGCCTTCTGCACGTGGGGCCAGTTTCGCCTGCTCCAGCAATTTCTTCCGCTTGCGGTACAGAATATAAGTAAAAGTATAAAAGGCGACGAAGAGCAGCATATATACCCAGTCGGGCTTGCCAATGGAAAATACAGAATAGGTGGCGCCGATCAGGTCATACGCAAAGCCGGCATAAGCCCATTCCTTCAAACGGTGAAAGCCGGGCAGCAGGATAGCAATAACACCCAGGAACTTTGCTACTCCAATAAAAGGAATAAAGTAAAGCGGGTAACCCAATTCGGTGTGCATGCCCTGAATAGCTATCGGGTGACTGAAAATGTCAGGGATAGCCGACATAAGCATAAAGGCGCCAAAGAGGCTTGTAAAGATCCAGTAGAGAATGTTTGTTGTTTTCATGACTTTTTGTTTTTGATGGAACAAAGCTATCAACAGGAATTTTCTTTGAAGGGGGGTGTCCCAGTCATTTTAGGGGGGCGACTGCGACCAGCACCAGGCTTTTGAAAAAGTCACGCATTGCGTGACCAATTAAGTAAGAATCCCCATGCAGTGCGTGGGGAATATGACAGACATACAAGCGAACATCCATTGTATCGAAACCGCACATTTACACTTTTCATAAATTCATAATACCCTGATTGGCAACCTCTTCAAAAGATGGCATTTTCTTAGCAGCTTTACCACAACCAGTTACACCAGAATTCCCTGCATTATGTTCAGCAATTACTTTAAAACCGCGTGGCGCAGCCTGCTACACAATAAGGCATACAGTATATTAAACATCCTTGGCCTGGCAACAGGTATGGCTGTTGCTTTGCTGATCGGCCTTTGGGTATATGACCAGTCATCTTATGATCGTTTCCTTCCCGGCTATGAGCAGGCCTACCAGGTAAGATTTAATTATAACAATAACGGAGAGATACACACACAAGACGGAGTATGTTTGCCATTGGCAGAGGCGCTGAAAAACGACATCCCGGAAGTGGCCTGGGCAACGCCCGCTTTTGGTCCTGTTGACAATGTGCTCGGGCTAGGAGATAAAAGATTGCGTCCTAAGGGCATGATAGGTGGGGACGACTTCCTGAAAATATTTCAGTTCTCTGTTCTGAAAGGCAATGCAGCTACGGCTTTGAAAGATCCTTATTCCATTGTACTCACTGAATCGACTGCCAAAGCTTTATTTGGCGATGCAGATCCCCTCAACAAAATGATCCGCATCGATAACTTTGAAGACCGGAAAGTAACGGCTGTGATAAAAGACGTTCCCCGTAACTCCACTTTCCAGTTTGATTATATCACAGCATTCAGCGCCTTTACAAGCGGAGGTTGGGTAAAAGCCGCCGCCACCAACTGGGGCCATAATTTTTTTAAGCTATACATTGGCCTGCAGCCCAATGCCAGTTACGAGCAGGCAGCCTCCAAATCAAAGACAAGAGCGGAATAACCAGTACTGCCTGGCGCTTATCGGTGCACAACACATCCGGCGACTCCCGCACACTCAGGGTTTACCTGATATGCGCCAAAGTGAAATAATCCCCTTAAAGAAATTACCTTAGCGGCGCATTCAACAGGCCGGCTGTATTAACCGGCGCGTCGCCCATGAATTGGTTACCCGTTTACGAAATTGTATACATCATTGTAGTAGCGCTGGCAAGTCTGCGCATCATTTATGATACCCGCAGTACTACCAAAACAGTAGCTTACCTGCTGCTGGTTATTTTCGTTCCCATAGCAGGGGTCTTTATCTACTTCTCCTTTGGTATCAATTACCGGAAAAGAAAGATATACAACAAAAAGCTGGTCAGGGATAATAACCTCGAAAAGAAAATACAGTCGGCCATTGTGCATTACACCCTGCACAACCTCGAAAGCAGTAACCCGGCCATTGCCCATAACAAAGAACTGGCGCGGTTGCTGCTGAAAGACAGTTCCAGTCCCTTAACGGCCAACAACCAGGTACAAGTACTGGTGAATGGCGAACAGAAGTTCCCGGAAGTATTGAAAGCGCTCGAAAAGGCACGATACCATATCCACATCGAATACTACATTTATGAGGATGATGAAACAGGGCGGGCTATTGAAGAGATACTGATCCGGAAAGCCAAAGAAGGAGTGGATGTGCGGTTTATTTATGACGATTTTGGCAGCCGCTCCATCCGTAAGAAAATGGTACGCCGTTTACGGGCAGCCGGGGTACAGGTCTTTCCTTTTCACAAGATCATCTTTATTGCATTGGCCAACCGGCTCAATTACCGCAATCACCGCAAGATCATTGTCGTGGATGGCAAGGTGGGCTTTGTAGGCGGCATCAACGTCAGCAACAAGTATGTTAATGACGCCAATGACGCTGGTAAGCTGTTCTGGCGCGATACCCACCTGCGTATTGAAGGACCAGGCGTACAATACCTGCAGTATCTTTTCCTGGCCGACTGGAATTTTTGTGCCAATGAGCATATTGAGCCTGACAGTATCCTGTTTCCCAGAACGCATATATCCGCCAAAGGCGATAAGCTGGTGCAGATAGCTGCCAGCGGTCCGGATTCCGACAGACCCACGATCCTGTTTTCGCTGCTGCAGGCCATTTTCCTGGCACAGGAAGAGATCCTGATCACCACGCCCTATTTTATCCCGGGTGAAAGCATCCTCGAAGCATTGATCGTGGCAGCCTTGAGCGGACTGAAAGTGAAGCTACTGGTGCCGGGCGTTTCAGATTCTGTATTTGTGAATACGGCTGCCCGGTCGTATTACAGTGAGTTACTGAAAGCGGGTGTGGAGATATACCGGTACCAGAAAGGTTTTGTACATGCGAAAACGATGGTGACCGACAGCAAGGTGGCCATTGTAGGCACCGCCAATATGGACTACCGCAGTTTTGACCTCAACTTTGAAGTGAATGCCATTGTGTATGACCAGGCGATCGCCCATGAATTACGCACTATCTTTTATGAAGACCTGAAAGGCGCCGAAAGGATTGATCCCATTACCTGGGATGCGCGGCCCTGGTATTATGAGATGGCCGAAAAGACAGCCCGGCTGGTAGCGCCGATGTTGTGAGTGGCGGGGGATGAGTGCAATGGATGATTGAAAGGTATACCGGGATAACGGCAGGAGGGGAGCTAAATTTGACATAAGTCAATTTGACTACTGTAACGTGAAAACCGCGCCCGTATTGTGGTTCCCCGTGGAACATCACGTGTTTCTTTGTTTTTTTTCACAAGTATTCCACTTTTTAAACAGCTATCTGTTGTAGTTCAGGCATATCTGAGAAGAAGGGAAAGGAAAAAAAGTTTTAGCGCTTTCGTTTTTCACGGAGGACTCGTTTAATAAAACTCAATACTTCCATCCGGGCGTACCAAATCTCCCACATATTTCTGTTCTGCCAAAGGAGCCGGAAATGGCAACGACCGTAAATAGGGTAGGTCTACCTTTTCCCAAAGCGCTTGCATAAGGGGCGTCGTTACTTTTTTATATTGATGGGTAAAGAATACCGTTAAGGCCTGCTCCAGCACATGGATGGTACCTTCCAGGATGTCATCGTGCGCCGATACCAGCTTCAGGGGAACAATCATTTCATAGATCTTCGCCTTTTCCTGGCTGACTGTTCTTGCTCCTTTGGCCAGGAAAATCTCGCTACTGGTATAGTGCGGGCCTTCCTCCATAAAGATGATGGAAAGCATAATTTGCCATTGCTGGTTCAATACGATACCCGCCCGTTTGAATAAGTGCTCTGTTAAATGATCTATATAGTAAGTCCTTAGCTTATAGGAAACCGCAGGCGCTTTTTCCCGGGGTATACCTGTAAAATAAATGCCGAACTTATCGGAGGTTACCGTCGCATTAGAAGTGGACATAAATGGTGAGGCTTAATGTGTGCTGATAATTGGTGATGTTGCATTTTATTCGCCCTTGAAGGTAGCAATTTCCAGGCCCCGGTGGTTTGTAGCTACTGTATAAGTGCCTGGACAGGTTTAGATCTGCTGGTGTTTTATTGTGCAGCCAGCAAAATAGACGGTAAAATTTGACACAAGTCAAGGGACGCTACCGCAACGTGAAACACTCGTCCATATTGTGGTTCCCCGTGGAACACTCCATTTTTTATTTGTTTTTTTTCACAAGCACTTCACGGGGGATGACAAGAGACCTGTTACATATTCTCAAGAGTATCCAATACTTTGATCAGATCATTTAGATCCTCCAAATAATAATTGCCAGCTCTGATGCCTCCTTTATCTACTTCTATTTGACTGGAGGTGTCGAAGAAAATTTCTATGCCAGCATCTGTTTTCCTATAACTAATAGGACCAATTTGGACCCAACCATGATCAATAAGGTAGGAAGTGTAGATATTTTGAAACATAGTTTGTTGATGAATTTATTTCAGAAAGCAATTGCAGTTAATAAGCTCGAAACTATCTACCGGTTATATTTCTTTCCAATAATTATTCTTTGAATTTCTGTAATAACAAACAGGCGAAATCAGTTAAAAGGAACAACTAAATATTCTTTTCATGTCTGGTTTCTTTAGTAATCACCTCCTGTCACCACGTCGTTTCATAAAAACAATCATACCGTTTCTTTGCCTGATATATCTTCAAGGCAGTGCACAACAG
Organism: Paraflavitalea devenefica; assembly: GCF_011759375.1. NCBI lineage: Bacteria > Pseudomonadati > Bacteroidota > Chitinophagia > Chitinophagales > Chitinophagaceae > Paraflavitalea > Paraflavitalea devenefica. Next base: position 551,618 of record NZ_JAARML010000005.1, on the reverse strand, counting down.
TTTGAAACGACCCTGTCCCCAACATATAAAGCGGTGCCGCCCCTTAACTCAATTCCCGGGTTACATGCAGACTTTATTACCATGGTCCCGGATTATACAAATATGCAACTGATTTATACCTTCAAGTTATCGAAGGTAAAGATGGGGATTAAGTTGTTCAGGTTCGACAGCACCATGAAGGTGCTAAAGAAATATGACCTGCTAAATGGCGAAAAGAAGTTTGGCCCTTTTCCTGCAGAATTGAGGAAATTCGGTTCAAAGTTTTACCTGTTGTATTATATTTATGAAGAGGAAACAGGAAGCCTCAAATTATTTATTGCCAGCATTGACCCGGAAACCCTGCAACCCGGCGAGGGGACGCTGCTATTCGAAATGCCCCAGGCGAATACCGGGCTTTTTAAATCGGAAAAGCTGTACGATGCAGTAAGTGTACAAGTAAAAGCGTCTCCCAATGATAAAAAACTGCTGGTGAGTTGGTCGTCCACACTGAGCAACCGGTTTTATCTGGCAGTTCTCGACAAAGATCTGGCCCTTGAGTGGAAGAAAGATGATATAGTGGCTAAAACGGATAAGATACAGGAATTCACTTCCTGCCTGGACGATAATGGCATAGCCTATACTTCTTATCAATATAGTACTGGTAAAGACGAATGGGTTTATAAAGTGGGGGTTTATAGTTTTTCCGGTAAGTTAAAAGAGCATGAGGTTAAAACCAGGGATAGCAAAGTGTACCAGGTACTATTGATACCTTCAAAATCGGGCAAACTGGTCCATGTGATAGGCAGTTATTCTGAACATCCATTTGCCCTCAGCGGCTTATACCAAAAAGCCATTTCAACAGCAGATTACCTATTGCAAGGCGATACCCAAACACCCTTTAGCAAAGAACTGATCGAACAATTGACTGCTGATGGTTGGGCCAGTACCAAAGAAAAAAAGTACGGTTTGAATGATGTGCGGCTACAGGGATTTGAGTTGGCAGATGGCAGCCTGGCCCTGGTAGGTATGTGGAGGACAACAAATTGGACGGGAAGGGCGACATTTAATATTTCCGGTAGCTTGTTGCATGCCCGTATCCATGAGGGAGTTGTAAGGGTAGCGTCCATTCCCAAATACCGTGTGAGCGCCGGCAGTACAATAGGTGATTCGTATGCAGCCTTTCCCTGTGGTAATAAACTTTTTATTTTTTATAATGACAATGAAGATAACTTAAAAAGGGACCCTCTCAAGCCACCCACTTCCTCCAATAAATACAAAAACGCTGTATTAGCTGCTGCTTATTTTGATGGAGATGGAACCATCAGGCGGGAGATGGTCATGAACAATGCCGACGGTTTTGTTCCTTTTGGAGAATTTATCCGCCCGGTAGCGCCCGATAAGTTCCTGGTGCCGGTATTGGAAGTTAAAGGACTTGGCGGCATAGGCGATGAAGGGAAATGGGGGACGATCAAGGTGAAGATGTAGGTTATGCTATTGGAAGTGCATTTGCACGATGGAAGGTCGGATGATGGAAGTCCGATACTACAAAATATTCAACTTGTCTGTATAAATTCTTTCCAGTGACAGGTTTAGCAGGTTGTTTATAATCTTGTGAAGAATGCGACTGCAGCTATGGTAACTGACTCACCACCAGGTAAAGCCGAATGAATAGCGTTTGTCGGATAAGATGATCTATCAGGCAGTTAAAGAGGCTGATGATTGGATACAATAAAGATTTCAAACGAAGGGAATTTTCACTTTTCTAAAAATAAACAGCGCAGAAAACAGTTTTATAAAAGATTTTTCTACTTTCTAATAATATGCCCCATGCGCTCCATTACCAAATACCCGATTACTTTATTGCTGGCAGTCTTTCCTATCATAATAGTCCTGCATAGCTGTAGCAAACCCTATGATGAAGATTCGCTATCTGACAAAAAGGAAATTACCTCATTCATATTTCTAAAAACAGATAATGCAGGTTTCCTTACTAATGATATAACTGCCACTATTGGGACAGACACCATCAGTGCATGGGTTCCAGCAGAAACAAATATTACTAATCTGAAAGCAACAATTGTTCATAATGGTAAGACTATATCTCCTGATCCTGGCAGTAACCGGGATTTCTCTATGCCAGTAGTATACCAAGTCATGGCGGGGGATGGCACCACGCATTCCTATACTGTTAAAATTAGCAAACACAAACCTTTGTTAAATACAGCCAACCGGATTGTTTACTTCGGTGATGACGAAGATTATTTTTTTGCCCTGGATGCGTTAACGGGACAAGAGATTTGGAAAAAAAAGTTATGGCATCCGACAAGATCAGCTCCCTTACTCCATAAAGGAACGGTATATATTCAGCACGTATGGCAGCAATTCTCAGCGCTTGATGGAACCACCGGCACACAGAAATGGATAACTGGATTTTATGGAGGTATTGGAGGGAGTCCTTTGATGTATAACGATGAATTATTTGCTGTGTCAAGCAACAATATTTATAAGTTAGATACTGGTACCGGCTTTGTAAAATGGAGATACTTTCCTAATAGCACCAACACCTTATTCCAAGGCAGCCCGACTATTGCACATGGGAATTTGTATATAGATAGCGTATTCGATATGATGGCACTGGATTTAGCCAGCGGTGCCGTTAAGTGGAAAAGAAATCTTGGTGGTAGTTTTATCGGAGCTAATCCATTGATATTGGGAGACCTATTGTATGTTGCGGGCGGAGGTTATTTCTATGCCCTCAATGCTCATACAGGGGAAATTGTTTGGAAAACGGTTATTGGGCTAACATACAGCAGTGCCACTGCGGCCAATGGTTTGATATATATTGCCGGCAGACTGGAACTTTATGAGTTGGACTGGTATATATGTGCTCTCGATGCCACCAATGGTGCTCTGAAATGGAAAACGCCTACAGGAAAATCACTTTATAGCAGTCCGACTGTAGCCAAAGATGTAGTGTACTATGGGAACGAAGATTCCAAACTGTATGCTTATAATGCCATTACCGGTGAGCTTAAATGGACATTCACCACTGGAGACGATTTATTTGGCAGCGCCACAGTAGCCAATGACATCATTTATATAGGTTGCGTCAACCGAAATTTATATGCTTTGGATGCCAGAACAGGCGAAAAGATATGGGTCTATGCGGCTCCTAACCCGATACTAGGTCATCCCAGTGTTGTTGACTCCGCCGGCAAGGTTTATTATCCATCTACCTCAGGTATGAAAAACTAGCATCATTATTTTAGCTATGTATTAATATAGTTCAACGCTCATTTGCATTTTAAACCACCTCATCTGCACACCGTTGAATAAAAGCCAGGCATGGTTACAGTAGCCATCACATACAGGTCCCTTTCCGGATTAAAAGAATTAGTGCGACCTGTCTCACCCTCGCAGGGCCTATCCCGATTCTGCGGGAAAGCAGACGGAGCAGGCTGGCGTGAAGACGTGCCTGTGTCCACGGCCTCCTTCTTCGCACTGTCTCCCGAAGAGCTTGTCCCGCTTTGCGTGGAGGATGCCGCGACAACTTCCTCCACCAGCGGCTTCTTATCTTCCACATATTGTTTTGTCAATACTTCCTTCACTTCTTCTACTGTTTTACCTGTTTTAATCATCGTAAATGCCATGCCGGAAAGCTTGCCATATACGCCATGCTGCTGTTGGTCTTCCGGTAATGCACGATAAATAAACTTTACCGTCTGGGAGGCCTGGGCAAACAAACCAGCATAATGCATCGTACGCCAACGGCGCGGATCTTTCTTAAACGCCTTGCCTTCTTTGGAACCATTCTCACGCTCGATGAACTCATCCTTCAGTTTATACCCGATGGTGGCGCCCATCTTACCGGTAAATCGATGTGTACCTTTTTGCTTTGCCATAAAATTGTTTTTAAATGTTAGAAAAAGAACCATCACCACTTTCACTGCAAACATACAGCGGCCTGGTACCCATTTCCAAATGAGCATGAAACAAATGAATATAAAGGATAACAAATGATTACTATTGATTACAAATGAAACCCCAATCTCATATCCCTTTCCGGTCTTTCCGCGTTACCGGCTATAGGCAGCCCATATATTGCTCCTATCAGGCCCATATTAAGTCCATACTAAGCCGAAAGTAAGCCAAGATGTGGAGGGCATCATAAGCGTACCATGAGCGTATCATAAGCGTACTTTAAGCGTAGGCAAAAGAAGCAAAAGCAGACAGACCGGTCCACAAGGACTCCCTGGGAGAAGGGTCGGCAGGAAGAAAAAAGTAGGATATGTGCGAAAGGCTGATCATGAAAAAATGAATGAATATGCGGTAATCGTATACTACAATATAAGAAAAAAACTGTTTTCTCCAATGAGTTGGACCGATAGAATCCGGTATACTTTAACAGCATCTACCCCTTATGGGGGAACTTTTTAACACATTATTGCTGCCTGAAATACAGACGCTAAGCCTTTTCTTGTCTAAAAATGCTTCCCCGGGCCCAATTGTTGCAACTTATATTCTTTGCACTGCTATTTGTTAAATCTGAAATGTAGGTGTATGAAAACGAAGCATCTTTTTAGCTACACTTTTATGGTCCTGTTGATGGCTACATTGATGGCGGCTTGCAGTAAGGATAAGGATAACGGAAATGGCAACAATAATTCCCCCACGGTGTTCATGAAGAATTCTGTTTTCTCCAACACCAACCTGCAGGTTGTGTCGGGAACAACAGTAATATGGAAAAACGATGATACGATGGTTCACACCGTTACTGCTGATAACAATAGTTTTGATAGTGGCGATATGCAACCGGGCGCCAGTTACAGTCGCACATTTAACAGCACCGGAACTATTGCCTATCATTGCAGGCACCACCTGGGAATGACCGCTGTAATTGTAGTGGTGGCAGGAAATTAAAGTGTATAAAAATCACACATACCTCCGGGAAGTCACAAAGCCCGGAGGTTTATTTCGGACTTATCCTTGGAGATTTGCAGCCAGTGTAGTCTTTACAGCTTCTACTTTCGCCTTTTTCGCCAATGCTTTGGATTACCACAAGAAACTCCCAATGATTAAAGTATCTGTCACGTCTGAAAATACGATAACGAGTTCTTTAATATCAGTGAATGTATGAATCGCAACAAGCTCTTCCTTAAAACTGTTTAATTCCGCTAATGCTTTTTCGTATCCTGGTTGATCTGAAAAGGCTGCTTTGCTTAGCTTTACATTATACCGGATTGTATAGATGCTCCATGCTTGTTGGCGAGGAACTACAACTCTTGTGTGTCGAATATTCTTATGCTGGAAATCCGGCCATATCGTCTTAAGGGATTTAGCCAGGGGAGAGTTAAGAGGTCCATAAACAGTTGGCATATCTGTTGGTTGTGTTCAGTGAATTTACAACGTGTTGCTAAAAAATACCACTCCAATAGTAATCCCCAATATTATGATCGAGACGAAGATCATAACACATAAGTGAGACCAGATTAAAGACTGTGGGTTTATAATAGCATTTGCAGGGTATTCGGCTTCGTAACAGATAGTGACCAACTCCCCAATATCCTTTCGTATAGAGCTATAATCATCAGATTCAATAATAAGTTCCTGGCCATTTTGAGTAGTGAGTTTTACTATGGGTGCATATGTAGTGTGCAAATCCTCATCTTTTTTTTGATTGTAGTCTATGATTGGACCCTTGGTAAAATATCCTGTTTTCATCAGTTGTTGTATCCGGACATATTCCAGCCAGGCAGGTTTCAGGAAGAATAGTATGGCCATGAAGTCTAATAAAAGGATACCTATAAGGGCGAATAGGAGAGTTGACATGCTAACGGAAAGTTGTATCTGCGTCAAAGATAATGATTTTTCTGCCTTAAGCACAGGATTTGGTTGCTGGGCTTAAGCTATTGCAGATCTATTGGGCAAACTCATCAGGCTTGTATCGGATCAGATTGAAGGATTTGGGTTGTAGCGTGAAACACACATCCACATTATTGTTCCTTGAGGAATACTTGTTCTTTTACAAGTATTCCTCAGGTACGGTTATGCCTGTATGAAAATTATACATCCATCTTCTTTAATCTAGATTGCATGATGAAGTAGTTGCAGAATTCCATTTCTTGGTCTGCCTGATTCAACTTTCAGGTTGTACACATTCCCCGTTTTGGTTTTTAGGAAAATAAAATCCTCGCTTTTGGACATTGTAAAGTTTGGATCAACGCCAAATGGGAAAGGGTGGACATTTTCAATATCAGTATATTTCAGCTTGATTAAGTCCATATAAAAATCATTCTTAAATAATAACAAAGAGTCCGTAAGAGCAAGCCACTCTTCATCGTTTTTGTAATAGCTGACAATAATGTCTTTGTCGGAAATTGTATCTGAAAGTACATATCCAGGAATAATATTTTTAGCTTTTGTATAAAGCCCTTCTTCTCCTTTTCGCAGGAAAATAGCCCTTAAACTATTTGCATTCATAAAATTTATTTCAAGGCTTTCTCGAAGAGCATACCTGAGTTCGTTTTGGTAACAGTATACCCAAACCGGCTCATTACTGATTCATTAAGAAAGCCATCATTTACTATTGATGAACCATATATTGAAACCTTTTTTGCACCAGCTTTGGTAGCTGCGTCTTCAAAGGCAGACATTGCGGCCCGAAAATTTTTCAAGCTTTTAAACTGTTTTGCAGTCTCCATAAAAAAGACATTCAGGTTAAAGGTGGAGCCAACCATTCCCTGTGCACCAAAAAGCTTGTATACTCCATATTTAATCGGCTTTTTCATCATCTCCTGCGCCAGGCCTTGTGCAAATAATTCCTCCGCCATTGTTACAAGAGTACCTGTTTTAATTGGTGCAGTACTTTTTGTCAATAAACTTCCACTCGCTAAGCTACTGGTGAAATTCCAGATTCCAATAAAAGCGCCTAATCTTCTATGTCCTCCTGCCTTAATATCCTCATATGAATTTGAAACAGAGCTTTTAAGGGTATTCAATATAAATCCGCCGGCGTTGCCTCCTCCATTTGCCAGATAATAGTCATATGCCGCTTTTATATCCTTGAATGGGTCACCTTCTAAAGCATTTCCAAAAAAAGATGTAAGCACTTTACCCATATTTCTCATACCCCAATCTGTAATATCATTATACATTGCCTGTACAAATTCTTTACCCTCATCTGTAACATACCATCTTTTATCCTGATCCCATTTGTATACTTCTCCTTCCGGGGTATTGAATGCTATGGGAATCCACGCCTTCACACCTGTTTTTGTGCCTTGGTCTACACGTTGGTATAAAACCTTTGATTCCTTAGGAATTGCCACAAATCCATTTACGGGGGTCATACCCTCTCCTGTATTATCTCCTATAGCTTGCTGGCCATTTATCGGATTAGATGGCAGCGGTTCGGCACCATCTAAATCAATATTTAATATTGGGCTATTGCCTGCATATTGATATGGAGTGTACCAGGGAAAATCCTTAGTCAGCGGATCCACACTCAAAAACCTGCCCAACCTTGGATCATAGATCCGCAGGCCGTAATCCTGCTGGTTGCCTTCACCTTTTATTTCATTGTCATTCTCTTTGCCATTAAAGCCATACCGGTATATACCTTCTCCACTGGGAGGCTGATCGCAAACCGTAACAGTTTTCTTGTCTTTCGGTTCAAGGTAGACCACACTGAAGTTGTCAATGGTATAGGGCACATCCAATCCATCGAACGTATTACCTGTATTGAAACGGGAGAAGTGAACCTGCATCTGATCGGCACCGGCCGGCAATTCAAAATTGTACTGGAAATCGCCGGAGCCTAGGTAAAACAACCCTGTATGTGACGTAGCGGTCCAGACCCCGCCTCCCGAACGGGTGAGTATCGTCAAATATACACGCTTGTCTGCCTGGCTTTGCTCTACACTAAATTTCATCAGGTAACGCCTTCCATTTGCTACTACCACCGGCAGATCGGTCATCATCCTGCTGTCATTGGCATTGGTACAGGCCACCTGAATTTTTTTATCGGTTGTACCTACCACGCTCAGGCTGGTAATAGAAGCATTCAGCGGTTTCCATAGCTTACCATTGTCATTGATATCCACACCGCTCATGCTGGCTGTATTGAAATCAGTAGCGAACTCCTGCGTTTGATTGACAAGGGTATATTTCTTCAACGAGAAGTTGTCCACGATAAAATACAAACCTGCGGTAGACGGCCGTGCCGAAATGCGGAAGGCCACAAAGTTACCCACTGTAGCTCCCGTAGTAAAAATGATGGAACGGTGTCCTGTGCCGGAGGCAAGAATGGACACACGATAGGAGTCGTTCGTTTGAGAAATTGCCTGTATGTTGAACTCTGTAATGCTAGGCGACTGCTCAATGATATCGCACTCCATCATATAAGTGGTAAATGGCTCTATCATAGAGGAGGGCACTACCACCAGCATACCATCACTGCCGGAAGTACCGCTGTTTTCCACCCGGAAAGTCCCATTGACAAGTGAAACAATACCATTGGCCTGCTGTTGCCAGGTGACGCCGTTATGAAGGTACCTATTGGCAATTGGTTGAGTTACTCCGCTATTCAGGTCGCTGGTCACTTTCAACTCCACTGCATCCTGCAACTCTTCATGACAACCGGTTAACGCCACCCCACGGCCAGGCATCATCATGCCAAAGGGATAGTAGTCCGTAGCAGTCAATATATCCGCCTCATAATAATCCCGCAAGGTACTATCCGTACTGTGCTGCAACTTACGGTCGGTAAGGGTGGTGAGCACATTGCCGAGGTGATTGCTCATTTCAAAGACCTTCTCGCCCCGTGTAAAGGTGCTTAGGGTGGCAGGACTGAGCCCTCCTTGCAGGTTCACCGTGACAGGTGCTGCTGTTAAAGTGGTGGTCATGCCCAGTCGGCTGCTGCCATATAAATGTACTTCCACCTGTTTAAGGGGCGTACTGGCCGGTTTTTCATAAATGCTCATTACGTTGCCTGATGCATCCCGCACATAAACAGTGGTTTTGTTATTGGCCGTTTTGGTGATGCGATTACCTGACGCATCATAACCGTAGGTAATGATCGTGCTGCCCTTTTCTATGCTGGCTATCTTGCCGTACACATTCCAGGTGATGTTGGTAATGCCTGCAGCAAAATCTGTTTTCAGATTGCCAATGGCATCATAAGTGAAATTACCGGGGCTTTGGTCATCCAGGTCTTCTGCATAGACATTGAGAGAAACAGAATCGTTAACGTAAGTCAACCGGTTGGAGTTGCCCTCATAATAATAAGTCAGGGAATCCATGACTTCTTGTTGGCCCATGGAAGGAGTACCATTCCTCAGGTAAGAAAGTATATTGCCATTGGGATCATAAGCCACGGATTCCTTATAGTCGCTAATAGCAACAGGCGCCCATTGATTGGCGGCAGCATCGAGCCCCTTATAAGCCTGCATGCTTATCATGCGGTTGAGCTGATCATGCCGGTACCGGTAAAACAAGGGCTGGGTATTGATGGGAGACTGGGTTCCTTTATTCAAGCCTATATTATTGATACTGATGGCGCCAATATTGCCATTGTACAGGGATACAAAGGCGGAAGCTGCACCCGGCCGGGCAAAGGCCGATGTACCAGTAATAGGTTTATAATCTATCCAGGCATTGCTTCCCTCCACGGCATCGTAGTAGTGTAAGGCAAATCCCAGCGCATCCCTGGCCACTACCGCATTACCGCCTCCGATGGATCCATCCCGGCCCATATCAAGACCCACATTACTGATGCCGGTGGTATTAACTCCTTTCAGCCAGCCTTGCAGGGTATAGGCATAGTCCATGCCCTGCACCTGCTGTGATCCCAGCACGGTACGCGAGAGCGGGCCATATTTGTAATACTGGTAAGCGACATCTCTTTCCCAGCATATTTTATCACGGCTGGTTTCCACAGTGGTGAGCTTATCTTCCACATCATATTGATAACGGTGATAAAAAGCATCATAGCTGCCGGGCTGGTAACTCATCATATTCACCTTGCCGCTCATGAGATCATAGTTATACGCGATCTTTTTAAAGCGTTGGTCAATGGTTTCCATTTCCGGCACACCGGCAAAATCCTGCAACAGGGTATCCACATTGCCATGTTCATCATAGGTATAAAAGCTGGCTGCATAGTGGAGCGCATCTGTAGCCAGTTTTTGGGTGGCAGTAAAACTAACGCGGTTACGCAGGTTCCTTTGTGTTAAATAGGTATTATTCTGGAATACATAGGGCTGATCATAAACCGTAAAAGTGATCTGTTCCCGCGTTCCACCACTGTTCAACAGCCAATCCTTTAGCGCAGTAGTATCCTGACTGGTAGTTTGTGTCATCGCCGTAGTTTGTGGCTTTTGGCCTACTTCGGTCATGCGACCCAAATGATCGTAGCGGGTATAGCTGTATTTATCATTCGCAGCCTGTTGGGCATTCCGGCTCACTACCAGACGTCCGAGACGATCGAACCAGAACAGGGTAGTGCCTGCATCTGGTGAGCGTTGCTCTCTGACCAGGTTAAGGCTATTGTACCGGTAATCGGTTACCAGGTGATGGGAAGGTGCTTTCTCCATATGATCCCTTCTGGCATTTCTTACCTGCAGCAGGAAAGTGTCGGTAAAATTGGGTCTCGCTCCTTTGGGCGGCACGGTTTTCACCAGGTTGCCGGCCATATCATAATAATACAGCGTGTAGTGGTACTCTTTGCTATTGTATTTTACGGAAAACTCCTCAATGGCTGCAGCGGCCAGGCATTTGGCGCGATAAGCCGTTTCAAAATCGGCCATGAGGGTTTGCGTTCTCGATTCATATATCTGCTGGGCCCAGGCCACTGCCATATTGTAGGCCTGCTGACAGGGCGGATTGCTGAGCAGGATGCCGGTGGTATCATTCAATGGTTTGGTATCGGCGCAGATCACGTTTTGCGTAGCTGTAGCATTACCGGCGAGATTGGCCAGGTTGCAACCGGCATTAGCCGCTGCTTGTGCGTATTCCAGCCAGTTGTATTGGAAACCGGTGCGGTAATTCAGGAAGCGCTGGTACAGTACATTATAACCAATCTGTTCCGGTGTAAGACCTGATGTCATTACAGGCGCTGAATCGAAAGGTGCGTCAAAGGAGTCTTTGAAGGCCTGGGTAAGGCTACTCAGATCGGCGCAGGTAAGGCAACGCCGCCCCCCTGTATAACCGCATTTCAGGAAGGCAGGCCAGGGCTGCGGTGTAATGAGAGGTATGGTGAAGTTGCGAATCGTATCGCAAACAGAGCGGGGGCAAGGGGTAGCACACTGGGGAGGAGGGGCATCTTCCACGCACATCAGCAATTCAAAATCCCAATGGTATCCATCCGGACAGAGAGGAGGTTCGGTGCCATCTTCCACACATTGGTTTAATGTATAGCTCCAATGATAGCCAGTAGGACATTCAGGCACCATCATCTGGTTGGTTTTGGCAGACGCAGACGTATCTGTTCCTTTTTTGGACTGCGCGGAACGGGACATGAGTGAGGCGTTGCAGGGATCAAGCTGGCCGCAGGGATGATAAATGGTATCATACACCGTATAGCAAACCACCTGGTTGCCCAACTGGCTGCAACTGTTAAAGGCGTAATACAGGGTGGCAGTAATGGTGTCATTATAGGTGGCCAGGAAATACTGGTTGAGTGAGCTAAGCACAGCCGGATTATAACCAGCCAGCGTAGCTTCATTCTTTAATTGGGTAAACCGGCTGCAGTTGCAGGTATCCAGCGTTGTTACCAATTCGGGAGTAAACCGGGGATTCTTGCCATAAGGTTTGGGAAATTCAATCACATAGGGATTGCAGAGCGTGTTTTCGGGAATATCGTAGTCGGCAAACACCTTGTTGATCACTTCTTCAAAATTGCGCGGACTGCCATCCACTGGTGTGCCGGGCGCTACATTTGAAGCGCCATAAGGGTTGGCGGCATCGCTTCCTTTTTTGCACACGGCTGCCATTTGGGTAGTAATGGCGGCAAGGATCAGGGCTGTATCGGGATGGGCTGCCAACTGTGGGCATTGCAGCAGGGCCTGGCGCCAGTTGTTGATATAACTGTCGCACCGGCTGGCATAGGTTTGTGCAGGAGACGTGCTACCCTGGTTGAGCGGCATAGCGGGCGGGCCTCCCGGTGTAGCGGGCCACCAGTTCCACTCCCCGTTGTCATTGTACTGCTGCACCATTTGCGCTTCTGTAGGGAAGTGTAAAGTATAGCCATCTGCCACGATCTGGCTGGCATCGGCCAGCGGTACGCTGGTATTGATGTAGTCATTTACCTGCCGCTCTCTTTCATTGCCATATAAGCTCCGGAAAGTGAGCCATACCTGGTCTTTCTCAGCGGTAGTCAGGTTGTTGAAGGGAGCAGGAAGGGTGGTGGCCGGTTGCTTGGGCGCATTCAGGTAGCAACTTTTTTGCTGGCTTGCATTGGTTAGGGTTTTACACCGCACATCCCCATAGGCCATCTGCCACATGCTCAGCGTAATGTCTTCCCTGCTTATATAATTGTCGTTCACCTTTGTCAGCATGGCGCTTTTAGAGCCTGGCGACACCGCGTAAAACGGATCGTTGTGCGGGGCGGCAGTTGTGTTGCCCGTATACAGGATATAATTGGCGGCTTCGGCCTGTGCCCAGGTATTTGTTTGCAGGAAGGTATTGATCCAGTTGTAGCTACCCGTCAACTGGTTTTCGGCAAACAGCAGCCGGGCATATTCAGGGTGACGGGGCAACAGGGCCTCGGCCCATTGGTACTGGAAGGCGGAAGTAAAATCATCCGGCGTAATGGTGCTCAATGTTTGCTGTACAGGATCGACTTGCCCCTGGGAGTTATAATAATTGGCACCGGGTTGATTCCCGGTGAGCGGACTCCTGAAGAAAGGTTGGCCAGCATATTGGATAGAGAAAATATTGTATTTTTTATAGGTATTGCTGGTACCGGTATCCCTGGCATATTGTCCGCCATAAGGCATCATATCGCCCAGCATTAACTGCCGTTTGGTAGGCAGGTTGGCGGAAGTGGTGGTACAAAGCTGTTCACAAGTGGCTTTGGCGCTCTTCCAGGCAGCACGGATCTCATCACTTAAGGAGGGCGGCACGGGATTGGGATTGCCCACTGCGTTCAGGTAATTCGTCCTGTAAGTAATGGAATCTCCCAGTTCAGCCAGACAGGAAGTACAGGTAACGGGGGCCGCCGGCGTATTACAGCCAGTAATGGTTTCCAGCACGCTTTTAAGCGAATCAATCAGTTGCTGTTCTGTTTTGCAGAGGCCTTTCTGCAGCCAGGCTTCTTTCTGCAATTGCAGGGAGGTCTCACTGATGGTGAGGGTTTTGCGGATGGTCCAGGCGCCGGGCAGCAGCGTAATGGTATCTATGATGGTATTATTAGGGATCAAGGCGCCAGTGGAATCCTTAAAACCCTGAACACCGGTATTGCAATCATCATCTGCGGCAAGATTAATATTGTTGTAACGCCGTACAATGGGAGGCAGGTCGCCAGATTCATCCGTGATAGATATCTCCAGGTTGTACATGCAGTCATAACACACCTGCGGGCCGGTACAGGAGGTCAGTTGCAGCTTTTCGGGATCGAGTTTATAGGTAAACTCATGCAAGGTAGTGGCTGGCACCAGTAAGGTGTTGATAGCTTCAATGCTGTTGCCCTTGACGGTATTGGTGGTACTGTTGAGCAGGTTCCGGGTAATGAGCGTACCTGCCTGATTAGGATAGTGTGTGGCATTGAGGGAGAGGGGGACCATATTGGTAGGCGCATCGCCGGTCAGTGCAGTGGCAATGGTGCGGCCATGCATATCGGTATAACTCACGCTCATCTGCCCATTGGCGTCCTTTACCATGTTCTTAAAGTAATGGGTATAGTTGCCGGCTTCTGTTCCAAACAAGCCGTCCAGCTCTTCCTGGGCCGCAGTGCCATAGTAATACTTCGTTTCATGTCCCCTGCCCATTTGCAGGGCGGCGCCTACACCGCTTTGGGCCTGGATACGGCCGGTAGCATCGGGGGTATAGCGGGTAACTGAATAGGGATAGCCTTCTGCGTCGGGTATATTTTTATTAGCGTCTGTAGTTTTTTCGGGATTGGAAGCACTATAGTATAAAGCAGCTCCGCTGCCTGTTTGTAGTGCCGGGGTAATGCTGGTGGGAGTAGCGACGGGCTGCAGGTCAAAATAAGCGGCCGGGTCGGTATTGGCTGCCTGCGGTGTATTTAATCCAAGTGTTGTATTGGCTGCAAACAAATTCAGATTGGGCGTATAACCAATCTTAGTACTGATACCCGGTACCGGCAGTATCTGTATGCCCGGACGGCCCTCACCATCATAAAAGGTTTCGGCGGTTATCGTGGTATTGGTAGCATTATCTTTGGTAACGGTTTGGCGGCCGCGCAAGGATCCATCAAAGTATTGGATCACTGCTTTTCGTTTCCCTTCTTCTGCAAAGCTTGTGGCGGCCTGCCAGTTCAGGTTATTTTGGTGTCCGGCAAAGAAGGGGCTTTGGGGCGTACTCCAGGGGCCATCACTGCGGCTGCCATTCTTTTTGATATTGACCGCCCTGATCCTGCAATACAGCTTTCCCGCATCGCCATAGAGCAGCGGTATCTGGTAGCTGTTGATGTTATGCGGCAGGTCAATACGGGTGGAATTATTCCTGAACAATAGGTCGTAATTCAAACTACCATTTACATAGTAATAGGAAGCCATTTCATTTTCCAGCCAGGTCCATTCCAGTTGGGTATGGGTATGGCCTGCATCGGTGGGCCAGGCCCAGTTCACTCCCAGCTCATCATCTGTAGAGGAAGGGGTGCCGGTAGTAAATGATACCGGTTGAATATTATTGCCAAGGGTATAGTAACGTGTTACCCTCATTTCGTTTTCTACCTGCAACAGATTGACGATATTGATAGCGCCCACCGTTGAGGGTGTTATTTCCAGCACCGTAACCCGTACATATCCTGCACCTTTAAAATGGATATAATTTTGGGCATTGTATTTTGAACGTTGCTCTCTATTATAAGTTACTGATAATAGCTGCTGAGTAATGGAATCCAGGTGGGCAGCATCTTTCCCATATACAATTTTCAGCTTTACTGTAGCGGTGAAGTTATTTCTGATGAACAGATCAGTCTCTTCTTTCAGCTTCAGGGAAACGATATTAACGATAGCGCTATCGGTTTGGGTACCCGGAATAAATGAAGTGAAGATAGAAGCGCCTACTGTCAACGCAGGGCCGGTAAGCTGTTGAACCTGCGGATTGTCCTCTATGCCATCATCCTGCTGTCGGGCCAGGGCAGCGAGGCTACAACACAGCGCAGCCAGGAGCACGACTAATACTTTTGGCATCTTCCACCGGGAAGGATTTCCTGTTTGAAGCAGTTGTTCAGGTTGCATGATGGATGGCATAGGTAATTAGGTAGTCTGTTGTTAGGATAAGTGTTCATTCATTAATACTGAGCTGGTAATGTTCATAGTTTTTTACCGGCTGGAATTTCCCCTCGCTATCCCTGCCGATCCTGTCGCTTAGAATAACCGGTATTTTCATAGCGGTATCATGCCGGATCTGCCGGTATATAAAATGGCTTACCTGCTCTTTGACGAGATAGTATGCTGAGTCTTCTTTGTTGACCAGTTTGCCAGCCATGGCTGCGTTGCTTTGAAGCGTTTTATAGTCATTGGCTTCCAGCGGCACCAGTGTTCTTTTAATGGTGATGATCTTCACCGGCTGGTTGGACCTGGTATCATAATGTAACTCCATGGATTCCCGGGGCAGGGAAGTGTTCATGAGCAACCGCTTACCGGAAAGCAACAGCGCCGACCTGTTTTCGCCCGGTGTGATGGCCTGCACGGTAAACCTGGTAGCTACCTGTATAGCCGACGTATCCTGCCAGGCCGGTCCGGTAAGGGCTTTTAGCTGCATCTGTACAGGCCTTGCATCGGCAAACAGCACCATGTGTTGCATTTTGTCGCTCACCAGCAGCGCCATCGAGTCGTTCACGATCTGTTCTATGTCACCAAAACGTACATAGGAAACACCCGGCAGCAGGTAAAAAGTTCCCTTTGTATAGGTGGTATCTTCCTCGCTGATGATGAAGTTGGTGGAATTCTGTTGCTCTATCTCCAGGTACAGCGGTAGTTTTTTATAGGAGCTACCGGCCTGTATGAACTGTTTGATCAATGCCAGTGTATCTTTTGATTGCGCCTGCAGGATCACCGGCAGGAACAGGCACCCGGCAAAGACAAGCAGGTGGCGAAAACGGGCAGACAGGGTGAATGATTGATCAGTCATATCGGCTGTTATTGAATAGTTGTTACATTCTTTTGCTTAAAGCTTCTCGTTTCCTGTATGGTCTTGATCCCTTCTTTGGTTTCCACCTTGGTACGGATCAATCCGCCTTCCGCATCATACTCATAGAAAGTAGCATAGTTGTTGGGATCCAGCTCGGCCGTCAGTCGTAGGTTTACCGGGTCGTATACATAGCTCTTCATATTGGCGTTGTAGGGATGCATGCGGATGTCATCGTACCAGGCAGTTCCTGCCGCATTGTTAATAAAGCTCAGGTTCATGGTAGTGGCGCCGGCCGGCACGAGGAATTCCCCTTCTATGCGTTGCCAGCCGTCAATAATGGGGCCGGAGGGTGTCAATGTCACATCGGTTGAAGTACCGGCATCGTTGAATTGCAGCTTCACCGAGTTGTCTGTATAAGTACTCTTATTGCAGGGGGTTCCATTGGCCGGATTACCGCAGGATTCTTTTACCCAGGAGCTGAAGAGCATTTTTTTGCCTGAAGGGAGACTGAAGGTGGGATTCAGCATGGAATCGGTTGCTTTGATAGGAGTGGTGTAATCACAGCCTTCCTGTGTTGCCAGGGTCATGTAACTGATAGTCCCTGTATTTAATGAATAATTGAAGCCGGCATTGAGAGTTTTAAATCCTGTAACACCGGTGTATGTTTTTTGAATATCTACGCTGCACAAGGTTTCAATAATATAGGTGTCACAGGTCAGAAACACGCCAGTGGACAGCGGGGAATTGGTGCTGTAAGTTGTAAAAGATCCAACGGTCGTACTGTCTGATTTTTTGATGGTAATAGAAATGGCGCTCATGTCAAAAACATCCGGTGGCGAGATCTCAGCATTGGTTTGAAAAGTGGACAATGAAAGGGTATAGGTGCCGGGAGTTGTGATTTTTGTGTATTGTATTGTTTTATATAGCAGATAGTAATGGGTCGTACTTCCTGCAATTTGACCTACTACGTTATGAGCGCCGGTTGATAAAGACATGCCCAGGTTGGAAGTTGAAAATTGCATGGGAAACTGGGGAGCATTGGCGGGCAGGGCGGATACCTGTGTAAGTGTTCCGCCCGTGGCAAATAATGTACTTACCACATCTGCTCCAAAAAGTAAGGTAAAGCTGTCGGTTACAGTGCTCTTAACAGGAATTGTTTTGGAGGCTGTACTATTGTGATTTACTCCCAGCATATATTTCCCGGTATGCGCCTCAAATCCAGCCTGGGTTGTATTGATGATCTGGGTGTTAGCGATCCCTGTAAAATCAATATGTTTTTGTATACATGGATTCGTTGAAACAGGATTCAATGTTGCTGAGTAGGCACTATCTTCAAACCCTTCATAAGCTATTTCATGATAGCGGCCATTATTGGCAACGGCCACCGGCAAAGTCTTGTCATACCCATATTGTGCTGCTGAGTAAATATTCAGGGCGTCTTTGGTCTCCAGCTCCATGCCCCTGGCATTGAAGCGTGTGACTTCACTGTTCCATACCCATTGTGTGTTGCTTACATCAGGAATTAGGTTTTTATAGGCGTCAAAATCCCAGTATAGTTTAAACCCGTTCAGGAACCCATTGTCAGGCAGATTGGTAGCTGTGCCCGGAGTGGTTCCCATTCTGCTGCCATAAAACACCAGGCTTCTGTGCGGCCTGAAATTACCTATAAACCCTTTGCGGTAGGGATTGATCCGCTTCTCCAGGTAGCCATTGCAATCAATCACTTCTGTGCCAATACAGGTGTATGGATCATATTGTATATTGATCTTCCGGATCACATTATTATCCGTTTGCCATTTTTCCCGGTATTCCAGTGCCGATGCATTGATCACTTTGCTATTATTATTCACCAGCAGCTTATGCGTAGTAGGATCCACCGGATTGCTCATTTGTGTAACACCCGCCAGAGAGGCAGCCAACAAATTGCGTTTACCGCTGCGTATTATGCGAAACGTTACATTATTGCGTGTATAAATTTCCCCTTCTTTGTCAATGAATATGTAGTCTGGATCGGTGGAGGTAAGCGACTGGCTATTCTTTTTCTTGTCTAATGCCCATACATGTTTTATTGAATCGGGAGAAACAGGACGGCCTGAGCATTCCGTTGGCGCTGAACCGGGATCTATAATAAATAATTCATCACCGCTTTCAATGGCTGATAACGGAACATTTCCACTGGTAATTTTCCCATCAATGAAATATACCTGAGCATAAATAGCATCAATGTTTTTATAAGCCGGCCCCATGCCACTGTATGCCCAATAGGCGGGATAATTGGTGGTATAAATGGGTTTGTCAAATTCATTGTTGGTGCGGCTCACGATCAATATGCCTGTCTCTGCATCATAGACCAGGTTCTTAGTAGATACCTGGCTGCCTTTGTCAATCACCATGACACTGTCCAGGATAGCATGATAGCTGATCACTTTGGTGGTGGTCACTGCCCGGTAGGTATTTTCACTGTTGCCGAAAACCGGCCAGATGAAGGGCAGCCAGAAAGGGAAGATGACGGGGAAGAGGTCTACCTGCACCTGTATTTCGAGACTGGAGCTTTTGACAGTGAACTCACGGGTATCTGTCATCAGTTCAACATCAATACCCATATTGCCCTGCTTTACTTCGCCGCCCAGGTTGTTGTAGACAAAGTCAAATTTTTCATTCAATCCTTTGCTGCCGGTATTGCGGTAAAAGTTTTCGGTGTAGTTAATTCTTGTTGTGGAATCATTCTCTGCATACGACGACTGGGATTTCATTTTTCCATGCATATCATTGGTAGCCACAATAAATCCCTGCGAGAGGGCCCGGCTATCGAAGGCCCGCTTGTAAAAAAACGCATTATAGGAGCCGGTGTGCGTTTGCTTATCTACGGAAGGATCAAAAGGGGTATGGTTGTAATAGACGGGGAAATCTTTGGCGGTATAAAACTCCGTGACCTGCCTGCCAACGCCTGAGCGTGATTTCTTTTGGGCGGCAGGCACTCCCTTATTGAGTGACCGTACAGTAACCTTACTGTATCCTACTATGGGCGAGGGAAAGAAAGCGTCCAATACAGGCATTTCAATGGCGCCATAGGAAGTAGGGCCCAGGGGCAGTTTATTGGCTACCTGCACAATGGATTGGAAAGGATTTTCTTCCCCCCCGATACCTGGCTCGTAAGAAGCCACGCCGCTGCTGACGGTCCTTGTTTGTCCGAGGAACGTTTCCGTGGTCGAATAATCATATTCCTGGCCATACGTAGAACCATATTGATTGGTCATCTTGTCCCAGTTATCCTTTAATACCACTTTCCTCACCCGGTTGCCACCGCCATACTTGCGTCCATCGGGATCATTGAGCCGCACGAACGACCGGGCCAATACAACGGATTGCGCCAGTCCTTTCGAACGCAGGTGCTTGAACGGATCTTTGAAGGCGCTCTTTAAGGCATCCAGCATACCGGCCAACATATCGCCTATCTGCGCCATACCTGAACTTTCCGAAACATCATAACCAGGGAAGGCCTGGCCCGGCAGTTGTTCCCGCAGGTATTCGACGGCTGTTAACGATAAAGGACTGATACCCTCGATGGGGTTTAATTGTATCCATATTGTATCACTGGTATTCACTACACCATAGTCGGCTACCGTAGCATACGAAGTCACATATTCCACACCTTTCGGCATGTTCACGGCCAGCTTAAAAGCCAGTTGACTGACTTGCTGCGGTATTATCGTGCGCAGGTATTTTTCATACACTTCAGTCCTGGTGCTGCAGGCAGCGGGCACCTTTACATATACCCGGTCATTATCGGTAAGTCCGGCCAGCCCATTACTGCCCGGTGTAGTAGGCCAGTAAGTATCGTACAGTTTATTCGTCATGGGGATATTGTCTTTGCCAAATCCTACAATCTCCATCATGGCGGTAGCCCGGCGGTTCTGCACAAAAGCATAGTCATCACTTTCATATTGTACTTCTAACTGGCTGCCGGATGGCAACAGTATTTTTTTCAATGCCCAGGCGCCCGCCTGCTGCTGTACCTGCTGGGTGGCAGCTTCCGTCTTTGGCTGGATAGCGTAGGGATAATCGGCATTCTTCATATTGTCAGGGTTCATGCTCCTGGGCTTGTAGCTGCCCCAGCGGTCTGACGCATTGAATTCATAAGCAGGATTATTAGGCCCGGAGGTATCGGAGCCATAATAAAATACATATTGATTCTTGTTGGCCCTTGACTGTCCATTGAAGGTGAAATAGATCTTGTCGAGGGTCAGCTTTCCTTTTTTGGTATTCACTTCATAACCGTCAATGGTTTCACTGTAGCTGTTATTATTGGCGGGTGTATTGGCGCAAAGCCGGTAGCTGTATTGAAAGTGAACAGATTTTACTGGTCTGGCATTCTGTAATCCATTCTTCTTCAAATCAGCTTTATTGTACAGGTCAATCCTGGCAAGCCGCTTCATGGAAGCGTCGCTGTAATTAATGCCCTGCAAAGAATCCAATGCTCCTTTCCCGTCGGCCCGGTCGCCCAGGATGAAAAAGGCGATCATACTTTTTGATTCCAGCGAATGCAGGTACCAGGATTCCCGTTCGCCATACGACACAATGCCCTTGTTGTCCTTCTTATAGGTAAGATTGCCCGAATTAAAATTGGCTTTCCGGTCGGAGGTCAGCGGCGTACGCCATTTATGTACTCCATTGATCTTTGTGTAATTGAATTTTACTGCGCCGCCCAGGTCATCTTCGGTAATGCCATTGCCGGTAACATCTACATAGTCTGGCGACAGTAATCCCGACAATAAAAAGGAGTGGGCGTAGGCCGGCGTTTCCGTAATCTGCAGGAAGCCATCCACGTTACTGCCTGACCCCAGCAGGCCCGATTGGGGCGTGGCATCGGCTGGGTTAAAAGGGATCAGGTCTTCCGCCGTTTCTCCATCTATAGAGAACGTAAAGTCTTTCTGCCGGATATTATATACCGGGATACCATACACGTATCTTTTGCCATCGGTTTCTGTAACATTGATCTGTGATAGATGATGTGCCTTCCGGTAGCCACCTACCCTGGGAATATTGGTAAAGACAAGGTTCTTTGAGGCATCGAGGATATTCTGGTTGTCGTAATTCTTTATGGCGGTATCGAGCCCCACTTTGGAAGCGTCAAAGGCTGTTAAAAAACTGGTCACCTGTGTTCTTTTCTTGCGTTCTGCCGGTTCTGCGGTGGCTACCATATTCAGGGTGCCGGTCAGTTTGTTGTCGGCAGAGAACCGTTCCAATACCGGTTCTACGGTGGGGTTGACCTTGGTACCACCGAGGCGAAACCGTACGAGGTCTGTTCCACCTACTTTATTGAATTGCTGGTCGTGCAGTACGCTGATCTCCCCGGGATTGCGGAAATACACATTTTCCCAGGTAGTGTCACTTTTTTTGAAGCCCAGGCCTGCCCTCAGCAGGTTGCCTTGGTCCCATTCTCCAATGGTGGTAGGTGTTTTAATGGTATTGAAGTTGACGCCAATATGACCGGGTATGCCGATATCCAGCCCGAAGCTGAGGCTCTTATCTTTTGAACCGGTATAGTTGTCGCGCACATAACCATGGTCGTTGCGGTAGGCCCTGATAGAACCGCCCGTGCCTTCGCCCTGGATAGAAAAAACATCATAGCTGTATTGAGGCGCAGAGATGATCGGCGTAACAGAAGTCACCTCTTTATCGTTCAGCCGGGTAAAGTCCATGACGGCCGCCGGATTACCCTGCGCATTTTCATAATACAGGTAACCCACCATGGGCTTTCTTTGCGTTACATCCCCTGCGGCTACGGAGGATGACTGCCCGTATACTTCTATTTCCGCTGAACCATACAGGCCCCATATGGCTCCACCCAACTGGAAGTGTCCCGACCAGGCCTGGTTAGTCAACGGCATACGAAGAGCCGGGATATAGCTGGGTTTGGTAAAGCTGATGGAGGTGCTGGCCAATGATGCACTAAGCGAAGAAGAGTGGTCTCTCGTCGTGGTCCAGCCGCTCAGTTTATCTTTGCTCATTTTCAATGTTCCTTTCGGTTCCTTTGCGTTAAAGCTCATTTGCTCACTGATCTGTAAAGCCTTGATACCATTCCGTGAATTATAACTGGTACCCAATGATAACCCATTGGTAAGTTTCCCGTTGTTGACAAAATGCGTTGCCGTCAACGACACATTGGGCGAGAGGGTAAACCCCGCCCGGGAATTAACATTAGCGCCTATGCCGGCGCCAATTTTCAGCGACGCTGTAGAATCGCCACTTTTCTCGGCCTTTGCTTTTCCGGCGATCTTGATGCCTACGCCTCCCTTTAGTCCAAAGTCAAGGGCTGGCCCGAGATAGTTATTGACTGAAAGTCCGAGGCTGGCCCCTATGGAAACGGACAACCAATCGGGCATGGTTTTTAATCCGACTATTTCGATATCCCCGGCCAGGTTCACGCCCCAGGTTTTATTGGGTTTCATTTGCTGTATCTGTATCAGGGTATCCTTGCCGTTAAAATCATCCGGCACGCCCCGCATATTCCGGTTGATGTTGCCGGGGTTGATGTTCCACCCGAGCCCCACCCAGCTTGCCTCCTGTTCCATACTCACTGAACCATCGTAAAAGATGTTCACCGGGTAGCCGCCTACATCCAGCAGGGGAATATTATAACTGAAATCACCCGTAAAAAGGTTTACCATATTACCGGCGCCGGCAGCCTGGAAGGACGACATTTCGGGTTGGCTGGGTCCGCCGATATCCGCGCTTTTAATAGCTGTTATCACGCCAGGCGTTGTCTGTTTGTGCGGCGCACTACCTTTTCGCGTTGTTACCGGCCCGGGCATTGCCGAAGGGCCGAACACGTGCACCTTATTGACGACCCTCTTTTTATCAGTGATCCTGTTAGTATTATACGGCCTCCTGCTAACGCCAACATTCCCATATACAGGAGCCAGGCTGCTCATAAAGATCAGGAGAAGGATATAGGCAATATGCCTGTTGTATTTTGCTGCCAGTAATTGAATCATAATGAATCCGGTTAGGGGTGGTTATTGTATGCCGAATGCCGCTGTATAAGTATTGTTGTTTAAGTCGGTTATTTCTACCTGGTATACCTGTCCCTTGTGGAACCTGTTATCCAGTTTGAGGCTGATGAAATTGTCTCCATATACCAGGTCGCGCTTTTGCTCCAGTAATACTGCTTTATTCCTATCCAGTATCCTTATAGCTGTTGTTCTGTTGGGATCGTAAGCATAGTATTTGATGTGCAGTTCTTTACCGGTTATATAGTTGATGCCGGAACGTTCCTGTTTATTTTTCAACTGGATATAACTGGCCACTGCCGTTGTTTGCTGAACCGAATCATTGACTACCCTAAATGTCCACACTTCCGTAGCAGCCGCATAGGAATCGCCGTTCCTGGCAGTGACCTGCCAGGAATAGGTTTTACCCGCTTCCAGCTTTGTATAAGTAGAAGGATAACTTTCATACGGCAGTTTCAGGCGGCCCGATACATATTTGGGTGTATTGTACAGGATGGCTTCGGCAGGGGACTGACCAGGCATCACTTCTGCCACACTGATATCATACTGCAGGTTGTCAAACATATCAAGCGGGGTAGGAGGCAGCCAGGTAAATTGCGGATAGGTGGAGTTGATGACCGATTTATCCGCAGGCGTATTCAGCAGGGGCGGGCTTAAGGGACTGATGTTGAGGCGCACACATTCATTGGCTAATGTTTCTGTGCCATCACCCTGTATCCTGCTGATGGTATAACAGGCGAGGTAAGAACCCAGCGGGAGGAAGTTGCCGGTAAACCCTGCTGCGGCATGGTTGTATTGAACAGGTTGCACATCGCGGGCTTGTAATACTTTTAATCCTTTGCCCAGGGATATGCTCCTCGTGCCGGCTGATAATACTGACTGACCGGTTACTGCATCCTGTAGCGTGAACAGGATGTTGATCTCAAATTGTGTGTTGTAGTTATTGACCAGGGCCAGGTTCCATAACTGATCTTTTTGCACCATGCCTGCCGGCGGTAATATGACATTCACCGTTATTTGCGCCTGCATTAGGAGCGGCGAAAAAAAGAATAAAAAGTTGATCAGTTTTTTGCTCATATCAGAAATATTTAAACCATGATACCGTACCTGTTTCTACAGGATACAATGTTTGCCAGATCGTTGGCAAATACGACTTCTCGTATTGCAACCGTAAGCCGCCCAGTTTTTTAATGTCAATGCAAAGGCTGCCACGGCTTCCGTTGTATGCTTTTCCTCCTGCTATTTTGTTGTATTTAATACCAGCTCCTGTCTGCAGCCAATTGGTCAGTGAATAATCTGCGTTGGCTTCGAGGGTATAGAACTGCATTTGCTCCTGGTCGGTAAAAACATACACACCTTGTAACTGCACTTTATGGAATAGCACGGTGTGGGATGCCATATAACTGACGCCCGTATACGCTATGAAGCCGGAGTCGGTCCCTTTACCTGAATACCTGTTGTAGATGAGTGAAGAAAGCATCCTGGTATTGCCAACGGCATACTGGTATAACAGGGAGCCATTAAACATATAATAAGCGTTTTCCCGGATCCTTTCTTTGTCTACGATGTACAGTTGTGTGCCGGGATAGTAACCCGCGCTTACTACCGGCCATTTCGGGATACGTACATTAACCTGTATGCTTTTAAAAACAGTGCTGGTTTTAAATGTCTTTTCCGTAAAGGGACTGATGAAATCATTCCTGCGCAGCATACCCACTATGCTTACTCTATTTTTAAAGAAGGGCTGGTCCGCCTTTAGCGACCACGCCGTTTGATCGGTGTTGTAGGTAAACAGGCTGAAGGATTGAAAGCTTTCACCGGTTTTCCGGTATAGACCGCTCAGGCGGGTGCCGGTTTTGGGTATAAGCGTTTGCCCTTTGAGGCTGATGCCAAGGTTGGCATTATCGCTAAACTGCCACAGGCTTTTCATGCCATCACTGTTCCGCAAGGGACCGCTCACCGGTTTGGTAGTCTTGGCTATCTCAGCGCTGAAGCCCGTGTTTTCATCTTTCTTAAAGATGGCTTCTACCGAATAGCCGGCCAGGTTTACATAACTGGACACGGTGTCGGAGATAACGCTTCCATAATTGTATTTCCTGCCGGTAAAGGCCGAGAAGATGAGGGCTTTCTTTTCTATATTGCCGATGCCAACACGCCCCATCAGGAAGTTTTGCCCTTTTTGCCGGGAGTTCCTGCCCAGAAAGTCCCGGAAGCCATAATCTATTTTGCCTGCCGCTATCGCTGTATAGATACCAGGGGTGTATTCCATATTAAACCCGGTTAGCGATACATTCCAGGCAGTGAGTTCTGAATAGTTGACCACCGACCTGCCTATGCCAATGCTTTTCAGGTTGGTCAAAAAGCGATCTATGCCTTTGGGCTTTTCGCGTTGCAGGCCATTCTCTCTTTCAATCCTGTTCAGGTCTGCCAGGGAAGTAGCTTTGTATACCTGTTGGTTCAGTTGGATAAGGCTTTTGTTAAGGGCATTCCTCAGGCTGTCTGTAGACGATTGAAGCCTCACCATTTTTTGTTGCAGGCTATCCAGTTCTTTTTTTTGCTGATCAATAAATTGGGTATAGCTGCTGTCGGCCTGCTGAAGCGATGCTGGCTTTGTTTTTACCCGGCTTCCCATTTTGTATAATTGTTGCTGATCAAAAGCCGGCAGGTCTATGCCTGACGCAGCCAGGGGTGGCCCTTCGCTACGGGACCGGGCTTGCCGGTGATAGTTCCTTTCCCGCTCTTCCACGATCCGTTGCAATACATCCCCGCCGCTCAACCTGCTTTTGAGCGCATTATATTGATCAATGAGTTCCTTTAATGCTTTCTCAGCTTTGGCAAGATCGGGACGTTGCCCGTGCATACCCGCAAGGCGGTCCAGTAGTTGCTGCCTGGCATTCCTCAGATAAGCAAACCGGTCGAATTGTGCATGGAGGTCTAAGAAGTTCCTGAAATAAGGCGAGTTGCTGATACGTTGAGACAGGTTCACTTTAAGCGGATACTTATCCTTCACTGTGATCGTGAGAAAGGTTTGGATGGTATGCTGCTGAAAATTGTTTTGAGAGAAGGGCGTATCCACAAATGAGCGGTACAGGAAGTTATACTGCACATTGCCATGAACAGTTAATAAGGGAACCCGTTTGGAAGCCACTGGTACTATTGGCAGGCTGGTATTGGTGACAGGTGGTGCAGGTTGTTTGGCGGGCGGCAATACATACCACGCTATGTTAAGTCCTTTACAGGCACCCCTGTACTGCCAGCTAATGGAATCGTATAAGGTAAGAGGATCGGGAAACGTGTCTATGTTTTGCCGGCTGATGGGAGCTGTGATGCCGGCCGGAGAAGAGGATTGAGGATAGCCGTTTAGAAATACCAGCAATAGCAACACACACAGCCTGGTATGCCGGCACAGGATAGGCCAATCAATTTTCTCATGCAGGATCAAGGTTAATGGTTTTGGTTTAGGCCCAACAGTATGATACTAACGGTTAGTCTCATACCTATATAAAGTAAGATATTATTTTTTGATGCAGGAGGGGGACGGGCAGGAGGCAGCGCGGCTATGCCGTGGGAAAGAATGACTTTTTTTTACATAAGATAGCGTTATCACACTTTTACAGAAATCTAATTATTCTGGTATAACAAGCGCTATTAACAAATATTTAACAATATACTTCGGAAAATACGGTCGGTGGCTGTAAAATAAACGAGGAGGGCTTAGCGCAGCCGCCTAAACAGCTACACCAAGCCCTCCTTACTGACATTTTTTATTTACCGGCTTAGACGTTAAACCTAAAGTGCATCACATCGCCATCCTTCACGATGTATTCCTTGCCTTCAATGCGCAGCTTACCTACTTCGCGGGCGGCAGATTCTGAACCATATTGAACGAAGTCATTGTAAGCGATCACTTCCGCTTTGATAAAGCCTTTTTCAAAGTCGGTATGGATCACACCGGCTGCCTGTGGCGCTTTCCATCCCTGGTGAATGGTCCAGGCGCGCACTTCCTGTACGCCGGCTGTGAAATAGGTATACAGGTTGAGCAGTTTATAGGCTGAGGTGATGAGGCGGTTCAGGGCCGGCTCGGTCATCTTGTATTCTTCCATGAACAACTGGCGGTCGGCAGGATCTTCCATTTCAGCGATCTGCGCTTCAATGTTGTTGTTCATAATAATGATCCCGGCGCCTTCTTCTTTGGCCATTTTTGCCAATGCTTCGGAATATTTATTGCCGGTGTGCATGGAGGCTTCATCCACATTGGCTACATATAATACCGGCTTTTCGGTAAGCAGGAACATGTCAGCAATGGCAGCGCGCTCTTCTTTGGAGAGGCCCAGGGCGCGGATGCTCTTTCCCTGCTGCAGGTACTCTTTGCAACGCACCAGCACATCCAGTTCAGCCTTCATCTTGGGATCGGTACGGGCGGCTTTCTCCACGCGGCCGATCTTACGCTCCACACTGTCCAGGTCTTTCAACTGCAGTTCTGTATCGATGATCTCTTTATCGCTGATGGGATTAATAGCGCCTTCATCGCGCAGTACATTATCATCTTCAAAACAACGGATCACGTGGATGATGGCGTCCACCTCGCGGATATTGCCCAGGAACTGGTTGCCCAGACCTTCTCCTTTGCTGGCGCCACGCACCAGTCCGGCAATGTCTACGATCTCTATCTGGGTAGGTACGGTACGGTTGGGTAGTACCAGCTCGGCCAGCTTATCAAGCCGCGCATCGGGCACATCTACCAGTCCCACATTGGGCTCGATGGTGCAAAAACGGTAATTGCTGGCCTGTGCTTTGGCGCTATTGCTCACCGCATTGAACAATGTTGATTTTCCTACATTCGGCAGTCCTACGATACCTGCTTGTAAAGCCATATTATTTTAATTTTCAGCGCGCAAAGATAAGCTGAAAGGGCCATATTGGAGGCTTTAAATAAGTGGTTGACAACCAAAAACAACGAGCCCCCAGGTACTGATGCAGCAGCACAAGGGGGACTCGTAAAAAAGCAGACCTGTTCTTATTGGTTGCCAAACCGTCTGCCACTATTTTACCAGGGCTACCGGCTTTTTATGCCATCATTGACCTGCTGGCCCATCACCAATGTAGCGGATAATAACATAAAAGAAACAAATAATGACCTAATAATATAATGAGTTTTATGGCACATAGTTTTATTTTTTGATCAATGAAAAAGATCTCACCACAGCAGTGTAAAGACTACCGGCAAAAAGCAAAGCGTATCATGCTTCTTCAGAAACAGATTAAACAACAGTTACATCGGGTGGGGGAGTAGGCACGGGTATAACAATACCCTGTATAAAAGCCATATCCCTGGGGATAATATTAATGGAAACAACGATTAACTGTACCGGGTGTATATAAAAGAGGATTGGCCAGTAATACGCTACGATTAAATTCCTTTTTTCCGTGACGCAAATGTACAAACAGATGCTTATTTTTTGAAATAACAAGCGGATTATTAACACCGGAATAAGAAGAAACCTTTAGGCGGTAGATAAAAAGAAAGATCCCGGCACACTGAGCAGTTACCGGGAACTTTTTGTTACGAGCTAAGTCTTATCAGGTGTAGCTGGCGCACTCCTTTATTTCTTTCTCTGTATAGGCCAGGTTGTATTGTTTCAATACATCTTCCGGCACGCCATTCCATTTATTGGGTTTGTTGCCGGCATAGCCAATGTCTTTTACCCCGATCTCGGAAGTATAAAAGCCGGTGGCGGTAAGGTTGCGCATCAGGTTGAAGAAAGCAACACCCTGCGCCATGTCGGGTTTGGCTTTGGCAGGCCACGCGATCTCATCCACCATTTCCATTTGCTGCTGCTGACTGCAATCCTTGAAGGCTTTTTCATAGCGCTTCAGACATTGTATGTCCAGCCAGCGCAGACCACCCCGCATGGGTATCTGGTGCTCCGGCATGTCTTTCACAATAAATTCAATAAACTCGGGCACCTTGGCATCAGAAGCGCTGCCGCTAACCTCATCCTTCGGGATGATGATATCGCCCAGGATGGTAATGGTAGCCATTTCTGCCGGTGTGAAGAAGGTTTGGGCGGTAACAGCTTTGTAATGCGCCTCTTCCTCTTTCATACGGTCAATCGCTGATGCCGGCGTGGCGGCTTTGGCCTCCGCGGCTTTTTTATCGGCATCGCCATCTTTACAGGCTTCCAGCAATACACCTGCTGAAAGCGTTCCTAATGCCAATGCCTTGAGGGATTTTCTTCTGTCCATATGTTTAATGCTGAATTCTGGATTCTGGATACTGTATTCTATAAATTCTGTTTCTTCATTTCATCAATGATATACTCACTGGCTCTCATGGAAAGCGCCAGGATGGTCCAGGTGATATTTTTATCGGCCTGTGAAACAAACTGACCGCCATCCACACAGAACAGGTTCTTACAATCATGCGCCTGGCTCCATTTGTTGAGGGCCGCACGTTTGGCATCATTGCCCATCCGTACGGTACCAGCTTCATGAATGATCTTACCCGGTGTATCGATGCCATAGTTATTTTCGGCGGTACCATCATCGCCCCAGGTAATGACTGCACCCATATTGTGCATGATCTCGCGGAAGGTTTCCTTCATGTGCTTTACCTGTTTGATCTCATGGTCAGACCACTTCACGTTGAACTTCAAAACAGGGATACCGTATTTGTCTACTACATTGGGGTCAATAGCGCAGTAGTTGCTTTCCAAAGAGAGTGCTTCACCACGGCCTGCCATGCCAACGCTTGCTCCATAGAAGAAACGGATATCTTCTTTCAGCGATTTACCATAACCTCCGGCCTCTTTCTTTTGTCCGTTTACAGCGAACTTACCATTCATACCCTCAGTGCCCCAGCCAACGCCATAGGCAGGCTGGCCCATGCCTCCCCAGTATTCAATATGGTAACCACGGGGGAAATCGAGTTTCTTATTATCGCCCCACCAGGGAGAATATACGTGCATGCCGCCTACGCCATCTTCATTGTACCGCTTGCGGCCAAAGAGCTGTGGCAATACGCCCCCCATGGCGGTACCGGTGGAATCATGCAGGTATTTACCGACTACATCACTGCTGTTGGCCAGTCCATTGGGGTGGCGGGCCGATTTGGAGTTCAGCAATAAACGGGCACTTTCACAGGCGCTGGCAGCAAGGATCACTACGCGGCCATTCACCTGGTATTCATTCATATCATTCTTATTCACATAAGAAACACCAGTGGCTTTTCCTTCACGGTCGGTCAGTACTTCACGCGCCATAGCATCACATACAACATCTACATTGCCCGTAGCCAGGGCGGGTTTGATCAGTACAGAAGAAGAAGAGAAGTCGGCATAGGCATAGGAGCAGGCCCTGCCGCACTGGGCGCAGAAAATACATTCCCCACGGTCCTTATTGCCCGGGAGCGCCTTGGTAAGGATAGACAAGCGGGAAGGGATTACCGGCACACCAGCTGCAGTTCCTGCTTTCTTGATCATCAGCTCATGCAGGCGTGGTTTGGGAGGCGGCAGGAAGATACCATCGGGATCATTTTCCAGCCCTTCATTGGTGCCAAATACGCCAATCAGTTTGTCTACACGGTCATAAAAAGGTTTGATATCCTCATACCCGATGGGCCAGTCTTCACCCAGGCCATCAATACTTTTGCGTTTAAAATCTTTGGGGCCAAAGCGGAGGGAGATGCGCCCCCAGTGATTGGTACGTCCACCCAGCATACGGGCGCGCCACCAGTCCCATTGGGTGCCATTGGCTTTAGTATAAGGTTCTCCGTCAATTTCCCAACCCCAGTAACAGGCGTCAAAATCTCCAAAAGGACGGAATTTGGTACTGGCTCCACGGCGGGGAGAATCCCAGGGGTTCTTGAATTGCGTGACATTCGTCCGGGGGTCATACATAGGTCCCGCCTCTATAAGGCATACTTTTAATCCTGCATTGGCCAGGATATAAGTAGCCATACCGCCGCCGGCGCCTGAACCTACAATCACCACATCATACTGCTTTGCATTCTTTTTAATCTGCAGATCGCCCATATAGCAAGTTTAAATAATTAGTGTAAAAAAGCGGCATAAATGTATTAGTTTTAGATGGTTCCAAACAAAACAGGGGGCACTTTTTTATAAACGGAAGCGCTTTCTTAACTTTCTATTCTGTTTTCTCCTCCAAAGGCTCAAGATACCTATCTATAAGCATTTAGCAAAAAACAAACTTCTTATCTTACTGCCTTGTTGCCTCGTTGCCTTTATGCCTTCTCTTTATCCATTTAAACAGCTCCATCACCAGCACAATACTGCCCGCAAGGGCGAGCAAAATAAGCCATTCATTCATGCGCACCGGTTCCAGTTGAAGGGTGCTGTTCAGGCCCGGTATGTAAGCCGCCAGGATATGCACGCCCTGGGCCAGCAACACGCCTACCAGGATCAGCTTATTATTGGAAAATGGGATGGTAAATAAGGACCGGATTTCGG
Source organism: Paraflavitalea devenefica (assembly GCF_011759375.1). Classification (NCBI taxonomy): domain Bacteria; kingdom Pseudomonadati; phylum Bacteroidota; class Chitinophagia; order Chitinophagales; family Chitinophagaceae; genus Paraflavitalea; species Paraflavitalea devenefica. The sequence goes on along the minus strand of NZ_JAARML010000005.1, from coordinate 519,841 downwards.
AGCGGCAGTTGAGCACATGAAAATTCTGCAACAGTACCATCAGCATCATCACATCCGTACGTGCGTGGGTAGCTTCCATCCCTTGTATTTCGATCAGGTAATACCAGGTGCTGAAAGTGATCACCGTCATGACAGCCGCGGAAGTAAAAACCTGTTGCAACATCAGCCTGTCGAAAATGCTTTCCGCAGGCTTGCGTGGTGGTTGTTTCATAACTGCCAGATCGCCTTTTTCAAAGGCCAGGGCAATTTCCTGTATGCCGTTTGTTACGAGGTTGAGCCACAACAACTGTACAGCCAGGAAAGGAATGGGCATGCCCATCACCAGCGGGATAGCCACCAGTAATATTTCCGCCACCCCGGTTGAAATGAGCAGGTAAATGATCTTACGCAGGTTCTCATAAGTAAAGCGTCCTTCTTCCACGCCGGCGGTGATGGAGGCAAAATTGTTGTCTGTTACAATAATGGAGGCGGTTTCTTTGGCCAGGTCGGTCCCGCTGCCCATGGCAATGCCAATATGGGCTGCTTTCAAGGCTGGTGCATCATTGGCGCCATCACCGGTAACGGCTACGAAATGCCCCTGGTTTTTCATGCTCTCCACGATCTGCTTTTTCTGCAGGGGATTGACCCGGGCATAGACCTTTTTACTCTTTAAATGTTCATCAATGCGCCCCCCGTTCTGTTGTTCCAGGGCGCCCAACTCTTTTCCCGTGATTACCTGCTCCTTCTTTTCTGCAATGCCCAGTTCTTTGGCGATGAACAGGGCAGTAGCAGGGTGATCACCTGTCACCATCACTACCGACACACCGGCTTCTCCGCATTCTTTCACCGCGCTGATGGCCTCAGGTCTTAACGGATCTATCAACCCGGCCAGTCCGATCCATTGCAAGGTGGGCAGTTGTTCCAGCGTTGTATCAGTTACTTTACCTGCTGCAAACGACAATACCCGGTAACCATCTGCCGCCATCTTCTCTGATGCTGCATGGGCCTGCTGGTAGTTTTCTTCAGGTAGCTTCTTCGCCACGATTTCCAGGGCGCCTTTCATGGCAAAGAACAGCTCACCATTGTGTTTGTAGTATATGCCTGAGAACTTATTCTCTGATTCATAAGGCACCATCTGTACTATCTCAATATCTTTTTTAAAATCGTCCGGCGACTTTCCGGCTTTCCAGGCTATTGCCAGCAGCGCTACATCCACTGCATCGCCTGTATATTCCCACTTCTCCCGATTCCTGTTCAGTACGCCTTCATTGGAAAGTACCGCCGCCTGGATAAACCGGTGCAAGGTTTCCGGTAATGCTGCGATGTCCTGCTCCTGGCTGTCTTTGATCGTGCCGTCGCCATCATACCCTTCACCTGTAACTGTAAAAACAAGTCCTTCCGGCAGCACGATCTTTTTTACAGATTGTTGGTCCATCGTGAGCGTACCTGTTTTATCGGAGGCGATCATAGTACAACTGCCCAGCCCTTCCACAGCAGGCAGCCTGCGTACGATCACATTCCGTTTGGCCATGCGGCGGGTACCGATAGACAATGCTACTGTTAACGCTACCGGTAATCCTTCGGGAATGGCTGATACACCTACAGCGATCATCAGGAAAAATATCTCCATCGCCGGCATACCCCGGTACCAGCCAATCAGTCCCAGCAGCACGCATACGACCACTACGGCAAGGCTGATCTTCCGGGAAAAAACATCCATGCGTTGCAGGAGTGGTGGCTTTTCTGCTTTGGCTTCGGAGAGCGAGCCCGCTATTTTACCGATTTCGGTATCTTTTGCAGTAGCCACTGCATAACCCCAGCCGCGGCCCTTGAGCACGGTGGTGGCGGTAAAGGCCATATTGGTTTGATCGCCCAGCGACAGGTCCTTGTCAGGCAATGGACCGGTGGTTTTGATCACCGGTTGCGACTCGCCTGTGAGCAGGGCTTCTTCCACACTGAGTTCTTCAGCTTCTATCAGCCGGAGGTCGGCCGGTACTTTCACACCAGATTCCAGCAATACCACATCGCCCGGTACAATGTCTGTTGCAGCTACTTCCTGCACTTTTCCATCCCGTTTTATTTTTGCTTTTACCGTCACCAGGTTTTTCAGGGCAGCAGCGCTGTTCTCAGCCTGCCATTCCTGCCAGGCACCCAGGATAGCATTGATCACAATAATAGCGGCGATAAAAATAGCATCACTGGTCTCCCCGGCTATGACCGACAGGATGCCGGCGCCGATCAACACATAGATGAGTGGACTGAGGAACTGGGTGAGGAAGATGACAAAGATACTCTTGGCTTTGGCCTGGGGGAGGGTATTGGCGCCGTATTTTTCCTTTCTGGCCGCCGCCTCCTGCGCTGCTAATCCATTGGCCGAAACTTCCAGCAATTTTGACAATTCGGCGGCTGATTGATTGTACCAGGAGGTGGAAACATTGTTCATAATGAAGGTTTTATATTTTCTCCGGCGGGGCACAATTTTCATATTAAACGGGCGTTAATTTAAATGGTTAGGCTATTTGATTAACACTCATTCAATCCCTATGAACCCCAACATCCAAAATGACCAGGATTACCTGGCAGAGAAATTCAGGTTATTGGAAAACCATACGATTCATGCCAGTAAAATTGCGATTCTAAAGATACAAAGCTGGAAGTTTGCCCTGAAAACACCGGAAGTGGGCTCCCGCTATCAACAGGCTGCAGAAGAAATGGTGAGGGAATCGCTGTTACGTTTTATACCCAACGAATATGTGCTAAGCGAAGAAGGATTTTATTTCGCTTCTCTCGATAATTAAAATGCTTGCCTGCTATCGTTTATAAGAAAGTGATACCTTGTGAAGGGGGTGTCACTTTTTTTTATTTGCTATCGCTGCATTGTCCATACTGCGTCCTACGAAAAAGCCTGCCGCTACACCAGCTACCACGCCTGCAACAAGCCATAATAAATCGGGCCCTGCAGATACATACGCCACAAAGAGTCCCAATACGCCCATAAAGATCATCATAATTTTTACGGCTTTGCGCTGTGTTGATTGCTTTGGTCCCGTTGTTGGATGAGTAGGGTGCGCATGATGATGCGCGTGCTTGTGACGATGCCTGCTTTGCGCCATAGGTTAAATTTCCTAAAAGTTACGAAGAAATTGGAAGCCTGAAGTCTGACGTCTGAAGTCAGAAGCCCGAAAATGCAGTCTCAGATTGTTCCGAATCCAAATCTCAGACTTCAAACGTCAGACTTCTGACTTCATTTACAAACTCTGCAGCCACATCAGGGCATTGTTTTTTACCACGTCTTCCTCTTTGTGCAGGGGATCGGGTTTAATAATATCGTGGGGTACGATCCGGCCTTCGCAGATATTGCCATGTCTGTCAGCTTCGCGGCAAATGGTCAATACCAGTGTGGAGCCATCATAGAGATCATAAGTAGTATTGGCAGTGGTGAGGCCCGCTGTAGGTTCGCCCATCAGCCGGGCGTGGGGCATGCCTTTAAAGGCCAGGGCCAGGATCTCCCCGGAGCTGGAGGTTTTAGGACCTGTAAGCACCACCATTTGCTGCCGCTGGTGATCGGCCAGTGTCACTGATTTACTGGTTTTGCACATCGGTGTATTGTTGTGCAGCGCTACGCCATCCTGGTAGCGGATGCTGGTAACACGGGCATCCCGCACAAAATAGCCGCATACGCCATTGCCCAGCAAGGGGCCTATGCCTGCCAGCATGGGCCAGCAGTTGCCGCCACTGTTTTTGCGCAGGTCAATAATCCAGCGGGTAGCACCTTGTGCCGCCAGCCGGCCAATAAGTGATTGCAGGCTATCAGCAATCAGGGTACAAACAAGGGGATCGGAAGTGCTCACCCAGGGTACGGCAATATAGCCAATGCCCTGATCTTCCATATTGTATTCTATAGCGCCTACCAGTTCTTTCAATACAGGGGTGCGTTTAAGCCGGGCCGTATCATTATGGTACAGGGCTGCATGCCGGGAAGGCATTACAAAACTATGGGCGCCCTGCACCCGTTGCAGGCATTGGTTGATCACAGCATGTGCATCCTGGATAGAAGTAGCTTCAGACAACTGCCCGCGGGCTGCTACTACCAACGAATCCCAGTCTACATCTTTGCGGAGCGCGTTACGTTGCATCAGCTCCAGCGCCTGCTCGAACAAATGCATGGCACTGTCCTGGCCCGAGAGCAGGGTAGTGGCCATAGCGGATGCCGTGCCCCTGCCTGACTGGCCATAACTGAAGGACGCTATAAAAAGGAACAGGAAAAATATACGCTGCATAAACCAACAATGATGCTATTCGACTCAATTTCCACAAATTCCGGTGATAAAACAATAGTTATCCTTTCTGTATCAAATTGTTGCTCATATTCCCCATAACTGCCGGTAAATAATTGGTTGACTGTCCGGCAGGATTTTGGTAACCAATTACCCCAAAAAGCATTATGAAAGACTATAATCCAATGACGGGCTGGCTGGATGATCCGGTTTTGCCCAATTCCATAAAAAGCAATAATGTGATCAATGTGAGCTGGCCCGAGCGGTTGCTGTCGGCCACCACAGGGGTAGTCCTGATTAGTCATGGGGTGCGTCATTTTACCAGACACCCGGTAAAAAGTCTGTTGCAAGGCATGCTGGGCGGATTCCTGTTATACCGGGGCGCTTCAGGTAATTGTCCGGGCTATACGGCCCTGGGCAAAACCAGGAATGTACGGCGTACGCCCGCCATCAATGTGCGTACTACACTGGTTGTAAACAAACCCCGCCATGAAGTGTATCGCTTCTGGCGCAAACTGGAAAACCTGCCTGTCTTTATGCATCACCTGACCAGTGTACGGGAAGTAGACCCGGTACATTCCCGCTGGGAAGCTATTATTCCCGCCAACCTGGGTAGGATACGCTGGAATGCAGAGATCGTAAAAGATGAATATGGCGTATTGATCGGCTGGCAATCCATTGCCGGTTCGGCTATTGAAAATGCAGGCAAGGTAGAGTTCAGGGATGTAGAGGAAGGAACAGAAGTACGGGTAATCATCACCTATCGTCCACCCGCAGGCGATATTGGCGTGGCAATTGCTAAGATATTGAACCCGGCTTTTGCAAAGATCGTGGAACGAGATATACGTCAGTTCAAAGAGTACATAGAAGGGGCTACGCCGGCAGAGTTTGATGCCTTGCGACAATGATTTTAGTCCGTGCTTACCTATAAAAAGAAAAGCTGATCATGTTACGTGATCAGCTTTCTCATATATAAAAGGGACGGATGGGAAAGAAATATTATAGCGCCTTGTTAATGGCAATGTTTCTTTTTTATATCACTTGTGTTTATAATGAAGTCATAATTCTTATGCCATACAATGACCGGCAAACGCCTATGCCTGCATTATTGGGTATATTCTGCAACATCGCAAGTATCGGGTGGCTGGCGCAACCGGTTACCGTTATCTTTATGCTATAAGTATTATTATATGGAACCTGCACTTCAACTCAGCGACATTCATATCCGCACCACTTTACAGCCTGGTGATATAGGGTACGTGACTTACCTGCATGGCTATCTATACAGCCGGGAATACCGGTTGGGCATTGCTTTCGAAAGTTATGTGGCGGAAGGGCTGCTGGAATTTTATCACCAGTATGATCCTGCCCGAGACCGTGTATGGGTTTGTGAGCACCGGGATAAGATCGTAGGTTTCCTGCTGCTCATGCACCGCGGCACGGCAGCACAGTTGCGCTATTTTATCCTGCACCCCGACTACCGGGGCATAGGGCTGGGGAAGAGGCTCATGGAATTGTACATGGAGTTCCTGCAACAGGCCGGTTATACTTCTTCTTACCTGTGGACGATCAATGAACTGCCCGCCGCTGTCGCTTTGTATAAACGACATGGTTTTGTGCTGGCAGAAGAAAAACCCTCTGAAGCTCTTTTCAACAGGCCGGTAACAGAACAGCGGTATGAGTTGATACTAAACTAACAATCGTTATCTTTGCATCCGTTTGAGCCTTATTCTTCACCAATTTCTATTAAAAAGATCAGCTATATGAACAAACGCGAAGTATATATTATCTCTGCTGTACGTACTCCTATCGGAAGTTTTGGAGGTGGTCTTAAAGATTTCAGCGCCACTCAGTTAGGGGCAATTGCCATCAAAGCGGCCGTGGAAAAGGCAGGTATTAAACCCGAACAGGTGCAGGACGTGTACATGGGATGTGTGATCCAGGCCAACCTGGGACAGGCGCCCGCCCGCCAGGCAGCTAAGTTTGCCGGACTGCCCAATGAAGTGAATTGTACTACTGTTAATAAAGTTTGCGCCAGTGGTATGAAGTCTATTGCCATGGCCGCCCAAAGTATTGCCCTGGGCGATGCAGATATTGTGGTAGCCGGTGGTATGGAAAGTATGAGCAATGTTCCTTTCTATGTGGAGCAAATGCGCTGGGGTAATAAATATGGCAATGCGGGGCTCATTGATGGCCTGGCCAAAGATGGTCTTACCGATGTATATGATGGCAAAGCCATGGGTAATGCGGCAGAACTGTGTGCTAAGGAATGTGGCATCAGTCGCGAAGAGCAGGATGCCTTTGCCATAGAAAGCTATAAACGCAGCCAGGCTGCCTGGACCGCCGGTAAATTCAATGAGGAGACAGTACCGGTAGCTATTCCGCAACGCAAGGGCGACCCTGTTTTATTTGCCAAAGATGAAGAGCCCTTCAATGTAAAATTTGATAAGATCCCTGAGTTGAAGCCTGCTTTTCAGAAAGACGGTACTGTTACTGCTGCCAATGCCTCTACTATGAATGACGGTGCTGCGGCGCTGGTATTGATGAGCAAGGAAAAAGCAGATGAGCTGGGATTAAAGCCATTGGCTAAGATCGTATCCTATGCCGATGCTGAACAGGCGCCGGAATGGTTTACCACTACGCCAGCCATTGCCTTGCCAAAGGCCGTAGCCAAAGCTGGTCTTGGCATGGAGCAGATAGATTATTTTGAACTCAATGAAGCCTTCTCGGTAGTAGGCATTGAAAATACACGCCGCATGAAGCTCGATCCTGCCAAAGTAAATGTACATGGCGGGGCAGTAAGTCTGGGTCACCCCCTGGGCGCCAGCGGGGCCCGTATCATTATTACCCTCATCAATGTGCTCAAACAAAATAAGGGCCGTTATGGAGCTGCGGGTATCTGTAATGGAGGAGGAGGCGCCAGCGCCATGGTGATCAGTTTATGAGTACCCTTTCCATCAGGTTTGCCACACCGGCGGATGCCGGATTGATTGCCGACCTGAGCCGGCAAACGTTCTACGATTCCTTTGCTGCCGACAATAAGCAGGAGGATATGGACAAGTTCATGCATGAACAGTTCTCCCGCGAAAAATTGATGGCCGAAGTAACAGCCCCCTCCGCGATCTTTTTACTGGCGATGCAAGGCGAAGAAGTGGTGGGGTATGCCTGTATGCGTGAATCACTCAATCCACCTGAACTGGGAGAAACACCTGCTATAGAAATTGGCCGTATTTATGCAGTTACCCATACCATCGGCAAAGGAGTAGGCACCGCCTTAATGCAACAATGCCTGGCCATTGCCCGGGAGAAAAAGAAAGCAGTAGTATGGCTCGGTGTATGGGAGAACAACCAGCGGGCTATTGATTTTTATACCAAATGGGGATTCCGGAAATTCGGTCAGCACATCTTCGTCCTGGGCAATGATCCGCAAACAGACTGGCTCATGAAGAAAGAATTATAAACAGAGTCGCGGACTGTCTTACAGCACTGCTTTCCTGTGCAGGAGTGGAAGCCTGACAACTTTACAACATTATGATTATTTCCGGTCAGTAAAATAATCATACCTGTTGGCCTTGCCGGTGGTCAGGTCTATACAGAAGAGTGCATTGGCCTGGGTGCCGCTCAGCTCCCGGTTATCTGCTCCCAGGATGAACAACTGTTTTCCGGTATAGCGCCAGTCAATCCATTCTGTAAGTCCGGTTGCAAAGGTCCAGCCTGGTTTTCCCTGCTCATTCAGTCGGCTCAATACTATCTTTCCTTCCCGGCCGATCTTATCTTTATAAACCACCAGGTAACCACGCGGGTCGGCAAGCCGTATAGGCATGGCTGTTGTTTTATCCAGCAGAAAACCGCCATGCAGGAAATAAGAAGAGGGGGATAATAGGGTAGCCTGTTCTTTTTCGATCAGCAGGTCGCCATTGCGGGAAGGGGTATAGGTGCTGAGGTATAGCTGGCCCCGGGCTGTCTCATCATAGGTGGACTGATGTTGCACCCGGTTGTATAATTTATCCCATTCCTCCACTGCATACAAACCATACCATTTACCGACCATAGTATCCTGGTTCGTCTTTGTTTGTGCATAGGATGGCCTTGCGCGTTGCAGGTTACGGATGGCAGATTGCCTTTGCCGTTCATGGAATGCCCGGGAGCGCAGGGCCGATAGTACATCATTCAAACTATCCCGTTGTTTGTACAGATCCTTCTGCTGGCTCGCATACAAGGTCATCCGGCAGCGGTATTCCTGTTCCGTGATCTGCCCTTTGGCATATAAGGTGGCCGGATATTCATTTTTATACAAGGAGTCCTGTGCGGCACGGTTCTGTTGTTGAAGCTTTTCTACCTGTTGTACAGCAGCGTCCTGCGGTGCTTTCTCCGGATCGTAATGGGTGGGCGTTGCCAGCAGGGTAGTGGTATTCAATTGCCATTTGCTGCCATCATTGGCTGTAAAGTATACCTGCTGGTCGTCATCATTGAACAGGTAGAACCTTCTTTCTTCCGGGAACTGACCCTTCAAGGCAGGGTTTTTGTTTTCCAGCAGGGCAATGTCTGCTTTCTTTTCCAGGGTAAAAGGATCAAAGGCCATTAGTTCTCCTATAAATACCCAGGCCAGTTCTTTTGAAGCGCCCATTGTTTCCACCGGATGGTATTTAATATCGCTGTGGTGTTTAACTTTTTCTTCAGCCGTTCTAACGCCGCTTACCGGGTCATTTTGCTGAATGAAGTAACTGCTGCTGACAGATTTGCTGGTAATCCCTCCGCGACTGGAGTAATTGTTGGTTTTATCATATTGCACCAGACTAAAGAGTACGGCTTTGCCATTTTTTTCAAAGTACAGTACCGGCGCCAGGGCGGTGCGTTCATCATAGCGTGCCAGGCAACTCCGTAAAAGCAGGATGAATCCTACCACCAATAAGGCAACAAAAAGGAATCCTCCTACAAATACGCGGCTTATTCGCATGTTGCAAAGTTTACGCTAAAATAAGTGGTTGGGGCTTTTTAAGCAAGTACGCAGCCCTGGCCACTACCCGAAGTGGTAAGCTGCGTACTTTGCAGGAAGGGTACGGATTATTGGCTATGCGGCTTCTGCTGCAGCGGGACGTTGCGCTCCGATGAACAATATTTCACTTACCAGGATCTCCGTTATATACCGCCTGGTGCCATCTTTATCCTCATAACTACGGTTTACCAGCTTACCTTCAATGGCCACTTCTTTTCCTTTAACCAGGTATTTCTCGGTCAGTTCGGCCAGCTTACCCCAGGCCACCAGGTTATGCCATTGTGTTTCTGTTACTTTCTCTCCCTGGACATTCCGGTAAGTTTCATGGGTGGCCAGGGAAAAGCGCGCCCATTTCTTTCCCTGGGGTGTGATCCTTATATCCGGTGCCATGCCTATACGTCCGATCAGTTGAACTTTGTTTCTAAGTGCGTACATAATGCTAAGTTTTAAATAGTGATTGATTTTTTTATTCCGGACCGGCATTATTGCCTGCCGTCACCACAAAGATGTACCCCCGGGAAATCCATAGTCGGTTTTTTGTCGTTTATAGTCGGATGTAAGTGTTTGTAAACGTTTGTAAGCGCTTACAAACGGCTACTACCATCCGTTTTACGCTATAAATCATTGACTATGAATACGGAAACCAGAAACTGTCCTGCCTGTGGGAAAACGGTTAAAGGAAGGGCGGATAAGAAGTTTTGTGACGACTCCTGCCGCAATAACTACAATAACCAGTTAAACAGCGATGCTGTGAACCATGTACGCAACATCAATAACATCCTCCGGCGCAACCGGCGCATATTGGAAGAAACCATGGAAGGGGTAGAAAAAGCAACGGCCCGGTCAAAAGCTGAACTGGCCAAAAAGGGATACCGGTTCGATTTCTTTACCGGCATCTTTGTTAATAGGGACAAAGAGACTTACTACTATTGTTATGAGTATGGGTTCAAGGAAGTGGACCATGATAAGTGCATCATTGTGCGGAACAGGACACAAAAACTGGCCGGGACCGGAAACCGGGAATAACAGGCGCGCTAAAACAGGGCCGGTACTGCCAATAAAAAACCGGCTACCCGCAGAGGGGATAGCCGGTCAAACGACAGGTCTGACTGACCTGCTTTAACGTAACACCAACGGAACCTTCTCCTTCATGTAATAATTGTTTACGGCACTTCCAGCGCCCACCATACCATCTCTACCGGCAGTAGCCCATCTTTTTCGGGTTGTGTGCTGCTGCATGTTGTTATTGGCGCCGGCTGGTGCATCTTTCCTGATACCAGGTATAAAACACCCATTACCAGCAAAAGTGGCAATACAAACTTTTTCATGGCTTACTCTATAGGTGAACAGACTTTCCTATATAATAGATAAGTTCACCAACAACTTTGCTGCACTGTTGCCGGTACTATTCAACCAGTGCAGGGATAATGCCCACCAGCCTGCCATAACGGCCATAGTATTTCACTGGTACCCCTAAAATGGTATTTTGTAGTCAGAAGGCTGCCTTTCGTGACAGTATTTATCCGGCACTCTTTTCCAGGATGGACTGTACCAGCTCTTTATAGCTTCTGCCAATGGGTATCTGTTTGCCGGCAATCTCCACATCAGTGGCGGTAAAAGCCTCAATCTTGTCTTTCGCCACGATAAAGGAGCGGTGGATACGCAGGAAATTGTTTTTGGCCAGGAGTTCTTCTATTTGCCCCAACTGGAACTTGGTGAGTATATTCTTTGTTTTGGTATAAATGCGAATATATTCTTTCAGGCTTTCGATATACAGGATCTCATCGAGGTACACTTTTACCTTCTTTTTGCTCACATTGAAAAACAGGTAGGCCCTTTCCGGTGGAGGTATAAAGGAGGTGATGCTTACAGCCGGTACGGGCGATTGCTTGAGCTTATTCACTGCCATGAGGAAACGGCTGAACTCAATAGGTTTTAGCAGGTAGTCCACCACATTGTATTCATAGCCCTGCAGGGCATATTCATGATAGGCGGAGGTAATAATGATATGTGGTGGCTGTTTCAGTGTGCGGATGAAATCGAAGCCCTTCAGTTTGGGCAGGTGAATATCCAGGAAAATGAGGTCGATCTTTTGCTGCTGAAGCAGTTCCATGGCAAAGATGGCATCGCTGGCTACGCCTTTCAGTTCCAGGAAGGGCACCTGCCGGATATAGTCCTGCAATACTTCGGCGGCCAGTGGTTCATCTTCAATAATAAGACAATGATAGCGCTGCATCTTTGTTAAGGTTAATAGTGAGGTGAACGGTAAAACGGTCTTTCTGGTTATCTACCTGCAGGCTGTGTTCCTGGTACATCAGTTCCAGTTGCCGGCGTACATTGCTGAGGCCGATATTATCGGTAACCGTGGTATCGCCATTCTCTTCTTTTGAGTTTTCAATACAAAACCGTAGCTGGCCGTCTTTCAGTTCTACCTTTATATGAATATACGAATCAAACCTTGTTTCGCTGGCGCCATGTTTAAAAGCATTCTCAATGAAGGGCAATAACAGCAGGGGCGCAATCTGCTGGGCCGTGTCGTCAATATCCTTTTCAAAATGGATCGTAAGCCGTTCGTTATAGCGGATCTTCTCCAGTTCCAGGTAATCTTCGATCATGCGTATCTCTGCGCTCACCGAAATACGTGCCTTGCGTGATTCATAGAGCATAAAACGGAGCAGCTTGGACAGCTTCATCACCACATCGGCTGTATCATCCGATTTTTTACGTGCCAGTGCATAAATGTTATTCAGCGTATTGAACAGGAAATGCGGGTTGGTTTGCGTTCGCAGGAACTTCAGCTCTGCTTCCAGCTTCTCCTGTAATAGCTTCTTTTCCCTGACCCGGCTCAGCCAATTCATCCGCAGCAGCTTCATGGCTACCGCGCAGGCTGCGACAAAACCAACATCCAGGAAGGCGGATAACACCCGCTGTAATTTCAATAACTGATCATCCTTCCAGGCATTTTTCAGCAAAACGGGCACTACATAATAATGCAGGGTAACCCGGTACAGCAAAATGGAGAGCAGCAGGACGGGGAGGGCCGCCAAAATCAGCAATGGGATCGATTTATTCCTGTTAATGCCCCGGTCAATAACGAACCATAATAAGAAATATACCAGCAATGCCTTGGAAGGGGCCATATACAATACCGTGCGGACGGCCAGCCATAGCCTTTCACCGATCGTTACATCCGGAAAATAAGAATTGAACCAGGCATATTCCATGGCTGTTTCATGCAGTAGATAAGCCACCCAAAAAAGGATGTGCAAGCGTAGTCTGTTCTTCACGCTATAAAAATCGTAAAAAGCACCGTGAATGCAGGTAAAATTGTACTAAATGCAATTTAGTACCCCCAAACAGCAGCCGGAAAGTCAGGAAGACCAAAAGTTGAAAAACCGGAAGCAGGAAAACAAGTACAGCAAATTTGCACTAAAGAACCGGCAACTATTTCCTATACCCGATCCTTTCCATCACCTCTTCCTTCTGGTATTTGGAAATAGGCACCTGGTATTTACCGATGTGCAGGATATTGCCTTCTACCGCACCAATGGCATTCATATTTACCAGGTACGACTTATGAGGCTGGATGAACATAGCCGCAGGCAGGCTTTCCTGCATGCCTTTCAGGGTGGAGTGGGTGATGAACTTTTTATCAGCCGTATAGATGGCTACATAATTTTCCATGGCCTCTGCAAACAGGATATCTGCAAAGCTGATCTTTTCCAGCCGGGTATCGGTCTTCACGAAAATATAGGTCTGTTCAGCGGCCGGGGCGGGCTGAAAATAATCAAAGGCTTTATTGGCTGCTTTCAGGAAGCGCTCAAAAGAAATGGGCTTCAGCAGGTAGTCCAGCACATCCAGCTCATATCCGCGGATAGCGTATTGCTCATAGGCCGTGGTGAAGATTACCTTGGGAGGATGTGGTGTTTGCTGCAAAAAATCTATGCCGGTAATATAGGGCATCTCAATATCCAGGAAAAGCAGGTCGGCCGGCTGTTGCTTTAACAAGGTATTCAGTTGAAGGGCATCTTCACAAACGCCGGTCAACTGCAGGAAGTCAATCTTCTCCACATATCCCTGTAAGCCTTTGCGGGCCATGGGTTCATCATCGGTTATAATACAGGTGATCTTGCGTGGCATCAGTTCAGTTTTATTTGCAATTCGGCCGAAAAAGAATCGGCTTCTTTATGGGTGCTCAGTGTACTCTTGCCGGGATACAACAGTTCCAGCCTTCTTTTCAGGTTTTCAAGTCCGATACCGCTGTTCGCCTTTGCCGGTATATTCACCGGGATAGAATTGGTAACCGTAAACAACAGGTTATTATTATCCAGCTTTGCGTCAATATTGATCTTGTAACGGCCTCCCACATACTTAAAGGCATTCTCTACCAGCGGCAACAACAGGAGGGGATAGATCTGCTGACCATTCAATCCGGCATCAAAGTTAACGGTCAGTTGTAACTTATCAGAAGTACGTACCTGCTGCAGTTCTATAAAATTGGTCAGGTACTGTATCTCCTGGCCAATAGAAACGGTTTGTTGCTGGTCGTACAACTGGTAGCGCAGCAGGCCGGAGAACTTTTCAATGCTTTTCTTGGCGGCCTGTACATCTTCATCCATCTGGAAGTAAACCGTATTCAGGGCATTGAACAGGAAATGCGGATGGTATTGCGCTTTCAGGAACTTCAGCTCTGTTTGCAGGTGATCATTGGTGATCTTTTCCAATTGTACTTTATTGTCAATGTATGCCTTCAGTAATTTGTTGCTGCGCACCACCGCATAATAAATGAGATTATACAAAAGCGGAATGACATTGATGATAGCGAAATCGCCCCACGATAGCCCGTCGTCGGTTAGTGCAACCATGGGCGTCATCACCAGGTTCACCCCGGTCTCTGTTACTACAAAAACCCAAAACAGCTCCCGCAGGATGGTTTTGGATGCCGCCCCCTCCTTCAGGAACCGGTCGAAATAACGAAATACGCGCTGTAAGGAGAAGTATACAATATAACCCATCAATAAGGTAAAGCCTATCTCAATAGTATTTAAGATCAGCGGACGCTCCCAGAATTTATCATAAGCCAGGGTATCATTGATCAGCCGGATAGTAGCATAGACCAGCAAGCCATATAAAGAAGGGAAAAGATATTTCCAGCACCAATTCATAGATAGAAAATTACGATAATACCACGTAAGCCACACAAACCTATTCCATACAGGAGGGCAGGGGAAATCCGTTTGACGTATGGACAGTTTTGAGGGGCCTGAGGACAAAGATGGAATCATTTGTTTATCTGCCTCGCAACCAATAATTTTGCGTCGCCCGATGAAACTTTAGTGCAGTCGGGAGTATAATAATAAAACCAAGAAACCGGATGGCAAGATTAATAGCATTTCGTGAAGCGCTGCGCGAAGCGATGAGCGAAGAAATGAGAAGAGATCCTAATGTATTCCTGATGGGTGAAGAAGTGGCAGAATACAATGGCGCTTACAAAGTGAGCCAGGGTATGCTGGACGAGTTTGGCCCTAAAAGGGTAATTGATACCCCCATTGCCGAACTGGGTTTTACCGGTATCGCAGTAGGCGCCGCCCAGAATGGCCTGCGTCCTATTGTAGAGTTCATGACCTGGAACTTCGCTGTACTGGCTTTAGATCAAATTTTAAATACCGCTTCTAAGATGCTGGCAATGAGCGGCGGACAAATTAGCTGCCCCATCGTATTCCGCGGACCTAATGGCTCTGCCGGCCAGTTGGGCGCCCAGCACTCTACCGCTTTTGAAAGCTATTATGCCAATATCCCCGGTATTAAAGTAATTTCTCCCTCCAACCCATACGATGCCAAAGGTTTGATGAAATCGGCCATCCGTGACAATGATCCGGTGATGTTCATGGAAAGTGAGGTGATGTATGGTGATAAGGGGGAAGTACCTGAAGAGGAATACCTCATCCCTATTGGCAAGGCCGATGTGAAAAAGCAGGGCCGCGATGTGACCATCGTTTCCTACAACAAAATGATGAAAGTAGCCCTGGGCGCTGCTGCCGAGCTGGAAAAAGAAGGCGTCAGTGCAGAGGTGATTGACCTGCGCACCATCCGTCCGCTGGACTGGCAGACCATCGTGGAGAGCGTGAAGAAAACCAACCGCCTGGTGATCGTGGAAGAGCAGTGGCCTATGTGCTCTGTATCTTCTGAAATTGCGTACCGCATCCAGAAGGAAGCTTTCGATTACCTCGATGCCCCCATCCGCCGTATCACGGCTGCTGACGCACCGCTGCACTATGCCCCGAACCTCGTAGCGGCTGCACTGCCTGATGTGCCCCGCACAGTGAAGTTGGTGAAGGAAGTAATGTACCTGCAGAAATAAGAACAACAATCGTTATCATATAGGTCCCGGAGCAATTGCTCCGGGATTTTTTTGCCCCATAGGGGCTATCGCTTTGTAGAAAACAAGGCATGTTTAAATCTGCCCCGTAGGGGCTACCCTTGGTAAATCGATTGCGCAAAATATCAGGATACCTGCTCAATTAACGTAATATCAGTATCTTCCATTTTCCAAACAATTCGCTATGATCAGACTAACGCTTGCCTTCGTATTCGCCATCATTACCTGCACCGGTTTCAGTCAGTCTGGCTATACACCTTCCCCCAAAAACATGGAATCCCGTAAGTGGTTCGACAGTGCCCGCTTTGGCATGTTCATTCACTGGGGCGCTTCCAGTGTGCTGGGACATGGGGAATGGGTAATGAACCAGCGCAATATACAGGTGCCGGAATACCGCCGGCTTATCAATATCTTCAATCCCATCAGCTTTGATGCAAAGACCTGGGTGAGCACCGCCAAAAATGCCGGTATGCAATACATCACCCTCATTACCCGCCACCACGATGGGTTCAGCTTGTGGGATACCAAACAGTCTGACTGGAATATCATGGGCACCCCTTATGGGAAAGATATTGTGAAACAGATGGCAGATGAATGCCATCGCCAGGGCGTGAAGCTATTCTTTTATTACTCTCTGCTGGATTGGTACCGCAGCGATTATCAATATGAAACAGGCCGTACCGGTAAAGGCACCGGCCGTACGGAAAAGAGCAACTGGCCCGGCTATATCAATTTCATGAAAGCCCAGCTTACGGAATTATTGACCAATTATGGAGAGGTGGCCGGCATCTGGTTCGATGGCCACTGGGACCAACTGGAAAATGACCACAATAAAAAGGCTGTATCCAAAGTAGACTGGAAGTATGACGAAATATACAGTCTTATCCATCGCCTGCAGCCGCAGTGTATGATCAGCAATAACCACCACCTTACACCCATACCGGGCGAGGATTTCCAGGCCTTTGAAAAAGACCTGCCCGGCGGTAATACAACCGGCTTTGGCGGAGCAGCTGTATCCAAACTGCCACTGGAAACCTGTGAGACCATCAATGATTCCTGGGGCTTTAATATCACCGACCGCAATTACAAATCCAACCAAAAGCTGGTGCAGTACCTGGTAAAAGCAGCGGGTTATAATGCCAACTTCTTATTGAATATCGGGCCGATGCCCAATGGTGTTATCCAGCCGGAGTTTACAGAGCGCCTGGCTGCTATGGGCCAGTGGCTGAAGACCTATGGCGAAACTATTTATGGCACCAGGGGAGGATTTATTACGCCACAAAGTTGGGGCGCAGTAACAGAGAAGGGCAACAAAGTGTACCTGCATTTACTGGAGGCGCCCGAAGAAAAGCTCTTCCTGAAGATTCCTTATAAGATCAAATCCATCAAAACCTTCATGGGCAAAACACCGGTGAAGTACCAGGTATTGGCGGATAGCTATGTAGTGATTGACACCAAGGCAGTACCAAAAGAGGAGTATGATACCGTGCTGGAGGTAGAGGTAACACGATAATAGGGTTCACTCAAAGTAAGCACAAAATGCCGGTGATTGTCACCGGCATTTTGCTTGCTATAGGGTCATCCGACCTATTCAATAATTTTGATTGCTGAAGAACAAAGCATTAAAAAAGCGTAAACGGCGGCTAATAAAATACCTCCAACGAGGGTTAAACGCATAACAGTTTTGCTGACAGAGGGACTCTGAATGTTGAGCTGAGCCTTCATAGGGACATTTTTAGATTAAATAATAGTTTTTTCAAAGGATGATGCTGGTACTAAAGTAATAAACAGGGACAGTCTATGCAATAGGACTTTTACGAATCGTGCTCCTGTACAGGATAACCCTTATGTCACCAGCGGCGTAACTGCTGTTGGGTGAAAGTCCACTCCGGCGTTTCTATAACCTGTTCATTATCTGCTTTATACCAGGGGCTCAGGCGCTGATCCATAGGATTTTTTAAAATGTGAATGCTTTGTGCCGGCATATAGCTCTGCGCCAGCAGGTAGATCTTTTCGCCGGCCTTGTTAATGGCTACATCCATGACCATTACAGCATGCCCCGGCGATCCTCCTTTAATGATCACATCACCAGGCTGAATGTCGCCAAATACCGGCACGCGTTTCAATTGTTTTTCCAGGGAAAGGGTGCCACACCAGGCATATACCTGCTCCAGGTATTTTTCAAAACGTGGCGTATCAGCTCCGGCAGGACAGATGTACTTCTTGCCATTGTTATCTGCAAACCAGATACGGCTGTACAAACCGCGGCGATAAAAGAACTCCGCCCGTAACCGCATGACCGCATCGGCACATTGCTGCAGGTCTTTTTTACCAATGGGTATATCCAGTACGGCATACTGGGCAGCCTGATTGCCTTTCAAACGTCCGTCATACAGGTATACTTTATTGTCTGTTTTCAGCGGTAATTGTCGCAACCATTGGGCAAAAGAACTGTCGCCGCCATTCATACGGCTATACCCGGCCGGCAGGGCAATATTGGCTACTTTTTGTAGTGTAACAGGGCTTCCGGTAGCAGCAGGAGCCGGTTGGCTCCCTCTTTCCTGGCAACTGCTCAAAAACGGCAGGATAATTGACAAGAGGAGAAGAGAAAAATTAGCTGGCCGGCGGTCAGTACATATCATTACTTTTGGGTTTATCTTGCGTAGATGAACAGGCTTTAATTTTCCATAGAAAAAGACAGTTAAGCATATGTCAAACATATTAATTATCGACGACGAAAAGGCAATCCGTAAAACGCTGAGCGAGATACTTTCCTATGAAGGCTATAAAATTGATGAAGCAGGGGATGGTGAGGAAGGACTCAAGAAGTTCAAGGAAAAAAGCTACGATGTAGTATTATGCGATATCAAAATGCCCAAACTGGATGGCATTGAATTCCTGGACAAGGCCCGGGAAGCGAACCCTGATGTACCTGTAATCATGATCTCCGGCCACGGTACTATTGAAACAGCCGTAGAAGCAGTAAAGAAAGGCGCCTATGACTATATTTCCAAGCCACCAGACCTGAACCGCCTGCTGATCACCATCCGCAATGCCATGGACAAAACCAACCTGGTAGCGGAAGCCAAGGTGCTGAAGCGTAAGGTGAGCAAAGTGGAGGAAATGATCGGGGAGTCTGGTCCCATTGCACGTATTAAAGAAACCATTGATAAAGTGGCTCCCACAGATGCCCGTATCCTCGTAACCGGCGAGAACGGGGTAGGTAAGGAGCTGGTAGCTCGCTGGGTGCATGAAAAAAGTAACCGGGTATCAGGTCCGCTGATCGAGGTTAACTGTGCGGCCATTCCCAGTGAGTTGATCGAAAGTGAGCTCTTTGGCCATGAGAAAGGGTCTTTCACTTCTGCCGTTAAACAGCGTATCGGCAAGTTTGAACAGGCGCATGGCGGCACCCTCTTCCTGGATGAGATTGGTGATATGAGTCTCAGCGCGCAGGCCAAGGTATTGCGGGCCCTGCAGGAAGGGAAGATCACCAGGGTAGGGGGCGATAAGGACATCAATGTGGATGTACGGGTCATTGCCGCTACCAATAAGGACCTGTTACAGGAAGTAGATGAAAAGAATTTCCGCCTCGACTTATACCACCGCCTGAGTGTGATCATCATTCACGTGCCATCACTCAATGACCGCCGGGATGATATTCCTTTACTGGTAGATAAATTCCTGGGCGATATCTGCGCCGATTATGGCATTACCAAAAAGGGTATTGAGCCGGATGCACTCGATGCGTTGAAGCAACATAACTGGACTGGTAATATTCGTGAATTGCGCAACGTGGTAGAACGTCTTATCATCTTATCGGGCAAGACTATTGTAAAAGAGGATGTGGAGACTTATGTACTACCGAAGAAATAGCATCGGGCTTTCTATCCTTCCATCAATCCCGACAATGCTTTCTTCAATTTAGCTTTCCACGACCGGGGGAAGTTTTCTTTTATCCATAGCTTGATCCTGCCCTTGGTGGTTTTACGCGCCAGTTCCCGGTAATGGTTCTCATGCATATTGGCATAGTAACACACTTTCTTCCGGGTGGTTTCATAGCCTTCTGTTACCAGGTCTTTGCGGTAACCCTGGAAAAGCTCCATCAAAATAGGGAAGTCGGTTTCGGTATACCTGTTCTGCTGATCGGTGAAGAGCTTATTGCCGGTGATGTGCACATTGCTGAAGTGGTAAATGGCCAGGCCATAGGTCCCATTTACCATCACCTTGTTGTTGACCTTTGTGATGGCGCGTTCCATCAGGTTCCAATAGCCCACATTATAGCCGGGATGTTTTACCACCAGCACCTTGTCAAAGAACACCGGCGCCAGGATAATCCATTTCTGATCATAAAATAAACCTGCCTTCCAGTCTACATAACAATAATGCCGCAGGCGGTCGCGCCACCAGGTAATAAACCGGAGTGTATTTTCATTAACGGCAACCGAGATCAGGCCGAGGTTATACGTGCCGGTCGCCAGGTAAGATATTTCGTCGGGCGACTTACCATCGAAAGGCTGGGGTTGCAGCAGGTGGGGAAACAGCAGGATATCACCTTGTTGATGCAGGCTGGTAATCTCTTCCAGCTTTTCATAGATCACCATGTCCGGGTCAATGAACAGAATATGTTCTGCCTGGGGATATTTACGGGCAAAGTATTCGAGGAAAAAGGGCTTCAGGGCATTCTTGATATCACTGACGGCATAATGAATAGCCATGCCTTCCAGGTCTTCAATGCCTGCTTCGTCACAGGGAATTACCTGGTACCCTTCATACCAGGGCTCCAGGTCTGTCTCCCGCCGGTCGCACAGGCCAATAAAAAAGGTATAATCCGGGTTGTGTGCCTTCAATGAATTGCCCACTACCCGGGCCAGCGACAGAAAGCTATTGGTACATATCGTGAACGCGATCCTCATTTGCCGCCCAAGATAGTAGAAAAAATACTCTATAAGAAAGGGAATCTTGCACTGCACCAATAATTTATATATATTGCCGCCTCCTAACAACCGACAGTAACATTCCTCCTTCATGAAGAAGCTCATCAAAGCAATCAACTTATTCTATTTTTTTCTCAAATTTAAAAGCTACCGGATAGCCCATTTTCTGGCCAAAGACAGCTTTCCCCTCGAAAGGGTGCAGGAGATTTCCGTTAAGGAGGGAAAGATAGTGATCAATAAAACCGGGCAGGCTTTTGCCATTGAACAAATAGCGCCCTGCCGTTTCAGCTTCGACCTGTTGCTGGACATTGCGCAGCACGACAAGGTAAAGATTGATAATACAGGCAAGGAAGTGTACATCACCTGGGAGCAGGTAAAGATCAGGGCCAATTCATTCGAGAACTACTACGTGGCCAGCGAGCTTTTTATTGAGGGATTGTACAGCCTGCATTATAATAAAAACCTGGTGGTATGTGATGTGGGCATGAATGTGGGCGTGGCCTCCCTGTACTTTGCCAATATGGGTAATGTGCAAAAGGTATATAGCTTCGAACCCTTCAAGGAAACTTATGACGCAGCGGTAGACAACTTCAAACTCAATCCCGCCATCAGCCATAAAATAGTGCCTTATAACCTCGGCGCAGGCGGCAGCACTTCCGAACTGGTCATTCCTATCAGCAATGTAGACAGCGCTACCAAGAGCACCACCGATTTCTTCCTGGAGCGCATTGATACCGATACGGCTCATACCATCACGGTACAGATCAGGGATATCCGGGAAGTGGTGCAGGAGATATTCAGCAAACACCCTGCAGAAGAGTTGTTCCTTAAATTAGATTGCGAAGGAGCGGAATATGAAATACTCGAAAAGCTCCATGAGAGCGGACTGCTGGCGAAGATCAAAGTCATCATTATTGAGTGGCACTTCAAGGGGTATCAGTCACTGGAAAAACTGCTTAGCGCCAATGGCTTCAGCAGTGTTGTATTCCCGCGTCCCACCAAGGCCATCAGTGATATGGGCATGATCTATGCCTTCAAGATGCAATAAGGCTATTCGAGGCTTGCAGCCTCGAATCACTATTTCGTTGCCTCCGGCAACACAAGTGCACCTTCATTAGCATCAGCCAAACTTCCTAGGTTCTCCGCGGAGTCTCCCGCAGGGGACTCTGCGGACTAAGAATATCAGCCAAACTTCTTCAATATCTTCCTGGCCCGTGAATGGAAAGCCGCCGTTTCATGCGGCCATTGTTCTTCAATGATCAGTTTCAGTTCCGGGATAATATCGGGGTAATCATCCGCCAGGTGTTCCAATATCGTTAATGAGAAGGCTTTAACCGCCGCAGGCTGGGTAGGAGAGGCGATAAACTCAAAGCAGGTATTCATTACAGGGCCCTGGTAGCGTTCGGGGATCTTTATATCCTGCAGCAGGCGTACAATATTCCGGGTTACTGCATTGTGTACACGGGGATTCTTCAGTAAGGTCAGCAGTTTTTCGAGGTGGGGGAGTACAAAGGAAGGATTTTCCTGTGCACAGTAGCTCAGTGGCCAGCCGGCCCTTTGCTGTATGAGGGCATCACCGGTTAAAAATACTTTCATCAATTCATTGAACCGCTTCTTGTCATGGCCTACATACTGCACAATCCGGTCGGTTTGTGCTTTGGAATGTTGCTCCAGGATGGCTGCTTTAAGATCCACTCGTCTTTATTAGTTTTTTGCGGGCAAAACCAAACAGGTCCTTATAACTCTGGATCATGTATTTGCCAATATTCCTGACCTCTACATGCACATACTTCTTCAGGATAGCCAGCAGTACAAAACAAGATACGATATTGAATACAATTGTTGCATAGGCGGCGCCCATGCCGTCAAACTTATGCAAGGCAATATAGGTAGCCACCAGATTAAACAGGGTGAGGCCGACACTTACATAAAAATTCGCCTGCGGTTTTCCGATAGCATCGAGCGTGGAGCCAAACTGGAAACCGAGTGGCCGCACCAGGCTGAAGAGGATGGTCAGTTGCAGGATGGGGATAGCATCGTAATATCCCGGGCCGGCCAGCACATAAATAATGAATTTGGGAAACAGGAAGATGAACAAGGATACCGGTACAATCAATGCCAGGATGGTACCCATCATGCGTTCAAAATAATACTTCACCTTGCCCAGCCCGTCCGTTTCCAGCGTTTGCACGTTTTTGGGAAACAATACATCGGCAGCAGCCAGTGAGGGCACATCAATCATGTTATTGATACGGCCTACGATGTTGTAATAAGACACATAGTGTTTGCCTATATCCGGAGGTAGTATATTGGCCGTTACAAAGTGATCAAATGTGCGGGCCATATTGGAGAACAGGTTCGTGCCGAAAATATACTTGCCAAAGTGGAACATGCCGCGCATGATCTTGACATCATAATGGAAACCGCGCAAGCGGTAAGAAGCTGTAGACCGGAACAATACCAGTACACCGGCCAACAGGGCGCCGATCTGTACCAGCACCAGGTTCAGCAGGGTAAGGTGTTCGGGGTATACAAACGTGAGCAGGATCACCCCCGTAAAAAAGATCGCCTGGCGTACAAAGTAGGCCCAGAAGATCTTCGGGAACTGGTAATGCGCCTGCAACAGCACCTCATAGTGGTTATAAGGGATCAGCAGCATTACGAAAAAGGCACTCCAGGCCAGCATGGGTATCAGGTCATGCATTTTGAAAAAATGCGCCAGCCAGCCGCCCCCAACGGTGAACAAGAGGATAGCCAATGCAGAGCATAAAATATTGATCACAAGGGAGGAGGATTGCACCTCCTTCTTTTTATCTGCATATTCGGTCAGTCCCAGGAACTTGATGGTAGGGTTGCGCAACAGGCCCTGTTTGATGGCTTCAAACAATGAAAGAATGGTTACATACATGGCCCATACGCCATTCGTTTCCACACCATGGTCCTGTTTGGAAAATCCCCGGACAAGCACAATAAAGGAAACGGCTCCAAAAAAGAAGAGGGAAAAACGTTGTAATAGGGTATAAAAAATGGAATGTAACCAAAAGGATGATTTCAAAAACTTCAAGTGGACTTACTTTGGGCGTGAAATTAACATATTAATGAATAGGTAGTTAGTGGAAACTACGCAACCTTGGATTTCTATCAGTCCTATGGCAGTCCCCTCGTAGTTCCATAGTAGTCCCCGGGCAGTCCCATAGTAAAGGCAAGGGAGAAGTAAGGCAATAGTAAGGGAGAAGTAAAGGAGTAGTAAGAAAACAGGGATCAAATGCAGGTGGGATGCGGGTTTATATTATTTCCGATTGGCAAACTCAATGCCATGGCGGCTTTGATCAAAAAGAGGTTTTTATAATATTGCTTCCCAAACATAGAAATAGGCAGAAAAGGCCTTTTTGTAATATACGAAAAATTATCCCTCACCGGATCCGGTGAAACCCGTTTGGCAGAAAAACAATTAACTTCCGGCTCTGCTCAAACTGTAAAAGATGAAAGCTATTTATGGTATCTTATTGGTCGCTTTAAGCGCCTGCACCTCCAAAAATGGAGTAGTTGTCTTCCAAAGTGATTTCGGGGTAAAGGACGGCGCTGTGAGCGCTATGAAAGGCGTGGCTACGGAAGTAGACCCGGGCCTGAAGCTGTATGACCTTACCCATGAGATCCCCGCTTATAACATCTGGGAGGCAGCTTACCGGCTGCAGCAGACGGCGCCTTACTGGCCGGCCGGAACGGTATTCGTATCGGTGGTAGACCCGGGCGTAGGTACCGGTAGAAAGTCGGTGGTGGCAAAAACACGCACTGGACAGTATTTCGTAACACCCGATAATGGCACGCTTACACTAATAGCAGAATCTATTGGTATAGAATCCGTAAGGGAAATTGATGAAGAATTAAATAGAAGAAAAGACTCCCGGAAATCCTATACCTTTCATGGGCGGGATGTTTATGCCTATACCGGCGCCCGCCTGGCCGCCGGCGTCATCAGTTTTGAAGAGGTAGGCCCGCTGTTGGGCGACTCGGTAGTGAGGATTCCCTACCAGAAACCGGTGCTGAAAGGGGATACCCTGGCAGGAAACATACCTGTTTTGGATATTCAATATGGGAATATTTGGACGAACATTAACGACTCGATATTCAATAAATTACAGCTTTCACCTGATAAAAAAGTGCAGGCAATAATCACTTTCCGGGACTCCGTTGTATTCAACCGGCCGGTGCCGGTGGTCAGCACTTTTGGCGCTGTTCCGGAAGGGCAGCCCCTGGCTTACCTGAACAGCCTGATGAACTTTTCCCTCGCACTTAATATGCGGAGTTTTGCCGATTCCTTTCATATCAGCAGCGGGCCGGAATGGAAGGTAAAAATCGTTCCCGTGAAATGATCCCAAAGGCTTTCGTATTCAGGTCATTGTTCTTCTCCACAATCGTGGAAAAGTGAGGTCAAAAAACACTGATTTATAACGGGTATTCCGGGGTAAATAGGGTAAATTTGCCACCCATCGCGATCCGTCATCCCGACGGACATAAAATGGATAAAATCAGCTAAATACAGCTATGGAAGAGAATCTCACACCATTAGAAACGAATGATCAGAACCGGATCGTACCCGTGAACATTGAAGAGCAGATGAAAACCGCCTACATTGACTATTCGATGTCGGTGATTGTAGGTCGTGCCTTACCCGATGTGCGGGATGGATTAAAACCGGTTCACCGGCGCATCCTGTATGCGATGAATGAAATGGGAGTTACTTATAACAAGCCGTATAAGAAATCTGCCCGTATTGTAGGAGATGTGTTGGGTAAATACCACCCGCATGGTGATAGCTCGGTATACGACGCCATGGTGCGTATGGCGCAGGACTGGAGCATGCGCTACACCCTGGTTGACAGTCAGGGTAACTTCGGTAGCCAGGATGGCGATGGACCGGCGGCCATGCGTTATACGGAAGTTCGTCTCGAAAAAATGGCAGAGGCCATGCTGGAAGATATTGACAAGGAAACAGTGGATTTCCAGCTCAACTTCGACGACTCGATGAAAGAGCCAACCGTATTGCCTTCCCGCATTCCCAACCTGTTGCTGAATGGTTCCAGCGGTATTGCGGTCGGTATGGCCACCAACATTATGCCGCACAACCTTTCTGAAGTCATTGACGGCTGTATCGCTTACATTGACAAGCGCGATATCACGGTGGAAGAAATGATGAGCTATGTGAAGGCGCCCGATTTCCCTACCGGTGGCATCATCTACGGTATGGAAGGCGTGAAAGCCGGTATGTACAGTGGGCGCGGACGGGTAGTATTGCGTGGCCGGGTAATGCTGGATTCCAAGCCCAGCGGCCGGGAGCAGATCATCATCACCGAAGTGCCTTACCAGGTAAACCGGGATGCTTTATGCGACCGTATCGGTCAACTGGTGAATGAAAAGATCGTGGAAGGCATCGCCCACGTCAACAATGAATCCAACGAAAAAGAAGGTACCCGCATCGTGGTAGACCTGAAAAGGGATGCCATCGCCAATGTGGTGATCAACCAGCTTTATAAATACACCGAATTACAAACCTCTTACGGCATCAACAATGTGGCGCTGGTAAAGGGACGTCCCAAGATCCTGAGCATACGCGATATGGTCACGGAGTTTGTGGAGTTCCGCCATGAAGTGGTAGTGCGCCGTACGGAATTTGAACTGAGGGAAGCGCAAAAGAAAGCGCATATCCTGCAGGGCTACCTCATCGCCCTGGATCACCTCGATGAAGTGATCGCCATGATCCGCGCCTCTGCTACGCCGGAAATCGCCAAAGACAACCTCGTGAATGCAGGCTGGGGACTGGATGAGATCCAGGCCAAGGCCATCCTCGAATTACGTCTCCAACGCTTAACCGGCATGGAACGTGAGAAGATCAAGGAAGAATATGAAGAGCTGATGAAGCTCATCGCTTACCTGCAGGAACTGCTGGGCAATGAAGGCATGCGTTACGATGTGATCAAAAAGGAGCTGCAGGAAATAAAAGATAAATTCGGCGATGCACGTAAGACCGAGATCACTTACCTCGATGATGAAGTAAGCATCAAAGACCTCATCAAGGAAGAGGATGTGGTAATCACCATTTCCCACCTTGGTTATATCAAACGTACTTCCGCTACAGAATACCGCGCCCAGAAGAGAGGCGGCCGTGGTGTGATCGGCGGCCGTACCCGGGAAGAGGATTACATCGAACACCTGTTCGTGGCCTCCACCCACCATACCATGCTGTTCTTTACGGAAAAGGGACGCTGCTTCTGGCTCAATGTATACCAGATCCCCGAAGGAGAGAAAACCAGCAAGGGAAGGGCTATCCAGAACATGATCCAGTTGCCGCCGGATGATAAGGTGCGCGCCATCATTGACGTCAAAGACCTCGAAGACAAAGACTTTGTCAAGAGCCACAATATTGTACTTTGCACCAAGAAAGGTGTTTTGAAGAAGACCGAACTGGAAGACTTCAGCAATCCCCGTAAAACAGGGGTGAATGCCATCACGATCCTGGATGGCGATGAACTGCTGGAAGCAAAGATGACAGATGGCAATTGCGAGATCATGCTGGCTGTAAAAAGCGGCCGCGCCATCCGTTTCCCGGAAGCAAAAGTAAGGGCTACCGGCCGTGGCGCCATTGGTGTGGGCGGTATTGAAATAGAAGATTCCAATGATGAAGTGATTGGCATGATATGTGTCGGCAAGGACGACAAATCCCGTACAGTACTGGTGGTAAGTGAAAAAGGGTACGGCAAACGTACAGCGATAGATGAATACCGGATCACCAACCGTGGCGGTAAAGGTGTAAAGACCATCACTGTTACTGATAAGACCGGTCCGTTGGTGGGCATACTTGATGTAACGGAAAAAGAGGACCTGATGATCACCTGTAAAAGTGGTGTTACCATCCGGATGCCGATCAAGGGGGTTAGTGAACAGGGAAGGGCTACCCAGGGCGTAAAACTGATCCGCCTGAATGACGGGGACGAGATCGCCGCTATTACCAAACTGGATGAGGATGATGAGGAAACGGCCGAAAATACAGCCATTGTCCCCGCTGCTGAAGCCGGTACTGCCGGATTAAATAGCGATGAACAGGCAACCGGAGATACAGAAACCGCATCTGAGGAAAGTACTGACAACCCATAAAAACCAACTATCACTTTAAACTAATAAAAGCAAACAATGAAAAAAGTATTGCTGATCGTATTGCTGGCCGCTACAGGATCTGGTCTGTATGCCCAAAAACTGGATAAGGCTAAAGACCTGCTCGGAAAGAAGAAACTGACCGAGGCAAAAACCGAGATTGATGGAGTGCTGGCTGTTGAAAAGAACCAGACTCTTTCAGAACCTTATTTCCAGAAAGCCAAGATCTACCTGGCTATCAGCAAGGATTCAACCCTGAAGGCCAGCGTACCCGATGCCCGGGAAGCAGCTTTCCAAGCGATTAAAAAATACCTGGAAATAGAGAGCAAGGAAAAAGATGAGAAGAAAAGATACCTGCTGATGACCTTTGAAGGTAACCAGCCGCTGATAGATGTGTATTCCGGTTATTCAAAAGATGGCGCTACTTTCTATAATGCCGGCAACTACAATGAAGCATTGAACAACTTCAAGAAGACCCTCGATGTATTTGATGTACTGGCCGAAAGAGGTATTGTACCGATGAAGCTGGATACCACAACTACTTTATACGCAGGTATCTCTGCTGAAAAAGCCAGCAAGCCTGATGAGGCTGCTGTTTATTATGCTAAAATCGCAGAAGCCAAAGCCAAAAGCGAAGGTTTTGTAGAGATCTACAAATGGCTGGCCGCTCACTATCGTGAGAAGAATGATATAGCTACCGCACAAAAGTTCTCTGCACTGGGTAAAGAAGTATATCCCCAGGATTCTTTCTGGACAGGTTTTGACCTCGAAATGCTGAGCGATAAAGGCTCCAAAGCGGATCTGTTCAAGAAATATGAAGAGGTGATCAAGGAAAATCCGGACAATCATATCTTCCTGTTCAACTATGCTGTTGAACTGTACAAAGAAGGTTACCAGGAAGACGTTACCAAGCGTCCGGCCAATTCAAAAGACCTGATTGCCAAGGCTGCTGAAA
Organism: Paraflavitalea devenefica; assembly: GCF_011759375.1. Classification (NCBI taxonomy): domain Bacteria; kingdom Pseudomonadati; phylum Bacteroidota; class Chitinophagia; order Chitinophagales; family Chitinophagaceae; genus Paraflavitalea; species Paraflavitalea devenefica. The sequence continues at coordinate 491,172 of NZ_JAARML010000005.1, read as the reverse complement.
TGATGAAACGTACCCTGGAAAAGAAGCCTGATTATGCCAATGCCAATATGGTAATGGGACAGATCCTGTACAACCAGGGTGTTGACATCAATACCGAGAACAAGGCTATCCGTCCGCAAGGCGGCACCAAACTGACGCCCGATCAACTGAAAAAGAAAGAAGAACTGCGCCAGGAAGTAGTAAAGAAATTTGACGAAGCCACTCCGTATTTTGAAAAGGTTGATGAGCTGCTGGACAAGCAAGGCAAGCTGAAAATGGAAGACAAGGAAATCCTGAAGAATGCCCTGGACCTGTTGATCACGATCAATGAAGAAAAGACCAGTCAACTGGAAACAAAGCGGAACGCGGCTGAAACCAAGAAGGCAACGGCTGAAATGAAGCAATACGACGCGGATATCAAGAAGTTACAGGAAAAAACAACCCTGTACACCGAGAAATTCAACAATGTAGACCGCAAACACTAATAAGTAAAACCTTTTAGCAGCCCCAAAACAGGCAGCTAAATCGGGAACTTGTTAAGAATAAATTAAAGGAACCCTCGTTAATTACGAGGTTTTTTTTATTTTTAAGTGGATTCCTAACCTTTAAATCAACGTGACCATGTCAACCTACAACGATCTGCTGCTAATCGTGTTTATTCTCGTCACGGTACCATGCTTTACGTATTGGATGGGCTACCGCAGTGGCGAGAAATCGGGCGAATTAAGAGTGTACAAGGACATTCATGACAAAAACCATGTAGACCTGGAAGCCACGCCGACATTATCCGATTCACCGGCCTGAAGCACCTGGTTTGCATACTGACCAACAGCAAAGAGATCATTACACCAAGAAACTAATTTCACGAAGAGGCAAGGCTCAAAGCTTTGCCTTTTTTAGTGCCCGGAATGGGCAGGGGGTGCTCTAAGGATTGTCTGGGAGTGGCCAGGGAATGGTCTAAGAGTGGTCTGGAACAGTACTGTGTATAGAGCTATCCCAGTGCTATCTGAATACTTTCTTAGTGCTATCGCAGAGCATTCCCTTAGCCCTTTGCTACCAGTTGGGTACAATTCAACGGCCAGTTCAGGCACCTTTTCCTTTCTGAAGATTTTGAGCATTAAAAGAACAATGAATATCCATTCCCTTTATCCTTTTTGGGGGATGGTTTTGAGGTCATAGCTTGCGTATAGGAGGCAATTTCCTGTTCAAGGTGCTTCTTGTATTGCCCAAACATGAAAGCATAAAAGATCTCCTTGTCCTCTTGTTTCCTCGTATCCTGGAGGGCAACATAATAATCCGCTTTATCTTCTTTGAATACAATAGCCAGGGGCAGGCCATGGCAGGCCTGGATATAATTCATCAGTAACCGGCTGGTACGGCCATTTCCATCATAGAAAGGGTGGATCGAAACAAGGTCAAAATGCGCAGAAAAGGAGATTCTTAATTGTTCTTCCTCGCTTTTAGCGTTAAGAAAAGTCTCATTCAGACCTTTTGCAAGCGCTGTGGTGTAGGGTACCACCTTGTCAAATGTGAGAAAATAGCTGCCACCAGCACTCACGTTTCCTTTTCGGAACATCCCTTTAGAGGCATCAATCTCGCCCAAAGCAGTATTGTAAACACTGCCAGTATTCTTCATGACCAGGGCATTAATCTGCTGAATAAATTCGACTGTAATGGCTTTTTTCGCAACGGCAGCGTCCAGCACGTACCGCAGTGCATTATAGTGATCCTTGACCATTAAGCTATGGGTCAATGGCTTTCCTTTAGGGGTAATGTCTTCTTCCAGGAGCAATCGTGTCTCAACTTCTGTTAATGTGGAACCTTCAATACTGGTAGAGTGGTGTACGATTGAGTATTCGTTAAAGCGCTCGTGGTCAAGCACATCCTGCAAGTTCAAATCTCTATAGCGTCTCAGTAATGTGGAAAGCTCATTGGGCATAATTGGATTCTGCCTAATCCTATTTAACATAATATGAATTATAAGTAGAAAGCGCCGGCCGGTTTTATTCTAAGCTTAAACCAGCCGACGCTCTGTATCATATACGAATCTGGCTGGCAGAAAGATTAAAGTTACCAGAAATTTACCAGCCAGTAAAGCTACCAGCAGAAACAGACTGATTCTGTACAGTTTGCTTTTGCCATAAAAGTTAAATAAGTTTAGAGAAATCTTTTCCCATGAATCTTTTTATCAGCATGCCCGGCGGCCTTGAATGGATTCTCATTTTGTTTGTCCTGGCTTTCTTTGTTTTGATACCAGTCATTTGTTATCGCGTGGGTTATCGCTCCGGCAAACGCGATGGCGAATTACAGGCCCACAGAAGAAATCAAGGCAATAATTCCTGATCCGCAACGCTCCCATTTTTACAGCACATAGAAAATTTTCCCCTTCCTTTCATACACCGGTTCCGGATTTAATATGTCATTTTGGCGATACTTTGGACCGTATCCAGCATCACTGACCCGTGTTTTTCATCGTCTTAAAGCATGGTTGTTCCATAGCTGTTCCATAGTTGAAGGCAGGATGAAGCTACTTTATGCTAAACGAACGCCAGATTTACGCTAAACCAACGCTAAGCGGACCACTTTTCAAGACCTTGCTAAGAGCAACCCGGCAATAGAGGCCGGTCCAAAAGACTCTCCAAAGGAGTCCTGCGGACCTTCGGAGTAAGGTGGGAAGAAACATACGGGAAATTAGGCAGGTTCATCAGCAAACCAATTTTGATAGGCTAATTTACTGCAATAATGGCAGTAAACGAGGTGTTGCAAGAATTATTAGGAAGAATTTTGTTGAGATGGTGTGGTCATCACCTACCTAACATACAAGCAACGCCCCGTGGAAACGGGGCGTGTCCTAATTAACAAAAAATGCATATGAACCGATTGAACTTTTAACGGTTTAACAAAGCGGTTGGTAACGGTCTACCACCATAGCCAGGTCCTGGCACTCCTCCTGGGGATGATTGTAATCTCCGGCCAGATCAGGAGCATGAACAAATACTGTAACCACCACTTTGCACTGCTCCTTATCTGAAGGCCGGATGAATTGGGTGCCGGCAGCAGGCGCTGTAAAACCATCATGGTATGCCCCTTGTCTTTGCATAGCCATGACTGATCTTACGCTGTTCTGTTCCACTGTGGCGCCTGCGCCGGCGGTAACTTCCCGGAGTAAGCTGGTGCTGCTTACCCCATCAATAATCTGATACCATGTATTTTCAATAGATACATACCTGATGTTATTAATGATGGCTTCTATAGCCGGTAATACCTGGTGGCGTGTAGGGAGCTTCCCTGGTGCATCTACCCATATCAGTAATGCCTGCTGCCGGATATTCTCTTTGATGGCTTCATGCAGGATGACAATATCGGTACGCATAACAGCACCTACTCCATAACCATTGGGCAATTGTTGCCGGTTGTCGGCAGACGCCTGCGCCGCTATAGGAATGATCAACAATACACCGATGTAAAGAGGTACGTTCACCATATACATCCATTAGGATAGTGTGCATTAAAAAAGCCCGGGGACCGTAGATCTTATTAACCTAACCTTTAATCAACAGATTTAACGGTCATTACCCGGGCCTATGGTTCTTCTTCTTATCCAACACCGCCCTCACCTTTTAAAATTGTAACCTGTACAGGATATCCGGGAAAAAGCCTACCTGGTTTACAACGCCTACCTGTTTCATCACCCGGTTGTATCGTTGTATGAATACATTCTCCCTGTTGGTTACATTCTGTATGTCCAGATAAAAAGTATGTGACAGCTTACGCTTAGGACTGTTCAGCCGGATACCAAACCTGGTATCGAACCGGAGGTAGTTGGAAAACTGCTCATCATTGTACCGGCTTTCATCCAGTTGCTCATACCCGGTGGCGTTGGATGCTGCCATGTCAACCGGGGTATAATAGCGTCCGCCGGATTGGGTAAACTTAATATCTATGGTAAAGGCATTGCGTCCGTCGCGGCCCATTTTCCATTCACGGCCGGCCAGTACATTGACCACAGCTTTGTTGTTGAAGGTAGAGTTCCGCTCAATGCCATCGCTGCCTTTGTATTTTGCATCAAAGATGGAGGCTGTAGTGAGCAGGTAGAATCCTTTGCTGAAGAATTTCTCTACTGTGAGCTCTATACCGGTATTGGTGCCTGTACCATTGTTCACCAGTCCTGCTTTTTCCGGGAAAGTAAAATCGGCGCCACTGTTCAATACAGAGAATCCACTGGGCGTACGTTCTACCGGCACATTGGAAATAGATTGATGATAAGCTTCTGCTTTCAGCCGCCAGTCGCGGGCAAAGAACCAGTCATAACCGATTACATAGTGATGTGCGCGGGTGAAATCGAGTTCCTTGTTGGACTGATCATAGGTGCCATCCGGTTTTCTTTCCTGGTACAGGTATACCGGCAAAGGTTGTTGCTGGTGATGCAGCCCATAGCTGAAGGTGAGGGTTTGATTGCTGGCTATGGCATAGCTGAGTGAAGCGCGTGGCTCTATCGCAGAAGTTTCATTCAGGTCATACCAGATGCCATGCAAGCCTGCATTGAGCGACAGCTTTTCTGTAAAACGGTATTTGCCCTGTACATAAGGTTGCAGCAGCCAGGCACTGCCATCATAATCACGGGTGGTTTCCCAGTCGGGCCGGTCTTCGCGTGTGTGTACGTACGTGTTCAGACCGATTTGTTCGGCCAGCATACCACCGCGCATGGTAAAACGGGAACTGATCTTGGAATTGATGAAGGACGAGAAACGCAGGCCTGTGTTCTCCGTAGACTGTTCGGTCAGGAACTGGCGTTCGGTCAATGAATCAAAATATTTGTACACCATGCCTTCATTGCTTACATAGGAATACGAAACCATGGTACGCAGGTAGCTGTTGCTGCCGATGTCGAGCGTGTGCTTTAGTCCTATCACACCGATCCTGGATTCAAAATAAGTGTCTTCATCTTTATTGGCAAAGAGGTCGGTAGAGTCCAGGTCGGCGCCAATGAAATCAATATTGCTTACGCCCCCCATACCAAACAGGCTGAACTTACCCAGCTTTGATTTGGCGAAGTTGAGGTGAAAGATCAGGTCCTGGTACTTGGGCACTGCATCGGTACCCACGTTGAAGCCGAGTGACTGCCCTATCTGTGCAAAGGAATAACGGTAACCTACCAGGAAGGAAGAACCGTTTTTCTTTTTACTCAATGGGCCTTCGAGCATGGCTTCCAGTCCGCTGAACATATTCAACTGGATGGTCTTTTCAAATTTGTCTTTGTTGCCGGTGCGCAGGCCAATATCAAATACAGCACCAGTAGCATTACCATATTCCGCCGGAAAAGCGCCGGTATAGAAATCAGAGTTTTTGAGGGCATTGGTATTTAAAGCGCTTACCGGCCCACCGGTGGTACCGAGCGTGGCAAAGTGGTTGGGGTTGGGAATAGGAATGCCTTCCATGCGCCACAATACAGCAGTAGGCGAATTACCCCGTACCACGATGTCATTACGCGAATCATTGGTATTGGCTACGCCGGCAAAGTTGCTGGCCAGTTTGGCGGGATCATTCCTGCCGCCGGCATACCGTGTTACATCGTCCATGCTGAAAGAGCGGGAGCTGCTGCCGGCAAATTCATTGGCCGCCATACCCTTTCTTGTTCTGCCGGCGGTAACGGTGACGGTATTGAGCGCTGCGATCTGCTGATCGAGCGGTACATCGAGGATTACCTGCTTGCCCGATGTGACGAGCACTTCGGGAATGGTAACGGTTTTATAACCAATGTAAGTAAATGCTACCTGGTGGCGACCCAGCGGAACAGCCGACAGGGAATAACGACCTAATGAATCGGTGGTAGCGCCGATCCGGGTGCCCGCAATGCTTACCGATACATTGGCCAGCGGGCGCTCCGACGCTTTATCTATTACCGTACCGGTGACGGTTTGCGTGTTCTGGGCAAAGGAACTGATACTGCCGGTGACAGCTCCCAAAAGCAATAAGGTGACAAGTGAATATTTCATAATGTAGGTTGATGTTACTGGTATAAAGTTGCCACCTCTCCCCTGCCTGTAAAAACGAAGTATACCAGTTTCACAAACTATGCGACATGATTGCCGTATGTGTAGACAACGCAGAAAGCGAATACCCCTATTGGTGTAATTCAAATAAGTTTTTGCGGATCAATGATGCGGAAGAGATCATCGCGGTAGGAATCACTGATGGGAATGATATGTTGTTGAATATAGATGCGGTTCTTACGTATGGAAGTTATCTTGTCAACAGCTACGATGTAGGATTTATGTATCCGTATGAAACGGTTGGCCGGCAGTTTTTCTGCTATAGATTTCATGGGCAGGCGGGTAATGACCGGCTTATCCGTTCCCTGCTGGTAGATCTTGATGTAATCTTTGAGTCCTTCAATAAAGTAGATATTACTGATGGAGATCTTGACCAGGTTGTATTCCACATTCACAAAGAAGTAATCGGTCGCCGCCGGTATGGCTGCTGCGGGTGAGGCTGCAACATTCCTGAGTGCATGGTATTCTGCTGCCTTGTTAACGGATTTCAGGAAACGTTCAAAGGCTACCGGCTTTACGAGGTAATCCAATACATCCAGCTCAAAACCATCCAGCGCATATTTCTTATAGGCCGTAACAAATATGACCATGGGCTTGCTGGTCATTGAGGACAGGCTTTGCAGGAACTGGGTGCCGGTAATACCGCCCATTTGTATGTCGAGGAAAATAAGGTCTACCGGTTCGCGGAGCATGATGTCCATGGCTTCATAGGCATTGCCACAGCGACCCACCAGGTGCAGGAATGGAATACGGCGGATATTGTCTTCCAGTAATTCCAGCGACAGCATTTCATCATCAACAGCCAGACACCTGATCATGCAGATTGAGTTTTAAGGATGCTTTGAAGTAAGCGCCGTTCTTCGACAGGTACAGGGAGTGTTTGTGCGGGTATAAGAGCTTTAACCGCCGCTCCAGGTTTACCAGTCCGATACCGGATGTTTTATCCCTGATCTCTATCGTTTTGTCATTGTATTTATTTTGTACCAGCAAGAGCAATCCTTCTCTTTCCACACAAAGCCGGATGTCAATTTCGGGCTCTTCTATGAGGCCTATGCCGTGTTTAAAAGCATTTTCAATGAGGGGAATGAGCAGCATGGGTTCAATGCAGGGATCGGAAGGCAGGGGTTTATTCACCGTAAACAGGATCTTTACATTGTGCCCGAAGCGGAGTGTTTGCAGGTCAATATAACTCTGTATGTAATCTATTTCTTTGGAGAGGTTGACTTTCTCTTCGTCCGATTCATAGAGCATATAATGCATGAGGTTACTGAGCTCAATGAGTGCAGGTTCCAGCTTATCGCTTTTCTTGCGGGCCAGTGCCACCATGCTGTTGAGCGTATTGAACATAAAGTGCGGACTTACCTGCGAGCGCAGGAAGGAAAGCTCCATGGTCATGCTTTCTTTCTGCTTGGATTCCTGCTTCATTACCTCCATGACGAAACGGTAGGCCGTACCGGTACCCATCACAAATAACACAATAAAGAACTTGGTGACAATATGTGCCCAGATAAAAGGCGTGGGTATATCGGAGAATAAGTTGGTGGTTACGCCGGAGATCACCGCTGTAAAGGCGCAGATAGTGAGGGTGATGCCCAGGTAACTGAACAGCTTTTTCCTGAGCAGGAAGCGTGGGTACAACCAATAGGCACTGGTATAACAGGCAATGGTAGCCATAGCCGTCATAATAATGGTGGGAATGTTGTAGAAGTTTTTGCTGGAGGGATCTTTCTGCTCTTTGAGGGGCATGAGGAAAACAGGCACCATTACTATGAGGGTAGTAAAGAGTACGTGCAGCAGAATGCTTACCAGCCGTTTGCGGGATATTTGCATAACTATAACAAAAATACCCCTTTCCCTTTAGTAACAAGGGCGTGCGGACGATCCGGGTTCATTTTGCGACCACCCGGCCCTTTGTGCCGACGACTATACAGTCGCCAGCGTCCCGCTGGTGACGGGTATTGGTGAGCCTCCGGCTCACACCTACGCAAACGACGTTGTAGCCGGAGGCTACGGAATAGCCTCACTCGCCGGAGGCCTACGGTGTACCCACATTTATTTGTAAAGTCCACCCTTCAAAAATTGAATAAAATTTTTTGAGGCCGTGGCACCATGTTGTTATACCCGGTGGTCGTTGGGATTGATAACCTTTCCAACCTCCTAGTCTGGCTATGATCCAACTGGCCCAGGCCAGCGAGCCTGTTTTATAAGGGTTACTTTGTTTATCGGTACTACCCTCCAGTCTGGTGTTCAGGGATTGCAAACAACTTATTTCTGCCTCCGTAAAACTTACAGCGGCCTCCATCTCCTCTTCCGGTAAGCTATAAGCATACTGCATCTGGAACAGCTTAATAACCGTATCCATTATCATTAAACTCAATTTCCGGATTGCCCAGCCACTTTCCAGTTCACTGCCCTCTATATGGAACCCCTCTTTTTTTAAAACCCGGAATACTTCCTCTATCATCCAGCGACATCTGTACCAGTCAATAACCTGACAGGCATCTTCAAAGCTTTGAACAGGAAGGGTGGTGATCAGTTTCCATTCTATAGGATTTTCTATTCCCTCTGTAGTCTCCCTGGCTTCTACCACATTTACCACCACTGATTCTTTATCCTTTCCTGTCCCTGCTGGTTTTTTAAGCGTTGCTGACGCATACCGGACTTCTATAACAGCTTCTCTTTTTTGCAACCCCCGGCGCTTGTCCGCCTCAATATGGGCACTATATATACCACTGCAGGCCTGCGTTTGCACATGATCCCATAATTTAGTGCCATCGGTGAGATTGCGATCACACCGGGAACGTATCAGCAAAAAGGTTCTCTCATCCGGCACCCGTACAAACTGATCGTAGATATCTGCTTCCCGGTCCTGTACAATAATAACAGCACTGGCCTGCTTCAATACCTCTTTACTTTTCTGGGCAGCAGCTATCCATTTAAATGACTCTTTTTCTTCTATTTCAAGCTTTTGCATCTCATAACGGGTCAGGCTCTTTTTCTCCATACCCCGATGCCAGATGTGTATGTCTGCCCAGCCAAACGGGAAAAGGGTGGCAGCATCTATAACCAAAGAAGGATGCATTTTAAAGCCGACCCCTTTTAATACGGCATCAATCGACCCTAACCCGCTATCTGCTTTGAGTCGTCCGGCATGCCTGCTCAAATTAATCTCCGTAGTATCCTGGATACTTAATACCAGCTTACCTTTTACGGACTCACCACATCGCCCCGATAACTCTTCAATTAAAGAACTCTCCTTTACCTTCTCATTGTTTAAAAACCGGTAAAAGCCTTTCTGCTCTGCCCGGGACATCGAAATTTGCTGAATAGCCCGCGTCGACCCGCTAAATAACCGACGCAATAAATCCAGGCCCCTCTTTTCCAGTCGTTTGTCATTAAAGCAATCCCTGTAGTTCGCGCCCTTTATTATCATTTCACAAATCTATCAACTTATGGGTACACCGTAGGCCGGAGGCGAGCGAGTGATAATAGGTGTCACCTCTTTACGGGTGTTCCTTATATTTGTCCGGAACTGTGGTCCTACATATATAAATATATCAACTGATGAAGTATCGTTTCTTTAGCCTTGTTCTCCTGAGCCTGGTAGCCGGCTGTTCGGCAGAACCGGCTGATAGCCGGAAGCCGCCTGCCGGTGCGCACCTGATCAATATTGTAGCGGGCCGCGATCTCTGGAATACAACCGGCAAAAAGAATCCTGAGTTGTTGTTTGACCGCAGTATTGCCGACAATAATAAGATGGACCAGGAGTATTATATGAATAACGCTTTTGCCTCGCCCATGGTGTTCTTTATTTCCCTGGGCGATAGCTGCTATGATAAGTTGTCCATTGATTATTATCACGGCTATGGCCCCAGCAACTGGACAGTGACCGTGTACGACAGTAACCGGGTGAAGAAGGGCGAATACAAATTGCCCGGCGGCAGCAAGACCTGGACATTGCTGCAGGGAGAGCTCAGTAATGTGAGCAGTCCCATTCGTTTTATCCGTTTTGAATCACCCGACCCTTCGGCCGATACACGGGAGTTCCGTATTTATGGTAATGCAGTAGCGAAGTGTTCACCGCTGGTACCAACTGTTGCTGCTGTGCAACTGCCCGATCCCGGTATCACTTTCCAGGGAGGTTCGGCCATTGGTGGCAAGGATATTAATTATATGAAGCTGAGCAACGGTCTTCCCTTGTATGGCTCCTACCGCGCACCCTCCAATGTTTTTAACTGGGTGCATGATGATGCCGCCGATATTGACAAGCAGGCTTTCGAGATTGATAAGTATGGAGATTTTGATAAGCGTGCGCTGGTGTTTCATAAAAGTATGGGCACGCCCGTGATGCTGTATATTAATGGCGCCAATATTAAAACAGTACCGGGCCTGAAGGGAACGGATGATTATAATTCCCTTACACGCACGAATGCCTTTAAAGATATTCCCCCCGGAAGCGACAGCACGGCTTATGAACCCTGGACAAAGAACCATGGCAGGCTGTGGAAGGTAATGGCGTACCTGTGGGGCAGCAACCGTAATGCTGTTTTACCAGCCAGTTATAGCGTGTATGGTAATACCCACCCTAATCTTACACCGGGACAGGACAAGATCAAGGTGTTTGAAATAGGCAATGAGGATGATAAGAACTGGATGGGCACCACGGGTTACCACTCCCCCATCGTATTGTTGCAAAAGTTGAAGGTGGCCTGGGATTCTATTAAATCAGTAGACCCGAACGCGAAAGTATACCTGGGTGCCCTGCTGAGTGCAGATACGGTACAATGGAAAGCCCTGTATTTTTTGAATTACTGGCTGTATCATGGTCAGCCATTCCCGGCAGATGGTTTTTGCTTTAACCAATATATCAGTAACCGGTATGGCGGGCAGGTGCATCATACCGATGCGGATGCAGTAAGCCCGGAACAGTTCCAGGTAACCGAGCGGATCACAGCATACCGGAATTTCCGCGACAGGTATTTCCCCGGCAGAGGTCTGCGCTGGACAGAGATCGGTTATGCTATCGGTAATAGTGATTATAATGTGAAGGCTGTTCCCGGCATACCAGACACCGTGGTATCGGCCAATTTTATGGTACGTACGCTGGAGCGGGCTGCTGCTGTGCCCAATGGCCTTGAAACAGTATACAATTATTTCCATACTTCTGATGGCTCCGGCGTGTTTGGTACGATGCTAATGGTGATTGAAAAGTTTGATCCTACTACATATGCTTATATAGGCTCTCACCGGATGCCCATCTGGTGGTGGTATGCCACGCGTATGAATGTGCTGCATGATTATAAAGGCTGGAGCACGATGGTAAAGAATGGCGACAGTACCGGTGTTACCGTAACCCGGTATGATCATAAGTCGAATCCCAAACTGAAGGTGTATTATGTGGTGCGCGGTACTTATGATGGTTCTACCACGGCCAATTATACAGTAAATGTAGGTAAGGCCACCAAAGCTACGCTGGTTACAATGGCTATTGGTAAAGAAGAAGGGGCACGAACAGAACTACCAGTGAAAAACGGCGCCGTGATCGTACCCCTGGTCACAGAAGGACCACAGTATATTATGGTGTCCTATTAGGGTCTTACTATTTCACCCATTTTACTTTTTCTGCAATGCTGTTCCGTTTACCATCTGTAGAAGGTACACGGATGTAACCGAGATAGAAGAATCCCATGAGCTTGTCATCGGGGCCGAGGTCGAATAGTGCTTTGGCTTCTTCTATGAAGGTGATACCACCCGTGCTCCAATAAGCGCCGATGCCGTATGCATTGGCGGTGAGGTACATGTTTTGCACTGCACAGGCTACGGCCGCAATTTCTTCCATTTCGGGCAGGTTGTCGTGGCGCTTCATGCCAATGGCTATGACGTGGGAACACAATAAGGGCACAGTTTGCATTTGCTCATATTTGCCCTGTTTGAATTTAGCGCCGGCAAATTGTTGATAGATGGCAGCCTGCTGCTGCGCCAGGGTCTTTAATCCTTCCCTACTGAATACGGTAAAACGCCAGGGCTCCGTGAGTTTATGTGTAGGCGCCCAGTTGGCATTTTCCAGCAACTGCCAGATGATCTCATCGGGAATGGCCTTACCAGGCTCAAATTGCTGGGTAAATACACTGCGCCGGGTACGGATGAGGCGGTTTACGAGCTCGGGCGTGGCGGTTACAGGCTGTTGGTCTATCATTATTAGTGATTTGGACTGCAAAGATAAAACACGAATTACACGAATGATTACGAATTGCGGAAACACAACTCATTGCCCTTTTTTAGCAATTCACATATCCTTAACTAATATTACCTGCCGCATTGCTACTACTTTGCAAACCTGAATAAGCTTTATTTATGAGGATCTTTATTGTTGTAGTCGTATTGTTTGTGACTTATGCACTGCATGCTGAAAACCATGCACCATTGGACAGTCTGCTGGAACGGCGGCATTATTTCCAACTGCGGCAGGCGCTGAATTCTCCGGGGCAAGATGCATTACCGGTACATCGCCAATTGTATTACCAGGCTTTTGTACATAATTTCTTCCATGAGCTTCGGGCCTCCAACAAGGACATTGATGTATTGCTGCATAAGTACAGTAAACAGCTCTCTGATAAAGAGTTGAGCAGGTTATTGGGAAAAAAGGTTGACAACCATGTAAAGCTGTATGAATACAGGGAGGCGCATATAGCCAGTGAGCTGTTGCTCGCTAAATATGGACATACACTTACGCCCGAAGAAAAAAGGGACGTGGTGAATTCGGATATTATCTGGAAAGGATTGCAAAAGACCCCGGCACAGCGTACCCAGGTGCGTAAGGACAGCCGTATTGCCTATAAGCGCGACATGGCCCGGCTGATCAATGTACCTGTACAGTTCGGAAATAACACATATGATTTTGTATTTGATACAGGCGCCAACCTGTCGGTGATCACGGAAAGTTATGCTGCTAAGGCGGGGCTGGACCTGTTGCATATCACTTATAAGGTGCGGGCTATTACCGGTATTGAGGTAGATGCCGACCTGGGTATTGCCAAAACGTTGCGCATGGGTGATGTGGAAGTGAATAATGTGGTGTTTATTGTGTTCCCGGACAGTGCCCTGTCTTTTGCCGGCGGCGCTTATAAGATCAATGGTATTATTGGTTTCCCGGTGATTGAACAATTACAGGAAGTCCGTATTGACAAGGGCGGCTTTATTACCGTGCCGCAATACGCTACCGATAAAGCGATCCGTAATTTTGGTATGGATGAGCTGACACCCGTAATCCAGGTTGGCGTTAATGAAGATACGCTGGCCTTCACTTTTGATACAGGCGCCCAGCAAACAGATCTCAATCAGCCTTTCTATCATCAATATAAGACCACTATTGAGACTACCGGCAAAGTGTATGATATGCAACAAGGCGGTGCAGGTGGTTATAGCACTTCAAAAGCCTGGCGTATTCCCGCCACGGTTTTCAAGGTTGGCGGACAATCCCTTTCCCTTGCCAATCTTGATGTAAAGACAACCAGCACGGATGCGAAGGATAAGTTTTATTATGGCAATCTCGGCCAGGATGTGCTATCAAAGTTCAGGGAGCTGGTGATCAATTTTAAGTATATGTATGTGGATTTCGTGCAGTAATATTAACTGCGATCCCCACCGTCATCGTCGTTCCTATCTTCGCCATTGCGGTTGTTTCGTTTGAAGAGGTTGAAGTCTGACTTGCCAAATTTATAGGTGAAGGTGACACGGAAGTTGCGCACGTTGCGGCGACGATAGGAATCCTGGTAAAAGTTCTCCGTATCATAGATGGTGCCCCAGCGGTTGGTGTTGAAGACGTCATTGACACTGAAGGTAAGGGTACCCTTGTTGCCTTTGAGGAAGTCTTTGCGCAAGGCCGCATCTACACTGTATTGATTTTTCCGTTTTCCCTGCGGCAGTATCTCCGGCGATTCATATTCACCTATGGCCTGTAAGCTGAGCTTGTCCAGTATTTTGGATTTGCTGCTTATCCGGTAGTTGGCAATGAGCTTGGCTTCCCAGTTGAACCCTTCATTACTCAGGTCCACTTTTTCCAGCTTCGCATTTACTTTGGTATACTGCAGGTTGATGGTAGGCGTAAAGTCGAAGTGCTTGCCTATTTTTTGCTGCAGTGTCAGTTCACTCCCCCACTCATTTTCTGTATTGGCGTTGATAAAGGTGTTGAGGATGGCATTGGGATCTACTGCTGCATTGTTGAGCTGCTCATATTGCGCTGCGGTAATGGTGTCGCTGAACTGGGTTATTTCACCCTGCGAATTACGGAAGTATATAACACCGAGGAAGCTGCCGGAGCTGTATGATTTGTTGTAGTTGAACTCAAATGAGTTGGTGAATTCGGGCCTTAAGTTGGGATTGCCCTGGCGCAGGTTGACCGGATCGTTGATATCCACAAAGGGATTGAGGTTCCAGAAGTCGGGACGGCGTATACGACGGGTATAGTTTACCTGGATCTCTTCACTTTCACTTAATGCCTTGGTCAAAAAGATGCTGGGGAATAAGGCATCAAAAAGGTTGTCAATCTTATCGGGATAGTCATATCCAAACTTTTTGGCGCTATCAATAAGCTCTCCGTCAAATTTGGATTGCTCTGCCCGTAAACCAAGCTGGTACCCGATATTACCCAATTTACTGCTGTAAGTAATGTAGGCCGCATTGACTATCTGGCGGTATTTGTAGTTATTGCTCAATGGCAGTTTGGTTTCTGCGCCATTGGCTACGGAGACGGCGTTGAAAACGCTGCGGTAGTTGTTGATAAAGGCACGTACGCCCGTTTCCAGTTTGGTATGTTCTCCTTTGGGATCTGTAAAATCCACCTGTACAGTGAGTTGGTCGTTGTCGTTGGAGCCACTGTTGCGCACGACATTGGGATCAGTAGCAGGTGTGCCATCGGGATTGAAATAACTATTGATGATGTTTGACCTGTCGCCGCCACTGCCTGTATTGTAGTTAATGTCGGCATTCAATTCTTTACCGGCCTCTGCAAATTTGTGTTTGTATAAGAGCTGTGTGCTGCTTCTGTTGAAGTTGCCCCTGCTATCGGAGGTACGGATGCCGTATTGCGTTAAGGTATTGCTGAGGTCACGGTATTGCTGGTCCTGTTTTTCATGGTTGCTATTGTTGCCGCTTACAAAGTTCTGGGAAAGGGTAATGGTGTTGCGGTTATCGAGGAAGTAATCAACCCCAAAACGTATGGAGCCGAATTTCCGGAGGCGGTCGGAAGAAGAGGACTGGTTAAAGTAGTCCTGTGGTTCCCCTGCTTTCCTGTTGAGTCGGTAGGCTTTGCTTTTAGCAATGCCTCCTGACTGGTTGTAGTTGCCGCTGACAAAGAAGTTGAATTTATTCTGCCGCAGGTTGAGCGTGAGGTTGCCGTTGAGGATATCCGGATAACCGGCGCCTACAGAAGCAAGGCCATTGAGACCAAGCTTTTTATTCTTCTTTAAGATGACGTTGATAACGCCTCCTGTACTGGCAGCGTCGAATTTAGCAGAGGGATTGGTGATGAGCTCTACCCTTTCAATGTTATCAGCAGGGATCTGATCGAGGGTGAGGATGGTGGGGCGTCCATCTACGAATACCTGTGGCGTACTGTTGCGCAGGGTTACATTGCCATCCACATCCACACTCACAGAAGGAATGTTCTTCATGACATCCAGGGCTGTACCACCGGCAGCAGTCAAGCTTTTGTCTACATCAAAGAATTTACGGTCAATGCCCATTTGCAGGGCGGGTTTCTGACCGGTAACTGTTACCACATCGAGCGTGCTGGCATCCTGTTCCAGTTTGATATTGCCCAGGTCCTGTTCAACGAGGCCTCCCCCTGCTTTACGAAAAGCGATCTGCTGGTCTATTTCCTTAAATCCAATGGCTGATATGCTGAGGCGATAGTTGCCTTTAACAGACAGGTTCTCTATGCTGAAGTCGCCGTTTGGTTTAGAGAGCATGCCACCGGCCAGGCTGTCTTTATTTTGTCCGGTAATGTCTTTTACAATGATAAACAAGCGTACGGAAGCTGCTTCTACGCCCTTGTTGGTTTTGCTATCTACTATCCTTCCATATAAACGGCCTGCGGCCTGGCGGCTGTGTTCACCAGCGGGCGGGCCATTTTCCTGTGCATAAGCGTTGATCACAAAACAAGCAATGGCTAATAAACTTCCGGTCTTTTTCATTAAGAGGTAACAGTTATTCAATAATGGGTTGTCTATCTTTTGGTTAGGATTAGACGACAACCAGGATACATCCTTTCGGAGGAAATAATTTAGCATCTCTTTAACAAAAAAATGCAGGCTACCTGCATTTAGCAAATAACCTGCATGCTGTACACTGGTAAGCACTTCATTCAGTAAGCACTGAATGAATGGGTGGCCGACTTTTTATACTTCCTCTTTGGCAAGTCTATGGTAGTCATCCTGCAGCTTTTTCTGTATTTCTGCAGGCACGGCGGCGTAGTCATCAAATTGCATGGAAAATTTGGCCCTTCCCTGGGTGATGGAACGCAGGGAGGAGGAATAGTCATGCATTTCGGCAAGCGGTACTTTGGCCAGTATTTTGGTGAAATGTCCTTCTGTTTCCATGCCTTCTACAATGGCCCGGCGTGTCTGGAGGTCGCCGATAACGGAACCGGTAAGGTCGTCCGGGCATAGTACCTCCACATGATAGATCGGTTCAAGTATCTGGGGATCTGCCTGCGCAAAAGCCTGTTTGAAGGCCATAAGGCCGGCGATCTTGAAGGAGATGTCATTGGAATCGACCGGGTGCATTTTGCCGTCATAGATTGATACCCGCACATCGCGTACGAAGGAGCCTGTTTGCGGCCCTTCCTGCATTTTTTCCATGACGCCTTTTAAGATGGAGGGCAGGAAGCGGGTGTCAATAGCGCCTCCTACGATACAGTTGTAATAGACGAGCTTTCCGCCCCAATCGAGAGGGTACTCTTCCCTTCCCCGCACGTTTAATCCTTTTGGATCGGGCATCCCTTCATACCAGGGTTCTATGCGCATGAATACTTCGCCAAACTGGCCATTGCCGCCTGATTGTTTTTTGTGGCGGTAGTTGGATTCGGCCATGCGGCGGATGGTTTCCCGGTAGGGTATGCGTGGTTTAGTAAATTTTACTTCCACCCCATGCAGGTGCTCTATTCTCCACTTAATGATGGTGAGGTGCAGCTCGCCCAGGCAATGAATGATGGTTTGCTTGAGTTCCTGGGAGAATTCCACCCGTATGGTAGGATCTTCTTCCGGCAACTGGTGCAGTGCCAGGGATAGTTTTTCCTCCTCCCCTTTTTTGATCGATTCAATGGCCATGCTCATGTTGGACGTAGGAAATACGATGGGTTCCAGTTCTATGTTTTTCCCTTTTTCGTGCAGGGTATTGTTGACGTGTGTATTTTTCAGTTTGAGTGTGGCTCCAATGTCGCCCGCTACCAGTTCATTTACATTGATGCGCTTGTTGCCTTCCACTACAAATAACTGGTTGAGCTTTTCAGTAACGCCCGTTGTTTCATTCACGAGTTCCATACCACTTTTAACGGTGCCTGAATAAACTTTGAAGAAAGAGAGATCGCCTACGTGGGGCTCTGATATGGTTTTGTAAATGAAAAGACAAGCAGGCCCTTCCTGCGAAGCTGCAAGTTTCGCAGAGCTGGCGCGTTCATTGGCACTGGGGCAAACGTTGTCTATGAATCCCATGAGGCGGCCGCTGCCCATATTGCGTTCGGCGGAGAGGCAGAATAAAGGAAAGAGGTCGTGGTTGATCATGGCCTTTTTCAGTCCTTCTTTCATTTCATCTTCATCGAGCTCGCCTTTGTCAAAGTATTTTTCCATGAGGGCTTCATCGTTACCGGCCACTGCTTCTACCAGTTCGCGGTGCAGTTCTTCCGCCCTGGCTTTTTCTTCTTCCGGTATCGGTAATTTTTCCGGTTTGCCACCGGCATCACGGAATTTGTACATGGTCATGCGCAACACATCTATGATGGCATGGAAGCCAGCGCCTTGTTGTTGCGGGTATTGTACTACGACCACTTTGTTGCCAAAGTGATTTTTTGCTTCCAGTACGGTGCTGTCAAAGTCGGCATTGTCATCATCCAGTTTGTTGACGGCAAAGATCATGGGCGTTTTAAACTGTTCGGTGTAATCCCATATAATGTCTGTACCCACTTCTACCCCCATAACGGCGTTGAGCAACATGACGCCGGTATCTGCCACGCGGAGTGCTGATACCACTTCGCCGGCAAAGTCGTCATAACCCGGTGTGTCTATGATGTTGATCTTATAACCCCGCCATTTGGTGTGGAGCAAGGTAGAGAAGATGGAGTTCCCCCTTTCCTGTTCCAATTCGTGGTAATCGGAGACGGTGTTGCGTTCCTGGACGGAACCGCGGCGGTTAATGAGTCCGGCTTCAAAGAGCATGCATTCCGCCAACGTGGTCTTACCGGCGCCGGCATGGCCCAGCAAGACAATGTTTTTTACGTGTGAAGTATCGAATTCCGGCATAGCAAACGATTTTAATGGTGATGGAAATTATTTGGCGCCGAATTATGGGGATAGTAAGTTGTTACGTCTTTGTGGTTACAATGACGTAAGTAGCTGTCAATGTAAACGGTCATGCTATAATGCCGCTACATTAAAATTATTTATGGAGCCCTTTATGCGGGCAGTATCACGTTCGGTTTACGAAGTTGCGAAATTCCTGTTTTACTTCCTGTAGGGTGTGTTCAAGGTGCTGGTATTCGTCAAAGAGGTTTTCGTGGGTGGCCGCTACGTCGTCATTGATCTGGCCTTTGGCGGTTTCGAAGTCGATCTTCCGGGTGTGGGATTTGATGGCGTGCTTGAGGTCGTGGATGTTGATGAGCTGGATGTGAAGCTGATTGTCCAGGTGCTCTACTTCGAGCAGGTCTTCTTTTGTTGTCTGACTGGCGGCTACGTCTATGAGGCGCTGCCGGAGTTGGCCAAATTCGTCGCGATAGGAACGTAATGTCTCCCGCCAGGCATTACATTCTCTTGAGAGCTGTGCTACGTCTGTAGTAACCATGGGAGAAAAATTTAGGTGAAGAAATAAAAGAACTGAAGAACGCGATTGATAGACTGATTTGCTGTTCTGGTCCTAATTTAGGAAGATTTGAGGAAACAGCGTCGTTAAAATTCAGGATCAGGATGGAACTTACGGGGATTTTTATCCAACCGTGCGTAATAGCGGGGAAAACTTACCGCCTTTTTTTAGGCTATGTTGTTTTTTTTTCGTAAATAGGTATACACCCACCGAAGTGGTGTTCTTATCGTTTCATGCCTTTAATGGCTTGCACCAGTCTTCCTTCCTGGTCCCGGAACTGCAGGATATAAATGCCCGGCTGCATTCGGTGTGCCGTGAGCCTGATGCTGTTATTGCCTTGCATCACGTTGATTATTTGGGTGAATGCCAGACGACCTAGTTGGTCGTACGCCATTAGCTGCATCCTGTTTTTTGCAGGTGCCTGTATTAATAGAGTGTATTGATCTGCAAAAGGATTTTCTGCGATGCGAATGATGGTATTGTTGTTATTGCGTGTTGCTCCTGCATTCCTGGAGAGCTGGTTAAGTATGAGTGCCGAACATCCCAGGATAGAGAAATCGAACATGGTGACATCACAACCGAGGCTGCTTTCCATGATTAACCGGTACCTCCCGGAATCCAGGTTTGATAGCTGCATATCAGGTGCTGTGCTATCCGTACCATACAGGTAGTTGTCGTTGAAGTCGTATAGAAAATTACCATCTGCATCTTTTCCCAGTGTGTAGTGCATGGGAAATAATAAGGCATTGGAAACAGCTATGGATATACCACCCGTACTGTTACAGGTAGCTGCTTTTGTAAAAGAAAAAGAAGCATTCCAATCCAATACAAGCCCGGTTGTATTGTTAATATCGCCGGCACTTTCCTGCGTGTCTTTTATCCAGCCACAGCCACCATCAATTTTCCGGGCCAGGCTATTGCCCCGGCCTACAGACTCCCCGATGGTTTCGTACTGAATGCCCATGTTATCGAGGTCAAAAGTACGGGCAGTGAATTGTCCGCCTGCTGTGGAGGTGGTTATGGATGAAGAAGACTCCACAGAAGTACCCCGGGCTATGGCATCTATGATCTTCAGATTGGAATCGAGCAGCACTACCTGTTCGTTGCTGCCGCCTCCATCTGTTATGAAGCCGTCGCCTGTAGTGGGTATAGGTGCACTGGTACAACCACAGGTATTCCAGTTAAGGTTCACCGTAACATTCCGGAGATCATTGCCACAGTTCTGGGGAATGATATCCTGCCCGGCCAGTACGAAGAATTCACCCGGCAGTATGATGGTATTGGCGGGAATGGTAACTGCATAATCGCCATCAGTGATGATATAACCACCGATATTTGCAGGACCGGGTCCGAAGTTATAGAGTTCGATAAATTCTGCCGTGGTGCCACAGGTATTGTTAGGCCAGGGAAGGTATTCATTGATGAGCACGCGGCCCTGGGCTTTTGTAAGAAACGGTGATAAAAGTAAAATGCATATAAAGAAACACCATGCTGCCCTGGGAAGGCATAGCATATTCTTAAGGGTAGTATTCACTTTCATACGCATGGATTTTAATAATAGACAGGATTTTGCGGAGATACTGGATATATATGCAAATTAGCTCATTTGAGACACATGGTAAAAAAGAACCATACCGGATAAGGGAAACCCATTATTGAAAGCCGTAAGGCAGGCCCCTGGCGAATTCTAAGTAATTGTTTATCAAGGTGGAAAAATAGTTCTGCAATTTCCTTTTACCGCCTTTAAATTTGACCTTTTACAGTGTGAACCAATGATCAGTCAGCAAACGATACAACAGATATTAAGCCGGGTAGATGTAGTGGAGGTGGTAGGCAGCTTTGTGAAGCTGAAGAAGCGGGGTGTGAATTATATCGGGCTCTGCCCTTTCCACAATGAGAAGTCGCCCTCGTTTTCCGTTTCTCCCACAAAAGAGATCTATAAGTGTTTTGGCTGCGGCAAGAGCGGCAATTCGATCAGCTTCCTGATGGAGGCTGAGAAGTATTCGTATGTGGAAGCGCTGCGCTGGCTGGCCAATAAGTACAATGTTGAGATCGAGGAAACGGAGGTGAGCCCTGAACTGAAGGCGCAGTACCAGGTTGCCGACAGTTTGTATATTATCAACCAGTTTGCCCAGCAATATTTCGCAGAGAAGTTATTTGATTCAGAAGAGGGACAGGATATTGCGATGAGCTACCTGAAGGAAAGAGGTTTCCGGGAAGAGATTATCAGGAAGTTCCAGATCGGGTATTGCCTGCAGGAGCGTGATGCTTTTGCCAAAGCAGCCATTGCTGGCCAGTATAACCAGGAGTACCTGCAAAAGAGCGGCCTGATCGTGGTGCGTGATGAACGGCCTTATGATAATTACCGGGGACGGATTATTTTCCCTATCCATAATCAAAGCGGTAAGGTGCTGGGATTCGGCGCCCGTGTTATTGGCAAAGCCGAACGGGCACCCAAGTATATTAATACGCCGGAGAATGAGATCTATCATAAGAGTAAGATCCTGTATGGCTCTTATTTCGCCCGTCAGGCTATTGACAAGAACGATGAATGCCTGCTGGTAGAAGGATATACTGATGTAGTATCCCTGCACCAGGCGGGAATTGAAAATGTAGTGGCTTCCGGTGGTACTTCGCTTACGCCCGATCAGTTGCGACTGGTCAAGAAGTATACAAAGAACCTGACGATTATTTATGATGGTGATTCAGCCGGTGTGAAAGCCGCCTTGCGTGGTTTGGACCTTGCGTTGGAAGAAGGGTTGAATGTAAAGCTGGTATTGATACCGGATAATGAAGACCCCGACAGTTATGTGAATAAGATAGGCGCCGCCAAGTTCCAGGATTTCGTGAAGGCGAATAAGAAGGATTTTATCCTGTTCCAGGTAGAGATCCTGATGAAGGATGCCGGTGATGATACGAATAAGAAAGCGGCATTGGTAAACCAGATCGCGGAAACGATCGCCAAGCTGAATAAAGCAGAAGACTTTACGAAACAGCAGGATTATATACGCCGCTGCTCCAGTTTGCTGCGCATTGATGAAACCGGGTTAAATACCCTGGTGAATAAGTTTATCCGCGATAAGGTAATGAAGCAGGAAAGTAAGCTGCCGGTGGATGACGGGCAGTATTACGAAGACCAGCCCCCACCCTTTATCCCGGAAGATGAGGCCGGCTCGCTGTTTAACAAGGACGAGATGAGTGAGCGTGGGATGGTGCGCTGTCTGCTCGAATTTGGTCTGAAGCCCTGGGATGAGAACCGCCGCGTGGCCGATTTTATTTTTGAAGAGTCGGTTGACCAGAACATGATTGATAATAAGGAACTGGTACGGGTGATGGATACTTATAAAGTATGGTATGATGAAGGTATTGAGCCCGGCCCCAAGAATTTCCTGTATCATGAAGACCAGCAACTGAGTGCGATGGTAGTAACGGTGATGGACTTTGCCTATGAGCTGAGCCCTAACTGGAGTGAACATTTTGACGGCAAACTGCCCAGCCGGGAAGACCTTTACCGGGAAGAAGTTATTTCTACGGTCAATTATCTTAAGCTACGCAAGATCCGGCGCATGGTGGAAGAAAACCAGCGCGACCTGGAGCGTCCACATACACCCGAGGAACAGCTTGTACTGATCCAGACCCATATGCACCTGAAGCAAATGGAACGGGAAATATTAAAACAAGGCGGGACGGTGATTATGAAGTGAAGTTCTTCGCTAACAGCATATCACTGTAAGAGTATTGCAGGAGGTCTTCTTCGCGTATCTGGAACGCTTTGCGGTAGTATTCGCATTGCTCCTGCAGTTTTTCTACCGGCAGGTCTTCTGTTTTGTTGCTGGCTTCCACTTCCACAAAGCTGCCGAGTCCTTCTAATTGATCAAGATGGAATTTTACATTGTTGATGAAATAGATCTCCCGTTTTTTCACCACTGTTACTTTAACTCCAAGTGCCTTGGTGAGTGATTGCTTGAGGGAGGCTGCATCTGTTACTGCCGTAAGCAGGCAGTCCGATTGTTTGGGACCTGCCTGGTCAGTGCGCTGGTACCAGATGAGGTTGTTCTCGATGTTGCCCTGCCGCAATTTCAAGCGCCCGTTGGGTACATTGAAGTAAGTATCTGTCTGCTCATCTGTGCCACGGAATTCCGCTCCCCTGTTTAGCAGGTATTGCCTGATCTCAGCAGCCCTTTCAGTCCTGGCTTTTATTTCAATATTGATGAATGACATATATGGACAGTTACGGAAACAAGAGAACAGACCCATTAGTGAACGGGTCTGTGAAGTATCTTTTTGTGTGTGACGGCGGATTGATTAGTCGGCCATGGCAGCTACGCGCTTTCCGGGCACGGGCGCTCTGCGGGCGGGTTTTGCAGGAGCAGCGGCTACTTTGTTGAAACGCATGGCGGTCCATACGTGATCGAGCGCTACTTCACCTACACCTTCAAACCCGGCATTCCGGATGCAATTCCAACTGCATTCGCGATTGAGGTCTGTAACGATCTTGGAAGTGGTCTTTGGATAGGCAATCCAAAATTTACCTTCTTCCTGTAAGGCAGGTAGTACATCCTTCATGATGCCTGTAAGCTGACTTTCATTTACTGCAAACACCAGTGCAAAGTCGATTTTGCGCGATTTCAACAAAGGCGTTACATTTTTAGCGAAAGCTAATTTTACAAACTGTTTTTCGATTGAAGAAGGAAGTCCCTGAATCAGTACGTTTTTCTCTTCCTGAAGCTGAAGCTTATCTAACAAGTTTTGCGACATGCCTGAGAAGTTTTTTAGTAAGTGACTTAGGATTTAAGTTTTGGACGGGATTGCAAAGGTAAGGCAAATACAGTACGAATGCGCACTTTTTACATTAAAAAACCCGTCAGCACCTTTAATTGTGTGTTGACGGGTCGTAGAAAAACAATTATTACAATAATTCTATATACTATTTACCGACTGGTTTATAGTACTTAAGGGCTTCCGGCATTAACTCCTGGAGCTTTTGGATGCGGGTAGCTTCTGCAGGGTGTGTGCTCAATATTTCGGGTGGCTTCTGACCACTGCCAGCCTTTGCCATACGTTCCCACAATGGGATTGCTTCCTGCGGATTGTAACCGGCCATGGCTGAATAGATAAGTCCATAACGGTCGGCTTCCAGTTCCTGTTTGCGGGAGAAAGGCAGCAGGGCGCCTACCTGCGAACCGATACCATAGGCACTCATGAAGAGGTTCTGGGCTGCAGGCGTTTTGTTGGCAATGGCTATCTGGAGGGCCTGTCCACCCAATTGCTGGGCAGTGGCCTGGCTCATGCGTTCATTCCCGTGTTTTGCCAGGGCGTGAGCTATTTCGTGGCCTACTACCGCTGCCAGGGCTGCTTCATTCTGCGTGATGGGCAGGAGACCTGTATAAACTACAATTTTACCGCCGGGCATACACCAGGCATTGACTTCTTTTGAATCTACCAGGTTGTATTCCCATTTGTATTGCTTCAGTTCCTGGGCAATGTCGGGTTGATTGGCATAAAAGTTATTGATCGCGGCCGTTAGGCGCTGCCCTACCCGGCGCACCATTTCAGCATCTTTGCTGCCTGAAGTGCTGATTACCTTATTCTGGGAAAGGAATTGGGTATATTCAGTAGCCGCCATACTTTGGATATCGGCTTCATTAAAAAGGGAAAGTTGGCTTCTGCCAGTGATGGCATTACGGCTACAACCTGTCAGGAGGACTAATAGTGAGGCAACAACGAATAGTCGTTTCATCGGGATAATTTTTATCAAAATTAATACTAAAATGATACCAACTCCGGGATTCAGGGTTTGGGACGCAGGTTTCCAGATGCTAAGCTGCAGCAAATATAACGTACGCAATAATCTGGCAAACAGATTAATGTGCAGCAATAAAAAAACCTGTATTTCATGGTTACGAAATACAGGTTCACTATCGTTGTTATGTATTGATCAGTCTTCTTTGGAGCGCCGGCGTTCCCGCTTACGGTCGCGGTACTTTAAGATGGGCACTTTGCTTTCACTGCCACGCAGCAGGCGGGTGATGTTTTTCTGGTGGGTGAGTATCACCAGGAGCGCCACTGCAATGGCAAATGCCCTGTACAAAGGTTCTTTTTCATTGAAGATAAAGAGTATGAGTACAGCAAAAGCAATGCTGGCAAAGATGGAGCTGAGGGATACGAAGCGGGTCAGGTACAGTACCAGGAGGAATACACCTACGCAGCAAACGGCCACTACGGGCTGAATGGCGAGGACCATCCCAAATAAGGTAGCCACCCCTTTACCACCCCTGAAGTCGGCCCAGATGGGAAATATATGTCCCAATACAGCCGCCAGACCGAGGCCCACCATAAGGTTGGTGCGGTCCCATTCATTGGTAGTATCTGCGTAAAAAGGTAGTAAAAGATAAAGGCTGGTAGCAGCTACGCCTTTCAGCATGTCTATGATCATTACAAAAGTACCCCAGCGGGAACCCAGTACGCGGAAAGTATTAGTAGCGCCGGCATTTCCACTTCCGTATTCACGGATATCGATGCCGAAGAAACCTCTACTGACCCAGACAGCAGTTGGAACAGAGCCGATCAAATATGCTATTACAATGACGAGCACTTCTTTCATTGAATAGTTGGTTGAAGTTGGAAAATTCAAATATAAAGGAAAAACAGCTTAATACAATGGATAACATTACATTATTCTGTTACTTACTGGTTAATCGCAAGGCAATCCATGTATATTGATTTTTCTGATCCACAATTTTCAAACCACTGCTGGTGGCAGCCGCTTCAATATCAGTACGGTCGCCTGCTAATAAACCACTCATTATTATAACGCCACCGGGTGTTAAATGTTGTTTAAGAGATTCCATATTTGCCAGCAATACGTGTTTATTGATGTTGGCCAGTATGACATTAAATAGGCCAAATTTTTCTAAACTGTCCGCTTTTTGCAACAATATGTGGCTGGCATGATTGACATCAATGTTCTCAGCGGCATTTTCCACGCTCCAATCGTCGTTGTCAATGGCTACTATTTCTGTAGCGCCGCACTTTTCTGCCAATATTGCGAGGATGCCGGTACCGGTGCCGAAGTCGAGCACTGACTTACCGGTGAGATCAAGTTGTTCCATGTATTCGACCATCATGTAGGTGGTGGCATGATGACCAGTGCCAAAGCTCATTTTGGGTGTAATGATGATCTCGTGTTTGACGCCTGTGATGGATTGGTGAAAGTGCGCCCTGATAGCACAGAAGTTCCCGATGATTACCGGCTCAAAGTTTTTTTCCCATTCTTCATTCCAGTTCTTTTGCGCAATGCTTGCTGTTGTGTAAGTGACCCCATAGGTTGCTGCCAGCGCTGCCACTGCCTGTTCATTCCATTGCACTTCGGGAATGAAAGCAGCTAGTTGCTGTGTACCTTCTTCGAATCCTTCAAAGCCCTGTTCGCTCAGGAGCGCGATGAGAATCTCCTGTTGCTCTTTGGAGACGTTGTGAAATTGGAGATGGGTGTAGCTGGACATGTATATAAATTTATAAGGGTGAGCCACTGTTGAAGGTGGCTCACCCTTGTTTATTTTTTAGCATTAATGCTGTAGGTTACTGCTGGGGAGCAGCGCTATTGCCCTGGGGTGACCGGGGGGCACCATCGGGCTTGGGCATTAATACCTTGCGGCTCAGTTTGAATTTACCGGTCTTGTGGTCTATTCCGATCAGTTTCACTTTTACTTTCTCCCCTTCTTTGAGTACGCCTTCCATGGTTTCGAGACGTTTATGGGAGATCTCGCTGATGTGTAATAAACCTTGTTTACCAGGCAGGAATTCCACGAAGGCGCCAAATTCCTTGATGCCTTTCACGGTAGCTTCGTAAACAGATCCTACTTCAGGCATAGCGGTGATGCCCTTGATCCAGGCCACTGCTTTATCCAACCCTTCTTTAGCCGGGCTGAATACGCTTACTTCTCCGTAGTTGCCTACTTCTTCAATATTGATAGTAGTACCTGTTTCGCGTTGGATTTCCTGGATGATCTTACCCTGTGGTCCGATCACAGCACCGATGAATTCCTTATCAATGAAGAGTTTCTCCATTCTTGGCGCGTGCGGCTTCACTTCTTCACGGGCAGCCGGCATACATTCGTACATGGCTTCGAGGATGTGTAAACGTCCTTTGCGGGCCTGCTCCAATGCTTCGCGCATGGTGTCCATGCTAAGGCCGTCTATTTTGATGTCCATTTGCACACCGCAGATGCCTTCGCGTGTACCGGTTACTTTGAAGTCCATATCTCCAAGGTGATCTTCATCACCCAGGATATCGGTAAGGATAGCATATTTGTTGTCGGAAGCGCGGGTGATCAATCCCATGGCTACACCACCTACGTGTTTGGGTACAGGAACACCAGCGTCCATTAAGGCGAGTGAACCGGCACAAACAGTGGCCATAGAAGAAGAACCATTGGATTCGAGTACATCACTTACCACGCGTACGGTGTAAGGATACTCGTTGCCCGGCATCATTTGCTTCAGTGAACGCATGGCCAGGTTACCGTGGCCTACTTCACGACGGCCGGGGCCGCGCATCATTTTTACTTCACCGGTAGAGAATGGCGGGAAGTTATAGTGCAGGATGAATTTTGAATATTCAGAGTTGGCAGCGCTTTCTACCAGCAGCTCATCCAGTGGCGTACCGAGTGTTACGGTAGTGAGTGATTGTGTTTCACCACGGGTAAATAAAGCTGATCCGTGGGGAGAAGGGAGGGCATCCACTTCCATAGCCAGGCCACGAACCTGGTCAAGCTGGCGGCCATCCAGCCGAACACGATCATTCAGGATCATGTCACGCACTACTTCCCACTGGAGGTCTTCGTAGTATTTCTTAGCTTGTTTTTTAGTTTTGTCATCTACTTCTTCACCCAGGCTTTCGATCAGCTCTTTTTTCAGCGCATCAAAAGCATCGCTGCGGTCATGTTTGGCAGAAGCGCTTTTGGAGATGGTATAGATCTTATCTTTTGCGAAAGCATTTACTTTATCGCGTAATTCTTCGTTCTGCTCAGGTTTTACGTACTCACGTTTTCCTTTTACACCCGCTTTGTCACGGAGCTCCTGCTGTGCTTTGATCTGGATACGGATGGCATCATGTGCAATCTCCAGTGCTTTTACGAGGTCTTCTTCACTGCACTCTTCTGACTCACCTTCCACCATCATAAGGTTCTTATCGGTAGCGGCGATAAGGAAGTCCATATTGGCGGTGGCCAGTTCTGTACGGCTGGGATTAACGATGAAATTACCTTCCACGCGTGCTACACGTACCTGGGAGATAACTTCTTTAATCGGAATATCTGAAACTGCGAGTGCGGCAGAAGCAGCCAGACAAGCTAATGCATCGGGCATTACTTCTTTATCACTGGATACGAGCGTCACCAGTACCTGTACATCGCAGAAATAATCTTCGGGGAATAAGGGACGTAATGAACGGTCGATCAAACGGCTTACCAGTACCTCATAATCGTTCAATTTTCCCTCACGTTTGAAGAAAGAGCCGGGAATACGGCCGGCTGAGGCAAATTTTTCGTTGTAATCTACTACCAGGGGGAAAAACTCTTGCCCTTCTTTGGGTTCTTTGTTGGCTACAACAGTAGCAAGCATAATGCTGTTTCCCTGGCGAACGGTAACGGAGCCATGAGCCTGGCGGGCCAGTTTACCGGTTTCGATGGTTACCATACGGCCACCACCAATGTCAAATGTTACACTAATAGGTTGAGAGAGCATACAATCTCAATTTAAGGTTGGCAATCGCAAACGGGTAGGCGGGAAGGAATGGTTTGTGAAGGCAACCAGGTTTAAAATACAATTTACAAGCTACTAATCAGTATGTCGGTAAAACAAGTATTCCCAACCGGTGTCTACAGTTGGGAATAGTATCTTATCACATATACTGATTATTTTCTGATTCCGAGTTTCTCGATCAATTGGCGATAACCTTGCAGGTTATGTTTGCTCAGGTAGTTCAGCAGGCGCTTACGTTGACCTACCAGCCTCATCAATCCACGGTGGGTAGAGAAATCTTGCTTATTTTGCTGCAGGTGCTGGGAAATCCCATTGATGCGCTCAGTCAGCAAAGCAATTTGACCTTCAATAGAACCGGTATTGGTGGCATTTCCGCCAAATTGGGTGAAGATGTTTGATACTTTTTCTTTGGTTAAATACGGCATCTCAATTTTTTTTTAGAACATCCAAATTTTTACTTCTTCTATAATTTGGCGGCAAAGGTATGGAATTAATCGTGATTTTAATATCTTGCCTGCCCGTTTTTTTTCAATTGTCTAAAAAAAGACAAAAAGCGGTTAGTCTCTTCTGCCAGTATGAAACAACTTGTATTTACTGTTACCAATGACCTCAGTTATGATCAGCGGATGATACGGATCTGCCGTTCACTGAGTGCTGCAGGCTATGCGGTAACGCTGGTGGGCAGGCAGCGGCGGGGATCTGTGCCATTGCTTGAACAGCCTTTCCGGCAGAAAAGGTTGTCCTGCTTTTTTGCCAAAGGCAAAGGTTTTTATATTGAATATAATATAAGATTGTTTTTTTATTTGATATTCAATAAAATAAACGTCATTTGCGCCATTGACCTGGATACTATCCTCCCCTGTTACTGGGTTTCGGTAATGAAAGGCATTCCGCGGGTATATGACGCCCATGAGCTATTCTGCGAGATGAAGGAGGTGGTTACCCGGCCCCGCATTTACCAGTTCTGGAAACGGGTGGAGCGCTTTGCCGTTCCACGGTTTAAGGCTGGATATACTGTAAATCAACCCATTGCGACTGCGTTTAAAGAGATGTATGGAGTGGATTATGGGGTGATCCGCAATGTGCCGGTATTACAGCCGCTGACGATACCGGAGAAACAGGAGCCCTATATCCTGTACCAGGGAGCGGTGAATGAAGGCAGGAGCTTTGAAACGCTGATCCCGGCGATGCAACAGGTAGCGGCCCGGCTGGTCATTTGTGGCGATGGTAATTTTATGGAGCAGGCGAAAGCCCTGGTAGCTGCCCATGGGCTGCAGGAGCGGGTTATTTTTAAGGGATTGATCCTGCCACACGAATTAACTAATTATACCGTTAATGCGTGGATAGGGATTACTTTGTTTGAAAATAAGGGTCAGAGCAACTATTATTCCCTTGCCAATCGTTTTTTTGACTATATACAGGCTGGAATTCCCCAATTGGGTGTGGATTACCCGGTTTACCGGGAAATAAACAATCAGTATCCAATTGCTGTTCTTATTAACGACCTGAGTCCTGACAGCATTGCTGTGCAACTTAACAGATTGTTAAATGATGTGGTTTTGTACAGGGAATTGCAACAAAACTGTGTAACTGCGAGAACGATTTTTAACTGGCAACAGGAAGAAAAGAAACTGATTGCTTTTTATTCAACGATTATCTGAGCATAGCATTTTGGAAAAACACTTGCATATTGTATCATCGGATGTGCCATTTCCCATCGATTATGGTGGCGTGATAGATGTATTTTGTACTATTAAAGCCTTACACGGCGCCGGTGTGCACATCCATCTTCATTGCTTTGATGATGGCCGTGGTCATCAGCCTGAACTGGCGGCTTATTGTACAGAGGTGAAGTATTATCAAAAGCTCACCGGGCATAAATGTATCAGCCCAAAGCTCCCTTATATTGTTGCTTCCCGCTCCTGTAACCAATTGCGGGAAAGGTTGCTGCAGGATGATCATCCTATTTTACTGCAGGGCATTCATTGCACTTACCTGCTGAATGATGAGCGTTTTGACAACCGGCCAATCTTTGTACGGCTGATGAATGTGGAGCATGAGTATTATGAGCAATTGTGCAAAACGACTACCGTATTACAACCCCTGAAGAAGATCTATTACCATCATGAAAGCCGGTTGCTGAAGAGCTATGAAAAGGATATAGCCGATAAAGCGATATTCCTGGCTTTGTCTGAACAGGATGTAGCGGTATACCGGCAGAAGCTGCATGCGAGGAATGTGGTGTGTGTGCCTCCCCTCCTGCCCTTCACGGAAGTGGAATCGGAAACAGGCATCGGGTGTTTTTGTTTGTATCATGGTAACCTGTCGGTAGCAGAAAACGAGGAAGCTGCCATTTGGTTGCTGACAAATATTTTCAATAAGATTGAAGTCCCCTTTATTATAGCAGGTAAGCAGCCCTCACCCCGGCTTGAGCGGGAAGTGAATTTACATGGCCATGCCTGCCTGATCGCCAACCCATCTGCCCAGGAGATGCATGACCTGGTCAGGAAAGCACAGATTAATGTACTGCCCTCCTTTTGCCGTAAAAGCAGGTCGGTAAAGTTGCTGAATGCTTTGTTTTCGGGCAGGCATTGCGTGGTGAACCCCACGATGATCAATAACTCCGGGTTAGATACCGCCTGCCATGTAGCTACTACGGTAGAAGCATTCCAGTCAATTATTATCCAGTTGTATCATCAGCCTTTTGATGAGCATGAATTGTTGCTGCGCAAGGAGATCCTGGCGCCCTTCCTGAACCATGGCCAGCTTACGAAGCAGTTGATGCGGTTGTTGTGGCAGGGAGAGGAAGCGAGGCATTAATGTGCTGAATTAACAAGGCGAATGAAGTATTGCAGCCTGTAAAGGTCGAAGAGTGTGAGGGAAGGATTGGAGGAATGAAGGTTACGGTGGATGTAGTTTTTCAATAACGCATAAGCAGCTAATACTATCCAGCGACAGCGCCAAACTTCCAGTTTTTTATATACCCGGAATATTTTTACATGCCTGGCCAGCAATGCTGCAGGAACCATCCCACTGAGCTGGTGAAGATTTAGGAGCGCAGTTGCTGACTTTGCAATGAATGCGCTGTTTTTTTCAAGTCCCCCATGTATAACAGGATTATCAATGTAACGCACCGGTATACCAGCTTCTTCCAATTGTAGTCCCATCCAGGTATCTTCATGGCCATACCCATTCCAGCCGGTATGAAACGATAGTTGTTGGAAGTAACGGGCCTGTATGAGAAAGTTGTTGGACATAAAAGCGGGCTGGTGCTTTTTGCCTGGCAGCCTGCCTTCCCTGCGGGAGCCATATTTCCAATGTAACCTGAGAGCGTCATCTTCCGGTGGCGTAGCGGTATAAGTCCTGCCCCCTACTACTACAGCGGCGCCAGGTTGTATGGCCTGTATATAGTTGTGTAAAAAGTTATCTGAGACGACTTCACTATCACCATCGAGAAAGAGCAACCATTCGCCGGCAGCAGCTTCGGCCAGCATTTGCCGGATGCGTATGCGTCCCTGGTTTTGTGCCTGTGGCAGGTAGCGTACAAAGGGCTGTTGTGCGATGGGTTTATTGATGTCCCGGAAGGCGGGATCAGAACCGTCGTCCATAACGATGATCTCACCTCCCTGCTGTAAATGGGAAAGCCCGGCGCTTAGCCGGGCCACCAATTTATTGATATCCTGGTTGAATACCGGAATTAATATGGAGATCATACCATGTCAATGCTTGCATTGTCTATGACCCTGCCCCGTTCCGTACGCACCATACGCGCCGGAAATTTGTTGATAACGATGTAATCGTGCGTGGCCATTACAATGGCAGTACCATAATCACGGGAAATATGGAACAGGAGCTGCATGATTTCATCGGAAGTTTCCGGGTCGAGGTTACCGGTAGGCTCATCGGCCAGGATGAGTTTGGGTGAGTTGAGTAATGCCCTGGCCACATCTACCCGTTGCTGTTCGCCACCACTTAATTCAAAAGGCATTTTAAAGCCTTTGGACTTTAATCCTACTTTATCCAGCACATCAATGATCTTTTCATCCATGAGCTTTTCATCTTTCCAGCCGGTAGCCCGCAATACGAATTTGAGGTTGTCATTCACGTTACGGTCCGTCAGTAGCTGGAAGTCCTGGAATACTACACCCAGGTTACGGCGCAGGAAGGGTACTTTTTTCCAGTCCATTTCCCGCAGGTTGAAACCTACTACGGTACAATCGCCTTCTTTCAGGGGAAGATCGCCATAGAGTGTTTTGAGCAGACTTGATTTCCCGGTACCTGTTTTGCCTACGAGGTATACGAATTCGCCTTTTTGTACCCGGAGGTTTACATCCTGTAATACGAGATTGGTGCCCTGGTATATATTGACGTGCTTCAGTTCTATGATTGTATCCTGCATAATTACCGGTTAAAGTGCAAACAAAAATAAGTAATTATAGCATAGAAAGCTCTTAGCAGTTAGCTTTTGGCCTTTAGCTGTTGCCGGATAGCAGGCTGGCTCCCATTAAGAGAATGGGCTTTTGTTCTCCGGGTAAGGTGATCAACCTTTCAAATTTCAGTCCGAGCTTTTCCAATAACCGTATGGAACGGAAGTTGTCCTGGTTGGTGATGGCCAGGATATGTTTTAATCCAACCTTGTCTTTGGCATATTCAAGCGTAGCGGTAGCTGCTTCATACGCATATCCCTGGCCATTATGGGCAGACAGGTAAGCGAAGCCAATGTCTACATGTTCCAACAGGTCCCGTTTGATTAATCCGCACATGCCAATGGGAATGTTTTCCTGTTTTAGTTGTACCAGCCAAAGGCCAAAGCCGTGGGTGTGGTAACTTTTCACCGGTCCGTTAAGGATATAACGAACGGCATCATCTGTGGTCCTTACGCCTTTATCGCCAATAAATGTCAGCCAGGCGGGCTCATTGACGAGCTCCAGGATAAAAGGGGCATCATCTATAGTAAACTCACGGATAACGAGACGTTCTGTTTCAGCGATGATCATGATTAAAAGTAAGTAAATCCTTTTTTACATAGCCTATGAGCATATGTCCGGCTACTTTGAGGCCGGCTTTGAGCAGGGTGGCTTTGGAGGCGGGATTGCTTACATTGCAACGGGCGGCGGGGATGCGGCCGGCGAGATAACATTGTTTTTTGACTTCCTGCAGCAGGTAGCTGCCATATCCCCTTCTGCGGTATTCTTCTTTTACATCCATGAACAGATCGGCAAAAGGCATGTTGTAATGCAGGAGGAAGCCGCCATTGGCGATGACTTCACCATTCAGCTCCAGTACGTATTTGCCGGGATCCTGGTTATAGACCTTCTCCTCTTCTCCCAGCATACGAAAGATAATACCGGGTATGGTGTAATCTGTCACCTGATGATCTTCAAATAGTACAACAGGAGCGCCAATGTTTTCGGAAAACTCATGCAGCATGGCAGTTAAGAGCGGTACATTGCTTTGTGATTCGATGAGCGTAGCGCCGGAAGCGAGGATGAGCTCACGAAATAATAGATTGGCATGGTTCCTTACATGGGGCACGAGGTAATATTCAAAGATGGTTTCGCGGGTACCCCGTATGTCCTGTGCATTGACCGAACCGTAGCCGACTTCCACATCATCGATGAGGAGCAGGTAAGAATCGGACCAGTCCCGCTCATGTACGGCATTGTAGCGTATCTGGCAGTTGTGCTCCTGCAGAAATAATCTACGGAGGAGTTGTATGCGTTCAAGTGGGGTTTTAATGGCCTGGGCTGTCAACTTTCAACAATTTTTTTGATGGTGGTGAGTACATCATCCCATCCTGCCAGCAGGTTGCGGTACCATTCCTCACTGTTGAAGTTGGTTTGTGTAACCGTTAAAATGGTCTTGTTGTTCTCTGCGGTAAGGCTATAGGATATGGTGGTATAATGTTCTGGTTTGTCTTCCAAACCAGAATAAGGCGTCCAGTAGGTATGCCTTAGCAGGTGCGGCGGCACAAAGTCGAGGATCACCCCTTTATCCCTGACCTGCTTACCCTCTTGATTATGTACAAAGATGAGCTCACTGCCTACCTTCCAGTCGGTAATGGTTTCCACGCCATAGAGGTATTGGGCGATGATGTCGGGATTCACCAGGGCATTCCAGACTTTTGCGAGAGAGGTATTGATGTCTATGGATTTGGTAATGTTTTTTTCCATATCGTCCAATTTAAGCAACCGTTGTATAAAGTTACGTACCTCAATCCTTTTCCCACCGTCTTTTGGAAGAACCCGCCTGTTTTATTACTGTCCACCCATTAGCGGCCGCTTTTTTGAGCAATCTTTTCCTCAACTTTCTCGGGTAGAATATTTTCTTGGCTATTTTATTTGCCGGGCGCTTCGATCAGGTCCCACAGGTTGCCATAGAGGTCGGCAAAGACAGCCACCTTGCCCCAGGTTTCGGTTACGGGTTCACGCACAATGGTGATGTGCTGGTGCAGCAGGTTGATATAGTCCCGGTCGAAATTATCGGTATACAGGAAGAGGAATACCCGGCCGCCGGTTTGGTTCCCTACCCTGCTTTCTTGTTCTTCACCTACGGCTTTCGCCAGCAGCAGGCAGCAGCCATCTGATCCCGGCGGCGCTACCACTACCCATCTTTTGGTGGGTGTTAAAACGGTATCTTCTATTAAAGTAAAATGTAACTTTTCCGTATAAAAGGCAATGGCTTCATCATAATCTTTTACTACGAGTGCTATGCGCGCTAAGGATTGTTTCATGGTTTGATTGTATAGTTGATTGGCGGCCGGCAAAATTAAATTATTTACATTTCCTCCTTCTTCAGCTTGTCTAATATTTTCACCTGTTCAACCGTGATAGAATAGATCAACTGGAACTGGTCGGTAATAGCCTTGAGATCAGAGAGTGTTTTGCGTACAGATTGTTCCGGGTTACCCGCTCCTGCTTTCATCTCCTGCCGTCTTTGTTCAAAGAGTTGTTGCAGGCGGGCGCGTATGGGATGGTCGCCGGTC
The DNA here is from genome assembly GCF_011759375.1 of Paraflavitalea devenefica. Lineage (NCBI taxonomy): Bacteria > Pseudomonadati > Bacteroidota > Chitinophagia > Chitinophagales > Chitinophagaceae > Paraflavitalea > Paraflavitalea devenefica. The sequence goes on along the minus strand of NZ_JAARML010000005.1, from coordinate 455,322 downwards.
TTTTGTTCTATAGCAGGCAGGGCTTTATTGTCCAGCAGGCTTTGCGCAGATCCAAACTGATCATCCACCTGTTTCAGGAGCGGCTGAAAATCACCGGAGGCATATTGCGGAGCCGACCGCTGCGCATAGTAAGAAAGAGAGGCAATATGCGAGGCCAGCAGGTGACTGGTTGCTACAAACTGATGGTATTGCGGCAGACCAGGCTGCTTGTTCTTCGGTTCCGACAGCATACGCTGAAAATGGTCAGACATGTTGGCCAGCGCCACAAAGGCTTCTTTACGGGCAACCCGGTAATCACTTTTTTCTGATGACTGGCCGGTGAAGGCCACCGATACAACGTTGAAGTAACGCCGGTTGGCAGTTACGGTTTTTTCTATGAAAGGATCTATCTGTTCATGCTCCCATAAGGGCAATACGAATTTTGATACGAGGTAAGCAATGAGAGAACCAATGGCCGTATCAATGATCCTGTCCTGCAATACGGCCGACAATCCGCCCGGGTTCATGAAATGAAAGCTGAGGATCACGTAGGAGGTAATACCAATAGACCCCACCAGGTAGTTGAGCTTGATGTAGGTATAGGAAATGATCATGGCCAGCAGCATGATGATGAACAGGGCAGTATTGTCCTTAATGAAGTACAGGACCGCAAAGGAGAAAGCAGCACCGATAAGGGTACCGCCCAAACGCTGGAAGTTGCGCTGTTTGGTAATGCTGTATGCCGGTTTGAGGATGGTAACGATGGTCAGCAGGATCCAGTATCCGTGTCCGAGCGGATACAGCAAGGAAATGGTGTAACCGATCATCATGGCCAGGGTAACGCGTATGGCATGCCTGAAGTGGGACGATTGCAAGGAAAGGTTATCGAGCAGTAACCGGATGTTGATCTCCTGGTCGGGCGGCGCCTGCTCTTTCAGCCATTTTTCCCTGGCGTCTTTGTTCTTGCTGATGCTTCGGTCATAAGTAGAATAATGCGCCAGCATAGAGATGCGTTCTACCAGGTCTTCTATGCTGTACAGGATATGCCGGAGCTTGATAAATCCCTCAATGGTATGTGGTCCCAGTTCTTTATCCCGCAGGGCGAAGTAAGCATCACTGGTTTCTTTGTAGGCTTCCTCCAGTGAATTGTCGTCCCTGTAAGGCAATCCTTCCTGTACGGACAGTCCTATTTTTTGCAGTTCATCCGACGCCTGCAGGATCATGCTGTGATAGGCTTTCAGGATGGGCGTATCGTCAAATTCTTTGTGAAGCGCTTCATACTCCTGCTGGGTAGTCATAATGCGCTCAAAGAGGTCCATGCTATCGAGGAACATCATCATGAGGATGCGCCCCTTGCTGGTAGATTCAGTGATGAGGCGCCGGGCCTTGAAGAGCATTTCATGCAGCTCATCCTGGTGCTGGTGTACGACGATCTGGTAGCGCATGAGTTCCCTGTACAGGTGATCGGTATCCCGCTCTTTATCGTAGAAGGCTGCTTTCACCCGGAGATAACCGGCAATTTCCATGAGGCTCTCGCCCAGCAACTGCTGAATGGGTTTATAAGGGCGGAGGGTATAGAGGGTCAGACTGAGCCCTGCATACCATACGCCACCGATAGTAAACCAGGCGGCATCGCGCCAGATATTGGAAGAAGCAAGGTGGCTGTCAATGTTGAAAATGAATACCAGCAGGGCAATGAGCCCGATCGAATTGACGCGGTTGCCGTACACGCCGGCGAGGGAAAAGAGCATGCCAAAGGCAATGATCTCCAAGCCAATGAGCCAGGGAAAGGGCCGGCTGAAGCCTACGATGAGTACAATAAGGCTATTGATCAGGATGCTGGCCAGCATACCATTGCGGCGGTGTTGCAGGGGGCCGGGTGTATCGGTGGTACTGACTACCAGCGCGCCCAGGGGAACGGCCATCATGGAAGTGAGCAGGTCGTACTGGTGCAGGATTACGGCCGGTATAATAGCGCCTGCTGTGATGCGGACGCCGGTATACAAATACTGACTGCTGATAAATTTCCTGAATTCCCGGGTATAATCCATAGCGTGTATTCATAACTAAATTACACCCGGTTTTGTTGGCAGGAGACAGATGGCCGGTTTAAATTTCTGTAACTCATTTGTTTGTATATCTTTTTTGAATGGCATCAGCAGGCCCCCTACTCCCACCAGCCCAGACTGGCCGTGGTTTTGCGGAGATTTTAAAAAACCAAGCAATTTCAATCCACAGGGTGTGAAAATAAAATCTGAAATAAATTTGGTACGATGTGTTTTTGGCGTATTTTTGCACTCCCAAAAACGACATAACGACTCTGAAAATGAGGAAGTTATTAAGTTGAGAGGTTGAACTCGTAGCTCAGTTGGTAGAGCACAACACTTTTAATGTTGGGGCCCTGGGTTCGAGTCCCAGCGGGTTCACTGAAACTCCGAACATTGTTCGGAGTTTTTATTTTATGCTAATTCAAATCCTTCTGCTCATCTCGTTCACCACGTTCTTTTGATTTGTATGTTAACGTGATTACTTCTTTACACGTTTCAAGCCTTGAAAGAGGTAATCATTTCCGGAGAGGTCAGCTCAAGGAAATTTGAAAACCATATTAAAGCAGCTTTTCTTGTACCGCCTGGTAAACGGTCCTGACCGACGGTTGAAAGCCTAAGCTACGTGCAAGCGAGCTATCAGCATGGAGATACCAGGGGTTTACCAGCGGCTCAGATGACGATACCATAGTTTCTCCCACAATGCTCAACAGTTCATAAATTGATGTAGGTGCTTCATCCGAAATATTGACAATGCGGCCGTCCATGATCCCATCCAAAGCCATCATAACGGCTGTGTAAATGTCGCGATGATGGATGGTGCTTATCCTCATGGCTGGATGATATTTCGCTGCAATTACATGTTTTGGTAACTCTTCCAGATGGCCATCACCATCACCATAAACAAAGGGGAAACGCAAAATGGCCCAGTTCAGTTTGCTTTCGCGTAACTCATTCTCCGATGCAACTTTGCTGGCGGGATAAGCATGTTGCGGGTTAACCGCATCATTTTCCCGGCCAGGGTGCGGATTGTTCGTGTTGTAGACATGGCTGGTACTTGCAAATAGGAAGCGGGCACCAGACGCGCTGTTTTTTGCCGCATCAATAAGGTTACGCGTACCCTCCAGGTTGCTCTTCCAGATCAGGTCCGTGTCCGGTGAGCGGAACACGGCCGCCAGATGAACGATCGCTGATACATTTTTGACAGCTTCTATAAGCGATGCCGGATCCAGCAGATCACCTTCCACAGGCGTCACTCCGGCCGGAACGCCTTTACCGCCGCGCACCAAGGCACGGCAATTGATACCTGCCGCTACTAATCGTGGTAACAGACGCGCGCCTACAAGGCCGTTTCCTCCTGTAACTAATATTGTTTCCTGATTTTTATTCATTTCCGTATAGCTTTATTGTGTGAACAAAGCTCCTGATCGCGGGGCAAAAAAGGCCGGACGAATCGATCTAATTCCCTGACAGATCCTGCGAAAACTGTGGGATGGTTTGTCCTGTGACTTTTTTAAACAAACGGGAAAAGTATTCAGGATCATTAAAGCCCAACTCAAAGGCCAATTCTTTGATCGAGAGATCTTTCGTGTGATATAAGCGGCGCCCTGCTTCCAAAATCAACCGTTTAGTGATATATTCTTTAGGAGAAAGCCCGGAATGCTGTTTCACGAGCTTATATAATCCGTTGGGATTGATGCCCAGTTCTTCCGCAATCTGCCGGACGCTGGGTTGCTCGGTCAACTGTTTTTCCACCAATGTTTTAAAGTCGATGTAGCGGGCAAGCTTATTTCTCGCCGGAGCGGTCGGGGTAAGAAAGTATGCCGTGTTGATCTCGGTAAGTAAACTATTGAGGTGTGCCAGGATCAGTTCCGGCGCGGTATCCCAATGCCTCAACAGATCCAGCAATATGGCAAAAATTGCCTTTACCCGCAGCACAGCGGCGAGGGCAAAACTGACTTTCTGGTAATTCAGCGGATCGATCAGGAAAGGATATTGTTTGAGCAGCAGGAACAGGCAACTCTCATCAAAACCCAGCTTGACAAATTTGCCTCCCTTGCCAATAACTTCCTGCTTATGAACCTGGTGAGGCGTAACAAAAACCAATTCATTACCGGTCACTTCGTATTGCTTCAGATCGATTTGATGACAGCTGCGGCCATTCAGCATAAACATAAAAAAATAATAAGGCGAACGATGCGGAACAATAAAATTTGCCGCTTCTTCAGCCGTCAGGTGGCCGAAGTCCGGCGAAACGATTCTGATGGGCAACTTGTTATTTTGCCGTATATATTGAAGAAACGGCGCGATGGTTTGCATAGTTTTATTTAATTAAACGCTTGCCGAAAATCCAGCGGACTTTGTTTGGTCTTGAGCTTGAAAAGCTTATTGAATGATTGCGGATGTTCGAAACCAAGTTGGTAGGCGATCTCGCTTACCGACAATTCCGTTGTCGACAGTTTTTCCTTCTCCTTATCGATCAGTTTTTCGTGGATGATCTGTTGCGTTGTCTGGCCGACCAGTTGTTTCAGCATGCTGCTCAAATATTTGGGAGATATGTTTAGTTGATCCGCAATGTATTGTACCGTTGGCAACCCTTTTGAAAGTAAAGTCCCAGGGGGGCACTTATTAGAATTAGGTCACTGAAATCAGTGGCCTTCTTTTTTTACTCTATATATTGCCAATGCACTGTTAGCGGTAGTGCATTACTTTGTCATAAAGATGTTTTAATTGGGTGTCACCAAAACCATAAATGCTTTCTCTGTTCCAAAATTCTTTGAACACTTTATGAAAGTCAGTAGAAATGTTTTTTGTGATGTCTTCAATAACTCTTTCAGGTCTTCCTTTTGTGCCATCTTTTGGATAACGGTCAACATGCGCCTTTACTACTTCTTGTAAATACGGAAAAGCTAAAGATTGATCCTTTGAAAGAGTTGTCAACTCTTCAAGATTACCATTTTTGTAAGCTTCCCACAAGTCTTTCCCTAAATTTATGTCGGTTTCACTTAAAGGAATTTTATTCGCATAACAAACTTTAAGTTCGTCTGAATTTGCTGGTCCAAAACCATTCCAAAATTGTTTACTGGCTTTGTCTAAATAAGAAGTATAAACAGCAAAAACTTTTTTCTTTATTGGCAAACTATTGATAATTGAAATAACAAACCACATATTTACCTGACAAAACAAGTCATACTCAAACCAAAGATTAAACGCTGAATTATCAGGCGCATTCCTTATTTTTTCAAACTCTTTTACAACTTTACTATGGTATTCAGCTTCTGTTAACCCCATATACTTTGCTCTTGATTGCCAAAAGTCATGCAGATTGTCGCCTGACAAATCTCCATCTATAAGACCTTCTCTAACAACTATTACATCGCCTTCAATTTTCGTATCTGGGAAACTGTAAGCAAGAGAGTCGCCGTTTAAAATATTATAAATCATGATTGTGATATTTTTTTGCATTACCGCTAACGCTTGCATTGCCGTAAACTTATTGCGGCAATACAGCTAATTTAACTTATTTGCGTAATTGTAACAGCAACATTTTTATGGAAATCAACAGCATTTGTAAACCAAGTCTTTCAGATTTTTAACGGGCATTTATTGATTTCCCCTATATAATCTCCATGTCCACCCGGAAAAATAGCTAACTGGGCGTGTTGCAGCAGGCGGCTCATTTCCAGGGCATGATCGAGGGTGCACACATCCTGGTTGCCGCTGATGACAAGTGCGGACGCTTTGATGGCCACAAGCGGGAAACCATCGCCCTGTACTTCGTAATACATGTTCAATCCATTTACCTGGGCATATTGGCCGGTTGATTGTGCAGTAGCTGTACTGGTAAGCCCCGTCATAATAAGTATTGTAAAAAGTGTTTTCCTATATGGCGCTTTTGCCCAACAAAGATAACACGGTGCAACATGGCTGCCTAGTTTATACCTAAGCTAATGGCCTTTTCTACCGGGGAGTAATTATCATCCTGCCCCTCCTTCATTAACTCATCCCTTAATAATAGTGGTGGCTGTGCCAGAAACCGCGGCACTTTTCCGCTGTGTGGTTGGGCAGCATGTATTAGGAATGGATGGCACAGGTATACTGTACCCGCCTTGCCGGTAGCCAATATCTCTTCTCTCTCTGGCAAGGAAGGAAATTGTGCAGCCATCTCCAAAATAGACATACCCCGTTCTCCCTCAGGTTTCAACAATCGGGCAATATCTAAATGTGATCCCACCTTAATCCTTGTAGGTGCATCATTTTCCTGAATATCAGAATATAGAAACAACATTAGCAATCCTCTATTCTTCGAACGCCAGTTTACGCGCCACTCCAAATAATTTGCCGGATTATCACCAAAGCTGGCATCTACGTGCCAACCGGTATCGCCAGGATCTTCCGCTGATGGAAACCGAACGGGAAATGTGCCCATACTTCGGCAGGGCAACCATTTGTCTTTTCCTACCAACTGGTTGAAGGCGGCGTGCAATATTGGTGTATTGGCTGATTGTATGAACGGAGGCTGCGAATACATACCTAAACGGATGACGGGTTTTTGCCAGGTAGATGGATCGTTGGGATCAAGAGCCATCTCTTTCCATAAAATATTTCGAACCGCAGCAGCGATTTCTTCGGGAAACGCATTGTCGATACGAACAAAACCTCCTTCAATAAACTGTTTTATCTGAATTGAATTTAATACTTCTTCCATAAAAAATTAATAAAGAATGAACAATAACAAGACAGCGCAGTTGATAACAAGCGCGATCAAAAACGAAAACGAAGAAGTATTAAAGTGTTGGAGCCATTCTCATGGCCTTAAACTTACAACAAATGAGTCAAAAAATGATCAACCAACCGTTTAGTTATTGTCCCGCTATAACAGCCGCAGCGTCCCTGCACCACGATCAATACCCTAAGGAGTAGTACTCCGAACAATAGTACCGTATTTTTATCAACTACCGAAAAGCAGGAGACTCCGCGGGGAAGTAAATGAGGAAGTTATTAAGTTGAGAGGTTGAACTCGTAGCTCAGTTGGTAGAGCACAACACTTTTAATGTTGGGGCCCTGTGCCTGCACAAACCTTAGCTCACTTTTTTTCATTTTGAGTCTCAACCCCATATCGTATTGCCGCTTCAAGTATATCAATGTTTATATCTTTCAGTGTTTTGAACTTAATGCAATATCCGCTCACGCTCGCCTTGCCGAGTTTTTTCCCATATGTCTGGGCTAAGTATTTCTTATCCTTAATACCAAGTATATAGACAGAGATCCCGGTTGTGTTTGCACTCATACCAATTTGATAAAACTCCCTGGTTTTTCCATCGGCATATTTCATGATTTGAAATCCATATCCGATATTAGGATTAGAAACAGTTTTATTTTCACTGTCTTTACCATCCAGGAACCATAATTTACATGCTGGCATTACTTGCAGAATGATGCGGTGCAACGCTTGCATGTCACTACGTTTGGGTTCAGGTTGGCTGGTAATATACTTTTTGATTTGTTCTTGTACATTCATATAAATTACTGGATTACTGGTTAAAGATTTGTTTCCCAAATGTACCGCGGCCCTTTCTGAACTCAAGGGGGATAATGCGACGATCTAAGGGGTATATCACGACAATTCTTATCGTTAATCTACGAGATAAGCACAGCTTTCTTACAATATCTCCGTTTTGGTAAATGTTTTCCTGTATTAAAAAACACTGCACATGTACGTTATTTGGCTTGGTGTTTGCAATGAATTGCACTTTCACATGTGATATGAATTCATGATCCTGTACCCATTCACATCATAACCATAAATAATATCCGCTATGAAACGTAAGGAATTTTTAAAGAAAGGGGTGACCGGGATGGTCGGCCTTTCCGCAATGGCCGTACTGCTGAATGCATGTGCCAAAAAAATAGATGAATCTGACGACGATGATGAAGGTGGCGGTCCCCGCGTAAATACCAGGTTGGCATCTTTATCAGCAACGCATTGGGTTAGCGCATCTGCTACTGGTTCAGGAAATGGTACACAACAGGATCCCTATACGCTCGCACAGGCATTACAATTAGCCCAACCCGGCTGGAGAGTTTGTTGCGGTCCCGGTGAGTATATGGGCGTTAATAAAAATCATCCATGGGACGCTTCATTTCAAATTTTGGCTAATGGCACTGAAAACAATCCTATCATATTCTTTGCAGAGAATTATGCTGCATTGAATACTACGGGAAGAAGCACATTAAGACACAATGGAACGCAACAGGGTTATGGTTCCCCTGTTTTAGGATTAGACACTGGTCATCATTGGTATGGATTCTATATTACTGAATCGCTTGCCCCAACACAAGCGGATACAGGACCAATCGTATGCGGTGGCAAATACAATAGAATTTCTTACTTCAGAATTGATCGTGGTCCTGTTTCCTGGCCTGAGGCATATACCAGTAATAACCATGCTGCCATTCGTTTTGAAGGGGTTGGTTGTCAGAATAACCTGGTGAGTGATTGCTGGATTGAAAATTATAGCCGGGAGAATGCAACGAGAAGTGAACAGGGCATTCAGCTATTTAGTCAACCAGGCTCAAACATAACAACATCGACAGGACTTATTACCATAGAGAATTGTTTTTTTGATAACGTTGAAACAGCATTAACCAGTAAGGGAGCAGGTGTCGATAGATGGATATTAGGCGGAATAATATTCAGGCGAAACCTGGTTCGTGGAAGCACGTTTTGGAATACGGTCGGAGCCGTTAATTTTATGGATACATCCGGAGAATTAGGAAGAAACCAGGTATATCAGAATATCCAGGTTGGCGGAAATTATCATGTACTTTGCAGGAACCAGGCAGGTTATCAAATCCGTGATATTGATGTTATCAATAATACATTGATAAATGCAACAATGAACGGAGAAATGGAAGGTATTCACCCAGCATATGGCGGAGCGGGTACTACCGGATCAGGTTGGAGAACACACAATAATATAAAGACGGGTACTGCTCCATTATTCAATTTTCCTAAAACTCAATCTGACGCAGCAGTACAAAGTCGATCTCATAATTTGAGCTTCGGACATTCCAGATGGGGATATGTCCATTCCCGCGGAACCGGAACGCAATCATTAGCTGAATGGCAGGCCGCTACAGAATTTGATGACTTTTCATTGGAGTCTGATCCTCAGCTTGTATCATCTGAATGGGGTAATGCCGATTTGGGCAAATTGCAATCAGCTTCTCCAGCCAGAAATGCAGCAGTCGATATCTTAAACTTAAACGGTGGCGGCACATCTGCTGCATGTCATATGGGCGCCTATTCAAATGATAATGTAGTCATTGGTATTCGTCCATTAATATAATTGACGGCATAGGAACCTGTCTATAAGTCACTGGAAGAGGGCATCTTTCGATGCCCTCTTTTTTTGTGCTTGATTTTGGCTACCCTTACCCTACAGCGAGGATCTTGGCACTGCCCACATACGGTGCTTGCCGTACATAATCGGCTGCTTCCATGATGCCATAGCAAATACCTATTGAAAGCACCAGGGTAAAATCTGTATCAGGCGGAAACACACGCAGGGTAAGTTCCCTATCCATAGCGGGAGCGCCTTTGCTGACAGGATACCAATCTGACCTGAATTCTTCCGTGGGAATATTATCATAAGCCTGGTGGGAAGGATAATACCTGATCTTATCGTAAAACGTCATTTCAGGTACCGTTCCCGGGCTGATATTATAGGTTTGGTCCTTTCTGCCATCGGGATAAAAATCGGGCACCACACCCCAGGCTATGACCAACCTGAACATTGCATAATGATCGGGGGTAAATAAATTGATGGCAGGCGTCAGTGCCGGGACCTGTACCCTGGCCGAGCCTGTTTCCCGGCTTATTGCATAATCCACCGGGCTGCGCACCACCGAATCGAAGAGGTTTTTCTTGTTGAGTGAGAACCCTTTAATTACAAGCGGATTGGCCGACAACGGGATGGTACGCTTTCCTTTGTCGCCCAGGCTATCCAGTTTTTGCACCACCTTCAGCAAGGAGGCCAGCGGTCCGGAGATATTGTAATCCGCCATCGGCAGTTGTGCCTGGATCACTTTGCGTATCCATTTGCCGGCCGTGGACCGGCCACTGAATTCTGCATTGTTGCGCCTGATCATGTGCAAGTTGGGGTCCTTTTCGACCTTTTCTTTGGAAGCCCCGCCTGGTTCCCGCACAATGGTTTCTTCTACTCCGCGCATTTTGTAATAAGAGAGTCCCCCGAGTGAGCCGCGCAGGCCATCGCCGGGATTGCCTTTCATTTTTGCCATTGCAGTAAAGTTTGTAGTTACAAGAAGGTTAAGCCCTTAGTATAGGTATACTACGCTGTATCTAAGTTATGATATATTTTAAATATATAAAATAAATATTATTGAAATAATCCGGAGATATTCCAGATCATATAGAGGTGGTATATCTCCGGAATATCTCTGGTATATATGTGGATTATCTCTGGATTATCCCTCCGTTTTCAGGCGGCCAAATAGGCTGTTTCCCGGGCCTTTCCTGCCTGGGCAACACGTATTACAACCAGCTTATTTTACCGTTGGTTTTGCTTTTTGTTATAAGCCGACACTTCCTTCGGCCCAATACCCTTGCAGCTTTATATTTTTAGCGCCGATACCCTGCTTTTTGAGCACAGTCCGGAACTTTTGCACGGAAGTCCGTATATCCTAAAAGATGGAGCAATCTCTTTGACAGTGCTGTTGGAATAAAAGAGCATCCGCCTGGCTTCAGTGAAACCCAACGGCGGAGGTCTTTGAAAACAATTATTATTTTTTCCGTGGTGGTGATGGCGGCATTTTTGGAGGGCGCTGCTCGTATTGATACATCAAATTAATTTTCCCATTTTTATCAAACCGCCATACTTCGTGTATCTCCTTTGCTGTTTTTTTCCCTTTGGAGTCTGTTGAGATCTCCCGGGTCCATATCAATACCCAATCCTCATTTTTATCCTTACTTCTGAGCGGTACCCAGGCATGAACAGAATCAACGACACTGCCCATCTGCCCTCTCATCTTGTTAGCAATAGCAAAAAGACTGTCCCTGCTGCCGGCAAACATAGTGCCATCGGAAAAATACATGGTGTCAATTTCTGCGAAAGAACTCTTTGAATTGTCAAGTGTGTTGTTGTCCCAGTTCCGGTACAATTCGAGCAGTGTTTGTGCATTTTTTGCGTCGCCGATCTCAAAATCTGAAGAATAATCAGGAGTGAAAGGATATGTCAGGCTTTCCTGTTTTGCCGAATCGGGATCGGAGGCCTTCACTGTTTCCGTTTTTGATTTGTCGGGACTGGAGGTGCAGGCTACTAAAAAAGTAATCGCTGCGAAAAGATGAATCTTTCTCATAAAAGTGGGTTCTAAATTTTTAAATAATGAAGGTCAATGGCGAACGACTGAAGTCAAAGGTGACGGAGGAAAAGGTGGAGGGAGGAGGATTCAATACCTTATTCTAAGGTAAGCATTTTGGGTCAAGTTAAAAAGATAGACCAGGTTCAAAAGTTGGGGCGTTGTGACAAAGCGGCTTCCGGGACACACCATATATAAAAAGAAAGAGGCTATCATTTCCGATAGCCTCTTTCTTTTATGAATTACATCGTTCCCTCAGGCCCAACTGTTATTACCCTGAATAAGATAAAGTTGGTTTTCCCTGGTACTACCTGGTATTCTATCTTTACATCCCTGTTATTCAGGAACGCTTCCCTTATTAATTCGTACATAGCCTTATGCGTAAGCTCGTTATTATCCCTACGAAGTTTGAACCCAAATGCATTGTTAGGCTTTGAGCTTATCTTGACAATCACCTCGGCGTCAATTTGATTATTAGGAGGACCAAATGCTGTGCCCACATCGTGAACGCGAAGCATAGTTATTTTGCCGGTAGTGGCTTCTATCTGAGCATTAATTTTTAATGCCATACCCACAACTAAAAGCAAGAAAATAGTAATCTTTTTCATAAATGAAAATTTAGTAGTTAAAATGGAGAAAATGTTTGTTGAGTTTGATCATAGCGAGTTTAGATCTGCTGCTGCAAAACGATCGCCTGGAATGATTACCGAAAGGTTAAGAAAACAAAAGTCATTAAGCTCAATAAAGCTTAAGAAAAAAGGAGTGGTTGGGATTGTTGCAAAAAATGCTGCCCGGGAGCCCAAAGCAGGGTCAAGATTAACGGGTGGAATCCTTGAAGAAGACTTGTGCAGGATGCGATTATAAAATTATACTAATTCACGAGGAAAAAAAATACCACTTTCGTGGTATCTTTTCTACCATTGAGGTTGGTCGAATGGCTAAATGTTATCATGAACGGCCAATTAAGCAGATAGCAGCAGTAAGCTGACAGGCGTAGGCTGCTGAAGATGATCAATCATCATTTCCTGCTGTTGTTTGCAAAATGGTAACAGCTTTTCAATAAAAGGTTTGGCCATGAGCCGTTGTGGGGTTGTTAGCAGGATAATTGTGCCTTGCCGAAGAAACCGCTCCAATACCTGGTAAAGGAGGGTAAACTGGTCCGGATCGTAATTGATGTCACTTAGCAATAATACTTCTGCCCTAAGATCGTCAGGCAGCAGGTTCCAATCCAATACCTGACAGGTAACATTGGAAAGCTGTAAATACGCAGCCGACCTGGTCATAGTATCAACAGCCTCTTCCAAATAGTCGCTACAGCAAACCCTTTGCGCATAGCGGGCAGCGACAAAAGCGGGCAGCCCGAGTCCGGCGGCCAGTTCCAGCACGGTTTTATGCTGTACAAGTTCCGGGTGCTGGTATATATAATCACCCATAGCCAGTGCAGCAGGCCATAGTTTAGTCCAATGCGGAAAAGGAATTTGTGCCTGTACCTGCTTTTGCCGATGGTAGCTGTCCTGCACATCGGGTGCATTGGGTACAAACAGGTCTATGGTATAACCTGGCCTTTCTATATGCTGTAATTGCAGTGATATTGACATGATGCTGGATAAACCTGCAAAGTTATTACAAATGATCTATCCGTATCCACCGCATACCGGCGGCTTCCGCTGCCCGTACACCGGGGATCCCGTCTTCAAAGACGAGGCACCTCGAAGGTTCCACGCTTAACTGTTTGGCGGCATATAAGAAAGGATCAGGAAAAGGTTTGCCGTTGGGTGTTTCCCCCGCGCATACCAATACTTCTACGAGTTGGCTGATGCCCAGCAACCGGAGCGTTTTGGAAACCGACGCGCGGCTGCCGCCGGATACTACGCCGATACGGACCTTGCCGGCATGCGCTTTCAAATGCGCTACCACAAATTCGATAGGCTTTGTCTCCTTGATAAAGGAACCTTCGTACAATATATTCTTTTGCTGGGCAAAAACAGCCGGATCAAAATCCACCTGGTACCGCTTCCCGATCTCCCCGGCTACCTGTACAATTGGCCAGCCTGCCAGTTCATCGATAATAGCATCATCCAGTTCGAAGCCATACATGGCAGCTACCGCGCGGTAAGAGGCCTTATGGGCGCCCATATTATCGGCCAGCGTGCCATCACAATCGTACAGGAAGGCGTCGAAGTTTCCGGTGCTTAGCCGGGTAAGGAGTGCTTGTTTGTCGGGTGAAGAAGAAGGGCCACTCATAAAAAAATCGCTTAAACAATTTTATACAAATAAGAATGAAAGAACCTGGAAAACCATCCCGGCCGGGAAATCCCCCACTCTACCAGGAAAATGCCTGCCGCTGCACAACAAATACCCGCCAGCACATCCAGCACATAGTGATGACTGGTGTATACGGCCGCCCACCAGATGCCTGCCATGATCCCGGCAAACACAACACTGGCATACCGGTAACGTCCCTTGATGCCATAAAACAATACAATCACCGGGTAAGAGGAATGTAAAGAAGGCATGGCTGCAAAAACATTCGACCCCTTGGCATACAAAGATTGAAAAACCGTAGCGCCCACCAATTCGTCAAACCGTTTGAGCCCGGCAGTGTTACCAGGTGTTGAAGCAATAAAATCGAACCCATGTTCCTGTACATACCAGGGTGGCGCCGCCGGGTAAATATAATACACTACAAAACCGATCATGTTCACCACAAAAAACGCAAGCGCAAACTGCAGGAACAAAGACCGGTCCCTGAAAAATAAATAAGTGGCAAACAACAAGGGTACCGGCACCCAGCACAAATAAAACAGGCCGCTCAGCAGATCACCTACTCCATTATGATGTTGTTGGAAAAATTCATTGGGCGTAATGATGCCTGCTTTGGTGGTAATGCCGAATAGCCCCTTTTCTGCGTTGTACAATTCCCCAATATGCACTTCCCCGAAAGTGTAATTGGGGAAGGCTTTCATGTAATCATAAATGATCCAGTAAACGATAAAGATGGAAAACCCGGTAATGAACTTCCGCGTAATACCGGAGCTATAGTACAGCCCGTTGAAAATAGCGATCAATACCAGTTGGTCCGGCTTGAAGCCTACCAGCCATACGGACAGCAGCAGGTACAAAACAGCAATAAGGGTTGTAACCACAACAGTCCTCGGCGCAAAAAATACAGCAGGGGCAGATTTCAGCATATTACTTTTTCTTCTTGGGGAAACCTGATCTCAAAATAATGTCCCACAGCGAAGAGCTTACGCCATACCCTTTTGTGGGATCTGAATAATGATGCAGCATATGGTGTTGCTTCACCCGCTTCATGAGATCACTCTTGAAATTATAATGGTGCATGGCATAATGCAGCATATCATACACCAGGTAGCCGGCAATAAAACCGGCATAAAAAGGATACAGGTAAACCTTATCCGGGAACAGCCCGGAAAATAAAAAGTAAAAACCGACGGCCAGTGGAATGCTGGCTGAGGGAGGCATCACCAGGCGTTTGGCGTCCTTGGGATAATCGTGGTGCACGCCATGAAAAATAAAATGGATACGCTTGCCCCATTCAGAAGAAGGCTCAAAATGGAAAACAAACCGGTGTAATACATATTCTGTAGCAGTCCATACGGCAATGCCGGCAACCAGGAATAAAAAATAATACCCTGTTGAAATGCCTTTATCAATAGCCAACCAGGTCATAAACCCGATCACGGGAATATAAATAAACAGGGGCACTGAAAAATGCACTTTCGACAAAGCTTCCATCCAGGCGCTCCTGAACATTCTCACCGATTCGGTAGAGTTGGATACATACAACTTTTTCATCGCACAAAAATTTAAAATAACGATCACTCTTTGATCTCACTGGCCAATACCTTCCTGCGTTCAGAAACAGGCTTGCCGGTGGCCGGATCTGTCCCACTCAACTCGAAATACTCGATATCCGGTGACCACATAGAGCCGCCCGTGATCTTGACAAAAACGCGATTAAGTATCATTAGCTGCCCGTTAATGGGCGCATGCAGCCTGTATTTCCCGTCTGCTCCCTTTTTCAGGTACATGGAATAGCCCGCATAAGAAACCAACCGTACCCGGTAACTGCTATCCTCCATCAGTTTTATCCTCACCCCGTAGGCAAACGTACGCTGGATCCAACTCAACTCGGCCCTTTGACTTTGCTCGGTATACCGGATCCAGAAAGGATGTACAGGATTGCGTTTGTCCAGTGTCCCGTTCTTATAATTCAGCTCATACACAATCGTATTGGTATTGGAAGTACGTTGCAGGTAAAACAACTGTTGAGCGTTACCTGCCGGAACCGGGAAGCCCTCCTGCGCTGCTGCGTATAAAAAAGACAGGCAGCTCAGCAATAGCAGAAAAAAACTACGCGTCATACTTTATTGTCAAGTGCTTTTTTGGCGTCTATCAATCTTTTAACAGCGGTAATATTTGTTAAAACAGCCATCACGGTAATAGGGATCGTGAAAACCGACATCGTTTCAAACACATGGAAAGGAAGGCCGGGAACAGACAATTTATAATCACCGCCAATAACGGAGGCCGTAATACCGCAGGCAATCGCCGATACAGCAGTCAGCACCACCCTTTCCGGCCGTTGCATTAAACCACCTTTGTTCTCGATACCCAGCCCCTCACTGCGGGCGCGTGTATAACTCACCATCATAGAGCCGATCAATGCAATAAAGGCAAATAAAGAGCTCAGGAAATAATGATGGGCCACCAGGTAATAACAAATACCGAGGAACATAAACAATTCACTATAGCGGTCCAGCACAGAATCGTACAAAGCGCCAAAGCGGGAACTCATATTGCCTATCCGCGCCACCTGCCCGTCCAGCATGTCAAACAACCCGGCAAACAGGATCAGGGCGCCTGCCCAGCCAACATAAGAAAAGTCTCCCCGGTTACCTTCCTCAGCGCCCACAATAAACACGATCGCCACGCCAACATTCAGTACAAGGCCGGTGGTCGTAATAAAATTAGGTGTAACGCCCACCTTCACCAGGCCACGTACCACCGGGTCTATAATGCTGTAAATGCCTTTTTGCAAACGGTCACGCATAACGATCTGGCTCATAACAAAACGTTTTAATCAAAAATCAAACTTTACCCTGGCGCGGATGCCCCAGTTCGGCACATCCGGGTTTTCCAGGTACGTAAGGCGCTTCACCAGGTCTACCCGCAGCACCTTGAAAATATTGCCGATACCCACATTGGCCTCTATATAAGGTTTATTGCCCAGGGAAAAAGTAGTTGTTTTGCCTGTTTCGTCGGTAGGGAACAAAAACGTCCCCTTATTATAGGCAGGATCATTTTCCCTGCGTACGCCGCCATACAGCATTTTAAAGCCGGCCACCTCACGCAGCTTCAGCTTTTTAATGAGCGGCAGTTTATTAAAGATGAACCCATTGAAATAATAATCCGTACTTACCGATAGATAATGGTCGCTGACAAACTCCATGAAGTTCATCATATTGAAAGAATTGAGCTGGTAAGCATAAGTTTGGTTGGCCCGGTGGATCGTGAGCAAAGGGTAAGGAAGTTGTCCGAAAGTATAACCGCCCTCTGTCACTACGTCGGCATAACCGAACTGCGACAAATAAAACCGCTTGAAAATATTAAGGGTCAGGTTCTGGTAATCATAATCACCGTTCACCAGCCCTTTGATGCCGGCAATAAAGCGAAGGCGGAAAATAGGGTACTTATTATAAATGGGAATGCGGTAAGCCTTTCCCTGGTAAAACTGCTCGTTCGGCGCCCAGCGCAACTCTGCCGAAAGCTCGGTAGTGGTTATGTCAGGCACGGTGGTTATATCACTGCCGTTCAGCTTTTGATACACAATACTGCCGGCAGCCTGTTGTCTCCAGTTCTTGAAACCGAAGGTATAGCTGATATTCTTACCAAATTCCCGTACGTACTCGGCCGTGAAAATATCATTGTACAGCCATTTGTTATTGTCACCCCGTTTGAAAGACAGCAGGAAATTATCTTCCTGTACAAACTGGAGTTCCTGTCCCGGTATCTTCGTGTCATGCTGGAAACTCAGCCGTACAAAATTCAAGGGAAAGGAATAGATGGATTTACCATTAAAGGAATAGGCGCCTGATAAGAAATACTTCATCCGCTCATCCTTAAAACCGTACGCTGCATACGTTTCAAAATAAAGCCGCTTGCTGAATTTCGGCGTGCTGCGCCCACCGAAGCGTAACCTGAAACCTTCTACCGGGTTAAAACTATAAAATGCATTCACCGGCCCGATGTCGAACGGACCGGCAGATTTATACCCTGCGAGGAAAAAAGTGGCCCAGTCCATCAGCCGCCGGTACGACTTCATGTTTTTCAGGCTGTCCATATTGGTGTAGGCCTTCTCTTCTGTCGAAGAAAGCGCCGTATGCCGGTTGGCTACCCAGAAACTATCCGTAGTAGCAGCGGGCCTGTCAACGATCACTTCCGCTTTGCCTTCATACACCGAATCAGGGGCCTGCTGGTTGATGACGTAATTTTTATAAGAAACGGTTCGCTCTCCCACCAGGCCGCCGGAAGCTTTTTTAGACAAGGCAAACTCTGTAAGTATATTGCTCATGATCACATGATACCGGCCATCAGTTCCACGCTCGAAGTCCTGCTTAATGCGCAGTTCTCTTGTCCAGTTGAGATTGGCATGCCTTGTCAGCTCCATTTGTATCTTCTGCACGGCGTAGTTGCTATCGAGGGTGACGTACATCATTCCCCTGAACAAAAGGTCGTTGGGATTGCGGGGGGCGAAATTCAAACGCACCAGTTTGATCCCATCCAATTCTATTGTATCACGCAGGTAAAACCGGTAAAAGGTAGGCGCCAGGTCCGAAATGGGACTTAATAATTGGTTGGAGAGTAAAGTGAGGTTAGGCTCATAAATGTCGATAGGCATGTACATGCTGTTCAGGTACCGTGTAATGCCCTCATTGTCTACAAACTCACCGAGGTTTACTTTCTTTTTGGCCAGCACATAGGTCTTTTCTTTACGGGGATCTTTCCGGTAGAACTTATCGGAAAGCGTTTCTTCGAGGTAAACGGGCACAAGGCCCTTCCCTTCGATCTTCGAAGTATCCTGGTTCTCTACTAAAAACCTGTAGTTTTTTAAAAGCCTGTTGTTCATCAGCTTTTCCGGTTTGTTCGTAAGAGAAAGTTCCATTTTCTCGTACTGCTGGTATTGTAAGAAATCAGCAGCGCTCATCCGGTTGCGGTCCCTGTTGTCCACCACTTTCCTGATCAGGTCTACCGCCGGGTTATTCTTATTACTGTATTTGGTCCTTCTTCTTTTACCTACCACCACCGCCGCCATTTCCTCCAGCTCCATGTTCACATCAAGGTCCTGCGTGATGCCGGCCACGATCGTTTTCTGAAATACTTTATACCCGGCAAAGGAAAACTCCAGCGTTACATTTTTCGGATTGGCGGTGGAAATCGTATAACGGCCATCCTCGTCGCTCACCACGCCCTTGCTGCCTTTGAAATAAACACTCACAAAAGCAAGTGGTGAGCGGGTTTGAGCGTCTCTGATAGTCCCCCTCACGACCGTTTGCCCTTGTGCATAAACAAAAGAGCCTACAACAAAAAAGAATAAGGTCAATCCCTTCTTAATATCAATCAAACTAATCATCGTCTACCAATTATTGCTAAACACGAAATGCTTTTGCAAGGGATAATTGTACAGGAAAGCAACCAGCAGGGAAGTAATTACCTTCGATGCTGCATAATGGAAGCCGGCGCCATAAGCCAGCAGGTATACCCCGCCTGTATTCAACAACAAATTGCCGGTCCATACCAGCGCATACTTCCAAAGTTGCCTTACTGCCCTTTCATCGCCTGCCTTGAAAACCCAATGCCTGCCTATTAAAAAATTAACAATACCGCCCGTCATAGTACCTGCTACTGCTGCCATCACTACGTCCGTTCCGCACCATTGCACCAGCAATACCGTCATCAAAAAATCACTCAGTGAAGCCACCAGCGAGGCCATATTGGCTTTCAGAAAAGTGATCATGGTCAAAAAAGTTTAGCCATCACCATTGCCCGCAGGATCAACTGGGCGTAAATACCTGCCAGTACATCATCCGCCATCACACCCATGCCACGCGGCAACAGTTCTGCGCGGGCGATACCCAGTGGCTTTACAATATCAAAAAAGCGGAACAGCACACAGCCGGTAATAATGTACACAATGTCATTTGGCAGAAAGGCCAGCGTTATCATCATGCCCGCCACCTCGTCTATAACGATCTTGTTGCTGTCATGTTCCCACACTGTTTCCATTTTGGTGGCGCTCCATGTACCTGCTGCCAGCAGCACTACCAGCAATAAAGCCTGGTAAGCGTATCCCATCGGGAAAAAGTACCAGGCAATACAAAAAACAACTGCGGCAGCAGTGCCTCCTCCTTTTTTGAGAAAGCCAATACCGCCTGCAGTTGCAATAATGCTGGCTATGCCCGTCATATAGCCGGTGCTGTTTCTTTAGTAAGGTCCAATGCAGGTAACTCCTGTGTTTCCTGCTGCTTTATAGTGCGCAATACCTGTTTCAGGGTATTCAGTTGTTTGAAAATATCATTCTCCGCAGGCAGGCCCTGTTGCGTCTGGGGTGATTTAAGATAAAAAGACAACCAATCCTGCACGCCATACATGCCTGCGCGTTGGGCCAGGTCGGCGAAAAGCGCCAGGTCCAATACAATGGGGGCAGCCAGGATAGAATCACGGCAGAGGAAATTGATCTTGATCTGCATGGGATAATTGAGCCAGCCGAAAATGTCGATATTATCCCAGCTTTCTTTATTATCTCCATGAGGAGGATAATAATTGATGCGGATCTTATGGTACAGCTCACCATACAGATCAGGATGCAGGTCGGGACGCAGGATATCTTCCAGTACACCCAGTTTGGACACTTCCTTCGTTTTAAAGTTCTGTTCATCATCCAGCACCAGGCCGTCCCGGTTGCCCAGGATATTGGTAGAGAACCAGCCATTCACGCCCAGGGAGCGTGCGGCCAGACCAGGAGCCACAATGGTTTTCATCAGTGTTTGCCCGGTTTTAAAATCCTTGCCGCCAATAGGCGTTTTCGTTTTGCGGGCCAGTTGTACGATCGCAGGAATATCAGTGGTCAGGTTCGGCGCGCCATTGATAAAAGGAACGCCCTGGCTTACGGCGGCATAAGCATACACCATGCTGGGGGCAATATTCACATCATTGTTCTTCAGTCCTGCTTCAAAAGAAGCGATCGTTTCATGCACGGCTGATTGCTCCAGGTACTTTTCTGTAGAGCCGGTCCATACGATCACCACACGGCTTACCTTGTTAGCTTTCCTGAATGCTTCAATATCTTTGATCAGTTCCTGGGCAGCATCCCACTTGGTAGCGGATTGCTTGATGAAGGTGCCATCCAGGTTCTTTACATAATTCCGGTCAAAAACAGCCTTCATCGGCTTGATCACTTCCAGTTCGGGCCTGATAGCGTCCAGCAAATGCTGGTCAAGTACCCGCGCATGACTGGCAGCCTGGTATACATTGTCCTCATAAATATCCCATCCGCCAAACACCACATCTTCCAGTGCAGCCAGCGGTACATAATCCCTGATAAGCGGATAACGGTCCCCCTCTCCTTCTTCCAGCTCGATATGGCCGGTTTGGGTAAGCGATCCGATCGGTTTGGACAAGCCCTTCCTGGTAGCAATAACTCCCGCAATCACAGTTGAGGCCACTGCGCCCAAACCTGGAAGCAGGATGCCTAATTTTCCTTCTGCCGGCAATATTTGTTTCTTCATAATCCTTGATTTTTCTTATAATAAATTATAACCACTTATTTTGATGGTACCATTGCAACGTTTCCCGGAGGCCTTGCTCCAAAGCGTACTGCGGACAAAAGCCCAGTTGCGTTTTGGCTTTTTCAATACTGCACTGCCAGTTTACCGCCGTCAGTTCATGCAGTTTCTCCCTGTTCAGCACGGGTGTTTTACCGCGCCATCCATACAGTCTTTCCATAGCAAAAGCAAGTCCTTTGATCATTCCGTAAGGCAGGTGCAATCGTATAGTTTTCCGGTGCAGAATCTGTTTGGAAAGATTGGCCAGTTCATACTGGTCGTAACTCCTGCCATCGGAAATATTGAACGTTTCATTCGAAAGCCCGGAGAACAGGGAGTTGATGATCACCGAAGCCAGGTCTTTTACATATATAAAGCTCAATTGTTGTTCAGTCCGTCCGATATAGGCCTCTATGCCGCGATGGATGGAACGTAGCATGATAAAAATATCCCGCTCTCGCGGACCATACACCGCCGTAGGCCGCAGCACTACCAGTGGAAGTGATGGCAGTGCCTGTAATTTTTGCTCACCCAGCAACTTACTCCTGCCATAAGCAGTTACAGGAGCTGGTGTTGCGGCTTCTGTGATCACCGTGTCATGGCTGTTCGAAGGACCGAGGGCCGCCAGGCTGCTCACAAAAACGAATTTGGCAAGCTGGTCACCAATGCCTGCCAAAGCAGCATTGGCCAGGTTCACCCCATACGCTGCATTGATCGTATCATACACCTGCTGTGAGCCTGCCCGGGTAGCGCCGGCCGCGTGCACGATATAAGTGCACCCGGTGGCGGCCAATTGTTTCGTCAGCAATTCCGTGTTGGTGTAATCCAGTTCACAGAACCCGATATCATACCCTTTCAGGTGGCTTACATCACTGCCTGCCCGTATGCCGGCATACACCGAAAGTCCGCTGCGCAGGGCAGCTTCGACCAGGTGAAAGCCGATGAACCCGCTGGCGCCCGTTATCAGTACCTTCTCTTTCATAAGGGTTTTTCATATATGCGGTAGCGTTTGTATACCTTGCCGTTAATCCGTTCAATGCCTTTATTCATCAGTTCATTGTGCTCCAATATCCAGGATGCTTCACCCCCGCTCATTTTTCGTTCATTGGCCCTTCTGATAAGGGCTGCATAAAAGCACGCTTCAATGCCCAGTTTCCTGTAATCTTTCATCACACCAAGCGCCAGTACACGGATGCGGTTCACCTTTTTCATGCCCAACAGCAGCTTGAATATACCGGTAGGCAGCAACCTGCCGCGCCGTACTTTGATCAGAACCTGGTTGATATCGGGAATAGCCAGCGCAAAGCCCACCTGCCTGCCATTGTGTTCTGCAATCAGGCACAACTGTTCGTCCAGCACCATCTTCAGGTCCTTGGCCAGATAGTTGAACTCACTAGCGGTCATAGGCACAAATCCAAGGTTCTTATCCCAGGCGGCATTATATATTTCCAACACCTTTCGTGCTTCATTCGCCAGGTCTTTCTTGTTCACAGCACGGATAGTGATCTGCTTCTGCCTGAGCCTTGTCAGCAAACGTTCTTCCAGCAATACAGGGCGGTCGCCAACTTCGGCTATGGGAATATCATAAGCCAGCAGGTCTACCTTCTTTTGCAGGGTCGCCAATTCCATCAAAGCCGTATAATAAGGCTTATTATAGGTCATCATGGCAAGTGGCGGCTTATCAAAGCCATCGATCAGCAGGCCGCAGGGTTCGTTGGTCGATGGGTTCACCGGGCCAATGATGGTGGTGGCGCCCTGTGCCTGCAGCCACTGTTCTGCTGAATCAAACAGCGCTAAGGCTATCTGCGGGTCATTGACGCATTCAAAAAAGCCAAAGAACCCATCGGTAGTATTGTTAAAGTGATTGTGGTTGTTATTCAGGATGGCGGCAATCCTTCCACAGATAACATTGTCCTTATAGTACAGGAAAAGCTGCACTTTAGAATGCTCATGAAAAGGATGCTTGCCGGGCGTCAGCAGATCGCGTTGCGCAATGAAAAGTTCGGGCACGTAATTCGCATCCCCATTGTACAGGTCATGGGGAAAGTCAATAAAGGCCTTCAGTTGCTTTGAAGCGTGTACTGTTACAATACCGGTCATGCGCTTTCTTTTTTCAGTTCCAGTTCAATACCCAACACCAGGGCCGCTTCTTTCATTTTCTCTACCGCCTCTTCAATCTGGCTGAAAGAATGGGTGGCCATCAGCGAAAGCCTGATCAGGGATGATTCTGAGGGAACGGCAGGCGATACCACCGGGTTCACAAAAATGCCTTTGTCCTGCAAGGCTTTGGTGAACAGGAACGTTTTATGGTTATCACCGATGCGTACGGGGATAATGGGGCTTTGCGTGTCGCCGGTATTGAAACCATATTCTTTGAGCAACAGCAGCATGTGGTTGGTATTGTCCCACAGTTTGTTGATGCGTTCAGGTTCTTCTTCAATAATATCCAGGGCGGCTATCACACTGGCGGTAGAAGCAGGTGTCATGCTGGCGCTGAAGATAAGCGCCCTGGCCTTGTGCTTCAGGTAATCGATCACCTCCCTGTCGCCTGCCACAAAGCCTCCCAGCGAAGCCAGCGACTTACTGAAGGTGCCCATGATGAGGTCGGTTTCCTGCGTAAGATTGAAATGAGAGGCAGTACCTGCACCATTCACGCCAATAACGCCCAGCGCATGGGCGTCGTCTACCATCACGGCAGCGCCATATCTTTCTGCAAGGGTTGTAATAGCAGGCAGCGGAGCTATATCTCCTTCCATACTGAAAATGCCATCGGTAACAATCAATTTGAAAGCATCCACAGGCAGGTTCTTCAGCCGCTGTTCGAGATCGCTCATATCGTTATGACGGTACTTGATCACCCTCGAAAACGAAAGCCTGCTGCCATCAATAATAGAAGCATGGTCGTATTCATCCAGTAACAGTACATCTGCACGGCCTGCCAGGGCAGATAATACGCCCAGGTTGGCCTGGAAGCCGGTACTGAAAAGGATAGCGTCTTCCTTGCCGGTATAAGCGGCCAGCCGGCTCTCTAACTCCACATGTAAGTCCAGCGTACCATTTAAAAAACGGGAACCTGCACAACCACTGCCATATTTTTTAATAGCAGCACTGGCAGCTTCTGCTATCCTCGGGTGGTTTGTCAGGCCGAGATAAGAATTAGAGCCAAACATCAGTACACGCTTTCCGTTGAGCACTACTTCTGTCTCCTGTCCCGATTCAATCACCCGGAAATAAGGATACACATCTTGCTCCCTGATCAAATCCGCGTCTCTGAATAAAGAGACTTTTTCCTTTAGTATTTTTCGCATGAATCAACTTTCCAACTTATAATATTCCGGTCAACATTTGCAAAGTTGAAGAGCCGCCGACAGAGCCACAATGTCAAAAAGTCCCCGGATTATGTCTAAAATTCTCATCCTTTCCATCTTCCTCTCCTGTCTGAAAAATAGGGATCACAAGCGTGAACAATCGCGCCACAAGGCTTGTTTTGCAATTAATAACGCTCACCTATAGACATGCTGAAACGCCTGCCTGCAGGGCAATTGCACCGGTTGTTTGAACAATAAGAAAAGTGAAGTATTAAGCGCTCCTGCGATAGTCGGATGGGGTAACGCCTGTATAACGTTTGAAAAACTTGCTGAAGAAAAACTGGTCGCTGAAATCAAGGCGGTCTGCTACCTGGGCAATGGTCAATGAAGGGTCGCGCAGTAAATTCTTGGCCTCCACAATCACGAGGTCATCAATAAACTTCCCGGCGGTTTTGCCCGACACCTTCTTCACCGTTTGCGTGAGGTACTTCGGGGTTACATAAAGTCTGTTGGCATAGAACTGCAAACTGCGTTCTGTTTTCACATGTTCCGGCAGCAGCGTAAGGAACCGCCATAAGAGCTCCTCTTTCCGGTCATGTGCTACTTTCTTCTGGTTCGTGTACCTATAATAAAGGCCGGCCAGTTCAAACTGGAATACATTAAAGAAATGGCGCACCACCTCGGCGGCAAAAGGATTGTCTTCCTCGGAAAAATTCTTTTCCTGCAACATGCGTATCACTGTCATAAGCCGGGATGCATCTTCTGCAGACAAATGCAGATGGGTGCAGGGGCTACAGGAGAGGTACTCAAAGGAATCAATATGCCTTTGGGATATACCGGCTTCAAAAAGAAAATCGGGCCTGAAAGCTACGCAGGCGAGGTCACAGCTATGCTCTGTATCAGACGGCTGCCGCACGGTATGCGGCGGTACGATCAGGAGGTCATTCTCCCGCAGCACATATTCTTTTGAATTCAATTGGATACTCAGGGGATTATGCGATACATCCTGCGTAACCAAAACAACCCAATAGGAATCAGACCGGAAAGGATGCTGAAAAGAATGCTCGTGGCTTTTAGGCTTGCGGAGTAAAATCTGAAGATCGTCCGGGTACCAGGAGTGACCCGCAATATCTTTCAGGTCCTTAATTGTATGCAGGCCGATAGGATTACCTTTCATACAAAAAGGTTAAGGTGGGAACAAACCAAATAGACAGTCCCCGTATATATAATAATATACGATAGGGCAATTTCGATATCATAGCAGTGTAGATTCCCTGGCTTCCCGGCATATTTTTAATATGAAAGAAAAGCCAGATCAAAGTTGACAAAAAGAAAGAAACACAGAAGATTGACAGATTGTTCAGCAGGTTGGTAAAAAAATCTATTTTTTTTGGCTGGTCCTATCCCCATTCCCCGTACTGGGGCGCCCAAAGAACAAAACATATCCATCAGTATCCTGGACTTCAAATCCCCGCAGACCATCATCCCCGCCGTCGTTGAGTGGTAGAAAAAAATCCACATTGCGCAACGAGAATTCTGCCGCCAGTGCATCAGGGTCCGGCACATGGAGGTAAGCGTCCCAGCGGGCAATGCCTTGTTTGATATCCCGCGTATAGTTCGGTACGGGATCAACACCAACGTCCTTCAGTATGATCATCGCCCCACCCCGTTCGACAATACCGAAGAAGATATCGTCTTCACTGGGTCCCTGGAACGTGATGTCAAACCCGAGACGGTCGCGGTAAAACCTTAATGCGGCGGGAACATTCTTTACGATAAAGAATGGCGCAATGCCGGAAATCATTGTTTTAGTCATAATATAAAGTCTTGCAAAAGTTAATACACCAAAGACAAAATTATTTTTTTTGTACTTATATTTTGCCCTGTTAGTAGCTAACCCCCTTTTCTATCCTAAACCTTTTTACAATGCGTTTTTTTACTATAAGTGTCCTTTTTGTTCTCCTGGTGTTTAATTGTTTTGGTCAATCCTCGTCATTGAACCGTCCGTACGGCAAAGACGCTATACAGGCCGCAGAACTGGTTATTAAGACATACCACGCCGGCGAAGCGCCGTCTGGTAAAGTAGTAAAAGTGGTTTACTTCCATGGCAATGATCTGCAGCCCCTGCCCCACTGGGAGGAACGCTTAAACAGAACATTGAAAGCGGTGAGCAAGTTCTACCAGGAACAATTTAACAAATACGGTATCCAATCCAATGGCGTTCCTTTCGAAAAGTCAGGCGACAAATACCTTATTACCCTGGTAGAAGGCGACCTGCCATCAAAAAGCTACACTACAGAATCCGGAATGAACATCCGGAATGAGATCAGTGAAAAAGCCGCCGGAAAGATCGATTTTTCCAAAGACCATGTACTTATCATTACCGGCTTGTGCTACAAAAGGCAGGATAGTGCCTATGTTCTTCATTCTCCTTATTGGGGTACCGGATGGTCGCAGCAGGGATTATGTTTTGCGGTAGATTGTGAGTTGCTGGATCCTGACCGGCTTACCGACACCCTCCACCGGATGATCAATTCTGATGTGGCGGGAGCCCCCAAAGACTTCAGCGTAGCTGAATTCAATAGCTGGTTCATTGGCGGCATCGCGCATGAAATGGGCCATATGTTCGGATTGCCGCACGACTTTGGCCATCCTTCGGAATTGGCTGCTGACGACATATCCCTGATGGGGCAGTTCGGAAGCCGGCATTTCAGGGACTACCTTTGGTGTGGTAAGCAAAGCGCCACCATCTCTGCTGCCGGTATTTTGCAGTTGATCAGCCATCCGGTCTTTACACAGTCTGCCAAAGCACTGAATGATATGCAGGAGCTTACACATACTCCTTTGCACTACGAAAACAATGATAAAGGCGTATTGATCAAAAGTCCTCTCACCACTCAACACCGTCCTTATGCCTGCTACACGCTGCTGCGTACAGCCGATATCATCGAATACTTCAACAAAAGCACTATTCACCCCATAGGGGCTGGCAATGAGCTGAGCATGCAGTTCGGAAAACTGCCCGGTGGTCTATACGAGATAACCATCTATTTATTATTTCCGAATGGATCCACCCGCTCCACCACCACTTATTTCACGGTGGGCAGTGATGGTGTGGCATACTCTCCCCAGAAGCTGGCATTTACAGATGTAGATATCACTGCTTTTTACGATCGCCTCCAGAAAGAAGAAAAAACGACCGAAACTGAATTAAAGCTGAGGATACTGAAGACCATTGTTCATCCCGCTCCGCCGGCAGATCCACTGACTGCCACCAGCAACCGTTTATTTTTGTCTGATGCCAAATGGGAAAACGCACAGGTAGGCTGGCGGGAACCTGCCCGGAATTATTATACCAAAGAACATGAACGTACTTTCTTCCTGGAGAGCCAGGGTAAACTATATGAAAAAGGATTGTTTGCTCATGCGCCCTCGGTGTATGCTTTTAACCTGGGCAAAAAATGGCATACCTTCTCTGCGCTGGCTGCCTGCCGGGATGATCTGGTTAAAGAGCAGGGACCTGTGCGGTTTACCATTTGGGGCGACGGCAAACTGCTGTACACCTCCCCTGTTTTAACAACCGGCCAGCAAACGCCGGTTAAAATAGACATCAGGGAGGTGAATAGCCTTGAACTGAAAGTTGAAAACACCGCATCGCACAATGGCAACTGCTGGTCTGTATGGCTCAATCCGGTGATCGAACGGTAAAATCGTTTAATAATTAGCCAAGATTGGGTGTCGCCCCTTGCTTATTTATACCTTAGTTGCAGCCTATACATCTTAAAAATCAATCATTACGCGCATGACAAGGTATTGCCTGCTATTCTTATCATTTTTTGCGGTCCAATGGCTGAGTGCCCAGCCATCCCAACAGCCAGATCCTGCCAAAGACGTACGGATGAAATGGTGGCGTGAGGCCCGCTTTGGTATGTTTATTCACTGGGGTGTCTATGCACAATGGGCAGGTGTGTACCATGATCATCACCAGGCACGGGGAGGTGCGGAATGGATCATGAACCGCTGCAAAATCCCGGTGGTCGAATACCAGGAGAAAGCCAAAAGCTTTAACCCTGTTCAATACGATCCGGATGCCTGGGTGAAACTGGCAAAAGAAGCCGGGATGAAATACATCGTCATCACGGCCAAACACCACGACGGCTTTGCGCTGTTTGATTCAAAAGCCAGCAAATGGGATATTACAGATGCAACCGCTTATGGCAAAGATCTCTTGCAACCTTTGGCGGCTGCTTGCAAAAAGTATGGTATTAAACTAGGGTTTTATTATTCCCAGGCCCAGGACTGGAACAATCCCGGCGGATCAGTGGCAAGAAAGGAAATGAAGGAAGGATGGCCTAATCCTGATTCAGCGCTCATTGATGCCTATACAAAAGAACACAGTGGTCATTGGGACCCTGCCCAGGAAACCAGGTCCTTTGCACAGTACATTGATGAGGTGGCTGTACCGCAGGTAAGGGAACTGATGACCAATTACGGCGATGTAGCCGTTCTATGGTGGGACACACCCACCAACATGACCGACGAAGCTGCGCTTAAATTGCAGGCTTTGCTGAAGCAGCAACCAAATATCATTACCAATGATCGCTTAAAACGTCCCAACTTTCCCGGCGACACGAAAACACCGGAACAAAAGATCCCCAGCCTTAGCGAACTGGATGGCAAAGATTGGGAAACCTGTATGACCATGAATGGAAGCTGGGGCTTTAAAAGCTGGGATGATAAATGGAAAACTACTGAAACACTCATCCAAAACCTGGTAGACATTGCCTCAAAAGGAGGAAACTATTTATTGAATATTGGCCCTAAGGATGATGGTACTTTCCCGTCCGAAAGTATTGACCGCCTCCGGCAGATCGGCGACTGGATGAAAATAAACAGCGAGGCGATCTATGCTACCAAGGCAAGCCCTCTAGCACCGCTGCCATGGGGACGGGTTACAAGAAAGGAAACTGCAACTAACACTACCCTTTATTTCACTGTATTTGACTGGCCAAAAGATGGCAAGCTGGTAATACCAGGTTTGAAAAATAAAGTGGTAGCTGCCAAACTCCTGGCAGGTGGCAAGGTTAAAGCGAAAGCCGTGAATGGAAACCTTGTTATGGAAGTTCCTGCTGCGGCTCCTGATCCTATTGCATCTGTGATCAAAGTGGAGCTTAAAGGCAAAGTGGCCAATGTAAATAGTAGTGCCAAATCAACCATGAAAACAGGCGAACTGGATTAACAGGGGTCACACATTGTAGAACACATTAATTAGCATTTACGCATATCTGTATAAAAACACAGCCTCCGTTATCGGAGGCTGTGTTTTTTTATTCGCTAAAGTTACAATCAGGCTATATCAAACCTGTCCAGGTTCATCACCTTATTCCAGGCTGCTACAAAGTCTTTCACAAATTTGTCTTTACCATCTGCACTTCCATACACTTCTGCAATAGCCCTCAGTTCTGAGTTGGAGCCAAATACAAGATCTGCACGGGTACCTGTCCATTTAGGTTGACCGGTAGTGCGGTCGCTACCTATGTAAAGTTCCCTGTCTTCAGCAACAGCTTTCCAGGCAGTGTTCATGTCGAGCAGGTTGATAAAGAAATCGTTGGTAAGCTGGCCCGGCCGTGATGTGAAAACACCGTGTTTGGAATCATCAAAGTTGGTGTTCAATACACGCATGCCGCCCACCAATACGGTTAATTCAGGTGCTGTAAGCGTAAGCAAATGCGCCTTGTCTATCAGCAACGCTTCGGTAGATACCGGGAGATTTGTTTTGCGGTAGTTGCGGAAACCATCAGCCAGGGGCTCCAGGTAGCCGACTGATTCCACATCGGTTTGTTCCTGGGTAGCATCCATACGGCCAGGTGTAAACGGAACGGTGACCGCCTGTCCCGCTTCTTTCGCTGCTTTTTCAACACCTGCACAACCAGCCAATACGATCAGGTCTGCCAGTGACACTTTTTTACCGCCCGACTGGGCACCATTAAATGCTGATTGAATGCCTTCGAGTTTCTTCAATACTTTTTGCAATTGCGCCGGATTATTTACGGGCCAGTCTTTTTGAGGGGCCAGGCGAATGCGTGCGCCATTGGCGCCACCGCGTTTGTCGGAACCACGGAAAGTGGATGCTGAAGCCCATGCTGTGGATACCAGTTCTGCTACGCTCAATCCGGATGCCAATACTTTTGCCTTCAGGGCCTCTATGTCTTTTTCATCTATCAATGCATGATCAACCGCAGGAATAGGGTCTTGCCAAAGCAGTTCTTCTGCCGGTACATCAGGACCCAGGTAGCGGGCACGTGGCCCCATATCACGGTGTGTTAATTTAAACCAGGCCCGGGCAAATGCATCTGCCAATGCTTCGGGGTTATCCAGAAAGCGCCTGGATATTTTTTCATATACCGGATCAAAGCGTAAGGAGAGGTCGGTAGTAAGCATGGTGGGCAGGTGCTTTTTTGAACCATCATACGCATCAGGGATGATACTATCTGCATTTTTAGCTACCCACTGGTGGGCGCCGCCCGGACTTTTAGAAAGTTCCCATTCAAAGCCAAACAGGTTTTCGAAGAAGTTATTGCTCCATTGCGTGGGCGTTTTTGTCCATATTACTTCCAATCCACTGGTAATAGTGTCAGCGCCTTTACCGGAACCATAACTATTACTCCAGCCCAGGCCTTGCAGCTCCATGTCGGAAGCTTCGGGCTCTTTGCCTACATGGGTAGCAGGAGCAGCGCCATGGGTTTTGCCAAAGCTATGCCCGCCTGCTATCAGGGCAACGGTTTCTTCATCGTTCATCGCCATGCGGCCAAACGTATCACGGATGTCTTTAGCGGCCGCAATGGGGTCAGGATTACCGTCAGGACCTTCAGGATTCACGTAGATCAACCCCATCTGTACAGCCCCAAGTGGTTTTTCCAGGTTGCGGCCGTGGGTATGACCGTTGGCACTTTCGTCTGACACTAATACGCCATGTGCCTCTTGCACGCCGTGGGCGCCATGTGCATAACGGATATCGCCACCCAGCCATTTGGTTTCAGCGCCCCAATACACATCTTCATCCGGTTCCCATACATCCGGACGACCACCGGCAAAGCCAAATGTTTTAAAGCCCATGGATTCCAGCGCTACATTACCGGTAAGGATCATCAGGTCGGCCCAGGATATCTTGTTGCCATATTTTTGTTTAATCGGCCAAAGCAGTCTGCGGGCTTTATCCAGGCTCACATTATCGGGCCAGCTATTCAATGGGGCAAAACGTTGCTGTCCGGCGCCTCCGCCACCACGGCCATCAAACACACGGTAAGTGCCTGCACTATGCCAGGCCATGCGAATGAACAGGGGGCCATAATGACCGAAGTCGGCCGGCCACCAGTCCTGTGAGTCGGTCATCAGTGCATGAAGGTCTTTTTTCACCGCCTCCAGGTCGAGGCTTTTAAAAGCTTCGGCATAGTTAAAATCCTCACCCATCGGGTTCGATTTCTCCGCGTGCTGACGCAGGATACTTATCTTTAACTGGTTGGGCCACCAGTCGCGATTCCTGGTGCCGCCACCGCCAACATTGTGCTTCATACTGCCATTATGAAACGGGCATTTACTGATGTCGTTAGATGCTTTTTCCATTTTTAATAAGTTTATGATATTGAAGAACAATTACCTGCACCTGGTATCTATACAGGACGGTAAAATTATGATATTGGGATAATAAACAAGATCGATTAATTCTATACTTCAATAGTTAAAACCTATTAGCCAGATGGGTGGAACGTAGCAGGGGATGCTTATTTTTCGTATATTAGAATACATGATCTATTTTATGACCCTTTCATTCCTTTTTAAAAACGGCTCTTCGATCAAACCCACTCCTGTATTGGGTTTGCCAAGCGGTCAACATATAAAGCCGCGTCCTGCCTGCATTTGACCCTCTTCGCCTTACTATTGCCTTACCATTCCCTTACTACTGGCTTACTATTGGCTTACGGCTGCCGTACTTCGTCCCCGGGAGGACCTGCCTTCGGCCGGGAAGCGTGTATGGGACAAGGTTTTTACTTCCGGCGAGCTACTGAATAGCCCGGGTTTGACATTTCACCCCAAGATTGACCGGATACGGGTATCATTTAACTCATTATTCTCTGTAAATTAGGAGAAAACACTTTTATGGCTAAAGTAATATCTCCCTTTCAAATCAGGGGTTCGATCGGCGACCTGACCTTTTTCGTGAACGAATTCGGGCAGCAGGTGAAGGCGAAAAGCGGCCCTACCGAATGGCATATAAAGAACAAAGGCAGTTTTAAGAATGCACACCGTACTGCGGCGGAATGGAAGCGGGCGACGGCCGCGGCGCAACGGTTGCGGGTGGCGATGGGAAGCCTGCTGGACGGGGTGAAAAATATGCGGCTAAGCGGCCGGATGATTGCGCAGATGCTAAAAGTGATCCAGGCGGACCCGGTGCATGACTGGGGTGAGCGGGAGATTGAAGCAGGCGACCCATCGGTGCTGACGGGCTTCGAGTTTAACCACAACCTGTCTCTGGACGATGCACTGCCGCTGAATGTGGAGAATTGTTATACGGTGGATGCCGGTAAGGTGAGCCTGCAGATCCCGGCTTTCCGGCTACGGAAGAAAAAAGTGTTGCCGCCGAAAGCCACGCATTACCGGCTGGTATCGTGTATGCTGACGGTAGACTTCGATAATCGCCGTTCCCGCCAGGATAAACAGGAAAGTCCGCTCCTGGCCATGGGCCGGCAAAGCGGCGCGCCATTCTGCCCTGAACATGTCCTGGCGAGCGACGCACCTGGCTGCTTCTGGCTGCTGGGCATCAAGTTCTATACGATGGAGAACGATAAGCCTGTACTGCTGAAGGGTGGCGCCCTGCGGGTGATGCAGTGGATGGGACCGGCATGTGTGGAAGAAGTTGGTGTAGCGGAAGAAGGCGCACAGAAGGAAGTGTCGGTGAAGGAAGAACCAGTTATGCAGGAAGAGCCGGTTGTGGCTCCTTTGACAACGACTACCCCTACTTCCACTCCTGTGGTGCAGTTTAATTATGTTAGTAACGGACAGCAGAGCGGTAATGTGGTTTACCAGGTTGGACAGCAAGAGTGGTATGGGACGAGCTCGAGGGTGCAGTAGTTGGGTGGGGGTGTTATAGAGATATTATTAATGTTGCTTTTATGCATATTGTCAATTGGAGTTATGTATTTTGTAAATTACATCTATGTAAATTGGCAATTCATGCTTAGCCGAAAACCTGAAAAAATAAAACCTACTACCAGAGCGGGTTTCAAAAATCAGTCGGGTTGACTGGACAATTGCCGAACCAGTTCATCAAAGATTTAAGGGCAACACCCTACTAACTCAAAGTTTCAACTTGATGACATTTGTTTTTCACCCCAACTTCGCATTTGGCTAATAAACGGAATTAATTCTTTTCCTGTTTCGGTAAGTGAATATTCAACTTTGGGAGGAACCTCAAAATAAACTTTTCTTGTAATCAGTTCATCAGCTTCCAGTTCTTTTAGTGTTTGGGTAAGCATTTTTGGTGTAATACCCACTACTACCCTGTTTAATTCTCCGTATCTCAATAAGCCATCCCTCAATACCCATAAAATTCGTCCTTTATATTTCCCCCCTATTCGCTGAAAAGCATAATCAACAGCACAATGTGCCTTTTTAATTTTTTTTCTCATTTTCTTATAAACTTAAAATATTGATAATCATCATTACTATAGTTTTAGTATGTAGCCTACTTTATTGTATGTACTAGTAGCAAAGGTATTAAATACTTTTATTTGCTAAAACTTTCAATATAATAAATCAGAAAAACTAATGAATGTATCCATAAAAAGAGTTTTGTATTTTCCACTCACTAAAATTATTATAGGAATCAGTATCCCCTTTTCACTATTTGTAGGAATTCAAAATTTTGTATCAAAACCATTTTTTTATAGCATTAGTGAGGATAGAAGCATTACAGACCCGATTATTCATTGTATTTCCTTCATAGTTTTATTGGTAAGCTATTACTATTTATTTCGCTTATATGATAAACGAAAAATTACAGAATTATCCATAAAATTTTTAACCAAAGAAATGCTTGGTGGTTTTGCGTTTGGGTTTTTGACAATTTCTTTATCCATTTTCATTTTATACTTATTAGGATACTACCAGATTATTAGCATAACAACAGCTCACTATTCAATTAAGTTATTCACATTATTAATGGTTGCCGCATTAATTGAAGATTTATTTCATAGAGGATTAATAATACGGGAGTGTGAAAATTGGTTAGGTACTAATCTAACCATTGTCATTGGAATGTTAGTAGAAACTCAACACATTTTTAATCCCAATGCAAATTTATTTAGTTTATTTTATTATTTGGTTTGGGGGTTCACTATGGCGATGTTATTTGTATATACTAAAAGAATATGGCTTCCTTTTTTCTTTCATTTAGGGTGGAATTTTGCTCAACCATTTTATGGCTCTAATCTTACAGGTCTAAGCGATATGGGAAGTATAATTCAATCAAAATTTAATGGACCTGAGTTATTTACAGGAGGGGCTGTTGGGATTGAAAACTCAGTTTTTACAGTAACCTTTTTATTACTTATTGGAATTGTTCTCTATTATCTTGCAAAAAAAGAAGGGAAAATTATAAAAAGAAAACAGATTAAAATATGAATTTGAAAGATGCTTTTTTAGTAGTTGAAAATTATTTTTCTCCCCGAATTATTGGAGGAGTAAACGACCAATATATAAAAGTTGTAAAAATTAAAGGGTTGGAAATTCCCTGGCATAATCACGAAGATGAATTATTCTACGTAGTTGAGGGGACACTATCAATAGAGGAACAATTTTATTGAAATCCCAAAATATTTCAATGTAATGCGGCTTGATAATTCTTTATTTGGAGCTATTTTTTCAATAAATAATTCATAGGTCTAACAAAATGCCTGCCACCAACATGGGGTTCTCTGCCTTCAGTAAATTAAAAGAAATAGTTGATGTAAACCTAAGGGCTATGCTGGCTGAAGAATATATACTCATCGACATATCGCAGTGCGCGTCTCCTAAAAGATATGCCTGACTGCTGGATTCGAATCCACACAAATTACTCCTTCACAATACATTGACGATTTAGAAGTGAAAAGAAGTGAAATTTATTCGAACAAAAAAGGCTTCAAGTTCAATGACTTAAAGCCTTTTTAATTTCAGTCGGGTTGACTGGATTCGAACAAACCTTTCAGACCTATGGGAAATGCAACAACTAAGGAGAATACTTCGGAAACCGCAAAAGCATAACACCCTTAGAGAGAGCATCCCAAATGTTCTGTATATCTACCGCCTGTATTTTCATATACCTTTCTGTAATTGCCTGTAAATGTAAGTATTTGAATGCTTGTTTAGTCATCAGGAGCAGCCGGGCTACCCAAATTTTGCCAATTATTCAAAAAGTCTTTCTATCTAATAATCACTCAATTAAGAGCCTATAATTATACCTGGGGACAATTCCTGAGAAGCCTGAAGTTATTGCGTGAAACTGGTAAGGGCCAGCCATGGCCAAATCAACACCGGACAGAACACAATATCCATACTATATGTTTGTTAAATAAAATTACCATTCCGCATATTCATGTATGTATATTTCGTATATTTTACAAGGTTATAACACTCCGAGCACTCCAACCCTTTCTGTATCCTTCCATACATAATCCTCCCCGTTTAAACCACTTCACAATCATAAAACCTGCTGCCATGCCTACACGTTCACCTCCTCATTATCATTTACCGGTTCGCCGCAATCCCGCCCTGGCAAAACATCACACAATTCAAACAATTTAACCTTTTTTCTATGCTTAAAAATAAACGCATCTTATATGCAATGCCGCTGCTAATGCTGATTTCTTCAGCATTCATTAAAAGTGATGCTACCAAAACATCCACCACTATTCCGGAAACGTCAAAAGGATACCTGAACACCGAAGCTTACCGGATACCTTTTTCCAACACCAAAGGAACAGCTTTAAACGTGCCCTATCGCAGGTCAACAGATGTGCTTTATCCAGGACAGAGCTTATACCAGGGCGAGTATATCATGTCTCCCGACGGACGTTTTTATGTAATTCTGCAGTTCGATGGCAACCTGGTACTTTATTATGACGACATACAAACTTACCTGTGGCATTCCAATACCTACGGAAATCCGCAGATTACCCGGCTGGAGATGCAATCCGACGGCAACCTGGTTCTATATGACGACAATAACACTCCATATTGGCACACACATACCCATATATACCCCAATGGTTACGCTGTAATGACAAATTGCGGCGAGTTTAAGATTGTTCAGGCCGGTCAGACCCGATGGAGTTCAGGAACTTGCTGGTATTAAAATATTTACTCCCTGCTTTTATTTCGTATATTAAAATAATACCCCCCTGTTGTCGCAGGGGGGATTATTTTCAACACCCTCCACATGGGTATAATTTTTAACGAGGATGAATTGCAAAATCAAACATTCCCAGCGATTTCTCGCTTTCAGTTGGCAGCGTATGGCCACCGTAGGTCGTTCCAAAGCGGGTCATCACCATTACTTCCTGCGCTCAGGCCCACCAAGCAGCAAGGCGTCAGACTCCTGGAGCATGGGAAGCCAAAGCTCTTTACACCTTTCTTTCGTCGGGGCGGATGAACAAATGCGAACCCGTATCTGGATGATTTGGTAGAAATTCAGCGACTTAAATATGTAATAACCTTTTAAGACTGAAAAAGAATCCCTTACTGTCAGTAAGTGAAAACAACCATTGTCATTATTTCTTCTCCACCACCCACACGGGATAATTAGCATTATTTGAGTCTACTTTTTTTAATACTTGAAAATCGTTTGATGAGAGTAATTGCTTACGAATACCTCCATCGGTATAATGCCCTTCTAATACAAACACATCACCTGGCTGTGCGTGGACGACAGTATTTAAGTCGTAGCTCTTTACTTGCAACAGATCATGGATCTGATTGCCGTATTCATAACGGGCTACCGGATGATTGGCGTATAACTGGCGGGGATGGATATTTGACTGGAAAAGCCACGATACGACAGTCACCAGGTTTTTATCTTCTCCAGTTAATGGAAAAGGTTTAATGCATCTTATGGCATATAACGAAATAATAAACGCCAATGATCCGGCCACAAGCGCCCGTCCTTCGGCTTTAAAGATCAGGATTATGGCCATGATAAACGTGGTAACCAACGCCGCTATATTATACGTTTTAAAGTTAAGTGTAGCATATCCATGATACACCAGGGGTGCTACTTTATCCATGCAACACCATAACAACAGGAGGAGTAAAAAGGGGATACTGCAAAGCACCAGCTTATACCATTTATTTTCATCCGCTACCAGGAAGTTAATACCGATCAATGCAATGACCGATACCATGGGCAAAATTACCAGCATAAAGCGACCTACGCCACCAGACCGGCCGAATCCAAACGACTGCGCCGTAAACGCACAATGCATCAGGAAGTAAACTGTAAAAACAATAAACACAGCGTGGTACTTCTTCAACGCCGTCCATTTTTCCTTACCCCAATACAAAATAGCCAGGTAACCGGTTATAAACAGAAAAACGACGATCATCCCCGATATCTCCGGCAACATGAACCAGAAATAAAAAAAGCCGTTTCGTGGATAGGTATCTTTCAACCCGCCCTGCACCATCAGGTGCCATACGTACAATGGATCACCATTTAAACAAAAGCCTAATATGTTTAAAATAACCGGGGCGATACCCAGGCACAGGAACGGGATCCATTTTTTCTGAATCACAAAATAGCCGCCCATCAACAGCGCAAAAACAACCAGCTCGGCCCGAATGGTAAATAAGTAAGAGGCCACTATCGCCACCCATACCCATCGTTTTTTCAGGTATAGATACACCAGCAGGGTGATAAAGAACATGGCGGGTACTTCGGCATAACAACGGAACGACAGGTTGATCACAAAAGGTTGCAATCCGGTAAGCAGGATCGCCAGCCAGGCATATTTTAATTCATATACACGGGCGATGCGGTACGAGTTCCACGCGGCTCCCACTGTAAATAAAATGTTGGTCGTTATTACGGCATAATACCCAAATAAAGTGGGAATAGCATACAGCACCTTATACCCTCCCCTGCTCCAGGGATCGGTAAGATATAACAAAGGCGAATGCCAGAATCTCTGTATCTGTATCAGGTGGGTCACCTCGTCATGCTGATAATAGCCCTGGCTGATAAGGCTAACAACGAGGTAATACACAAACAGTAAACCACACAATAAAGGCAGGATCCAGCGGGTGAGTATTGGGGTGTCAATTCCTGTCTTCGAAAGGATCCGGTCTACGTTGATAAAACTCATGGGGTATTAATTTGCTGCGGATTTGCAAATTATACAAATTTCCGTGGATACAAAGATTCACAGAGTACCTGCTGAAGGTTTTGCTGCCATCCTTATTCTGAAGTGTAAGGTGGCAAGTGTACAAATGCAGCAATAAAACGATCTCGTTACCAGCTCTTCAAACACTCAAAAGGGGGGGCATATGCCGGAATGTCAAGAGCCAAATCTACATGTAGAGGGGGCAGATTGTGCCGGAATCAGGCAGCCGGGCTGGGGTCACAATGGGGGCGGAATCTACAATACATCGATTTGCACTCATCCTTTATGGTGATTGTCAGATGATTTTTGCTATTATAACTTTGCACGATTGTTCGGTTAAAACAAGTCAAAAAAGGGGTTAAAAAGGGCAGCCCCTAAAAGCCGCCCCATTGGTTAAATTTGAGTTACCACCTAAGGGCCTGCAATAAGAAAAAAAAGTGTATGCTTTTGAATTCCTATCGGGTTTCTCTATAAATAGTCTGTAATGGTGAGGCTGCGGGAGAAGTAAATAAGCTGTTTCCCGAAATACCGTAGGGGTTACCCCCCTCAATATAATCGTTGCTGGCCGGCGCCAGTCCGAATCAACATCCTATTGTCATTACCTGAATGAATGAATCCTGTCCTTAATGGCCTAACCCCTTTTTTATTCATTAAAAACTGTCTCACATGAGAAAGTCAGCCTTGTTGTTATTTGTTTTTTTCTTTATCGTAACGGAACAAAAAAGCTATGCACAGGTATTTTCATTATTAAAAGATATTAACGAGGTTAAACCAGAAAGTTACTTATTAGGC
The DNA here is from genome assembly GCF_011759375.1 of Paraflavitalea devenefica. NCBI lineage: Bacteria > Pseudomonadati > Bacteroidota > Chitinophagia > Chitinophagales > Chitinophagaceae > Paraflavitalea > Paraflavitalea devenefica. The sequence continues at coordinate 415,555 of NZ_JAARML010000005.1, read as the reverse complement.
TCGGAGCCCAGAGATATGCTCGAAATAAATGGCATCGCTTATTTTGCGGCATCTACAAAAACAACAGGGTATGAGCTTTGGAAAACGGATGGCACAACAGCCGGCACCGTGTTGGTAAAGGATATTTTCCAGGGGCCTTCCTCGAGCGAGCCCAGGTTTTTCACCAATAGGAATGGGGTATTGTTTTTCCAGGCGAGCGACGGTATACACGGAATGGAATTGTGGAAGAGCGATGGTACGGCTGCCGGCACTGTGATGGTAAAGGATATCTTTCCGGGGTCAAATGACGCCGGAACTGGCTGGATGACGAATGTAAATGGTACTATCTTTTTCACTTCATCGAATGGAACGAACGGTTATGAATTATGGAAGAGTGATGGCACGGCGGCTGGAACCGTGATGGTAAAAGATATCTATCCGGGAGCGACGAACAGTACGCCTCATGATTTAACAAATGTTAATGGAACGCTGTATTTCAGCGCTAGTAGTACAGGTTATGGGGCTGAGCTTTGGAAAAGCGACGGCACCGCTGCCGGCACTGTAATAGTAAGAGACAATGCGCATGATCCCGGAAGTAATCCATCCAGTCTGACCAATATAAATGACATAGTATATTTCATATCAAATGATTTTTTATACGGCAAATCTTTATGGAAAACGGACGGCACATATTTTGGAACGATGATGATACGTGATTTCGGTTATGCCGAAACCATAGATCTCGTGAACGTAAATGGTACGTTGTTCTTTGCAGGGAGCGATGCGACAAATGGAAAAGAGCTTTGGAAAAGTGATGGCACTGAGGCAGGAACGGTTTTAGTGAAAGACATTCGCCCCGGCCCCGACTATAGTTATTTAGGTGCGCTAACCGTAGTCAATAATATATTGTATTTCTACGCAGACAATGGTGTGAACGGTCTTGAACTTTGGCGAAGTGATGGGACCAGTGCGGGGACCCAATTGGTAAAGGATATTGTCGTGGGCATCGTTGGTAGTTTTCCCAGAAATCTTATCAACATAAATGGCACACTGTATTTTAGTGCAACCACCGCAGCAGGCTGGGAGCTTTGGAAAAGCGACGGAACTGCTACAGGCACAGTGATGGTTAAAGACTGTTATCCGGGCAGTGGCAATGGTGTCTCTGTGGGAAATGAAAACCTCGGATCTTTAAATAACCTGTTATTGTTTGCCGGCGACAATGGCGTCAATGGTCCCGAGCTCTGGAAGAGTAACGGCACGGATGCAGGTACAGTAATGGTAAAAGACATCAGTCCAATTGCCAGCGGGAACGGGCTCGTATCTTCAGTAAGTATGCATAATTTGAACGGCATCATTTATTTTGTTGGCAACGATGGTATACATGGCGCGGAGTTGTGGAAAACTGATGGTTCAGCGGCAGGCACCACGATGGTGAAGGATATCAACCCCGGATCAAGTGGGAGCACCCTTCAGTCGATTGTCATTTTGAACGGCTTTCTGTATTTCAATGCAAGCGACGGTGTGAATGGACAGGAAATATGGAAAAGCGATGGCACGGCAGCCGGTACAGTAATGATAAAAGATGTATGCCCTGGTTCACAAAGCTCATCTCCCGCCTATATAACAGCTATGGGCAGTTCCATCTATTTCAGCGCCTCCAATGGTATTGCTTCCAGTGGTATAGAGTTGTGGAAGAGCGACGGCACTGCTGCCGGCACTACGATGGTAAAGGAAATTAATCCTGGCGCCAATAACGGATCACCGATAGGTCTGATCGTCGTGAATAATACTTTGTATTTTTCCGCCGATGACGCAAACGGAACAGAGCTATGGAAAAGCAATGGCACCACCGCTGGAACGGTGATGGTAAAAGATATTTATCCCGGGGGAAGCAGTTTTCCCACGAATTTTGCCAACGTCAATAACCGGCTTTATTTTAACGCAACTACCGCCACTGCAGGCAAGGAACTTTGGGCGAGCGACGGCACAGCGGCAGGCACCAGCATGCAAGTAGATCTATGCCCGGGTACCTGCTCAGGCGATCCCCGTTATATAACCGAACTGGTAGGTTTTCCCTTCTATGTAGGTTATCATCCCTCTCAGGGATTTGAATTCCGTACGATCGTTTCTTATAACAATGGCATCATTGAAGATATTAATCCCGGGACAGCCAGCAGTAATCCTGAAGACTTTCTCAAGATCAACAATACCATCTATTTTACGGCCGATAATGGCACCAATGGGCGGGCGCTATGGAAGCATGATGCCGTCACGGGCATTTCGATGGTGAAAAATGTTTCGCCGGATGGTAATGGCGGGCCGAACAGTTTATATGGTATACAGGGACGCCTCTTCTTTGCTGGTATTACCGGAACGGCAGGTCCGGAACCCTGGCGCAGCGACGGTACGGTGGCGGGAACAGGGATGATACAGGATGTGGTAGCCAATGGGGGAAGCAATCCGGTTTCTTTTGCCGAGGCAAATGGGAAGCTATTCGCGGTCATGTCTGATGAAACCCATGGAAGGGAATTGTGGGTCGCCAACCTTGCCGTTGCCCTGCCATTGACCTTGTTGGAATTTAGCGGCCGCCTCGTACAGGATGATGCCTTGCTTCATTGGAAGACTACCGGCGAGCAGAATACGCAATCATTCGAGGTCGAACGAAGCCCCGACGGTAGAAACTATTCGCCAGTTGGAAGCGTAGCGGCAGCAAACAGTTCCGGCATTCATTCCTATACGTATACAGATCGCCAGGTTAATTTGACCGGCGTGTCGAAACTATACTATCGCCTAAAGCAAATAGATGTCGATGGCCGTTTTACCTATTCGAAAATTGTGCCGCTATCATTAACAAACAGCCAGCCTGTGGTATTGCTTTACCCGAATCCTGTTGTTGATGAACTCAACCTCACGATTTCCCTGAATAGACCGGAAAAGCTGCAGGCACGGGTTTTCGACAATGTTGGAAAAACGCTCATTCAACAGCAATGGAATCCTGGCGCCGGCGCTACGTCTCTATCGCTTGATATGAGTAAGCTGGCGAAAGGTGTTTATTTCCTGGAGCTAAAGGGTGAAACGATCAACGAAGTGAAGAAGGTAGTAAAATAGGTGCTTTCCCCGGTTTTGATTTCACTTGTCAGTTTCCCTGAATTTACTTTATTTATTTTCAAGTAATTTATTGAGTTTATTTTTTGCCTCCTCATAGCCCGGGTTTAGGGAAAGTGATTTCCTATACATTACAATAGCGGCATCTTTTTGGTTATTTTTTACAAGGGCATCTGCATAACTATCATACACATTGAAGCTGGCGGGAAATAGTAAGCTATTTAATCGAAATGTTTCCACAGCTTTCTGAATGTATCCATCCATGAGAAACTGGTAGCCAAGCGTATTAAATTCCTTTTCACTTACAGTATAATGTATGGTATCAGTTCTTAGTTCAAGCAGTGAATTGATCGCAGTCTCCGACCCATTTTCCATTAAAGATAGCCCATATACCCTGGCAATTGACTTCTTAGGCAATAGGTTGATTACAGGCATTTCGTTTAACATTCTAAGCGCCATGTGTCCCATAAAAAAGATACCAGTCCAGTTTGTGTTGTCAAAAAGAATAATAGTTTGCTTTTTGCTGACATTCCGTAGAAAAAGGGTCATAATACCAGGATAACTGCCGCCATGTGAAACCACTTTCCCCATTGAACTATCTGCATAAATTTCCCAACCCAGGCCATAATATGCTTTGCCAAGGCGGCTACTGAGGCTTGCATTATAGTCTTTCTCCTTATTGAGCGTTACAGGAGTAAAAGCTTCCTTCAGGGATGTGTTAGAGAGCAGCTTCCCGGTATAAAGTGCGTTGTCATATTTCAACAAATCAGGCAATGTACTTACAATCATGCCCTGCCCCTGTAATCCGGAAAAATTATCCAGAATATAATGAATCATTGGAGAGGCGACAGAGTCAACAGGCATGTATGTTGATTGATACAACTTCCCCGGCATATAACACTTAACTGACATTGTATCCTCTCTATTAATTTTTTCTGTTTCGATATAAGTATTTATCATACCTGCCGGAAGAAAAATATGTTGCTGTAAATAGGAAGCAAAAGACTGTTGGCCGATTTTCTCAACCAGTAAGGCCAGCAATTCATAATTCGTGTTGCAATAATTCCAGTCATCTCCCGGTTGGAATTTCAATGGCTTATTGTAAAGCTTTAAGCAGGGGATAACATCGGCATTTGTAAATATCCTCCCCGGTTCTTTATTTAAAGGTTCAAAAAAGATTTCCAGGTCGGCTAAACCGGAAGTATGCGATAATAAATTTCGTATGGTAACCGCAGGATATGGGAAGTCGGGAAAATATTTAATAAAGAACTCATCTAATTGCAGTTCTCCCTTTTCCCTTAATTGTAAAATTGCAGTAGCAGTAAACGTTTTTGTAACCGATGCTATATTAAATGACGAGTTTTGCTTGTTCCGTTTTGTTTTTTCAAAATCAGCAAACCCAAATGAACGCTGATAGATGAGTTTTCCTTTCTCAGCAATCAAAACATTCCCATTTATGTTTTCATCGTTACCAGTAGCTAAAAAAAAACTATCGATCCTTGCCGTAATGTTTTGTGCCACTACCTGTATGCTGCAGAAAGCAAGAACACAGAAGGTTATTGTACAATTAATTACCCGTGTTTTGTAATTCATGATTTTTACAGTTTTATATCTTCTCTGGTTATAAAAGCTCCTTTACCCGTCATTTGTACTGGCCCGAAATAAAAACCATAGTCAGGTTTTACAGGGTACTTTTTTCTGAATTCCTGATGAGTCTTTTCTGTTTGTTTGACCCCGTTTATGATGAACTCCTTATCCGTAAGCCCAAACCATTCAATGCTGTCTTTTCCGGGAACAATACGCTGGCTAATAATATCGCTGATGATATTTTTCGCTATTTTCTTTTGCTCCTCCAGTTCATCAGGTGAAATTTTAGCATCTTTCCTTGCGGCATTTTGCCGGGTAACCGACGGGCGGTTTACTGGCTGGCTTGTATCGGGAGATACTTTTGCCAGTGTGGTGTCAGTTACCAGTACGCTAAGTTTTTCGCCCTTATAAAGCCTTAAAGAATGGGCATGCCGGGTCACTTCAACAATCCCGGTATAAACCTGGATCTCCGTTTTACCTGAATCGCTCTGAATAGTAAACGATGTTCCTACAACAGTCACAAGAATATCTTCTACTTTAATGCGGAACGGTTTATGCGTATCGTGAGTCACAGAAAAAAAACAGGTTCCTTCGAGTTCAACATTTCTCTGGCTGTCTGCAAAAATGGAAGGATAAAACAGCTTTGAATGGTTATCCAGCAATACCTGGGAGCCATCGGGTAAAGTATCGGCATGTATCCCGTCACCATGAATTTCTCTCATAACAATAGGCGGCGGCTGATGACGGTTTATTGTATATAAACCTACAGCCAACCCCACAATCAATATCAGGATGGCTGCCGCCCTAGCCCACCTGCCAAGTCGATAAACCGAACGAGCAGGTATTGCTCTCGTCCGGGGGTTTTGCGTGCTTTGCCAAAATCCCTCCCAGGCTGCCTGTTCAATTTCGGGTGTTATTTGTTGTGGCTGCCGGCAATTTTCTATTATCATAATAAGCCCCTCCATATAGTGACGGTTTTTTTCATTAGCAGTTATCCATTTTTCAATCCTACTGGACTCAATGCTTGTCGTCTCGTTCACTACATACTTTGCAAGTAATGAATCCGGAATACCTTTCTGATAATATTTTTTTAAACCTGCCATAATAAATAAATGATCAGTGGAAGAAATTCAGCAAGTGCTATACGTAACCGCTTCAACGCTTTTCCCATCTGATTTTCGATTGTCTTAAGCGATAAGCTCATTTGCGAAGCAATTTCATGGTATTTTAATCCCTCGAAACGATTTAACTGAAATATGGTACGACATTGTTCCGGTAATTCATTCAGAGCCTTTTGTAATCTTATTTCTAAATCAGTTGTTTCAATTTTTTCCGAAGCCCCCTGTGCCAGTTTATTGGCATCCTGTTTCAGAATATATGAGAGGTAGGCTTCTTTGTTTTTTTTCTTTTTGAGTTGAAGCATACATTCATTATAAACAGATTTGTATAAATAAGCCTTCATTGACGTGTGAATATTCAGACTTACCCTTTTCTCCCAAATTTTATAAAAAACTTGTTGTATAACTTCTCTGGCAGACTCAGAGTTTTTTAAAATGTATAAAGCATACGCATGAAGGTTCTTAAAATAAGTTTTAAAAACTTTTTCAAATGCATCAGCATCTCCTTTCTTCAATAAATCAATAAGCTCCTGTTCAATCAGTTCCACATCCTGCTTTTAATAGTGTTATTTAGTATATGATCATCAAAGTTCGGTTTACCCCTATCCATTAAAAAAATAGATTCCTTTTAAAATCTGAGTTTATTACATAATCCTCTCTGCTGGATTCGAACTTATATAAATCTTAAAGCCGGGCATGTTCTTTTACCGAAGGCTTGATATTCTGATTCACCAGGAAAAAGTTATGCGGATCATATTTGTTCTTGATCTCCACCAGCCGTTCGTAATTATCCCCGTACGCAGCTTTTATCCGTTCGTCACCCTCTTCCATCATGAAGTTGACGTAAGCGCCTCCGGCGGAATAAGGATGCAGATCCTCCCAATAATCTCTGGCCCATTTAGTGATTAAATCTTTGTTGGCCGGGTCCGGATCAACGCCTACAATCACTTCGGACCAATTGGCTTCACGGTAATTCCATGCCGTATCTTTTTTACCCACCTTCGCTGCCGCCCTATTTATGGGAAACAAATGCATGGTAGATCGCCAGGTGGGCAGTTCCTTTGCGTATTTGTAATGAAGTTCAATTGCTTTATTACTCAGTTCGTTTACAAAATCGCCCTTCCAGTACCATTGCATTCCCTTAGGATACAAGGCGTCGAACATACTTTGCAAGGCAGGAAAAGGCTTAGGTCCTACCCAATCCAATAGGGGTTTTTTAAAACTGCGTATGGGTTGAAAAGCCTTTTCGGCTTTTTCTAGAGGCCCTGTATAACACCATATGACGCCGCACATTTTTTTCATTTGCAATTCTTCCGGGAAAGGAGCCACAGGGGGCACGGTAAGCGTAGCAAAAAAGCCATACATTTCTTCTGGAGCATCAACAATGTATTCACGGTACCACTTCATCATTTCAACGGTATCCTCAATATCCCAAAACATAGGCCCGGCATATACGGTATGCACCGGGTGCAGCTTAAATACGAAGGAAACCACCACTCCGAAATTACCGCCGCCACCGCGTAGTGCCCAAAAGAGGTCTTTATTTTCTTTTGCGGAAGCCTTTACATAACGGCCGTCGGCCAATACAACGTGGACTTCCAAAAGATTATCAATGGTGAGGCCATATTGACGGGTTAAATACCCCGAACCGCCACCCAAAGTAATACCGGCTATGCCCGTAGTTCCGATGATGCCGGTAGGCACGGCCATGCCCACAGCGTGTGTAGCGTGATCTACTTCTTTTATCAGGCAGCCGCCCTGAACCAAGACCGTTTTTTCTACAACGTCAATATGAATGCCTTTCATGAGCGAGAGGTCAATGACCAGCGCATCATCCCAAATACCCAACCCACCTGCGTTGTGGCCGCCACCGCGAATGGCTACGCATAAATTATTTTCCCTGCCGAAGTTCACACAGGCAATGACGTCTGCCACGTCCGCACAACGGGCAATCATACGGGGCCGTTTGTCAATCATTCCGTTGTATACCTTGCGTACCTCGTCGTATTCTTTGTCCTGTGGCTGAACGAGTGAGCCTCTCAAGGCAGTACTGAATTCCTGAATAGCTGTCTCGTTTTGCATAGTATATGTTTTAGAAGTGAATAGGCTGCCATAAAATTAAATCCATCCTTATTTTAAGGCATGTTTATTAAGCTCAATTAGCTGTCAAAAAAGTTCAATTTCAGGAAATCGGGGAGACTTCGTTTTGCTTCCGGTATTTTAGCGGCGAAAGACCAAACCGTTTTTTAAAAAGATGACTAAAGTGAGTACTGTTTTCAAAACCACTTTCAAAAGAAATATCGGTTATCGGTTTACCTGTGCTGACAAGAAGTTTGTAGGCATGATTCAGTTTTTGCTCCTGCAGCCAGTGACCGGGTGTGGTTTTATGCACAGAAATAAAATGCCGCTTGAAGGATGATAAACTAAGGTTCAGCATTTTGGCATAATCGGGAAGGGAAAGATTATAAAGACAGTTGGCTTCCATCACCTGCTGAAACGGATCGTGTTGCGGCGAAAGAAGATGCAGCAGGTAATTTTTCAGATCAATGTTTTCAGGATTGTCAAGAACGTTCAGCAGCAGTTCCCGGAATTTTAATTCCAGTAAATCTTCTGATGGTTTTGTTTCCGAATAGAAATAAGGGATGAGCGAATCAAAATAAGCGGTCATGATGTTGTTCACACGCAGCGGAATCAGCAATTCATTCTTCGGCTTCGTCAAAGGAGAAGCTGATTTTAATAAAGTATTCTCTCGCATAAAGGACTGCAGGTAGGAATCGGGAATAAAGAAGGTCATGATGCAGAGTGGCTCATCAAAAAACTTCTCAATGACGCAGGCACCTTTCTTTACAAAAAAAGCCTCGCCGGCTTTCATCAGCCATGAGTGGCCGGGAGTGTGATATGCTTTTTTGCCGCTTAGTATATACTGGATATAATTATTCTGTGACCACATGTCCTGTATATTCACTTCCATTGGGCATTTATAATGAACAAACAGGAGGTCCCTGCAGGCAAGCTGGCTAAAAATTTCCGGCCGGGATTTTACCCTTTCGTAATAATTAAACAAGCCACAAATTTTGTTGGTTAAATATACCATTTTCCCCGCAGAAGAATGATGGGAAATCAATCCACTACTCAGCAGAATGCTAAAAATTTATTTTCAATAAAAAACTGTAACGCTTTAACATATAGATGATTACATGGCTAAATGTTAGAAGTTCCTTAAAGTTGTAGAAAATCCGTAGAATGTCCAAATCGGATAGTGGCTCAGTTTCATAATCAGGGTTTTTCCCACCAAGACCTGCGCAAAGCTTAATTACCGGCCGGTGCTGCAGGTTTGGTAAGGATATCATCATTGCTTACCCCTTTCTTTTTCGATACATTTTCAGTGAGCTTGCCAAAGTTCCAGGTAAGCGCCAGCACGCCTCCGCGCCTGATCTGACGGGTGATATTGGTATTGTAGAAGTTCTTGTCTTTGGTGATGTTCTTGAAATCATGCGTTTTTTCGGTATAGTTCACCGCTCGTAAAGAAATGTTGATCTTGTTCTTAAATACTTTGTAATTGAGCGCCACATTGTGCCAGGTGTTGAAAGGATAAGTGGTTTGAATGGTCCGGGGCTCCTGCCATAAACCAAGGTAACTGCTCACCGTGAATTTATCCGTGAACCGGTAACTCGTATTCAGGTTGAAATTACAGCCAAAACCACTGTTGGACTGTGAAGCATCGGAGTTATTTTTCACCGTGCTGTAACGGAGTGAACCATTCACAAAAAGGTTCCATTTGAGAGTGATCTTTGTGCTGAAATTGAGGTTCAGGCTAGACTGAAATTCCTTCCCGATGTTGAGGCTGGTGGTTTTGGTAATCCCTGTTTGCGGATCAAAAGAGGAATACTGCAGGATCTTGTTGTCGCTATAGCTTCCTTCAATATTGATCCCCGCAAAGGTGTTCCCCTTGCCATACCGCAATTGTGCAGAAAGGGCATGAGCCGTTTGCGGACCTAAATCCGGATTGCCATAGGAAATATTCAGGGAGTCGTTGTTGTACACAAACGGATTGAGGTCCCAGATATAAGGCCGTTGCAGCCTTTTTGTATAGGTAAACACCAGGGTGGTTACCTGGCTGATGCGGTTGGTGAACTGAATGTTGGGCAGTAAAGTAAAATAATCATTTTTGACCTGTGTTTTCGAGGAGATAAAGTCGCCCTGTACGTTCGTATATTCAACACGGGCACCAAAGCGGAAATTTATCTTCTTTAACCGCAGGCTATACATGCTGTAAAGGCTGATCACATCCTGGGCATATTTAAAATAATCTGTATTGGAAGTATTCGTTTTGTAATCGTCCGTTGCACCATATTTGATAAGACTTTGGAAGTCGGAGCTGGCGCGGCGCAAAATGGCTTTTACGCCCCCTTCCAACTTGCCGTTCTTCTTTACCGGAATGCTGTTATCGGCCTGGATAGTGTATTGATTGTTGGTAGCATAGCTGTTGTTGATTAGGTAGCGGTCTGTGCCGGGGTTATCCTGGAAACTGTTCAATTCCGCATCACTTTTGCCAAACTCGCCTAAAAACCGCAGGCTGAATTCCCGCTCTTTATTTCTTTTAAATTTCTTTATGTAATCGCTTCCAACGTTTATACCCGGGTTTTTCGCTTTGTTATTGAGGCTGTAATAACTGGTGGTTGATGGAGTTCCTGAAAACTCAGTCGTGATCGTTTGATCACTCTCTGTTTTGTTGGACCAACTGTCAATATTCGTATATAAACTAATGGTGTTGAGGCTGTCTAGTTCCCAGCTTAATTCTGCATTACCAAAACTCCACCTCGAGCTGGTGTATTGATCGCCGTCCAGTGTTCTTTTGGTATAGATGGTTTGCGTGGAAGGGATCGTTGTATTGGTATTGTGTTGCAATACAGGATCTGAAAAACCGGAATTCAGGAAAACGCTGAGACCGATGCGGCCCAATTTGGCATTCCCGTTCACGGAGAAATTATTCAGCTTATCACTGGTCCTTGAAAAAGAAGAAAGCGTACCATTATAACCGGCCACTTTTTTCTTCGTGATGATGTTGATCAACCCTCCTATCCCTTCGCCGTCGTATTTGGCGGAAGGTGTCGTTATCACCTCAATCTTTGAGATCATGGCCCCGGGAAATCCCCTTAATGCCTCTTTGACGTTCCTGGCGAACATGGAGGTTTCCCTGCCGTTGAGCAATACCTTGAAGTTGGATTTCCCGTTCACCCTTATATTATCCTCACCATCTACCGTGATAAATGGTGTCTTCCGCAGGATGTCTATGGCCGTTTCTGTTTTGTTGGTGGGGTCATCTTCCACATTAAAAACAATTTTATCGTCCGACTGCTCCACCATTGGTCTTTGTGCATTGACCACCACTTCTTTCAGCATGCCTGTTGCCCTTGATAACTGTACAGGTCCTATCTGCATATCCCCCGCCTGTGGCGCGACCGTAATAGCCAATTGTTTTGGCGCAAAGCCGGTATGCGTGAAGGTCAGTATATAATTTCCCGTGTCCGGTTTATTGAATTGAAAGCTGCCGTTGTCCTTTGATAAAGTTGTTTGTAAGGGGGGCTGGTTGGGTTTTTTAAAGAGGCGCACTGTTACCAGGGCAAGGGGCTTGCTGCTGTCAGCAACCGTTCCCGATAGCTTCATGGTAGTTTGGGAAAACATATATCCGGGCAGCACAAACAGGACTGCCGTCAAAATAGCAGGTAGTAAAGACTTTTTCATGGCTTTCGCTTGGCTGAGGGTGATAGCAAATTGGCAACATAAGAATAACGAATTTCTTCGTAGGGAAAAGAATTATGTGATGAAAGGCTGATTGGGCGTGATATATGACCGTTTTACTGTAAGATTTTTCCTTTCCGGCACCAAAATTTCCCGATCGCGATACCGTTAGTTCCTGTGCTTCAACACTTTTGCAGCCAAATACAGCTATACAACCATGTTAACAATGACAAGACTGCTTATAGTGCTCGGGATATGCATACTTACGGGCACTGTGATGGCGCAAAATCCCAAAGGAAACAACGGAACGATCAAAGGAACAATCACTACCAGCGATGGCAAACCTGCCGCTTATGTTAGTGTTCATATAGAACGCTCCTCCTTGTCGGGTATAAGTGATGAAAAAGGTGAATATGTGATCGTGAATGTAAAACCAGGCAACTGGAAGCTCACCACTTTTGCTGTTTCCATTGCTGCAGCGGAAAAAGAAGTGACGGTTACAGCAGGTCAGACGACTGTAGCCGATTTTGTGCTGAAAGAGAATGCCACCCAACTGGAAGAGGTGGTGGTATCTTCCAAAAACTTAAACAGGGAAAACCGGGGCGTGGCCAAAATGCCCCTGAAAAACCTGGAGAACCCCCAGGTATACAATACAGTTTCTTCAGAAATACTCAAGCAACAAGCCATTACCAGTTATGACGATGCCATGCGCAATGTGCCCGGCATTACGCGGACCTGGGAATCTACCGGCAGGACCGGCGACGGGGCTTCTTATTTCGCATTAAGGGGTTTTGATGCCCAGCCTCTCCTATACAATGGATTACCCGGCATTGTGAGCGGCAATTTAGACATGGCCAATGTAGAAGAGATCGAAGTGATCAAAGGCCCTTCCAGCACGCTGTTTGGCGGCGGCTTCTATAGCTATGGCGGCTATATCAATACGATCACCAAAAGACCTTACTTTAAAACCGGTGGTGAGATCGCCTATAATTTTGGGAGCTTTGGCCTCAACAGAGTCACTGCCGATATTAATACGCCTTTGAGCAAAACGGAAAGGATCGCCATGCGCATCAACGCCTCTTATCATTCAGAAAACAGTTTCCAGGATGCCGGTTTCAGGAAGGCTTTTTTCCTGGCTCCTTCCCTGGTGTATGAAGTGAATGACAAGCTTTCCTTTCATTTCATGGCAGAGATCCTGGAAGAAGAAAGGGCCGTACCACCTGTGTTTTTCAATTCTGACAGGTCCTCTCCCCTCGACTTTAAGTCGATTGATGAGCTGAAGCTCAATAACAGCCTCTCCTTTACCAGCAATGATATCACGATCAAAAATCCCCGGTATACTTTCCAGGGACAGATCGTATACAAGTTATCTCCGCAATGGACTTCACAAACTGTTGTTGCCAGGGGTACCGTAAAGGGCGACGGATACTATACGTATATATGGGATGATGTTGCCGGTGATAACTGGTTCAGCCAGTATTTCCACAAGGAGCAGCAAACAACGAATACGACCAGCATTCAGCAGAACTTTAACGGCGATTTCAGGATCGGCGGTTTAAGGAACCGGCTGCTGGTGGGACTGGATTATTTTAACCGGAATGTGATTGACAATGGCTCGGGATGGGGATGGGCCAGGAATGTAACGCCCCAGGGCGATGTGAACTATGTAGACCCATTCTCCGGCGATACGATGGCCCCGGTGTATATGACGAAAAACTCTGTTGACAATATGATGGCCGGCACTGGTGTGAGCAACAGCAATGTAACCAATAGTTCTTTTGGCGCCTATGTTTCGGATGTGTTGAATATTACGCCCGGATTGATGGCGATGTTTAGCTTAAGGGCCGACTATTTTGATTCAAAAGGTGAGAAAAGTACGCCTGATGATAACTATGATCAATGGGCATTGTCGCCCAAGTTTGGCGTCGTGTACCAGCCCATTGTGGATAAGGTATCCCTGTTTGCCAATTACATGAATGCGTTTATTAATGTGGCGCCCCGCCAGGTATCGGACCCTGATGGCAGCAATACCCGTTTTAAATCATTCAAGCCAGAGCATGCGGATCAGCTCGAATATGGTGTTAAGGCGAATTTATTGCAGAATAAACTAAGCGCTACCCTTTCTATTTATGATATTAAGGTGACTGACCGGGTATCGGGCGACCCCAATAATTTTTACAATTACCTGCAAAAGGGTAAAGTAAGAAGCAAGGGTTTTGAGGTGGATGTAAAAGCATATCCCCTTGCCGGCCTGAGCCTGATTGCCGGGTATAGCTATAATGATATTAAAATAGTGAAAGGAGATAAAGACGACTTTTATGCTGAGCCAGGCAGAAATCCCGGAGGCCAGGGCCCCGGCAACCTGGTTAATCTTTGGGCCAACTACAAATTTGCCAAAGGAGCGCTGAAAGACTTCGCTATTGGTTTTGGCGGCAATTATGGCAGCGAGTACAAGGTGATTGACAATACCGCGACCGGTGATTTTTACCTCCCGGCCTATACATTGCTGAACGCCGCTGTATCTTATAATGCATCACGTTTCAGGATCGCCTGCAATGTAAATAACCTCAATAATGAGGAATACTATATCGGGTATTGGTCTGTGAATCCCCAAAAGAAAAGGAATTTTGTGGTGAGCTTTGCTTATAAGTTTTAAGCAGGCACCCACAAACAGACCACCACTAACCCAGTTTGGAGTATGATGACGGGGCCTCTCCGGAGGCCCTTTTCTATGGTAAATAAGTTGACTAACCGCTATTTATATATATGCGGGGAACGTGTACCCGGGGCCGTTGCCGGTATGTGGATAATTTTTTTTGTGCATGATAATTTTATTGTATTATTTTTAGTACAGATTCATTGTTACAGCCTAAAACTAACATTCATGCACCTTATTCGATTGAAGTCACCGCAACTACAATGGGTTGCCCCGCCCATCTCCACCAGAAATATTGAGAACAATCACTCTCCCGGGCTTTTTGGTTAACACGACCACTTAAACATTGCTTCATTAAGGAAACCTGCTCTGCTGCTTAATTCTACAGCTTCCCTGCTACAGAAAGCTTCCCCGTATACCTGCGCATAGTTTACGCCGGCCAGCCATTCCCTGCCTTTCAGGGAGTAAGCTGCCTGGTGTCCTGTACATTAATCCGCTCCTGGTGACGACTGATTGCGTTTCAGGTGGCATTGCCATGCAATGCTTTAACCCCCAAACAAACCCGTCTTATGTTTAGTACTATCAGGCCAGCCAGCCTCCGGTCAAAGAACCTTTATACTACAGCCATCCTGTTATGTATCTTATTTCTGTCCGGCCAGGCCTGGTCGCAAACCTCCTATCAGATTGAACTGAAGGTGGTGGCCTATGGCAACAACTATTGGGATGGCAACAGTAATGGCGCCCGTTACCGGCTGTTCCGGGAAAGTTATTATGGCAGCGATCAGTGGTATAACCTACTGTATTCCTGCCTTACTTCCAATGCCAACTCGGTAGTATATCCGAACTATACCTTGTATACATTTTTAGTTGACGTTAACGCTCCCCGCCAGTTCAGGATCAGGCTGGGCACTCACCATGAACGCAAAGACGGAAGCGACAACTGTACCTCACAGGGCACCAGCGACGTTTCCTTCAAGCATCCCGACCTGTGGGATATGGAACAGGTCTTTACTTTCGACTTCACCAATATTCAGCCAGGCGTATTCACTGCTTTGCCGAGAATGAACAATTATAATGGTCCTACCTCCTGGGTTGACCTCCAGGTACGTTATTCCATTCTGCGCCCGGATATGCCGGTATTAAAGAATGCCGATCAGCTTGGGTTAAACATTTGTCCCAACCAGCTATTAACGTTAAAGACGAAGAACAACAACTTCAACCAGGCCGGCATCAAATACAAATGGGAATACCTTGTTTCAAATGAATTCTGGACGGAGCCCAACCCCGAGTATTGCGGCCCACCCGACCCCATGATGGGCTGCGGCCGCTGGATAGAAACTTATGGTTATGACCAATGGGGCAACTGGGGATTAATATGGGTATGGGAGTCTTCCAACTGTTGTAACCTCCCACCTGTTATTATCCATGGCACCTGGCATCCGCTTACCAATACGCTGCCGTATAATTCGCCCTATGCAGATTCCATTGTATTCAATCCAATGGCCGACGTTTTCCAGAACGTACATGACGGCACTACAAAAACCGTTTACTTCCGGGTAAAAGCCTACAATGAGGTAGAATCGTATTGGTCGGATGTTATGTCAATAAGCGTTGCGGGGCCGCCGCCTTCCCTGCCGGAAGTCCCTTTATCCCTGCCCTCCTGTCCCGGCAGCGCTACGGGTTCCATCTCCCTGGCCAACATAGCTGGCGTTGGAGCTTATTCCTATATACTTAATGCGGGTTTTGACAACGTTTCCACGTACTGCGATCCTGCCAATCAAAACTGTATTGGCTTTAGCGTCAGATCGGGCAACTTCAGCGGCACTTCGCTCAACCTGACCAACCTGCCTGCCGGTGAGTACACCCTCATAGTGGCTAACCCGGGCGGGGGTTATGGCGCCTGTTATGCTTACCAGAACATAAAAATTGACTCTTTCCCGCCGGTTAAACTGGGGGTAGATGCCTATAGCCGAACGGTATCCTGCTTTGGTGCACAGGACGGCTATGTAAACCTTTCCAGTACGGGAGGTAACCGGTCATCCCTCACTTATTCAATAACCAATACCCTTACCTCCGCTACTTCGATCAACTATACCGGTCAGTTCACTTCACTGGCTCCCGGCAACTACCAGGTAAAAGTGACAGATTTCTGTAACCAGTCATCTGCAGAACTAATTGTGATCGGCGAGCCCACCAGGGTAGATGCTACACCAATCGTGAGCCAGCCTACCTGTGTATCGCCCATCAATGGAAAACTGTCCGTAACAGCCCGTCGCGGAGGAGGTGTATATAATTATTTACTTACCAGTTATGGCGTCACCATAGCATCGCACAATGACACCCGCGATACGGTATGGGAAGTACCACAACTGATAGCCGGTAATTATGTATTAAGTATCCTTGATGCGGAACGTACAGGCTGTGCAGGTTACCAATACAGTTTCGATATTAATAATGTGACGCCGCTTGCCCTATCACTGGTAAGTAATACGCCCATTACATGCTATGGAGCCGGTAATGGCCAGTTGCAGTTTACAGCCACAGGAGGCCAGTCGGCTTACCGTTTTTACCTTGTTAACAGCACCTCGCTGGAAACATTCTTTTCAGCTTCGGGAAGTTTCGTGAATATACCAGCCGGGACGTATACGGCGTATGTAAAGAATGCCGACCTCAATTGTACCGATAGTATGATCTGGTCCACACCGGTTACGGTAACACAACCCAATGATGTACAATATACCTTCACTATACAACATGCCATTTGTAAAGGCAATAACAATGGTGCGATCACTTTAAATGCCATCACAGGCGGTACCGGCAGCTTCAGTTATACCTGGCAGCAGAAACTGAATGATTCCTGGTTCGATTATACGGCCAATGGCCAGGGCAGTGGCGCTTCCCTTACCAACCTGCATGCCGGCACATTCAGGTTGAAGACAGTAGATGCGCAACAATGTAATAGCTACTCAGGAGAATTGGTTGTGCGGGAACCTGATTATGACCTCATCCTTTCCAATGTAATGGTCACCGACATTAAATGCCTGAATGGCGCCGGCAGTATTGTACCAGTAGCAGCGGGCGGCTATGGCGCTTATACCTATATCTTTACACCTTCCGGCGGATCGCCCACGCCCTACAACCCGCAGACTTATGCCTTTGGCCCGGGTACTTATACGGTGAAGGTGAGGGATTCACTCGGCTGTGAGCTGGTACATCCTGATCCGGTTACCATTACCAGTCCGCCATCGGCCCTGTCTTTCACCATTACCCTCCTGAATTATAATGGCTATCATGTTTCCTGCTATGGCAATTTAAATGGCAGGATCACGGTGAATGCAACAGGAGGCAATGGCGGTAATTACGCAGGTTATGAATATGCGCTCAGTCCCAACGGTCCCTGGCAAACCAGCAATGTATTTGACAGTCTGGGGGCCGGCGCCAAAACTGTTTACGTAAAAGATGGCCGGGGATGTGTTGTATCCCAAAATGTAACACTTACCCAGCCGGCATCGGTCATCACAGCCAATACTACGTACACCAATGCGATCTGCTCTACTGACAGCAGCGGTAATATTACCATTACAGCATCAGGTGGTGTCCCGCCTTACCAGTATAAGGTAGTAAGGACCGGTACTACCGGTGGCTGGTGGGAAAATTACCAGAGCAGTCCTGTATTCAATAATCTGCCCTGGGGACAATACACCGTTACCGTAAAAGATGCCAACGGTTGTACACGCGTTACCACCAGGCTGCTTACTTACAAGAGTACAGGCCCTGTATTGGCTGTTACCAAACAGGATATCACCTGTTTCAATGCCAATACCGGGTCTATTGCGGTAACTGTTACTTCGGGTATCAATAAAGTAACACCGTACACCTACACCTGGACCGGCGTAAGCGCCAGTACTTCTGCTGTGTCTTCGCTCATGGCAGGCGTGTATAGGGTGCGGGTAGCTGATTCACTGGGCTGCCGTAAAGACTCCGTCATATTATTGACGCAACCCTATAAAATACAGACCAACGTGTCGGCCAGACCGATCTGCATCGGCTCATCTGACGGCCGGATCACATTTGCCGTCAGCGGAGGTGTGTCGCCGTATACTTATTCTATTAACAATGGCACCAGTTATCAGCCTTCCGTTGAGTTCAGCAACCTTACTGCGGGCAATTACCTCGTCAAGGTAAAAGACGCTAATAATTGTACCGATACAATGACCGTACCGGTGGTTACCAGGAATATGAGTAATACCTATGTCAACTTCCTCGTATCGAGCAAGCAAAATGCCTTTGATACGGTGGTGGCAAAAGAAGTATGCAGTCCCAGACCCGACTCCGTGAAGTGGGAATTTGCCCCGGGAACAGTTGTGGTAGATGATAACCAGTTCTCGCCACGCATCAGGTTTAACAGCGCCGGCTCTTTTGCCATTAAGATGACGCCATATTTTGGCGGGTGCGACCTCCCGATGACAAAGAATGTGCAGATCAAGCCATTCGATTCTACCATTGTGTACAACAATCCCAATATAGTGGGGATTGATACCGTGCTGGTAATGCCCAATCCCAATACAGGACAGTTCTCGCTGCAGGTTAAACTATTCCGCCAGCAACGACTGGATGTGTATGTGAGAACAATTACCGGAACGCTGCTGTATTACCGGCACTGGAATTCCGTAAAAGAGGTTATGGAAACGATCAACCTGAACAACAACGGCACCTTGCCGGCCGGCACCTATTTCCTGAAGATATTGACTGATAATGACGCAAGGGATCTTTTAATTATTAAACAATAACGAACTCCTTTATCCCGGATATCATAACCAGTCAATGAACAAGCATTTTGCCATAATACTGATCAGCTTTTGTTGCGCCGTTACCGGCACGGCACAGGACCTGGATGCCGTGGAAAGTAAAGTGCGGGCTTTCAGTTTTAAAAAAGGCATTAAGCTGAACGGTTCATTCAGCCTCAATACCATCAGCTATACTGCCAATGGCGTTGCCAACAGGCGCGACCCGTTCAACTGGTATGCCAACAGCAATATCAACATCAACTTGTTTGGACTGGATGTTCCTTTCAGCTTTTCTTATACGAATGCCAGGCTGGGATATACGCAGCCTTTCAACCGCATACGCTTTTCGCCCAAGTATAAATGGATCAAAACACATGTAGGCACCAGCAATATGACCTTTTCCAGTTATACCCTTGCCGGCCATCAGTTCAAAGGCTTTGGCCTGGAGCTTACACCCAAGAAATGGCGGCTGATGGGAATGTATGGAACTTTAAAGGAAGCGATCCCCTATACCGATGCCCGGACCGCATCTACCAATACGACGGCTTCCTTTAAACGCACCGGCTTTGGAGTGAAGGCCGGCTATGAGTCGAACGGGCAGGCCATTGACGTTATCTTTTTCAAAGCTAAAGATGATCCTAACTCGATCCCTTTTATTCCATCCGGTGGCAACATTACACCCAAGGAAAATGTGGTCATAGGCCTGAGTGGTAAAAAGAAGATCGGCAAACGTATGTTTATGGATGTGGAGTATGCTATTTCGGGCCTCACCGGCGATCTCCGCAGCGACACCGCCAAAAAGATATCCAAGAACTACAGCCTGCTGGCCCGGTATATCAAAACACGCAATACCACCCGCTTTTTTGACGCGGCCAATGTGGGCATTGGCTACACCGGCAATAATTATGCTATCCAGCTTAAATATGAAAGGGTGGCGCCTGAATACCAGACACTGGGCGCTTATTATTTTAACAGTGACCTGGAAAATTATACCATCATGCCCAGCGTGCGCCTGCTGAGGGGTAAAGTGAATTTTTCCGGGAATATAGGGGTGCAGCGCGATAACCTGGATAAACAGAAAACATCTACCACCAAACGTTTTGTAGGCAATATGAATGTGAATGTGATCCCCAATGAAAAATGGAACATCGCAGGCACTTATTCCAATTTCTCCACCTACACCAACGTGCGGCCACAGGCAGATCCTTTTTACCAGAATACGTTTGACACCCTCAATTTTTACCAGGTAAACCAGACTTTTAATGGAATGGCCGGCTATAATTTTGGTAATCGCCGCTATCGCCATGGGCTTATGTTCAATGCCTCCTACCAGCGGGCCAATGATGAGAGCACAGAAACCGGGAAACAAAATTTATCGGATTTCTATTCAGGTAACCTCAGTTGGACATTGTCCATTACGGAGAAGAATATCAATCTTTCTACCGGTTTCAGCTACAATAAAAATACCGCAGCAGGCACCAATACCGTATTCATGGGTCCCACATTTAGCCTCAATAATGAATTGTTCAAAAAGATGATCAGGAACACGGTGGCATTTGCTTATAATAAATCCATGAACAATGGCATCGTGAATAATGATGTATTGAACCTGCGGTGGGGACTTCAATTTTCCCCCGTGAAAAAAGGAGACCCGGCCAAGAAAACAACACCGGCTGCCAGGCAATCTTTGGCAACGGCTGGCCTCACGCCGCCGGCCGGTAAGCCCGTTAAAGAAAAGATGAAACTGATTACAGGCCATAGCGCCTCCTTCAGTTTGAATTATACAACCCGTTTTAAGAACAGTTTACTGAAAAAGAGCGTTCGTGAAATGACTGTCAATGTAGGCTATGTGTTCAATTTCAGGTAATAAAAACAGGTATCAAAACCCAAACCTTAACCTTTTGCGTATGTACAGGCATTTTCACCGGTTCGTTTCGTTTGTTGCCGGCCCGTTGACAGTAAAAAACAACTTTCTGTTGGTAGCAGTCATGCTGCTGTGTACGCTTGCGGCACAGGCGCAAACCATTTTCCCGGTACAGTCTACCACCAGGATATTGCCCCCCTATTCTGTATACCTGGCCGATTATGCCGTGAATGGGAATGATAAGCTGCAGTGTATCCTGGTGAACAGGGATGCCACACAAACGACCTACCAGGTACGGTTACGCCTTACAGTCAAACTAAACGGGCGGATGATCATGCAAACCAGTCCCAGCTTTAATCCCACCGCCATCACCTTGTCGCCCAACGTAGCACAGGTATTTGCCGGGGCCACGCTGGAACCCTACCTCAAATCGGAAAACCTCGATTTTGTTGGCTATAGCCGGGACTTGTATGAGCAAAACCGTGCCCTTCCCGAAGGGTTTTATGAGATTGGTTTCGCGGCTTTTGACTATTACCGGCAGGATGTACAGGTAAGCAATGACGGGTATGGCTTTTATTTCCTGGCCAAAAATGAGCCTCCCCTGTTGAACCTGCCTGCCTGCGGGTCCAAAATACAACCCCAGTATTCATCACTCATCCGTTTTTCCTGGATGCCGCGCAATACCGCCTCTATCAATTCGGGCAACAGTACCTATTACCGGTATTTCCTGTATGAGATCAATCCGCGCGGTACCAACCCCAATGATATAGCCAATAGCCTGCCGCCTATTTATGTAGACAGTACGCCGTTGAACCAAACCTTCTTCGACCTGCTACCCACCCCTGTCCTGTTCCGGGACACTTTTGAATATGTGTGGCGCGTGCAGGCGGTAGACATCAATGGAGCTGATCTGTTCAGGAACAATGGCTTTAGCGAAGTATGCACTTTCACCTGGGGCGGCCCGGGCGCCAATCCCTATGGAAGTCTTGACAGCGTACTAAGCCTGAATGCCATTGGCGAAACTGAACGCAAAGGAAAGATGTGGTGGACCAAAGATCCTGTGAAGTTCGACGGGTATAAGGTGTATTATAAGAAAAGCGGCAGCGGTTATAACTGGTTCACCTCAGAAACAGAAGCCGATACGCTGCGCGTGTTCGATCTTCAACCCGATACAGAATATGAGTGCCGCATACAGGGCCGGAAGAATGGCAGTTATGGCATGTATTCGGACGTGCGTTATTTCCGTACTAAAAAGATCATCCCCGTTGAATGTAATAATGTGACGGATGTACCGGTTAGCAATAATAACCGCCCCATGATCAGCCTGCAACCGGGCGCCGTAATTACTTATCGCGATTTCGAGATCAGGGCCACTGATAGCATTGTATCCACCCAGGCCGGCTGGTTCTCCGGTAAAGGGGAAATAAGTCTCCCCTTCCTCGGCGGGCTGGTCTTCGCCGTAAAGTTCAACAACATTTATATTGATGATGCCGGTATGGTATCACAGGGCGAAGTGCATTTTGTAAGCCGTGATCTGCAGGAATGGTGGAAGGAGCAAAGGGATGCACAAAGCGGAGGTAATGATGTGGGCGATGTAATAACAGGTGATGGCGAAACAGACCATATTACCAATTATGAGATTGCTTCTGCAACCAGTATACAACCCGTTCTGCCAATCGTCAACGGAGTAACCAGCATTGTCATACTCAGGCCCGATGGTGGTAGAGATACCCTGGCCAACGTCACGCTGCCCTACACCATAAAAGACGTTAACGGCAATATCTACAATGTTGACAAAAACGGCAATGTTACCAAAGTAGGTAAAAGCGGAGGCTTGCCGGGCATGGACCCAGCCAGGCTCAATAAGATAGACCTGAGTAAGGCAAAAGTTGCCTTTAAGCCGCATCCATCACAGGTATATGGATTTGATGGCTGGCAACAAAGATTTGCCAATAATTTAATTATTGCCCGTGAATATGAAAAACTCACGGACAGTGTCAGCAACACCCCCTACTACGTATCCAGCAAGGCATTGGCTCCCGGCAAACCTGATAAGGTCATTGCAAAAATTGATATTACCGATCAAAATTATAAGGCCGATAGTGTAAAATTTGTAACCGGTAAAGGCATTGTATTCACCCCTGCCAAAACATCGGTAGCTGGTGAATATGAGGTAACCATTGTAGGAGGGCCGGCCGGTGATGCCCAGGAATTGTTTGCCGTTTATCCACAGGCAGGAGGTTATATAACACTGGGTAAACTCAAATTGCCTTCTTATGAGAACATCATGAAGGAAGTAGTGTTGATCCCTGTTCAGGACAGCATCACGGATATAGCTGGCATTCAACAGTACCTGAATGAGGTATATGGAAAAGTGAACGTCAGTTATAAAGTTTCCATCCAGCCCAAACTGACTTCCACTGCATGGGATACCCATCCGGATGGCGTTCTCGATGTTTCGGGCAGTAATCTGCTCACCAAGTATAGTTCAGAAATGAAGTCGCTGATCAGGACTTTCAAATCAGAGCGCGACTTCATAAAGGATAAACTGTACTTGTTTATTCTCAACCAGGCAAAAGACGAAGCTACTGTAGCTGGTGATATGCCAAGAGGCAACCAGTTTGGGTATATTTTCACCGGCGCCATTGGCAATGACCAGCAAAAACTGAGAAGGACCATTGCGCATGAAATCGGCCATGGCACCTTCAACCTTGTCCACCTCTTTGATGAAACCATTGACGTACCGAGGGGTTCCACCAGTAACCTGATGGATTACTCCGATTCTCCCACTGTTTCCCTATATAAATTTCAGTGGGACCAGATCCATGATCCGGGCCTGGTTACCGGCATCCTGGAAGATAATGACGAGGCTAAAGACGTGGTGGCTGTTTTACCACTCGACTCAAGCCTGTTGAATAATGATAAGAAGTATTTCACTTTCATTACACCTGGTGGACAAAGGATCTACCTGGAAAAAAGCAAATTAAGTTATCCTTACTTCTATTACGGCCTGTGTGATTGGGATAACAACAAGCGGTTATTCGGTACTTTAAATGGATTTACCTATGAAGAAGAAGGGAAGAAAACCGAATATGCAGCTCAATTTGACGGAGCTAATAATTTCACCGGCTATATCAGCGGATCAACGCCGTTCAACTACATAAAACCAACCGATAATACCCGTGAGGGATTCCTTTTCTACCTGTTAAAATCCAAAAACGACGACCAGGTGCCGCAATTGGGCGCCCATGTGGTGAAATTTGAACTGAAGAATGGTCTCCAGTTGGCGGATTATGAGAAAGGAAGCAGTGTAAAAGCCATTACCGTATTTGATTTTGCGCCCAGATTGTTTGACAATAACAGCGCCAGTGCAGTTGCCCGCCAGGAAAGGCCATTCAAGCCAAGTGTATTTATGACCGGAAAATGTAATGACCTGCCGGTTGATATACTGGAATCTATTATCCATAATTCAGAAAAACCTGAGATTGTTTATCTCCTCAGCATTGCGTATGCCAGGAAACATTATCCTGAACACTTTAATGCCTTCAGTCATCCCTGCTGGTATAGACGCTGGAAGCAAGGTATCAATTATCCGGTTTCCAACTTTTGCATCAGTAAAATGCTTGGTGGTTATAAATCATTGTTCGAGCATGAACTGATTGCAACCCCAAGCCTCGAGGAACTTGGCGATAACAATCCGTATGAGTTTTATAAATATTTCTATACGAAGTTGCTGGCGCACCTTGAAACAAGAGTTGCACAAACCCGCAATTTCCCCAACACGTATCAATATGCAACGGTAACGACCAGCCAGATCTTTGATTACCTGTACTTCGCTTCAGAGCAGGACATTCAGGGTCTGCCGATGAATACACGGATGGATTTCATCAAAGTGCTGTCGCAGTATACACTTTACGGACTGTATGGATCCATGAGTGGCGCCATTGGTCTGAAAACAGAACAGGAAGAACTAGCCTTTAAGCTTTTGAAGAATACGCCATCGCAGGAACTGGGCACGTTGATTGACAGGATGGCTAAAGAATTTGCCCGGAATACCAATGAAACTGTTCTCAAACGTTTGTGTGCAGATTTTAGTGGTTTCGACAATCCCCACCCGGTTGATGCCGGATTTGCAGGATGGACCAATTTTATTACCTGGTTGTTCGAAGCTATTAAGGCTAACAAACCCTGCCCGGATTGCCTGGTGGCCGAAAAGTTTGGTCTCCGGATCACCAACAAAGAAGTATTCAAGTTCTATCCCGGCTTCCTGAAAGGATTAGTCGGTGGAGGCAACTCTTATTTCAAGTCATTTAATGGTGATGGCACGAAAGTAAATCTGCAACACAAGAAAATATCATTCAGCGCCAATCCTACAGGTACCCTGCGGGTGAATGTAACAGAGCAGGCAGAGTCTTTCAAAGCGGTTGATCCCTATGAGTGGGTATTGGTTGAGTTCAGGGATTATTTCAGGCTGAACAGTAATCTCGCTTTCCAAAAGGGGCAAAAAATAAGACTACCCGCCATCATGGTGTATGCGCTGGTGAATGAAGAAAATAACCGCAGGATTGCCAGGGGAGTAGAATTAACGTTCGATGTGATACAGATCGCTGTTGGAGCTTATGAGATCAAGCTGGCAATACAGGGAGCTTCCGCACTGGGCAAAATCGGAGGGATAGCAAAAGGCATCATGGATATGGGTATAGGAGTTGCCGATATTGTGATTAATGATGTACTCTATACCAAACTGGTGCAAACCAAGCAAGGACAAAGGATCCTGGAAGCCTGGACCTATATACAGCTGGGCTATGGGCTGGCCAGCATGTCGGTGGAATTGAATGCACAGGCATTGCGGTTGAGGAACGAAGTAAATACTGCCCGGGCACAGGGATACCTGGAAAATGAGGGAGGTACCCAACAAACATTGACCGCCCAGGAACAAACCGCCCTCGATGACGTGGCAAGAAGCAGTGAAAATGCGGCTCGAACTGCATATAGTCCTTCCGCTGTACAAACAGCCGTCAACAACTTAAAAACCGGTAAGCTCGCCAATGCGGCACGCACGGTAGCATTCCTCGAAGCGGCGCCAGATGATGCTGTGAGAATGGCAATAGCCACTGAGTTGAATTCATTTGATCCGGCTACTATTATTAACCTGGAACGCTCATTGGCCAATAATACAGCATTGGGCAACAGCACCAGGGCTGCAGCACTCCGGGCGGCTTTTTATACAGACCCGGCCTGGCTGCAGATATACAGGATGTCCCAGCAGGAGGCGACCTTTGGCATGAAGTATTGGCTTATCAACGAAACCACCAAACCAGACGGTAAAATCAAATTACCGTTGGCGCTCGAAAGCGAAATTGAAGAGATCTCTATAACCTTTAGAGATGACAGGGGAAATCTCTCCACTACCACCATTAAAGACAAAGGAAAGGGGCCAAGCCCATTGGGGAAATTATTTGAAGCAGACTATATATCCAGGGCGGAAGATGCTTTCAGAACCGGTAATTTTGCAATAGTACCTGAATTACAGGCATTTTATAATCAAAACTATAGATTAACAGTAAGACAGGTACAAGTAAATATACCGGATGCCAAACCGATCATGGACGTGGTTCTTTTCCGGCGCAATGCTTTGACCGGAGCGGCAGATATTACCCAGCCTGCTATTTATGTGGAAACAAAAATTGATTTGAGCACTAACTATACACCTCCTCAGAATACATTTATCAATTCTTCCTATTGGGGAGCCAATGCACCGGCTATTCCTGTACTTCCTTACGGACAGCCTTCAGCCAGCTTGCAGGGATTATCAATAAGAATTGGCGATATTTATAAGGTGACAATGATGGACGGACATATTGAATTACTTAAAGTACCAAGATAAAAAATGAAAAAAGCTGATTTTGAAAGGATGTTGATTGCAGAACTGGGCACCTGGTTATCACTGGAAGGCTATTCTTTTGTAAAAGACCTAAGCGAATTCCAGGCCGAAACGCCGGTAGGCCTTGACCGTATCTACTGTAACTTATACCAACCAGTTAAAAATTACAGTGTGGCAGTGGCCGTGTATAAATATTTTAAAGAGGTAGAGAACTTCTGGACATTATACGGATCCATCCTTGGCTATGCAAGGCAGGATGTGACAACAGAGCGCACTTTATTTTTTAA
This sequence comes from Paraflavitalea devenefica, assembly GCF_011759375.1. Lineage (NCBI taxonomy): Bacteria > Pseudomonadati > Bacteroidota > Chitinophagia > Chitinophagales > Chitinophagaceae > Paraflavitalea > Paraflavitalea devenefica. The sequence continues at coordinate 388,546 of NZ_JAARML010000005.1, read as the reverse complement.
TCCTGTTAAAATAAAGAATAAGGAGTTCGATCTTTTCTCACAGGGGCCGCATTATGGGTTTGATGTGGAGCTGTCTGAGACCGGATGCCGGGAACTTATTCAAAAATTGAAAACCGATTTTGAGCAATTTGTCTTCCCTGTATTAAAGCAATACAACAGCATCGAAGCATTAGATAGTGTCCTGCATGATGATATTGACCGGCTTGCAGCCGATCCGCTACAATATTATATCAGTAAAGCCTGGTTGTTTAACTATGATATGCTGATGCTTAAATCACTGTTGATTGCAAAGCTGGCTAATAATCCTGCACAGGAAAGGATTTACGAAATAAATAAACAATACATCCTTCCTTTTATTGATGCAGGCGAACCTATGGGAGAGAAGATGCTAACAGTATTAGAAAAGATACATACCAGCTAACATTCGCTAACCAAAACCATTCACCCCACACCAAATAACCGCTTGATGAAAAAGACAACCTTATCCTTTCGCCCGGTCAAAACCCTGTGGCCGGTTTTATGGCTGCTGATGTGCTGGAGTACCGCTATGGCCGTTGATGGTCCCGGAGAGCAGGAAACCCGTGTGAAGCAAAAAGTGGACTATGTAAAAAACAATGGCCTGCTGGTATCGCAGCTTGATCCCAGTCAGCTTTCCACCCTACCCATCGGTATCGTAAAGGAAATTGATGGCAAGTCTTTCATCATCGCGGTAGACAGTGCGCGTATTACGCCCCAGGGCGGCTTCTTCAGCGCCTATGCGGCGGTGAAGCTACCCAATACGGCCGACGACGATTTCCTTGCCTTCGCCGCCAAAAACGTTTCCTTCAAGCCCAACGGAGGAATTGGTGTATCCTCCGCCACCCGCCTGATGCTGGTCTCGGAAAGAATCATCGAGATCAATGAAAAGGTAAAGCTCCGCCTGCTGGCCGATGGCAATAATTACATCGAATGGGATTGTAATGGCTTCCAGAGTATCAGCCTCAAAGGTGAATTCATCTTCGACAAAAGCATGATTGAGCCCGACCTCGATATGGACCCGGGCGCTGCCAATGTAAGAGCTACTTTTCAGGTAGTGGGACAACGTGGTTTAAACTTCCTTATCAATACCAGCATTTCCCCTTTCAAGATTGCAGGACTGGGTGATATGGCTTTTTCAGTAACAGATGCCACGGTAGACCTTAGCGATCTTTCGAACCCTACCGATTTTTATTACCCCACCGATTATCCTTCTTACTACGGGGGCGATGCCAACCTGTGGCGTGGCTTTTACCTGCGGGAATTAAAAGTAAAACTGCCCAAAGGCATTTCCACCAGCCAGGGACGCGCTATGTTTACCGCCCACCATGTGGTCATAGACGAAATGGGCTTTTCCGGTTTACTGGGCATACGCAACTTGTTTGATATTCATACCGGCTCCATTGATGGCTGGGCTTTCTCTGTGGATACCATCGGCATGCAGATACTGCAGAACCGACTGGTGGGCGGGGCATTGGGAGGCACCATGAACCTGCCTTTCCTCAAAGACGACACCCTGAGTTATGCCGCGGCCATAGAGCAACGGAATGGCGAGCTCAATTTCAGCTTCGTTATACAAACCAATGCCAACCATGTGTATAATATGGCCTGGGGCGGCACACTCAAACTGGATTCCGGCTCGCAGGTAATGGTGAAAAAGTACAATGGTAAGTTTACGGCCGGCGCTTTGCTTCATGGTTCCATCACGATTGCACAGCCGATCATTAATGTTGACCAACTGAAATTCCAGAACCTGGAGCTAAGTACCAGCAGTCCTTATATTATACGCGGCACTTTTGCCCTGACCAATTCAAATCCCGGCGCCACGCAGCCGCGCATGGCCAAGTTCCCCATCTCTGTAAGCAATATTGGTTTCGGCATTGATAATGGTAAGGCCTTTCTGAAAACGGATATTGCCCTCAACCTGATGAACTCGGAAGACAAAGGCTTTAGTGCAAAAACCTCCGTGAAGGTAATGGCCCAGATGACAGAAACAGTACAAACAACCCCCGATGGCACGGAGTACAAAAAACACAAATGGGTATATGATGGCCTGCAGTTCAGCGCTGTCAGCATAGCCGCCAAAATAGGATCGCTTGAACTGGACGGCACCCTCAATATATTTAACAACGATCCCCTGTACGGTGATGGGTTCCGCGGCAATATCAGCCTCAAATTCCCACCGCTGAAGAATCCCGCCCGTGCCAACGTTTACTTCGGCAGCAAAAACGAGAATGGCCAGGATTACCGTTACTGGCAGGCCAACCTGTATGTGCCGGTCAGGATCCCCATTGTAACGCCTATAGACCTCACCGGTATTCTGGGCGGACTTTCTTATCACATGCAGCGTGACCACCAGAATTCACATGCAACTTTCGCGGCCCTCACCAGCAGCAATATACCGCCTACTACCGATAGTGCGGGCCTGTCAAACAGGACAGCCGCTGATGAGTTTAAGTTTACCCCCAACCCCAACGTGGGGCTGGGTATTATGCTGGGTGTAACCCTGGTAGTTAAACGTGAAGAAGTTATCAATGCCGATGCTACGCTCGGCGTTGAATTTAATACCCACGGCGGCATCAACCAGATCTGGTTCAAGGGAGGCGCTTATTTCTTCTCCGGTATGAACCGCGATCGTAAGCATTTTGAATCTTCCGGTGATGTAGCTTCCCAAAGCTCAGCACCGGTAAAATGCTTCATTGATATGCTGTATGATAACCCCAACAAGGTTTTCCATGCCAGCATAAAGACCTATGTCAATATCGGGGGCGTGATGAAGGGAATGCACGATGCTGCCGGCCTGGTGGGAGAAGCCGTGGTGCACGTAGACCCACGCGACTGGTATATGTATATCGGCAGGCCCTCACAAATGATGGGGATGGACCTGATAGGTATTGTGAATGTTCGCTCCTACTTTATGATGGGCACCAAGATCGAGCGCATGCCACCACCGCCACCGCAGATATCGGAAATCCTTGGGGGCAACTGGACACCGCCCGATTTCGGGGGCCCCATGGCCTCGGGCAATGGCTTTGGATTTGGCGTTCACTTTGCCGCCCGCTTCCCCAAAAACGGCGATTTCACGATGGGACCCTTCTATGCCGGGTTCCAGATAGGCGCAGGAGCTGATATCATGATCACCCGCTACAATGGACAGGTGAATTGCGGTGGCAGCATTTTTAAACCAGGCATTGATGGCTGGTATGCAGCCGGCCAGGTATACGCTTACCTGCAGGGAAGCATTGGCATCAAGATCCGCAAAAAGAAATTCAGCATTATTGATGTAGGCGCCGCGGCCATCCTGCAGGCGCGCCTGCCTAAACCCACGTTTATGAAAGGAGCAGTGGGCGGCCGCTTCCGTATCCTCGGCGGATTGATCAAGGGCTCTGTACGGTTCACCTTCACCATCGGGCAGGATTGCGCACCGGTGAGCGGAGGCAGCGAAATTGACAATATCAAAGTGATCGAAAGTATGAAGCCCGACGACCAGGCTACGCTGGTCAGCGTATTTGCCAAGCCGACTGCCGTTTTCAATACCCCTATCAATACAGAAATGCCATTGGTGGAAGACGACGGCAACGTGCACATATACAGGATCACGCCGGTATCTGTTACGCTTACCAAGGTTTCCGATGGTTCCTCAGCGCCGGGCAACGTTCAATACAACAGTACCTATGATGCGGTTGTGTTCAATACTTCCATTAACCTGGCCGGTACTACTCCCTACAGGTTCAGGGTGGAAGTAAAATGGCAGGAAAAGATCAACGGCAACTGGGTGAACCCCGGCGGTTCCGGTACAGAAGACAAAGAGATAAGGGAAGTAGTTTTCACGACCAACAATGCACCCACTTCAGTGCCTGCTGAAAATATAGCTTATAGCTACCCGATCTCAAGACAATACAATTTTTATAAGAACCAGCACAGCTATGGATTTTTACAGTTGAAGACCGGACAGCCCGACGTATTCGCTACCAACGACCAGTTTGGACAATGGAGCGTTAAAGCCCGCTTCAAAAGCCAGTATGGTCAAATACTGGAGTCAGATGTAAGTTATGCCGGCAACCTGGCGGTCTTCAGTTTCCCGGCAGGTATCTCCAATAACAGCATTTATGAACTTTCCCTCGTGAAAGTACCGGTAGGCACCGTAACCGGTACAGGCATACAGGACAGCCTCTATATAAAGGAGGAGAATGTATATGTATCCGAAGCCACCAATACGCTGCAGGAAATGAACCAGGGCTTTTCGATGGATAACCAGGCGGAAATGGACGCCCTCAATGCCGCCAACACAACAGCCTATGACCCTAACCCGGAGGGAAGCACCATGATGGCTAGCCGCATAGCCAATACGCTGAGCGTAAATAACGAGCTCATCATCTACCGTATCAACTTCCGCAGCAGTATGTTTAATACGCTCAATGATAAGCTCGACGCACTGACCAATGCGCAGAATGCAGTGAATGTAATATCAGGAAATGTGACAGCCATTGGCAAACGCTTCTCCACGGTGGAAAGTTTCGATGAAGTGGAACTCTTTGGAAGAGGCAACAATGATGAGCCCCTCATCAGGCTGGGCGCCACGAACAACACATGGATCAACTGGTACATGCACCCGATGATGTATGAATATTATGGACAATTCAACTACAATGTAAACATCACCTGGCGCGATCCTACCTTGCTGGGCGATTACGATGAAAATGGCCAGTATGCGCCCATGAAAGCCGTGAAGCTGCACAACAACCTTAATCCCAATGGCTATATGCTTACCAATGAGCAGGTAAGCGCCGGCTATGCACCTGCCAAAGACGACGATGTGATGTTTGCTTATTACCTGTCGTGGTATTGTGCCAAAGACTTCCAGGAATTGAGAAACAAGGCTGCTGTCATCTACCTGGCCGAAGGCGTTACAGATATACCGCTCGGTGCAGAACGTCTGCTGTCATGGGGATTTAACGATCTCGTTCCGGGCACCTATGGTATTAAAGTGAACTATCACATGCCCGGTAACCCCTGGCCCATTACTACTAAACAACTCAACCTGCAACTCGGACAATAAACTTTAAAGTAAAATGCCGCACGTTATGAAAAAATGGATAACAGGTTTTGTACTGATCAGCGGAATGATTACGATGGTACAGGCGCAGGTAAATCCAACAGTCAAGGCTCCGGAAAAGCCAAAAGCACCGGAACAATCCAAGGCCCCGGCCCCACAAAATATACAGGGTATCCGGATGCTAGCTGATGGAAGAGGCGACACCATTGAACTAAGGTGGGCTCCCTCTACTCCCTTTCTATGGCAAATGGGCAATAAGTATGGCTATATACTGGAAAGGTTTGTACTGAAAGAAGACAGTACGATGGTGCCGGCCACTGCCAGGAAACGAAAGCTGCTCACTCCTACCCCCTTAATGCCGGCCAGCAAAGCCCGGTTCGACTCCATCGAATTGACAGATGACCGTGCCGCTATTGTTAAAGAGGCGATCTATGGCGATGAGTTCAAACTGGAAACTTCCATTAAAGGAGGTACCGGTATCCTGCACAAAAGCCAGGAACTGGACAACAGGTTTGGCTTCTCTTTATTAATCTGCGATATCTCCCCGGTATCGGCCAAAGCAGCCGCCCTTTCCTTTACTGATACAGATGTAAAACCAGGCAACCGCTATATCTATCGCATAAAGCTGGGGAAAGCTATTCCTAACTTCAATTACGAGCCGGGCATTATTGTAATAGATGCAAAAGAAAACTTCAAAGCCAATATTATCAGCGATCTGAATGGCACCTTCTCCGATAAGTCCGCTATCCTCAAATGGTCGGTATTCCTGCATGAGGGCGTTTACTCAGCTTATATCATTGAAAAGTCGGAAGATGGTCAGCATTTTAAAAACATTTCTTCCGAACCATTGATCACTACTTCCGAAAAGAAAAACCAGGAATACGCTTATTATGTCGACTCCCTGGCCGATAATACCCGGCAATACTATTACCGCATCAGGGGTATCACACCCTTTGGTGTAACCGGGCCTCCTTCCAATATATTTGCCGGCAAGGGCAAGGAGGAAATGACCACGCTCACCATTGTGGACAGCACCACCGTGCTCAGGAACGAAAAAGTGCGGTTGAGCTGGCACCTTGATAATCCCATGAACCAGGCGATAAAGGGTTTTTATGTGCTGCGGGCTTCAAAAGATGAAGGCCCCTACAAGGAACTGAATGCTACTTTGCTGCCCAAAGATGTTTTCACTTTTACCGATCCGTCTCCGGGACGCAGTAATTATTACCGTGTAAAAACCGTTTTGGCCAATGACGACATCTCCTTGTCTTTTTCACACCTCGCGTTGTTGATAGACAGCGTGCCGCCGGTACTGCCTTCAGACCTGGCAGGGACCATTGATTCATTGGGCATCGTACGTATAAAATGGACCAGTAATAAGGAAGAAGACCTGTTGGGCTACCGGGTATTCCGTTCCAACAACCAGCAGGAAGAATTTGTAGAAGTAACCAGGAATATCCTGGCCAGGCCAGCTTTTAAGGATACGGTGAACATCAACACCCTTACTTCAAAAGTATATTACAAAGTAATAGCCATTGATCAGAACTTCAACGCTTCCGCTTATTCAGCCGCGCTTGCATTGAAAAGGCCGGATACCATTCCGCCTGCGCCTCCTGTATTTGGACAGATCAGGAGAGTGGATACCACCATCCGCCTCGCCTTCATTTCAGGCCATGCCGATGACCTGGCCAAACAGGTGCTTTATCGCCAGCCCAGATCTTCTGATAGTTCAACAAAACTGGCGGAATGGACTGCGGGCAAAGAACCATCTGAATTCACAGACCGTCAGGGCCTGCACAACGGGGAGGTATATATTTATCGACTTGAAGCACACGACAGCACCGGCAATATAGCCAAAGCCCTATCCGGAGAAGTATTTTATGAAACCGGCATCAGGAAACCCATTGACCAGGTAACAGCCAAAGCAGAAAGAGAAAAACGCCTCATTGCCCTTCAATGGAAATATCCCGAAACAGGTATCCGTAAAATGATCATTTATCGCAACAAACAGGGCGAGCCTGCCACTATTTACCAGACATTAAATGAAAATCCGGGCAATTTTGAAGACAAAGAGCTAACCATCAACAACACTTATATCTATAAAATACAGGCTGTTTTTAATGGCGGCGCCAAATCGCCCGTCAGCAAAGATATTGTAGTAAAATATTAAGGGCTTATCGTAAAATGGTAACAGAACCTGTCATCTTTTTACGACCTTCTTTTGGATCAATGATGTAATAATAAGTACCAATGGGTAAGGGTTGGCCATTTTGTTTTCCATCCCAGGGTTGGTGATAGCCCGCCGACCGGAATACGAGTTGCCCGTACCTGTTATATATTTCTACTGTGTTGCCCGGGTAACTTTCCAGGTATTCGATATGCCATACATCATTGATCCCATCACCATTCGGTGTGAAGGTATTGGGCACTACCGGAAGTTTCCGCACCGTTACCTTCACCTCATCATATGCTGTACAGCCGGCTTTGCCGGTTACCGTAAGCCGGTAAGTTATATCATGGGTGGGTTTTATAACCGGTGTCAGCAAAGTATCATTCGTCAAATAGAACGATGGCGTCCACCGGTAATGCAGGCTGCTGCCCTGCGCCCGGGCATTTATCATAGCGCTTTCTCCTTCCAGGATAGTAAGATCCGGACCTGCCTCTACCCGGGGATAACCATAAATAGTTACCTGCCTGGTCACCGGCTCGCTGCTGCATCCTTTACTATTGGTTACAGTAAGCGCTATCAATTGCGTTCCTTCGCCGGCAAAAGCATAATCAATATCCTGCTTGTTCAGCGCAACGTGGTTCACCTGCCAGTTCCAGGCAATAATGGGCCAGGCGGCATCCCTGCTTTTATCTTTGAACAACAGCAGGCTGCCGGTACAGGCTTCTGCCGGAGAATCGAAACCGGCCACCGGACTGTTCACGATGTCGGTCACCTGCCGGCCGGCCGAAGCTGCACAACCTTTTTCAGAGGTCACCGTTAATTGCACGGTATAAGGGCCCAGGCCCTGGTAAAAATGGGTGGGGTGTTGTTGGTTGGAATAATTGGCAGTCCCGGAAGCCGGATCACCAAAATTCCAGTGATAACTAAATACAGGCGCTGTACTGCCGGGCAATGAAGAAAGATCGGTAAATGTGCTTTTTCCCAATGGCAGGCAAATAACAGGTATACGGAAATCGACCACCGGCAGTGGATCAATGACAAGCTGCGCAGTCACTACAGTACTCCTGCAGCCGCGGTCGGTCACTGCACGCAAGGACACCGGGTATTGGCCGGCGGCGGCAAAGGTATGTGACGCCGGAGTAATATTGGTAGTCACTACGGGCGACTGATCACCAAAATCCCAGGTCCACTCAGTGATCGTTTGCCCGGCAGCGCTTCCCACTGCCCTGAACTCAACAGGTCCTTCCTCGCAGGTGGAACCTGGTACCGTAAAAGAAGCTTGTGGCAATGCCCATACCGTAACGGTTTGTTCTTTTTCACTCCGGCAACCACCGTCAGCAATAAAACTGTATCGCAGCGTATGAATACCCGTTCCCGCTAAAGCGGGGTCGAATTGATGGGCAGCATTGATGCCCGGACCGCTGAAAGTGCCTGTGCCTGGTAAGCCATTGACCTCCCGCGCCTGTGTAATAAACAGTGGAGCCCCATCCACACATTGACCGGGCACCGGCAGGAATTCAAGCCGGGGCGTGGCATGCAAGGTAAACGTCTTTATTACCTCGTGTACACACAGGCTTCCCGACCAAGCCCGCATCCTCACTTGCTTTACTTCACTGGCCACACCCACCAGCGCAGGGTAAACGTATTCATATACCTTGCCCGGCACCGGCGTTTCATCCGTTACTACCTGCGCAGGTGTATTGGCCACATCCCAGCAGATCTCCAGCCGCGTGATCATTCCAAAATCCACCGATGAATGATTCACGATACGAATGGTGCTGTCATTGCAGGCACTACTACCCTGTTCTATGATAAAATCAGCTACCGGTGTAGCGCCATTCAATACAAAATTTTGTGTAACACTGTCTGCGCAACCATCCTTTGAAGTAACCCTCAGGCGAACGGGGTAATTACCGGCAGCCGTATACCGGTGCTGTCCATGTTGGGCAGCAGAAAAATTGGTATTGCCAGGCGCAGTAGGATCGCCAAAGTGCCAGGCATACACAAATTGCGCTTCTGAATGATCAGCAATGGTACTCTGATCGGTAAAACCCGCAAAGGGGTCCAGCAGGCAGGCCTCCGGCAATTGGAACTGAACGGCAGGAATGGGATGGACCGGTACCATCGCCGAAAAAATAGCGCTCTTGCAGCCTTTATCTGTTTCCACCTGCAGGGTCACCGGGTAATCGCCAGTCTGCGCATAGGTATAAGTAGCTGCACCTGCAGTAACCACCGGCGCGGTATGATCGCCAAAATCCCAGGTCCATTTTACCAGGGCATCGCCGGAGATCGTCGAGGCATCAGCAAACTGCACAGCCCTGCCTGCACAAGATGGCTGTACAGGGGTGAACCCGGCTACCGGCAATGCATGGATAATAACGGGCCGGCTCACGGTATCGCTGTGACATCCCTCTGCAGTAACAATAAAATGCGCTACTTCAAAAGTATCGGCAATGGTAAAAATATGGTCCGCTTGCAAAAGATTACCTGTATTGCCATCGCCAAAATCCCAGTGCGCCCCCGTGATATTCCTTCCCCGGCCGTCCGACTGATCGGTAAAATGAATGCCGGCGCCGGCGCAGCTATCAGTTTTGGTAATGGTAAAGTCTGCAGCGGCCTGCGCATACACAGATGAAAATACCTGCATTGCTTCACCTTTACATCCTTCCGGCGTAGTCACCAGCAGCCGGATAGCATAAGAACCCTGTGCTGAGAAAATATGAACAGGATGTTGCACCATGGCCGAATCAGGATTACCGGGACTGGCATGGGGATCATCAAAATACCATTTATACGAAAGGGCGCCTGCCGTGGATGGATTGGTTGACTGGTCTGTAAAGGTGGCCGCGCCATCGGGCAAACAAACCCTGGCCGGCAGGAGAAAGCCGGCAGTTGGCAGCGCATGAATAATGACCACCTGTTCAAAAGCTACGCTGTAACAATCTTCTATCGATCTTACCGTGAGCTTTACCGTATAAGTACCCGGGGTTGTATAAACATGTGTGAAAGGCGCGGGCGCTGTAACATGCGTTATGGCCGGCGTGCCATCGCCAAAATCCCAGCGCCATTCTTTTAAGGGCAGTGCATTGTACAAAAGAGAAGAGTCAGCAATAAGGATGCGGTCACCGGTACAATAATTCCCGGAGGCGCCAAACCGGGCTACCGGCGCTTGTTTGATGAGTATTGTCTTTGTTACCGTATCCGACACACACCCGATATCGCTCATGACAGCCATACGTACATTATAGTTACCGGGCAACGGGTAAATGTGATTAGGATGCTGAACCGAATCAATCGTATTATCCCCAAAATCCCAGAACCACTTCGTGGCAGTCCGGTCATCCAGGTTCGACACATCCACAAAGCCGGCAGCCGTTTCCGAGCAGGGGTTGACAGCATTGAAATTGGCCACAGGTTTATCGTACACTTCAAAATCATATTCTATCTCCTGTTGCCCTGAGCATCCCTGCCCTGTTGGATTATCAACAGTGACCTTCAGGGAGTAGACGCCCGGTGAATTATAAACATAACTACCGGACAGGTTATATACATACAACTGTTTGCCATTCCTGGTGAAAGTTTGGGAGTAAGCAGGCGCATTGTCTGTTACTGTAGGGTTCAGGGGTATATCCCATACCAGCCGGGCAGGTTGGTAAGGCAGCGTGAGGGCAATGGAAAAGGGAAGCTGGCTGCAGGCTGCCGGCGAATGGGTACTGGCGTTGCTGTTGGTGACGGTGAGGTATTGATATAAATCAATCACATTGGCCCCTGCGTTATAACCATAGGATTCAAGATTGCCATAACCATAGGCGATAGCGCTAAACCCGGTGTCGGCGCTTAACCGGTGCGGCCCACCCGTAACAGGTAAGCGGGCAATGGAATAAGCAGGATCAACCGGGTGTGGTGTAAACTGCGCTGCCTGTCCTGCGCCATCCAGCCTGAAGCTATTCACCGAACCGGATCTGATAATCACATTGATAAAATGGGAGGAGATCTGGTAATTGGGGGTAGAATTAAGGGTGATATTGCTGATCGTTTGTTCCACCGGGCTTACATAGATCATTTCAGGATCACCATTCATGCCGATCAGGTTATTGCCACACTCCTGCTGGGTGGTCATATACTGTGCCACCATTACAGGTTGTGAGGCTTCTATAATATCGGGGGTGCCGGAAGTATACTCATAATAGAAATTGCCCTGCAGCCCTGTGAGCGGTATGCCGTTGACAGTCACTTGCGTGGCCGGGTCACTGACAGCAATGCGGTAAAAATTATTGGGCATGCCCTGCGTGGGCCCCGTAAGGTATTTTTTACCCCATGCAGCCGCAGGAAAAGCCTGTTGCATAAGGTTATCCGCGCTGTTCTGGTTGTTGCTGCAGGCAATAAAGATCTTACCCGATCCGGAAAAGACAGCGATCTTCTTACACCCCGTAGTACCGCCGCTTACCGACCGTATCTTCGAGCCGGTAAGGTCTTCATCAGCAAGGACATTATAGATCTCCCCCTTCATCAGTGTCACCAGGAAAGGCGCCCCGGCAGCCCTGCCGCCGCGGGTGGTTTTGGAAGGAATGATCTCCACCTGCGTATCATCTTCAGTAGCCACTACATAAAAGAAAGAATAGGAACCCGGCTCATTTGACCGTTGCGTATAATTGACCGAGTAATAATCAATGCCTAATATATTGGTAGGGAAAAGTAAGGTGGCGCCCGAAACATTTTGGTTATAAATATGCGCATAAGCTACTACCGCCCTGTCGCTGGTAATATGGATGCCACGTTTATACAGCCCTTCATTGACCAACCGTGCATCATGCGGGCCCGACTTGGGGATCGGCGGGCTGGTAATTACCGCATTGGCCATCACACTGCCCGACCAGGACCAGCCTGTACCTGGTATTTCAATCTTAAAATTGGCATTTTGGGAAGAAGTGATGTAGAGCACCATCTCCTGCGCATTGGCCTGATTAACAGCAGTCATTTTAACGTGATTGCCATAACCTACCCAAAAGTCTCTCCCTTTATTCGAGAAATCCTGGGAAAAAACTATTGATGGTATCACTATCAATAGTAGTGCATAGGTATAAGGTTTCGGCATACAGTTAGTTTGGCGGCAAAATATCCAGGGATAAGAATTAATTAACACTGTTCCTGAATAGCAGTCACTAAAAATAACAGCTACACGAAAATATACTTTATTCGAACTAAATTCCAATACTTTTTTATATCTTAATTCCCTATTCTACCGTCCCCACTGTCGATCCTATCTTTTTATATTGTTAACCAAAACTTTTCTTATCATCATGAAAAAAACCTTTATCAGAAGTATGATTGCCATGCTTCTCCTATTGTTGCTTATTAAACCCTCAGCAACACAGGCCCAGCCCTTTTGCCCTATGCATATTTACAATAACTCCTCGTCCATAGGATTGGGGGTTACGTCGAGCGTTTACAATGATTTTGTAAATGGCGATTACCTGTTGACCATCATTGCAAGCGGGCGCGCAGATTGTATCTTTTTTGTAGACCAGCCGGTCAATGTCTCAAAAACGTCGGCCCTCAATACCATCATACCCAGTGCTTCGGCAGGCCCCGGTCTTGCCTTTACGTTTGGCAGCCCGCTCTGTAACGGAAGTTTGATCGACAATGAATTACAGACCGGCGCCCTGAGCATGATCATTAAGAAACAAAGCGGAGAAGAGTTTTTGAAGCTTAACTTTTTTGATAATGAGCTGAACGACTGTGAATACATTGCGTTTCCCGTCACCTTCGGACCATTCACCGGAAATTCGCTGGACAATCCCAAGCGGGTAAAATTGAATTGGACTACCTATATGGAAACAGACATGGGTTATTTCAGTGTTGAAAAAAGCAGTGACGGCGTTACCTATTACAAAATAGGACAGGTAACTGCTACAAACAACCCCAATGGCAGCAGCTATGAGTTTTATGATTATAGTCCTGTTAATCATGGGTTTTACAGGATTGTATCGATAGACCTTAACTGCCATAAGCAGTATACAAAGATTGTGTTTACTTCCTGTTCCGACTGCCCCACTACCTTCACGCCTCCATCCGTAACACCGGATTGCAGCTCCCCGGTTACATCGCCTTACATCAGTGGTGCTCCTTCTATTTGTGATAACAGCCGTCAGCTCTACCGGCTGAACGATCTTAAAGGCGAAGCGCAGGTAACCTGGAGCATTTCACCCGTTGGCGTGGCTACGCTTACACCGGTTAGCAGAATGGTGGCCGTTACGCCTATCGCCGGCGCTCCGGCTGCTGCTACGCTTACGGCAACAGTCGTCAAGAACGGCGTTACTTCTACCTATACCAAGGCCATCACTTTTGGCATCCCCTACATTCCGGTATCGCATAACAGGTCATCGCCCGCCCCCTGCACAGGCAATGTCACCTATACAGCCACTGTGTATCCGCTGTCGGGCACCAGTGGATACCATTACAATTGGTACCGGAATGGCGCTTACCTTGGCACCGGGCTCAGCCGCTCCTGGACACTCTCCCCGAACCAGGTTATCTACTATCAAATAATATATAATGGTCCTTGCGGACAATCAGTATACGATGGATCTTCAGGTGGTATAGCTATAGCCAGGAAAGCGCCCACTTATACGATAAGTGTTAATCCGGCAGGTTCAGATATCACCTTGCTGAAACCGTCCTGCCCGCCTCCGCCTCCGGAGCCTCGTCTTGGCAAAAGCCTGCAATTGTTCGAAAAAAGATCAGTGGATATAAAAGTATATGATATGTATGGCAACTTCCGGAAAGCGGCCACCATGAGCTCCACCGCCACCCGGTTTAACATCAGTGCCCGTGGTTTGCCATCAGGCTTATACTATATACACGTTACGGAGCCAGGCAGTGAGCCGGCTATATTGAAAGCGTGGATCGGAAAATAACCCTTAACCAAAACAACTTTATACCATGAATAAATTTCTGCTAAGGAGCATTCCCTTAATGCTCCTGCTGATGCTGCTCAAACCGCCTGGTACCCAGGCCCAGTCTGCTTATTGCCCCACGGGTATTTATAACAATGACCAGTTCGTGGGGTTGGTGAGCCAGAATATTTATAACGTATTTACAGACGGGGACTACCGCGTAACCTTGATTGTTGGCAATACCAATTGTGTTATTGTTGATGAATTGGTCAACATTACAAGAACCACTACCATGGGTAACCTGATTGCCAGTGCGCCCACCGGCGGTCAGGGTATTGTCTTTAATTTTCCGGCCCCTCCCTGCGGAGGGCTTCCTCCAAACAATGGATTACAAAGCGGCCCGGTAAGTATCCTGATCAGGAGAGATGCTGAGCCGGATCCATTCGTAATTCTTAACTATTTCGAAAACAATCTTGATGAGTGTGTATTTATTGTAGTACCCGTCACTTTTGGAGCATTCACCGTTAATTTGCTTTCCAGTCCTTCACGGGTGAAGCTGAACTGGACCACCTATGATGAATCGGATATAGATCATTTTACAGTGGAAAAAAGTATCGACGGCGCTAACTGGTACAAGATAGGCCATATTGCCGCTGCGAATAACAGCGTCAACAATTACGAGTTCTATGATAATAGTCCGAATTATAGGAACTACTACAGGATAGTGTCGGTAGATATTGATTGCCGCAAACACTATACCTTGATCAGAACGGTGAATTGTTCTACTTGTCCTACCACTTTCACTCCGCCTTCTATTACGCCGGATTGTTACGTTCCACCCCCCACACCTTATGTTAGCGGACCTTCTTCCATATGTGATAATGCCAGGAAGATCTACCGCCTGAATAACCTCAAGGGCGATGCCCAGGTAACCTGGAGTGTTTCTCCGGCACACCTGGCCACTATTGTCCAGGGCAGCAGGCTGGCCGCAGTTACACCTACCATTTATCCCGGTGTGGGTACACTAACGGCAACGGTTGTAAAAGATGGGGTCACTACTTCTTATTCACAAACAGTCGTGTTTGGCATTCCGCCTATCTGGGCCTCTGGCAGCACCACTACTACCGGCTATTGTAATCCCGTTACACAGTTTACAGCAACCGTTTACCTGTTGCCAGGTACCCATCCCTATAACTATAACTGGTACCAGAACGGTTCCTACATTGGTAGCGGAAGCAGTTACACATGGACGATTTCCGCCGGACAAACCATTTACTATGAAGTAAAGTATAATGGACCTTGCGGGCAATCAGTATACGCTGGTTCATCGTCCGGTGGCGGACCTATAGAAGTCAGGAAGGCGCCTACCTATACGGTAAGTGTTAATCCGGGAGGTGGGGATATCACCGTGCTGAAACCGATCTGCCCGCCTCCGCCTGCGGAGCCCCGCCTTGGCAAAAGCCTGAAGCTGTTTGAAAAAAGATCAGTGGACATAAAAGTCTATGATATGTATGGCAACTTCCGGAAGGCAGCCACTATGAGCTCCACCGCTACCCGGTTTACCATCAGTACCCGTGGTTTACCAACAGGCTTATACTATATACATATTACGGAGCCAGGCAGTGAACCGGCTAAATTGAAAGTGTGGATAGGAAAATAAAGCGTTGTAGGTAGTGTTGAATAGATAAAAAAAGATGGGGCGCCTCTCAGGGTGCCCCATCTTTTTTCATAAGACCATTCCCTTGTCGTAAACAAGTCGGAGCAGTCATTACATTAAATAAACTTCAGTACTTCTGCGCCAATAGCTTCGGTACCCAGTATTTTATCAGCAGGTGTTTGCGCATCGGCAATATCCCTGGTGCGGAAACCTGCTTTCAGCACTTTGTCTACAGCATTAATAACGGCTTCCGATTCAGCTTTCATGCCAAAGGAAATGTCCAGCAATAAGGCGGCCGATAAAATAGAAGCCAGCGGATTGGCCACTCCTTTACCGGTAATATCATGGGCCGAACCGTGAATCGGCTCATATACACCTGTACCATCGCCTATCGAAGCGGAGGCCAGCATGCCCATGGAGCCTGCTATTTGTGATGCCTCATCCGTGAGGATATCGCCAAAGAGGTTGGCGGTAACCACTACGTCAAAGCGGCGTGGATCTTTGATCAGCAACATAGCTGTGGCATCTACAAACTGGTGTTCTACTTCTACATCAGGATACTCCGGTGCTATTTTCTGTATTACTTCTCTCCACAGGCGGGAGGTTTCAATGACGTTGGCTTTATCTACAGAGCATAACTTCTTTCTTCTTGTGCGTGCTGCCTCAAATGCTTTGCGGGCAATGCGTTCTACTTCATAACGGCTGTATTCGGCCACATCAAAAGCGGTATCCCCGTTGTTCTTTCTTCCTTTTTCACCAAAGTAAATATCACCGGTCAGCTCACGGAAGAACAGGATATCTGCTCCTTTTAAGATCTCTGGTTTGATGCTGGAGGCGCCAAGCAGCTCATCAAATAACTTGATGGGGCGCAGGTTGGCATACAGGCCCAGTTCCTTGCGCATTTTCAGCAATCCCTGTTCCGGCCTTACTTTGGCAGAAGGATCATTGTCATATTTCGGATGGCCTACCGCGCCAAACAACACGGCATCTGATTTCCTCATTTTTTCCAGTGACTCATCCGGTAAAGGATTGCCTGTTGCCTCGATGGCCACATGTCCGATCAATGCTTCGTCATAAGTAAAACTGTGTCCGAATTTCGCAGCAATTTTATCCAATACTTTTTTACCAACTGCTGTTACTTCCTGTCCTATTCCGTCTCCGGGAACAATTAAGATATGCTTCGTAGCCATTATGGATTATTATGATTTGAAAGATTTCTGTTGAGGCTGCAAATATAACAAGCGACCGCCAGATGCCAGTGACCGGTAGCTATACTATATCAGGTTTAACATCTTTTGAGTGGCCTTGATCGCTGAAACCGTTTGGTCACTATCCAGTCCGCGCGTGATGAATTCCTTGTTGTTGTAGCTCCAGGTGATGATTGTTTCGCACAAGGCGTCACTTTTACCGCCTGGTGGAATGCGCACGGCGTAATCGGTTAATACAGGCAGGTCCTGCTTCCTTTGTTTATACACTTTTTTCAGTGCATTCATGAAGGCATCATACTGGCCATCGCCCTGGGCATGCTCTTCATACAATTCCCCTTCAATGGAGATCTTTATGGTGACAGAAGGATTGAGATTTTTGGAGTGCGTGAGTACATAATTTTCGATGACCACTTTCTCTTCAATAGTATTGCTGTTCAACACATCGGCGATGATATAGGGCAGGTCGGCCTGTGTAACTACCTCTTTCCGGTCGCCCAGCTCAATAATACGCTGGGTTACTTTCTTCAGGTCAGGTTCCGACAAGTGCAGGCCAAGCTGTTGCAGGTTGTTCTCAATATTGGCCTTGCCGCTGGTTTTGCCCAGTGCATATTTGCGCTGACGGCCAAAACGCTCGGGCATGAGATCACTGAAATACAATTTATTCTTCTTATCGCCATCCGCATGAATACCGGCTGTTTGGGTGAATACATTCTCCCCTACTACCGGTTTGTTGACCGGTATACGGAAACCGGAGAAGGACTCTACCAGCTTGCTGACGGTGTATAAAGACTTTTCTGTTACGGCTGTTTTAACATCCGGCATGAAATCATTCAGTACAGCTACCGCACTGGCCAATGGCGCATTGCCGGCCCGCTCTCCCATGCCATTGATGGTAAGGTGAATGCCATGCGCGCCGGCTTTTACCCCCTCCAGCACATTGGCCGTACCCAGGTCATAATCATTGTGCGCATGAAAATCAAAATGGATACCGGGATACCGCTGTACGATGGCTGATATGTATTCGTACACTTCAGAAGGAATGAGCACACCCAATGTATCGGGCAGCATGATCCTTTTTACCGGCTGGTGCTGTAAGAAGTCAAGGTATTGAAACACGTAATCCCTCGAATGGCGCATACCATTACTCCAGTCTTCGAGATACACGTTGCATTCCAGTCCTTTCTTTTTGGCCAGCGCTATCACGGCTGCTACTTCAGCAAAATGTTGTTCGGGCTTTTTCTTCAACTGGTGGGTCAGGTGATTGAGGGAGCCCTTGGTAAGCAGGTTCATCACTTTGGCGCCGGCTTTCTGCATCCATTGTACGGAGACATCACCATCTACAAAAGTGAGCACTTCTACCTTATGGAGCAACCCGTTTGCTTTGGCCCATTTGGTGATGGCCTTTACGGCAGCAAACTCTCCTTCCGACACCCGGGCGGAGGCGATCTCAATCCTGTCGACCTTTACATCGGTGAGTAAAAGCTGGGCAATCGTCAGTTTTTCCGAAGCTGAGAAAGATACGCCGCTGGTCTGTTCACCATCACGGAGCGTTGTATCCATTATTTCAATGTAGCGCGGGGCAGAAGGCATAATCGTTACTGGCTTTAATACATGCTTTTGGCAGCAAATGATTGAATTTCGGTTTTCAAAGACTGCAGGTAATCAATATCATCATAACCATTCATCATATTGTGCTTCTTATAGCCATTGATGTCAAACGATTCCTTTTCGCCGGTGGCCAGGATCGTGATCGTTTGTTCGGGCAGGTTCACTTCCAGTTGTGTATTGGGATCGGCCTCGATGGCGGTAAAGATATTGTCGAGAAAGGCAGGACTTACCTGTACCGGCAGGATGCCAATGTTCAAAGAGTTGTTCTTAAAGATATCAGCAAAGAAGCTGGATACCACGCAGCGGAAGCCATAATCATAAATGGCCCAGGCAGCATGTTCGCGGCTGCTGCCGCTGCCGAAGTTGCGGCCGGCTACCAGTATCTTACCGGAATAAATAGTATTGTTTAAAACAAAGTCCTTCTTGGGTGAATTATCATTATTGTAGCGCCAGTCGCGAAAAAGGTTATCACCAAATCCTTTGCGTTCGGTAGCCTTTAAAAAGCGGGCGGGAATGATCTGGTCGGTGTCCACATTTTCAATGGGCATAGGAACCGCTGAACTCTTTAATACCGTGAATTTATCGTAAGCCATGTCGTATTTAAGCTGTGAGCTACAAGCTCTGTTGATGAATGTTGTTTTTTAAATGCCTAAATCAATTCCCTCGGGTCAGTCACCACACCGGTCACTGCAGCAGCTGCGGCCACCAGGGGACTAGCCAGTAAGGTCCTGGCGCCGGGTCCTTGTCTTCCTTCAAAGTTCCTGTTGCTGGTGCTGACGGCATATTTGCCGGCAGGGATCTTGTCATCGTTCATGGCCAGGCAAGCTGAGCAACCGGGCTGACGCAACTGGAAGCCTGCTTCGGTGAGTATGTCCAGGATACCTTCATCCTTGATCTGCTGCTCTACGATATGTGAGCCGGGTACTATCCAGGCGGTGATATGTTCGGCTTTCTTGCGTCCTTTTACAATAGAGGCAAAAGCACGGAAGTCTTCAATACGTCCGTTGGTGCAACTGCCAATGAACACGTAATCCACTTTCTTGCCCAGCATTTCTTCGTCTTCATGGAAGCCCATATAGTCGAGTGACTTATCGTAGCTCGCTTTGCTGCCGCCAATTTGCTGTGCGGTAGGAATATGCTGGGTGATGCCAATGCCCATACCGGGATTGGTACCATACGTGATCATGGGTTCAATATCTGCTGCATCGAAATTGTGTTCCAGGTCGAAGGCGGCACCTTCTTCTGTTTTCAATGTTTTCCAGTACGCCAGCGCTTTATCCCAGGCTTCGCCCTGCGGCGCTTTTTCCCGGCCTTTGATATACGCAAAAGTGGTTTCATCCGGGGCGATCATACCGCCACGGGCGCCCATTTCAATGCTCATATTACAAACCGTCATACGGCCTTCCATACTCATGTTCTCAAACACTTCGCCGGCAAATTCCACAAAGTACCCGGTAGCACCGGCAGCGGTAAGCTTCGAGATGATATAGAGCACCACATCTTTGGGGGTGATGCCTTTACCCAGCTTGCCGTTCACCTTAATGCGCATTTTCTTTGGTTTGGGCTGCATGATGCACTGGGAAGAAAGCACCATTTCCACTTCTGAGGTACCGATACCGAAAGCAATGGCGCCAAAGGCTCCATGGGTTGAGGTATGAGAGTCGCCACACACGATGGTCATACCCGGCAGGGTAATGCCATTCTCCGGACCTACCACGTGTACAATACCATTCTTGGGATTACCCAATCCCCAATGGGAGATACCATATTTGGATGAGTTGGTTTCCAATGCTTTAAGCTGGTTGGCAGAAAGCGGGTCCTGCACTGGCAGGTGCTGGTTGATAGTGGGTGTATTATGATCGGCTGTCGCAAATGTTTTTTCGGGGAATATGACCTTCAGACCGCGGCTTTCCAGTCCCAGGAAGGCTACCGGACTTGTCACTTCATGAATAAAATGGCGGTCAATAAAGAACACATCAGGGCCATCTTCAATTTTCCTGACCACATGGGAATCCCATACTTTGTCGAATAACGTAGCAGCTTGCTTACTCATTTTTTAGAATTTAAAACGGAAGTGCAAATTTCTTAAAATATATTCGGATAATCAGCTTTTTGCATGCATTTTTTACAACATATGGCTGTTTTAAGGGCAAAATGTTGTATTTTGTTCCTGCCCAAAACCTTATCGCATGAAAAAAGCCCTCTTCTCCTTCCTGTTGCTGGCCGCAGCCTGCAGTAAAGCAAAGGTAAACATTGTATACCAGGACCCCGGAATGAATGACATCCAAACCCTGAGCGACACCATCATTGATCCCATTGATACTGCCGGAGGTGAGCCGCTGCTGGACCTGAATACTTTCAGCGAATTTATGGAGTACTTTATTTTTTCCGAAGAAAGTGCACCGGAACGAATTAACCAGGTAAAACAAACCATAGCACCTTATAATGCACTGGTTGCGGCGGTATATGAAGCTAATCCGTATGGGTTTGCATCCCTAACAAAACAACAGAAGATACAAGCAGTGCTTACCCAGGCTGCAGCTACGGGCAATATGGCGCTTTTTGAGAATGGAGAGGGGCCATATGGAGAAGGTATGATCTATATTGAGCTGCTTTTTTCCGACCAGTTTGTCATCCCCTATTACTGGGCCGTTACTTTGTTCGACTTCCCGGAAATGGACCTTAGTATGCCCCACTTACCTTATGCAAGCCTTTGGGGTATTCCGGTATATCTGGGAGATTAATTACCTTTTGCTCCTTAATCACTGTATACATGAAATTACTCTATTGCATTGCCTTATTTGTTTTGCTGAGCCCGGCATCCTTTGCCCAACAAACAGATACCCGGTACTTTGAGCTGCGCATCTATTACTGCCATCCCGGCAAACTAAACAATCTGATAGAACGCTTTACCAACCATACCACCCGCATTTTTGAAAAGCATGGCATGACCAATATTGGTTATTGGTTGCCGGTGAATAATGCCGACAGCGCACTGTATTATGTGCTGGCTTATCCCAGCAAGGAAGCCCGCGACGCATCCTGGAAAGCCTTTGGCGCCGACCCGGAATGGAAACAGGTGGCGGCTAAGTCGGAAGAGAATGGCAAGATCCTGACCAAAATAACTTCCGTTTTTATGACGGCTGCTGCCATCTCGCCCATCATCAAAGCCTCGCGGCAAGGCGCCGACCGTACGTTTGAACTCAGGACTTATACCTGCCTGCCCGGTAAACTGCCCACCCTGCTCACCCGCTTTAAGGACCATACCCTAAAGCTGTTTGAAAAGCATGGCATGACGAATGTTGCTTACTGGACGACGGTGGAAAAAGACAGTACCCAACCTAAGCTGGTGTATATACTGGCGCACCGCAGTGAAGAAGCCGGAAAGAAGTCTTTTGATGCCTTCCGTGCCGATCCCGCATGGATTGCCGCCCGCGATGCTTCGGAAAAAGACGGCAAGATCGTAGAGAAAATAGAGTCCATTATCACGAAGCCGCTCACTTTCTCTGCTATACGGTAATTGCCAGGGTTACCTGCTTATTAATTCGATTCGCTGATGCGCTTGAGGTTGGCCAGACCTTTATCGTATGCATCCCCCATCATTTTGTCCATGTTCATGACCAATAACATGGCATTCATCGGGTAAGCATATTCTGTATTGAATCCCCAGGTTACTTTAGTGGCGTTGCCTGTTTCCTGCAGGTCAATAAATACATCTGCTTCCCCTTTAAAAGGTTTAATAAAATGAATATGGGATTCTACCCTGCCAGGTTGGTCCAGCCTGGTGATGGTTTGATTGCCGGTGCCCACTTCTTTACTTTCCCATTTATATACTGATCCTACGGTTCCTTCCTGGCCTTCAAAGCTTACTTTGATATTCGGGTCCTGCTCACTCCAGGGATTCCATTTATGGGTATTGGGCAGCGAACTCACCTGTGGCCATATTTTTTCCCGCGGCGCATTGATAGATATCTCCCGTTCAAGGTGATATTTTTTAGGAGCAATTAAACCAGCCACCAGCACCACTACAATCAATACTAAAATGACAATGCCTACAATCTTGAAGAACTTTTTCATAACTGATGTTTTTAGGTTAAAATGTAAGGGTAACAGGCTATCTAAAACCTATTGCAAGTTAGCAGGAGTATTCAGATTGCAGAAGGGCCTAATACGGCTTTATAGCGGGGTAATTGCGACTTGAATGGTTTCATTTGCTTGCGTAGGAAAACGTATGGTCTCTCCTTTGAGTGTCTCTCCTTTTTTACCATTCCGTATAAGCTGTATGGCTTTCCCGGGCCAGGGATTAACCAGTACACAGGGGCGGCCTTTCTCGCTGAATAACTTTACATATTCTACCTGCCCCTTTTGCAACCGGCTGCTTACAACGAAAGCGCCATAAGCTCTTAGCTGGTCAAACTGTGCATCTTTTGCAGGGTTCCAGTTAGGGAAGAGGCGGATCACGCCCTCATAACTTTGCAGCAGCATTTCATGAATGGTAAGCGGCACTGCCGCCAGGGTTTCAATACCTCCTCCTCCTTGCGTGATCCATAAGTTGGGCAATGACTGCAAGGCAATGCGTGCTTTTAAATTATTCAGTATCTCATCGGGATTATAACCCACCCGTACAGCGCCGGGAAAACAAGTCTCTATACCATTGTTTAGGGTATTGCCCCATTCACCGGCGCTTTTCATCCTGTCTTTCCAGTGCGATACATCACCCAGTAATATCTTGTTAAAGGCTGAGTCGGTTACCGGACCAGCCACGCCTGCAGGCAGGATCAAACCATGTATGGAAACCCTGTTCAGTCCCGCAGGCCGCTCAGCGCCCCAGGGCCTTTTCTCCACGCTTTGCAAGCTGGGTCTTCCGTCTATGTCTGCCACCGGGAACTTACTAAGGTGAGTGAATATATGCAACCACTTCTCCCGCCTGGCCTTGTCTTTTCCCAGGTAATCACTCATATCAATCACCCCTTTAAATAACATTTTCACCAGGCCCAGCGACAACGTTGAATTAAAATCGCCCAGCCGGCTACGCCAGTCGCCGGTGGTACCCAGCCGGGGCATTATTTCATTAAAGTGGTCCATATAGATCACATAGCGGCCATTCTCAAACTTGAGGTAGTCTTCCCAGAAATTAGCGCATTCTACTAAATAAGGATATACCCGCAATGCGTATGGCTGATCATACGTGCTGTAAAACCGCATCAGCATATTGCCTACGCCAAACACTGCA
Source organism: Paraflavitalea devenefica (assembly GCF_011759375.1). Lineage (NCBI taxonomy): Bacteria > Pseudomonadati > Bacteroidota > Chitinophagia > Chitinophagales > Chitinophagaceae > Paraflavitalea > Paraflavitalea devenefica. The sequence continues at coordinate 364,706 of NZ_JAARML010000005.1, read as the reverse complement.
TTGATCTTTTGGCCCAGGAATTTATATCCGCCATCAATGGTGTTCTCCCGTGTACCATAACGCTTTTCCATTTCTTCCGGCGTTAATGGCCAGCGGGTGGTAACCAGCGCCCGGGGACCAATGCCTACCGGGTAATAGATACCCCGCATGTTCAATAAGTCACGGGCATGTGCTTTTCCCTTTTCCATATAATCCAGCAATGGCTGGTCATAATTATCCGTCAGATCAATATAGTTGGAAGAATAAGCCGCCCAGTAAGGCGCCTGGTAATTGTAATTCAGGTGATAATCGCCACCCCAGGCAGCAGAATCCTTGGTAATAAAAGGACCCCAGATACCGGGCGCAAACTTGTTGCCTCTCGATGAGCAGGCAAACAGGTATTGCGAAGCGAAATAATATTGTTCCAGGTAAGGATCGCCAATCCGGATGGATGACCGCGACCAGAATTCACGCCACCAGTTGATATGCTCCTTCCGCATTTGTTCAATGGTATGCGGGGTTAATGTCGCTGCCCGAATGGCCTGCTCCTTCCATTGCGGATGATCGAAGTTGGTATACAGTGTTAATGCAATGGTTACTTTTTGGCCGGGCAACAGCGCTACACTATTGTCCTGATCAATCACACCTCCCATTGTCCTCATGGCGATGGCTACCTGACAGGGCCATTCCTGTAAGGTGGTATCCTTAAAAGAGCGGGTTACCCAATGCACGCCCCGGGATAAACCTACACTGTTCACAGACGCATTCCCTTCGGCAGTCCATAACTTCCCTTGTAAGCGGCAGGATTGATTGGCGGTGAATTCAACGATCACTGTATTACGGGTAGCAGCCACCCAGGCATTGAGGGTTACCGTGGTATCGCCTTTGACAAAAGTGCCTGCAATCATGGCTTTGTCCATTACCTGCTCCGCATACCAGGAAGCGCCTTTCAAGGCATCAATGCCGATATTCAGTCCGCCGGGCAATGCAATCCCGCCACCAGGATATACAGGCCAGGCCCGCCAGAAATCATTTTTGCCCAGGTAAAAAGTTAATTGATCGGGCGTGCCGCCCAGCGTAAGTCCGATGTCTCCATTACCGGCCAGTGGTGCATCGGGCACTTTAGCGGTGGGCACCAGGCGTGGCGGCGCAGTAAACTTTGCATTGTAACGCCCGGCATATATTTCCTGGGCAGACAGGCGTAAAGTGATAAACAGGGATAGTAACAAGCAGGTGGTCCTTACAATGGCAGGCAGGTTCATACTGTACATTTAAGCATTGACATAACTGGTCAACGCAAGTAAATGTAATTTACCTTTTCCTGCCGGCCTGGCATTTGCCATCCTGTAAGCAATTTTGTCAAAAAGTAGACTGAACCCAGGAAAACAAATCAATCTCAATAAATTGATTCATAATAATATTAGAGTAACTGTATAATAGGTAGACAAGGGTGCGCGAGCCCACAAACAAATCAATTGTGAAGTCTGTCGGAGTTTGGCTATCTTTGAAAACAACAAAGCCCCGTAGAAACGGGGCGGCCACTCTGCTAAGTGGGTTGTTGCTGTCACGGCGGATAATATTTTAGCGTATTTCTTCTCAGTAATGAGCTAAGAAGACCTGCTAAATCTCTAATGTGGACGATAGCATCTATTTACTATCAACATTACCATCAGTATTAGAAGGGGGGACATCAGTCCCTTCTTCTTTTTCGAGTTCTAACCTTAGCAATATACCTTTAATTGCATGGTCCAATAGTCTAATATCTTTATTATTTATATCGGCCGGATACACCATGTATGCCATTTTATTTTTGGTCAAGTGGATTGGAACTTTAATATCCGCATTTGGGACAATGTAGTCGTTACTTTCCACCCTAGCAGGAGGTAATGAATTTGGTGTTCCATTATTGCCGTTAGGAGTTTCATCTATAATTTCAGCATATTGCGTTTTGGCAATAGCATTAAGCGATACTTTGTAATTCAAAACCCTGTTTTCATTTATTACACCGACTTCTTTCCCAGATCGGATAAAAATATCGGCAACTTCTTTCGAAGCGGCATCTGTGATGCTGTGATGTTTTACTAAGGTGTTATACAATTCCTCAGGAATTGTAGCTCCGTCAAATTTTGATATTAGCTCCTGCCAAAGTTTGGGTTTACCGAATGCTGTTATTAAGGCAAGTTTTTTTTGCTTTTCATTTTCATATCGAAATACATCTAAAAACAGTTCAGTGACTTGATACTTAAACTCTTTTTCTCCTTTATTTAGAGTTTTATTGAAAAAGCCGTAAGCTGCTGCTGCCGCTACATCACGGGAAATAGAGAGGTCGTGAACATTAAGAGCATGACCAATTTCTTTACGAGTCACATCCTGATTAGAATACTTATTATTTACCTTCAAAGCAAAATTGTAAGCTTCCAACGGAGTTAATGCAGGGTATGATGCACTCCTTCTTTGAGTATCTGCTTTAATTGTTGGGGGTGTCTGATTAGTTGCTTCTGAAGTATTATTCTGCATAATATTGACTTTAACAGGGCAAATATACAGGCGCAACTTATTCAAAGTACACAAACCAGGCAGCTTTATATATAATTATTTTAAAATAATGCTTAAATGACTGATTTAAAATTGTTTATTTATATTCAGTGATGACATAAAGTACATAAAGCGTTTACGGGCGAGCGATGCTAAGTTCCTGTAGGGCAAATTGAGCCTTTTAATGTCATCATTCAAAGTGTATGATTTTCAAGAATCATTCGATACATTTAAGACTTTGTATTGATGTGGGAGCAGGTATTGTGTCTTGGTGGTGGGATGGTCAGCTATATGTTGCAACATTTGTTTCAGCCATTCAAAAGGGGTATACAGTGCATTTTGCAGGCATCCAGCAAGCATATAACAGGCCACTTCGTTTAGCGGCTTGATGTGAGCCTGTAACAAATAATTTTTCTACCTAGGTTACCGGCCGTATGCTATTTTCTACAAGCTTGTTATTGCTGTTCTGATATGCTACGATAGGTATGTCCGCTCAATATTTCTACGTCTTTTCCATGTTAAAGGCATTAAGCGATCATTGCCGGGAAGGCGGGAATATTTACCATCTCTCCGCCTTCCCGGCAAATAGTATTTACTAGTAGATCCTGTAAAACAACGAACTGCCATTACCGGTGCCACCGCTTCCTGTAGTGGTGATGTGGCCGGTATTCCCGTTGCCGTCATACCCATGGGCTTTATTATAACTGGCAGTACAATTGGTCACGGTGTGTGGCACATTCTGTCCGGCGCTGCCCAGTTTGAAACCATTGCCATCGCCATTGGTTCCGTACCCGTTATTGGTAGCCGTGCAATTGGTGATGGTCACCGTAGAGGGTTGGCCATAGAGGTCCCACCCATCATCGGAGTTATGATTGGCGGAGCAATGATCAAATTTATTGCCCGCGCCGGCAGACAGTTTGCAGGCAAAGCCATCCGCATTTTCCCCGCCATTCTGGTTGTCATAATTGTCGTTGGACTTACAATAGCTGATGTTGTTGTGGTGCGAGCCATTATAGATCTGCAGGCCCGAATCATGATTGCCCGAAGTCGTTACATTGTACACATAATTGTAACCACCTGTCTGGAATACCAGGCCGCAATCGGGCGCATTTTTAATCACCATATTGGTGATGTTCCAGTAACTGCCATTGCATTTAACACCCCAGCCGGAAGCAATGCCCGAACAATCGAGCGTGCCACCGGTAAAATTGATCTTGGAGCTGGAGGTACCGCTTTTGAGCAATTGCAAGGTACTGGTGAGTCTAATGGTGCCGCTGATAGTAATGATATCACCGGGCACCGCCGCTGATATGGCAGCTTTCAAAGCCGCTTCCGTAGTGACGGTTACACTGCGGGCATTGGAGGAAGCAGGTGGCGGGGGCGCTTCGGGCGTTGCTTCATCAACAGGCAATTCTTCGGGAGTGGCAACTTTGTCTTTTTGACAAGCGGCAATAAGGATGCACAGCATGAGCATGCTGAAATAGATTTTCATAATAAGGCATTTAATCGTTAGGAGATGAATAACTGTGACCAGACTAAATTGAATAAATAAACGAAACGAACAATTGTCACCTCCACACTTTATTTACGCAATCGATGCCGGCAACGATTGCGTATGCCTTACTTCCATAACGACAACGAGGATCATCTACCTGCGCGGAACTGTGCCCATCAACACTGCTGCTATCTGCCGTGAAATGGCATGGTTGCACAACCTGTCGAGCCAGAAAAATTCACCAGCGGCATTTACTTCCAGGAAGTAATACTGGTCATCCGGCGACAGTATCAGGTCAATGGCCCCATAATTCAGGCCATAATCGTCCATGAAGGATAATAGTTTTGCTTGTATCTCATCCGGCAACGTATAAGGCTGCCAGTCATTCACCATATTCACCCCTTCTTTGCGCCAGTCTACCTGTGCATTGGCTACCTTTTGCGAATCAATACTGAAAGCAAATATTGCCCGCCCCACAATCGTTACCCGTAACTCCAGCTTTTTTTCTACCTGCTGCTGAAACACCATCGGGCAATACCGGAGCGTATTCAGCTCCTGCAGGTGATCCACCGTTACCGCATTCGTAAATACGACATGCTCTTCCGCTTCCCGGTAAATGGCAAAGGAGCTTTGCATTTTGGTTATGACACCTCTCTCCTGCTGCTGTATGAATGCATGTACCTGCTCCGGACTATTACTGATGCAGGTATCCGGGATCAGCAAGCCATTCCTTACTGCAACTTTCAATTGCTCTTCCTTGCTATCCAGCCGGCGGTACACGCTATGGCGGGCCATATGAAAGCAATTCAATCCTTCCAGCATCCCCATCAGCGTACGCTTTACTTCTTCCACGGTAGCCCGCAGGTATTCCTGGTCAATAACCGTTTGCAGTCCTTTACCCAGGTTAAAGCTCCGGCGGTACCATACGGCTGTTACATCCTCCAGGTCGTGCACGGTATTGCCGGTATCCAGCAGGATCCGCCAGCGGTTGTTTTGAAAAGAAGTAGTAAGACTGGTTTCCAGCGGGTAACGGTCTACATCAAAACGGATTGCTTCACCATCCGCCTCAATAATATGGTTAATAACAATCTGGGTGCTGGTATTATCAGCACTGTGTGTAACGATCAGTATCTTTTGTTTAGCCATTTTTTATTCGTGTTATCAGTTTTTCAGCAATGGTTTCTGCAATCGGATAGCCGAGGTATTTTTGCAACATCCCCCACTCTCCCTGTGGGTTTACTTCGAGGAAAACGTAGTCCCCATTCGTATGCCTGATCATATCAAGGGCGCCGAAAACAAGGCCCAGGTTCTTCATCAGTTGATGGATCTTTTGCTGCACAGGTTCTGGCAATACATACGGTTGCCATTGCAGGGTGGTACCCGCACGCCAGTCGGTGGGTGTAGCAGCTTCTTCATGAGGTATCTTGCCGGCAAAGCATACGCCATCCACATAAGCGATGCGCAGCTCATACGCTTTGGGAATATACTCCTGGAAGATCATGGGGCAATAAGCCAGCCCGCTTAGGTGTTCAAGTCCTTCCGCTGTTAACCGGGTGGTAGGGAAAAAGGGGCCATCCCCTTTCATGCTTTTGGATAAGGCATGATGCAGCTTCATCACTACTTCCCCTTTGCAGTGTGTAAAGAAATCCCTGATGACGGCCGGGTCATTGGTAAAAATGCTGGCAGGTACGGGCAAGCCCACTGCATAGGCCATCCGCAACTGCTGCAGTTTATCATTACATACTGCATGATCGGTGTGCATGGGATTCATCCAGGGCACGCGTTGCAAGACATTAAAAAAGAGGTCCCGGTAAGTTTGGTATTCCCTGGTAAAAACAGGCTGGTAAGCCGGGTCCAGGTCGGCCGGGATCTTCATGTTCCACAGTTTCCGGTACCATACGGCGCTGATCTGTGCATCGGTAATGGTTTGTCCGTTGCCCTGCAATTCATATTGCCGGATGGTATAACGGAACTTATACCCGGTGGCAAACTCATCCGTATTTAACCGGAACGAAGGAACGCCCATCTTTTCGAGGTGCTGCTGTACAAGATCAATCGTATAAAAGTCATTGGAATGGGTAATGCATAAGACCATGGCAATAGTAAAAACAAGCAATAGCTGGTGAGCTATTGCTTGTTTGTTTTGATAGATGAAATCGGGTAATTTATAAGCCTATGTTTCATCGCCATCAGAAGGATACTTCAGCGTGTGCTCCATATCCAGCAATGGCTTGGTAATAAAAGGACCATTGTCAACAAAAGGCTGTGCAGCGGTTTCCTGTGTGCGTTGTTGCGCTTCGAGGAATTGTGCAAAGAAAGGTTGTTTTCCCGCATCCTGCTGTTTCATAAACATAAAGTTTAAATAATGAAGTAATGTTTAGCCGGCTACCGGCATCTGCCTGTTTAGTCTATTACCGGCAGATCATCATCTCCATCAGAAGGATACTTATGCGTATGGGCTTCATCAAAAACGGGGAGCGTTACAGGAGGCCATACCAGGCTATTAACTTCATTGGGCCGTTGCACTCTTGCCTGGGATTCCAGGAACTGCGCGAAGAACGGCTTTAATTGCTCGCTTTGCTTCATGACATAAAGTTTAAAGAAATAAAATAAGGTTCATCCGGAAAGCTGCTGCCTATGATGCTGGCCAATCATCGTCGCCATCAGAAGGATACTTCATAGTCTGGTCATGTTCAATAATGGGAAGTGATACAGGAGGCCATACGAGTTGGTTGGCTTCGTTGGGGCGGAGCAGATTCTTTGCCTGCTGCGCTTCCAGGAACTGAGCGAAGAACGGCTTCGCTTGCTCGCTTTGTTTCATACCGATAAAATTTAAGGTTAAGAAATATTGTGTAGCGCTCAATTTAACGAAAATCAACACACGCACAAAAAACTCCTGCTCACATACATGGAACCCCTTATAGTCTGAACCGTGATTTAGAGGATTTAAAGAATTTGAGGAAGGTGAAGGAATGTTACAGTCTTAGGGAGGCATTGTTTGATTTTTGTAAGAATCTGTTTGAATTCTATTATTCCTTTCCTGAACATCTTTCTGTATAGGCTGTTATTTTATCTGTAATCACTTCAATACAATTCAAATACAAATAAGAATGAGCACAAGTACCACCACACAAAGCATTCCACTCACGTGGCAGTTAGGAGACGATATCACCATCAACCGCTTAGGCTATGGCGCCATGCAGTTAACAGGCACCGGCGTATTTGGCGAGGCCAAAGACCGTGAAAAGGCAAAGCAGGTTTTACAGGCTGCCGTGGCAGGCGGCGTCAACTTCATTGATACAGCAGAAGCGTATGGCCCCAAAACAAATGAATCATTAATTGCCGACGCATTGCATCCTTATAAGAAAGGATTGATCATTGCCACCAAAGGCGGCTTCAGGCGTCCTGGTCCCGGGGAATGGGTAGTGGAAGGCAATCCCAACTATATCCGGGAAAATATTGAAGGCAGTTTAAAAAGGCTGAAAGTGGATACCATTGACCTCTGGCAGTTGCACCGCATCGACTCCCGGATACCGGTAGAAGAAACGCTGGCCCCGGTAGCGGAGGCGGTTAAAGCCGGTAAGATCCGCTATGTAGGACTGTCGGAAGTAACCGTGGCGCAGCTAGAACAGGCCGAAAAGGTAGTACCCATCGTATCTGTTCAAAACCTGTATAACCTGGGCAACCGCCAATGGGAAAGCGTACTGGATTATACCATTCAACGCGGCATCGCTTTCATTCCCTGGTTCCCGCTGGCCTCCGGTCCGGAAACGCTGGCCGACAAGATCAGCGCCATAGCCGCCGCCCATAATGCTACTGTGGCGCAGATCGCCCTGGCCTGGTTGCTGAAACGGGCCCATAATATCCTTTTGATCCCCGGCACCAGCTCGCTGAACCACTTACAGGAAAACCTGGAAGCGGCAGATATCATATTGACTGATAAAGAGTTTGAAGCTTTGTCTAAATAAGTAAGAAAGATGTAGCAAGGTTTGCAGGCCGCCCGGTAAGCTGGGCGGCCTTCTTGTTTTAGGGGATCTTATGGTTACAAGAAGGTCAAGTCCTTAGTCCGTTCATCTTTAGCCGCCTTTAAGCCCTTATTTATTTTAGATATAATAAACTATTATTATTCAGATATTTAAGAGATATTCCAGAATTATAAGAGGTGGTATATCTCTGGAATATCTCTGCTTTATATGTGGATTATCTCTGGATTATCCTACTGTTTACTGTCGGAGCAGAATGGGGTGTCTTGCAGCTATCCCGGAGCTATCTTAATTCCCCTGCCCTCTTATGTCGCCATCCGTATGTAATTGGGCCCCTATCAGCATCTATTCCTTAAACTCCCCCTCAATTAGCTGATATGAAAAAAAACAATCTTATAAAAGGGCTTACGCTGTTGTGCTTTGTCCTTTTAATAGGCGCCTTTATACTGTACCAGACGCATACTATTGGACCCGGCCTGTCGGACAATGTCATGCCAGCTTTAACCAACACCCTCCCGGAAGATACCGGCAAGCCTGTTCTGAAAGACACTTTAGGCAGACCCAGGGACTCCGCACGGCATGTATTCATGTCTTCTTCCAAAAGCATCGTGCTGACAGAACCGCGGCGCAAGCTGGATACCCTTCAGCGGCGACGTGAAATAGACTCTGCCGAACGTAGAAAACTGTACATGATGAGTGGCTCAAAATCCGGAAGGATCATCGACCCTGCTACCACAAAACGGCTTACCGATAGTATACGGGCTTCCAAACGTGACACCTTAAAACATTAATCGTCATGACCTGGCTCTACCTGCTATTGGCCACCGGCGCCAGTTTTGTTTTCCTTGCCCTGGTGTTTATCCCCATGGAAAAAGTATTCCCTGCCAAAAGGGATCAAAAGGTGCTCCGGAAACACTGGGTATTGGACCTGTGCTATTTCCTGGGGCAATACTTGCTGTGGAATGGAGTGGTGTTATGGCTACTGGGTTATTTCAGTTTCTGGCTCGATGGCATTGTTCCCGCAAAATTCAGGGGCTGGGTGGCCGGTCAGCCCATTTGGCTGCAGGCGCTGGAAGTGCTTTTCTTCAGTGACCTGCTGATCTACTGGGGGCACCGGTTGCAGCACCGGGTCGATTTTCTGTGGCGCTTTCACAAAGTACATCATACTGCGGAGCACCTCGACTGGCTGGCGGCCCACCGGGAGCATCCGCTGGATTCCATTTATACGGTTGGACTGATTAACCTGCCTGCTTTCCTGATGGGTTTTGAGCTGGAGTCGCTGACGGCCATTGTAGCCTTCCGGGGTATATGGGCTATCTACATTCACTCCAATGTACGCTTGCCATTAGGCCCTTTGAAAGTATTGATCGGTTCACCGGAGTTGCATCACTGGCACCATGACATTGAGCGCGATGCCGGCAACTATGCCAACATCTCTCCCCTGATGGATAAACTCTTCGGTACCTATACCTGTCCGCCCCGCGAGCCGGAGCAATACGGCATTAAAGAAGACTTCCCCAAAAACTATGCAGGCCAGTTGTTGCGGCCGTTGTCGCCGGGAGGATTGTGGAAACGGCTGAAGAAAGGAAAGAAAAGCTATTCAGCAAACAGTATCGATCCTGATTAGTTCTGTCAAGCCTTTCAATAATCCCGCAAGAATCAGGTTTCCCAGGTGGTACCGGGCTGGTAGCTTTGTGTGTATGAAAACGATAACAGACAGGATCAATGCGCTGGACTGGCAAACCGCTGAAGACAGCCTGCATACTACCGGTTATGCTTTGTTGCCGGGTGTGCTGAATGCGGCTGAATGTAATACCCTGATTGAGCAATACAACCAGGCTGATCTGTACCGCAAAACGATCGTGATGGAACGTTATCGTTTTGGCCTGGGCGAATATAAATACTTTACGTATCCCCTGCCTGCTTTGTTACAGGATATCCGGCAAACCGTATATCCCAAGCTGACAAAGGTGGCCAACACCTGGATGGAAGTACTGAATATTGACCGCCGTTTCCCGCCTACCCTCACCGCCCTGCAGGAGCTTTGTCGCCAACATGGCCAGGTAAATCCTACCGTATTGATCCTGCAATATGGTCCCGGCGGGCACAATACCCTGCACCAGGATTTATATGGCGAGGTCTTCTTCCCTATTCAGTTGGTCATGTTCCTCAATGAGCCGGGCGTGGATTATACCGGTGGTGAATTTGTGCTCACCCAACAGGTGCCGCGGGCACAATCCAAAGCCATTGTCTTAACGCCCCGCAAGGGAGACATTCTCTTATTTACCACCAACTTTCGTCCGGTGAAAGGTAGTAAAGGGTATTACCGCGTAAATATGAAGCATGGCGTGAGCGAAATCCACAGTGGCCAGCGCCATACGGTGGGGATTATTTTTCATGATGCGAGGAGTTGACGGCTCCAGATACCGCTGTATATTCAATGACTCCTTTATCCCGAATTCTTTTATACAATCATTCTCATTACGTAGTCTCTTACAAAGGCTGCAGTCTATCAGCAGGCAAATGGTTGGATAAGGTAGACTAATCTATAAGTTGTACTCCTATTAAATATTTAATTATTTACTTTTAAAAAGGTTATTGTCATGTGCATATTGAACGAAGGATTCATAAACTTCAAAAAAATACTTCGTTGGTATTGCATAAGAATAAAATTGAGGCGACTTATTCTTATCACTCATCTCATAAATTAAAAGTTTTACAATGCCTTCTTGCTTCACATTAATTAAAACAATTCCAAAATCCGTAAGTTGATAGTCTCCAGTAGGGAACTCATAGCTCATCATTCTTTGGATTAAAACATCTTCTTGTTCTTGAGGAAGATTTCTTTGGACTACATTTACAATATCATCAAAAATCTCTCTATCGGTCATTACATCAAACTTCTTTTCATAAAGAGAATCGATATGGTTTAAGAATTTAAAATAACCCTTAATTATACTTAATAAAACCCCTGATCGTTTAAAATCGCCAAAGGCATTATCCTGAAACCAAAGGCGCAAATAATATTTTTTTGAGTTAGTCGATGGAGCTATTTCTATTGCAAAAATTTTAGAATCTCCAAATGTAATATTGTTTGTTTTTGACATATAATTTATTAAAGACTAGTATCATTAGTCACTTTTAGTACTATTCGTTCCTCTAGGGTTTTCTGGAAAAAGGAGTGAGTTTTTATGCTTGGGTTTGTCCCAGCCGGGTCTAATTCTATTTAACCAATTTATACCAAGTTGGATCCAAACTGGATTCTTATAGCTAAATTTTAAATTTGCAATTCTTGTACTCATTCTAACATCTTTACTACTTAGACTTGTTAAATGGTCTTTATATCTTACACCATAAGTATTTAATGCAATTACTGCAGATTCAGCTCCTTTTATAACGTTGGATTTAGAATTACCAATAATTTTAACGTTATCGCTTCTTGTACCCCCACCCGAATATCGTCCCCCCAGTATAGAACGGATTGTTATTCCAACATACGGGATAGGTTTATCCATCGGCAAATCTACAATTCCTAAACCTCCGCTTCCAGTATTCTTTTGTTCATCCAAAGTTTTATAAAGATAAGCTCCGTCCTCATCATCTATGGGGGGAGGAGGAATTCTTCTTGGATCTTTTTCAATATCCTTGGGCTTATAAAGGGTTAAAGGGGCAGGTTGTTTTTCAATATAATAATCCCCTCCCCATACAAGGCCTTCCGGGGCTGGCCCATCAGGCTTTCTCGTTCCTGCATCTAATGGAGTAAGCAAAAAACCAACCAAAAGCCCACCTCCCTTTAACCAGCCCCACTTGGGTTTGGGAGCTTTTTCTACTACTTGTTGTGCGATTTTTTCTTCAACGAGTTCCCCCTCTATGTTTACTACCATTCTAGTCTTTAATTGCTGGACAGTAGGCACACCTATTAAAGGAATGTCAGCGCTAAATGTAGTTGATGCCTTCTTTTCAAGACCATCCAGGTCAATATTCTCTATAGGGCTATTTTCCGCAAACGCATACGGAGTTAACATAGGATAGCTCTTTGTCAACGGATCCACACTCAAAAACCTTCCTACCCTCGGGTCATAGATCCGCATCCCGTAATCCTGCTGATTCCACCATCCTTTAACGTCATTGTCATTTTCCTTGCCATTGAAGCCGAAACGGTAGTCCTTTCCTGTACTGGTAGTTACCACCCGGCTTACCATGCCAAAGGCATAATAGTCCATGGCGCTCACCATGTCCGGTTCGTAATAATCTATTGCGGAACCAATTCCTCCTGAAGAGACGCCCATCTTCTTATCACTAATAGCGGTGAGCACATTGCCCAGGTGATTCGTTAGCTCATACTGCCGACGGCCCCGGTCAAAAGAGCCTGCACTGTAAAACTGCCGGGTGGAAGGGCCGCCATCAACAGGTATTTCGTATATAAACGAACCCAGGCGGCGGCTGCCATAGATCATCTGTTCATAGGTATTTACCGCCAGGTCTTGCAGCGTAGTGGAATCAACATTGCCATTGGCCCTATAGGTAGTGATTATATTGCCCTGCGCATCTCTCACGTACCAGGTAAACTCTTTTACTGCTGTCCCTGCTCTTTCTACGACCTTGCCGATCCGGTTGCCTTGCGCATCATAGGTATAGCGTATACGGGTGGAGTTTGCTTTATCCGAAGCTGTTGCATTACGCGTTATCTCTGTGATCTTCCCGTAAACATTCCACTTAATATTGGTTATCTTTTCTGCCTTGTCTGTTATAAGGTTGCCTATCTCATCATATACGTAGTTGCTATCGGACTGATCGTCCAGATCCTGAATGAGTTCCCAGCTATTGGAGCCATATTTATTGGCCACTATGTGATCATTTACCTGCCGTAGTTTATTGGTGCCGGGATAATACTTATACGTCAGTCCATCCATTTTGGAATCGGGCCCGATGGCATACCGGTTGTAATACTGAATATTACCATTGGCATCGTATGACATATCTTCATGGAAGGTGCTGTCGGGCGCCCAATTGTTGCTGTAACTATTAGATGATGCATTGAAGCTGAAGAAGAACGCATCCTGCTTCACCAGGCGGTTGAGCTGGTCATATTTGTAGTTGTAGAATATCGGCAGATGATCAAGCGCCTGGAACTTGCGGATGTTGGTTGCCATACTACTGATATTGCCATTGTACAGCGGCCGGTACACGCTATCAGGCAGACCCGTGCCAGGAACGCGGTAAGATGGGAAAGGAGTTACCCCGGCATTGATCGCCTTATAATCTCCATGGAAATAATTGAGGTTAAAGCCCAGCGCATCACGGGCCACATATTGGTTAAGGCTGCCTACCTTGCCATCGGCGCCCATATCATGTGTGCTGGTGGCGCCGGTACTGTTCATTCCCTTCAGCCAGCCTTGCAGCGTATAGGCATAATCAAGACCCTGTACCAACTGGTCTCCGATCACTGTACGCGCCAGTGGTCCATGCCGGTAATATTCATAGCGGGCATCCTTTTCCCAGACCAGACTGTCATTGCTGGTTTCAGTTAATATTAACCTGTTTTCTGCATCATAGGTATACCGGTGCAGCCACATATCACTCCAGCCATTTTGATACATCATCATGTTCACCTTGCCGCTGATGAGGTCATACTGGTAAGTGAATTTTTTACGGGCATTCCCGTTCCTGTTCATCATATTGTAGGTAGCCTCTACTCCGCAATTGCCACAACCATAATCCTGCAGCAGGGTATCCACATTGCCCAAAATGTCATAGGTATAGAAAGTGCCCTGGTTATGTGCAGCAGGATTGTTGTGCTCTGTATAGGTTACATAGCTCACCCGGTTGCGCATGTTCCGCTGCACAATTACTGTATGGGGAGCATACGAACCAATGAAACCGCTATAAGGCAGGTCATAAATGGTTTGGGTGATTTGTTCCCGCCGGCTATCGAGGTTTGACAACCAGGTACCCAGCGAAGAAGCACTACGGCTTACTCCATCAACCATCGCTCCATTGGCGCTGGTATTCTTTACCTGGCCCACTTCAGTAATACGGCCAAGGTTATCATATTGGGTATAGCTATACAGCCTGTCCTGGTCATTGCTGCTGCCTGCTGCACGCTGTTTAGCATTTTGGGAAACAGCCAACCTGCCCAGCTTATCGTACCAGAAATCAGTAATGCCACCATCCGGCGATTGCTGTTCTACTACCTGGTTCAGCGTATTGTACCGGTACTGGGTGGGCAATGTGTGGGCAGGTTTCAGCACCTGCCGGTTGCGGCGGGCGATTTTCACAGAATCGCTATAACTCGCAGCCCAGGCAAATTTGCTTACGTCAACACCTTGTGGCGGAATGGTCTTCACCAGATTACCAGCCTGGTCATAGTAATACAAGGTGTAATGGTATTCGCTGATGGGCTGATCTACCGTAAATCTTTCATTATACCGGGCATTGAGGCATTTGGCCAGGTAGCGGTCATCAAAACTATTCATCAGCGAGTCGCGGTAGGCTTCATACAGCAAGGTGCCTTTGGACACTGCGAATAAAGTAGAGTCATCACAGGGTGAGTGCTGCTGCAGCGCTACCGGCGGGAATACCGGTTCGGTGCGGCCGCATAAAGTGAGCGGCTGCTCATTGGCCGGACAATCGCCCAGCGACACATTGCAGGAGTTGCTATAGATGGATTGTAGCTGGCTATAAGTATAGTTGCTGCCGGTGCGCTGGTTAAAATACTGCACAAAATCAGGCTCACAACCATTACAATCTGTGGCCGAGGTGGGACGGGCCAAATGGTGTGGATCGTCAAATTCTTCTTTGTACAAATACTTGCCGGTGGTATCGTAGATCCTGACATAATCAATCTCTCCTTTTTGGGAATATTGCACAAAAGACCACCAATAGATCTTTGTCATGGGCGCATCCAGTGTGCGGGTACCCACCAGCATGGAATCTATGTAAAAGCTGAACTGCCTGCCTTTGAATTGTAGCCTGATCCTGCGCCAGACATCCATGGGCAGGTGAGGCACATTCTCTTCAATACAGGATACTTTGGGATCGCTCTGGTGGGTGCAAATAGCAGCACCTTTATTGGGAGTCAATTTGAGGGATACCAGCAGGCTGCCCGAAGTGGCGGCATCCGAATACAGGACCAGCCACCAGGAATCATTGTAAAAGTTCGGGATCACCAGGCTGTCGGGCAGTCTTAACCGCGTTTCAAAAGTAAAGCCTGCTGAATCAAGGCACAGTGTGTCCTTGATCCGATCAAAGGCGCCCTTGCTATAAGGAGAGGTATCCGGCAATGTATCGGTATAATAATCCGGCAACCTCATTACCCCGTTTTTAATCACTTCACCCAAAGGCACTCCTGCATTGTAAATGGTGGTGCTGCCAAAATTAGCCCTCCAGTTGGTGGTATCTACGCTGCTGGCATCGAGGTGGGGAATGCCGCCGTACTTCCTGTAATCATTGAGGATAATTTGCAGGGAATCACAAACCGGAGAACTTCCTCCGCCAGTACAACCGCAGGTATTGGGTATTCCTACCGGATCAGCGCCGATATAGGATACCTGCTTTTCGGAAAGCCATACAGGGTCCAGTACATCTTTGGCCGGAGAACTTCCCAGGTACCCATTGTTGCGGAGTGCCGTATCTGTTATAGAATAATCAATAATGGATTGTGCACAGGTGTCCTTGCTGCGCAATAAATAATAACCCACCAGGTGAGGCTGTGGCGATAGCCTGGCATTCCTATTGGCCGCAATCTGCGATGGTGTACGGGCTGTATTCCACACCCTTACCTCATCCATCCAGCCATTGAAACCAACAAGCGGATTGGGATTTGCGCCTGTGGTATCCAGGCCAATATACCAGGGGCCATTGGTGGTAATGTCACGCTGCGAAGGGATCGCAGATGCACCTCCACAATAATCAGGTGCATAAGGCACTTTAATTCCATCAACATAAAAACCTAAGGAGTCACCCTGCCGGGAAACGGCTACATGGTGTGGCTTGCCATCATACAGGTTGATGCCGCCGGTATTGGAAGTAATATAGTTGGAACAACCTTGCAGTTGGAGCAACAATTGGCCGTTTTCCAATAATAGGAACATAAAACCATTACCTGTAGATCCGGAACTGATAGTCTTGTTAGTGAGGATGGAGTTATGTTTAGCATTTGTTTTTGGCTTTACCCTTGCTTCGAAGGTAAAATCTCCTTTGCCCAGGTTCAGCCGGTTATTCTGTACAGGAATGGTTACCCTTCTCTTCCCGGCAGTGCCATCAAATGCCAGGGCCACATTACAGTACTTATCAGAAGTGGTACTGCAGGAATTAATGAAGTCAAGGTATTCGGCTGTTTTTTTACCAAATCCCAGGTGGGTATTCATGAACTTTTCAAACAGCGTATTGTAAGTCCGCTGAACACTGCCTGTGTCATTATAAGAGGGTGTTGCAGAAGGGAACTCCTGCCTGAATTTTTTATACAGGGTATCTATGCCATCGCAGGTTGCACATGTTTCTTCTCCGCCGCCGCATTGTAATACCGGTGGCAGGCTAAGTGGGGCTTTCAGCATGCTGCAATTGATCTCTCCATTGCAGGCCATGCGCAGGGTATCTAAAACGCCCTGGTATATACGGGTGCCGGTAGTGCGGTAAATGAAGCCGGAAAAATCGGTGTCAATGCCGGTCAGTTGATATTTGCTATACAGGTTGCTGATGGTAGCACACTCACAGCTATCCGGCTTTTGCATGATGGGCTTATCGTAATAGATAGGTTGGTTTTCATAAGGCCTTGGCGCGGTAAGCAGGTACACGTTACAGGTACTGTTGTAGTTGCTGCCCGCATAGGCTTTAATGACCTGCTCAAAACTCCTGTCGAGGTTGGTGCTGGAAGGTTTTAC
This sequence comes from Paraflavitalea devenefica, assembly GCF_011759375.1. Taxonomy (NCBI): domain Bacteria; kingdom Pseudomonadati; phylum Bacteroidota; class Chitinophagia; order Chitinophagales; family Chitinophagaceae; genus Paraflavitalea; species Paraflavitalea devenefica. Next base: position 347,832 of record NZ_JAARML010000005.1, on the reverse strand, counting down.
GGTGCTGGCGCCAAAAAGATGGGTGTCGTCCCCACCCTCTTTGCACACTTGTATCAGCCTGTTAATAAGGTTGGTAGAATCGAGCGAACTGAAGTTACAGGGTTTCAGTTCCTCCCACCATTGCAGTGCATACGCCTTGCAATTGTCCAGGATAAATGTGCTGATGCTGTCCTTGGCACGGGTAGTATCACTGATCAATCCGCCTAACCCGCCTCCTGCCGCTGCAATAGCCGGGCTTACAAACGTAACAGCATGCCCTGATGCGAAAAGACGGCCATAATATCCGGCGGCTTTATTGCTTTCGGCATACGCAGTGAGCTGGGCATCCATGATTTCCCGCTTTTTCTGCAGGTATATTTCCCGAAAATAACGCCAGGCAATATCCAGTTCACCGGAGCAGGACGCATCCATGGTAAAGGCTTGGCCCACGGGCGAATAAGCCTGCCGGCAACTCTCGTCCTTATCCGGACAATGCGCCATGATGGTGGCTAAAGACCAGGCATTGATGCTGGGTTCGCCGTCAACCCTGGCAACGTTGAACAACGAATCCTGCATGTCGGTCTTTAAAGAAGGCAGCAGCGTAGTGAAAAAGGGATCTGCCCGTTGGTAATAATAAGTATACCTCGCATGGGCAGGCAGGTTATTGAAATCGGCCGGGTTGAGGTAGCCACTGTCAACAGCGGCCTGGTAGGTCTCCGTATTTTCAAACCTTACATCCCATTCATGACTGGTTTTCCACTTTTCAAAAAGCACCAGCTTGTCATATTCGGGATGCAGGGGAAGTAAAGAATCAGCCCATGATCTTTTGAATTGGGCCGAAAAATCAACCATATTCAGCGTTTGCGGGTTCAATGCATCGGCCATGCCGTTTTCATCGGTGTAGGAACGCTTTTGGTAAGCCTGCAGGCCATTTTCTTCTTTGCGAAAAATCGAATAACCGTCAATGGCAGCCGGATCCAGATCGGCATATTGGCCATCCGGCGCCGTTACATCGGATAGCATCTGTGCACGGTAGCTTTTATCCAGGGTCCGGCCCACACAGAGGTCTTCACAACTGGCCGAAAATTCGAGGAAGGCATTGTAGGCAGCAACGCGGTAAGCGGCTGTATCGCTCACAGCAATACCCATTTGCTGCATGTAGTTGGGCCGGAAGGTTTCCCAGGTTCCCAGCGCCGTTTTGCACGATGCACAGGTTGGCTGGCAGACAATATTCAAAGCTGCTTTTTGGTCAGCAATGAACTGGTCCAGTGTTTTACAGGTATTACGGCGCAGGAATACGGCCCGGTAATCATCCATCGTTTTTTTGCTGATGGTCAGTTTTTTGGTGACCACGTAATTGCCCTCCCGCAGGAATACTGTTTGATCAATCTTCAATGAATCATTGGCATTGAGGGTCGTATCAATTGTAAGATTGCTGGCTGTAATTACGTAGGGCACGCCATTGGGCAGGGTTGAATTGTTGCAATCGTCTGTAATGGCAATTTCAAGATCATAACTACAGTCATAGCAAATGATCGTATCCTGGCAGTCCTTAATATTAATACTGTCAGGTAGCAAAGAATATTTAAAACGATGGTTCCCGGCCTTCGTGACCACCAGTCCTTTACTGGATTCTATACTGGTTCCCTTGACAACATTGGTCGTACTGTCAATCAGCTTTTTGGTGATGAAGAAAGATTTGCTGGAACTCAACGTATCCATTTTGGTCAGGGGTTTTCCAGCCAGGGCAGTGGCAATGGTACGGCCATACATGTCTACATAACTGATGCTGTATTGTCCGATGGCATCGCGCATCATGTTCTTGAAATAATGCGAAGCATTCCCCACTTCGGTCCCAAACAATGCGTCCAGTTCTTCCTGGTCGGCAGCACTGTAAAAGTAGCGGGTAGCCCTGCCCGAATCAATCTGGAAATCGGCTCCTACCCCGCTTTGCAGGCTGATGCGACCGGTATTGTCCTGTGTATAGCGGGTTTCTGAGAAGGGAAACCCTTTGGCATCCGGTATGTATTTATGATAGTCTTTATCTTTCAACGGATTGTTGGGAGAATAATACTTAGCGGCACCGTTCACCGTGTCCATAGCCGGTGCCCCCTGCTTACAATGGCAGGAGTCGGCCAGTAGTCCGTCATACTGGTTTTTGCCATATTCAGCACCGTTGACAGTGGCGTTGAAATTAGGGGTGTACTTTATCAGACTGCTGAGGGAGGGCGAAGGCATTACCTGTATGGCCGGCCGGCCCTGGTAATCATAAAAAGTCTCGGCAATAAGCGTGGTATCGGTCGTATTGTCTTTGGTAACGGTTTGCCGGTTGCGTAACGATCCGTCAAAATACTGCACTACTGTTTTTCGTTTACCCTCTTCAGCAAAGGAGGTAGTGGCCTGCCAGTTCAGTTTGTTCTCATGTCCTGTGAAAGGATAGTTGCCCAGGCCTGCAGCGTAATCAGTGCTCCATACAGATTCAACCCGTTGACTGTTGGCCCTTGTTTGCACGGCCCTTACCCGGTAAAAAAGCCGGCCGCTGCCATCATACAGCAGGGGTATGAAATAACGGGTGGATATAATGCTTACACGTGTAGCGTTATTTTTAAAGATCTTAGCCTTATCAAAATTAACCGTATCGCCCGGCAGGTAATAATTGGCCAGTGCCGAATCATCAATATACGCCCACTCAAGATCATATTCATCGGCCGCGCGCTGTGTGTTCCAGGATACTTCCAGCTCGCCTTTGGCTGCACTGTATACCGGCGTGTTCAATGCTGTCACGGCATTATTGGTACAGGAAAAATTGAATTCCCTGGTTACGAAGAGCTCATTCTCCAGCATCAGGACACTTTCAAACTCCGACAGGATACCTTTGGTTACAACAACATCAGTAATTTTTACCTTTACCTCATGCCCGCCGGTAAAGGTGAAAATGGACTTATGTGGATACGCAGCATTCTTATAGTATTTTACAGTCAGGGCGGTGTCTGGCAGGGTATCCGCTACTGCCTCGTTGTTAGCATTATTACGGGTGTAATATATTTTGAATTTTACCTTAACCTCGAACGTGTCAGGCAACTTAAGGTTGGCAAACTCATTGATCTTAAAAGTAATGAGGTTACGAACCTTAAAGGTGGTTTGCACCGGTTTTAAAACGGGGTCAAAATATACAGTATCCTTTACTATACTGAATGAGTCCTTTCGGATCTGGGTGCCCTTCAGTGGCTTTGCGGCATAAGGTTCATTGCTGCCATAGGTGATCCCGGGCAATGACAAACAGGCGGCCAGTAACAGACTAAAAACAATAATGATTTTTACGCGCTTCATGCTTGTATATTTATTAGTAAGCACTGTTATCAATGATTTCATAATCAGCATAGAATGGCTTTAACTGGTAGATACCGTTGATACGTGTATAGTATTGGTCAGTTAAAAACTCATTATAGTTCATATAACTATCCACCATCCAGGTATTGTAAACCATCCGTATTCTATCATATCCGCTGGTGCCGCTTCCATCATCAATCTTTGTTGCATAATTTAATTCCAGGGGCTGCAACGTTGTGGGATCATAGCTCAGCGTATAAAAAAGATAAGGTGACTCCGGTTTGAACTCTACTTTAATGACCTTGTAGGCCGATGAATCAATGGTATACATCCGTTGTACATTGCCTGTAACAAACCGGGGATCCAGCAGATCCAATTGAAAAACAGCCTGCATAATACTGATGTGCTTATTCAGAAAGACCAGTTTGGTATCCGACTCCACCGTAACATGTTCCCTGTCGTTCTGAACGTGGTTAACTTCTTTATAGTTTTCAGGGTTGTTAATTCTTGCAAACACGCTCCGGAAATTGGTGCCGAAGGTGGCATAGTATGCCAGCAGCGTATCACGTACCACTCCCGAAGTATCGGCGGTTTCCCGATGAAAGCCTGCATAAAATTCCAATCCTGTGTTATCCAGCACAGCTTCCAGGCTTTTTAATGATTCATTGGCGTCTGTGGTGTCAATCTTTAACCCGTCCGGAGCAGCCATTCCCCGTTTAGCTGCACCGGTTGCGAATAAGATCAATAGGCTGATGGTATATATAATGCTTTTCATGTCCTTAATCAGTTGTTTTTTTGTATAGCGCTCCTGGTTTCCCGGATGGTTTTTATGCCCCGCTCTGTTTCTTTTTTAACCCGTATCAGCGTGCCTTCATCGTCATACTCGTAGAACGTGGCATGGTTGTTCTCATCCAGCTCTGCTGTCAACCGCAGGTTCACCGGATCATACACAAATGATTTCATATTGCTGTTGAACGGATGCATCCGCAGATCGTCAAAATACGCAGCGGTGGAAGTTGCCGTTTCCAGGTACACATTCATTTCCGTAACATTGGCAGGAATATCCACTACTTCCTCAATGCGCTGCCATCCTTCAATGATATTTCCCTTCGGTTTTAAAGTATAGGTTACGCCACTGCCATTGTTGAACGTAAGGCGAACCCTGCCGCTGTTATAGCTGCTTCCATTGGAACACGGTATCTCTTCTTTCACCCAGGCGCTGAATACCATCTTGCCGCCCTGTAATGGCGTAAACTTCTGATGGATGGCATTGACGGGAACGGGACTTCTGAACTTAACGCACCAGGTGGTATCATTAACAACAGAACCATCAGCCTGCGCCGCATTCTGGTAGAAGGAGGTAACCGGGATAGGTGTTGGCAGGGATATGTAACCTATAGACCACCGGAGATCAATAGATCCTATTCCAGCGCCATTTTTCATCAACACTTCAATGTCATAAAGCTGCCCCGCCGTGAGCTGTATCGGGGAAGACGACAGTGTTACAGGTCCCTTGCCGGTATAGTTTATGATAGTAGTGCCTCCGATCTTAAGGGTCACTTCATCATCTACCGTCACCTCGAAGCGATAATTGTTGCCACTATACTTAGGTTGCAATTTGCCTGTCCACTTAACTGCATAATACCGGGTGGCACATATCTGTGAAGGTTTCTGCCCGACACCCCAGTACTGGTTGGGCACAGAAACAGCCGTTTGTGACGACCATTCAATATTGGGACTAATTATATTATGACCTACGCAGGAATTGATCCCTAAAGAGGGGAACGCAAGGTAAACGCCATATTGCGTCAGCAAGCCATTGCCTTTGGGCGTTATTGTTTGCGTAACCAATGGTAGTGAATCTACTTTGAGGGAGATGCCAGTGGAGGTGGTGTCAGAAGCTGCCGTACCTATTGGTACTTTGGTTAGCATATTGCTGTTGCCGTTCAACCGGGTACTATACAGGCCGCTATGACTGGTAGTTGACGTTCTTCCGTCCGCCTTTATCCAACCGTTGTCATCGCAGTTGGAACAGGGACTGGTTTTATAATCCTTGTCTTCAAAGCCCTCAAAAACGATCTCCCGGTGCCGGCTGTTTTGTGCTACAGCCAAGGGCAACGTGTTGTTATATCCATACAACCCGGCATTGTACCGGTTCAGCGGGTCCTTATTCTCTATTTCAATACCCTTGCCATTGACCAGTGTGGTCTTGCTGTTCCATACCCAACGGGTGGAATCCGGAGCAGGTTTCATCGCGCCTGTTCCCAGTGTCCAGAAAGGAATGAACCCTTTGATGGCGCCATCGGTCCGGGTATTTGTGGCTAGGGAAACTTCCGATTGTTTCCGGCGGGCATAATAAGTAAAGGCCGTGTCTACCCGCCAGTTGCCCAATATGCCATACCGGTAGGGATTCAAGGTGTCTTTATTGAGTACCTCCGACCGGCATACTTTGTAGCAAACCTGTTTAGGGATGCGGTATTTAACATGTAGTTCTACCGGGCAGGGATTATTACATGATGAATTCTGTTCGCAGGGTGGAGGACCTGTAACTTCATCATTTCCCCTGAAACTCATAAACCTCACTGTTTTGTTGCCGCTGCCAATACGGGCTTCTGTGTTCAGCTTTAACACGAGGTTCTGGTATTCGGGCGGCAATGACAACATAAATTGCAGCATCAGAGGAGGTATTGCTACGCTATAATTTTGACAATTGTTTGCATATCCTCTGAACGGTAGTGTGGCAAGAATACTGGTAGCACTGCTAAGACTGGCTTCACTGACCCAGGGCACCTGCTCAGTACCATAAAATGGATGGGGGTACCGGAACACTACACTGGATACTGCTTCACCAATACCTTCATAAGAATAATTCAGATTATTCCAGGGGCTATGGCTCCACATATTACTGGGTGGGCTTCCATAAAACCCCATGGTGGCTTCGTCGATAATAGACCCGGCCGGGATGTGAGACAGGTCCAGTTTGAGCAATGCCCTGGTCCTGAATTCATCATTTCCAAAACGCTGGTAGCTGGCGACTATTTTTTTATAATCATAATCCGTCACATTTGTTAACTGCCCGCTCGAATTACGGTGCTGACGCAACAGCGCTGCTGTTGTAATTTTTATTGTTGTTTTTGGATCTGAATAATCATAATCGGTCACACAGCTATCGTATTGCTTCCACACGTTATCAATCTTCCACAGGTCTTTAAAGCGGGCGGCACTGGCTGCTATCACTTCCGTAGTGGAATCAATAACAATACGGTCTTTGCTGGCCACATTTTTAATGGGGCTTACCAGGGTGGTAACAGCTCCCAGGGAAGCGGCAGGCATATTTCGTTTGCCCGATCGTATGACTTTCAGGGTGGCAATTTCCCCATTGTACGGACTGCCGGCAGAATCAATAAAATACATCCCTTTGTGTTGCTGGATGCCTTTGCCAGCATCAATGGCCCATATCCGGTTATAGTTTACCTTATCTTCATATGAATAGAAAAAGGGTGAGCAGCTATCGGTTACGGTGGAATTTCTCTTGTCTCTGGCAGTTATTAACATCTCATCGCCGCTTTCAAAACGGGCTGTATTGAAGCGTGTTCCATCTTCATTGTACATAATTCCCTGCCGTACACTTTTCCTCACCAATGTAGCGCCTATGTTTTGATACGCCGGTCCCATACCGCTGTACGTCCAGTGGGCCGGATAGTTGAAGCTGTATACCGGATCATCAAATTCATTATTGGTCTGGTTCACCAAGGCCTGTCCCGTTTCTGCATCATACACCAGGTCGCGGGTAGTGACCTTGCTTCCTTTTTCTATGTGCAATACACTGTCCAGTATTCCATAACGATTTACCACTTTGGTGATGGCCACCGACCGGTATTGATTGGTTTCCATCGTTGGCAGGGGGATCATGGGAAACCAGACGATCGGCGGGAAAACATGCACAAAATCAACATTGGCTTCAATGTTCCTTCCTTCGGTTATGGAAACCTGCTCCCGCAGGTCAATCATCAGTTCCACCTCTTTGCCTATCTCTGCATTGTGCCGCACTACGCCATTGGCCGAATCAATGACGCTTACTTTATTGGATAGCTTTTGCTGTAAAGCCTGGTTATTTTCGAGTTTATAGTAATTATAAGTATAACTGATGGGGCGAACAGAATCAGTTTGCGCAAAAGATGACTGCGACTTTAATTTACCGTTCATGTCGTTCAGCTCTACTTTAAAACCCTGCGATAAGGTAATGTTATTCCGTGCATTGAACTTTAATGCGTTGGCAATGGGGGGATTAAAGGTTTTCTTACTTTCATTGTCAATGGGCGTAAACTCAACCACCGTAGGAAACTCCTTTGCAGTATAAAACTCCGTAACATCGAATCCATTGGCCGATTTCTTTGTTTTATGAATGGTTTGCACTTTTACTTTACTATAACCGATCATAGGCGCCGGGAAGAAAGTCTCCGCAAAAGGTTCTTCGGTATACAGGTAATCTACCGGTGCCAGAGCGCCCACTTTTTCCGCATACACTTTATGCGGAACATGGAAGGGATTTTCATCACCACCCACAGCAGGCTCATAAGCGGCTACCCCACTGCTGATGGTCACAGGCGCTCCATTCACAGCAATGGTGGCAGTATAGGTGTAATCCTGGCCATAGCATGCCTCCACCTGTTGATGGGAGGTCATATTATACCAGTTGTCTTTTATTTCTACCCTTTTCACGCGTAGCCCGCCTCCCAGTTTTTTGTACACCGGGTTATTGAGGCGGACAAATGATCTATCCAGTTCTACCGTATTTACCCAATTACCTCTGCGGGCTGTATTGGGAAAACCTTCAATGGTTGTCGTAATATTACCAGCTACGGAAGCCAGCATACCCAGTACATTCTTCAGGCTGAAATTATCGCCCGGTTCAGAATACGGGTAGGCTTTACTGGGAAGGTTCAGGCGCAGGAACTGAACGGCCGCTGTGGCCATGGGGCTATACCCCTTCGCCATGGGTTTTACTTTGATCCAGATAACCTTGTTGTCGGACCCGTCTTTCACACCGTAATCTTCAATATCTGCATAGCAGGGAATGATCTCATATCCTTTCCCCCATATATCGCCAGGCACATTGACCGCCAGCTTCAGGAAAAGCTGACTTACACCTTCGAGGTATTTGCGTTGGATCTCAGCTTTATCTGTTACGGGATCGCTTACATTTGCAAATACATACAGGTAATCATTGGAAGCTGAACTCCATTGATGGAGGTTGTTACTGGCGGCATTGTTATTATTGCCAAATCCTGCGAGTGTAAAGAACTGCATGGCCCTTTTGTTCTGCACATAGGCATAATCATCACTTTCGTAGGTTACCTTTATTTTACCACCCGATGGCAGGCTGATCTCCGACAATGTCCAGGGGGCTGCATTGGCTGCAGCACTGTCTGCATTCCAGCTCGTTCCTTCCTGCAGGGTATAAGCATAATCAGCATTGGTGAGCGGCGCACCATTGCCCGGATTCCTGGCCGGATCTTTATAGCCGCCCCAGCGGTCTGTAGCTCCGCTACGGTAATCCGGGTTCCTGGAATGGTAGGTAAATACGTAAGGAGTCAGCGCACCTTTATTATTCTTATTATAAGTAAACCATACTTTTGTCAGTGTTAGCTTCCCGGCGTTGTTCAATGATCCCGGATTCTTTTTACACAGTTCATAGCTGTACCCAAAATGCACCGATTTAATAGGTTTTGCATATGCGGCGCCGTGTTTTAGATAATCAGCCTTGGTATACAGATTGATCTGCTTAAGTCTGTATAGTTTCTGATTGCCATCCCGCCCGCCATTTTCATTGAGCACACCATACCCATCCAGCCTGATAGAATCTTTCTCCAATACAAACGTCGCGATCATGGTTTTTGACTCAATAGAATTGAGGTACCATACATCCCTTTCGCCATAGGTAAAGCTTCCCTTTTCATCGCGCTTGTCTGTTTTGAGTCCTTCATTATAGGCAGCTTCGTACGACTGATAGGGCGCCCGCCATTTATACGTTGCGTCCGCATTATATACCTGACTGTAATTGAACTTAACCGCCTCTCCATTGTCGTCTTCAGATACCCCATCACCGGTAAGGTCAGCATAGTCCGGTGATACAATGGCCGACAATAAAAACGAATGCGCATAAGCCGGCATCTTTTCCCGGTTGTAATAGCCGTCCTTGCCTTGATCGTTATCTACCGAATTGTCGTTGTCTGAGTAAGTTACCTGGCCGGTTGCAGCGTTGCTCGTATCGGTCGCCATGGTGACTTCCACCTGGGTTTTGTTATAGACCGGTATACCATATACATAACGCCTGCCATCACCATTTAAAACGGTAATTTCTGACAGGTGATGAGGCTGACGATCATTGTCTACCCTGTTCAAAATGCTGTAATTCACATTGCAGGAATTGCCGGGAAATACATTTAAAGGGTAAGATTTAATAATCGTATCCAACCCCACTTTGGAAGCTTCCAGGGCTGTAAGGTATGATATGACCTGTGTTCTTTTATCACGTTCGCTGCGCACCGTATTGCCGGATAAAGACAGTTTCCGGGCCGACCGGCTGTTGTGGAATACAGACAAGTTACGGGTGGCAAAAACAGAGGAGATGTTCTGGTCTTGTAAAGGAGAAAGATCTACCCGCACCAGGCTATCACCACCAATACTGCTGAGGAACTGGTTGTTAACAACTGTTTTTTCCCCGGGGTTTTTAAAATACACATTTTCAAATACCGTGTCCTGTTGTCTGAAAGCAATTACCTCTTTCAGGGAGTTTTCCTTCAACCACGGACCAGTTCTTGTAGTACTGGTATTGTTAATAAAATCAATGCCTCCATGTACCACAGTGCCTAACCCAACATCAATGGAAAGCCGGTCGCTGTTACTTTTGGTAGCCATCATGTGGTCGTGCACAAAACCAATATCCCCCCGGTAGGGCCTGAACATGCCTCCCGTTCCTTCTCCTGTAATGGAATAAGTATCATACGTATAAACCGGCAAGGCGATATGGGGCGTTTCCTGGTTAAAGGCTACATCCTTTTCCCGGTTAAAATCCAGCAGCACATTCTTGTTACCACCTCCCTTTTCATAATAAAGGTATCCGTATGCCGGCACCTTAACCGTACGGTCGTCAGTAGCTATTTTCTGCGTGGAAGCATAACCACGCACATAACCATTGGGGTGCAATGCCCAATGCTCTGAACCCACTTTGGCAGTAAAAGATATTTGTGTGGAAGTATAAGGCACCGAAATCGTAGGCGTATAGGAAGGCTTCGAAAAAGATATATAAGAAGGAATGGCAACTCCTGTACTATAGTTTTGTGAATGGTAGCTGGCAACGTGCTGCTTCACTTGCCCGGTGATTTGCAGGTCCTGTATACCTGTGCGGGAATTGTAATTGGTGCCAATAGTAAGCTCGCCCCTTGTCTTGCTTTCACTTTTACCAATATGGTAGCCAAAAGAAGGGCTAATGTCCAGACCGCTCTGGGAGTTGTTGGTGAGGGATAAAGCGCTGGTCAATCCACCTGCAGCACCAAGGCCTGAGTTGATGCTTACATTTAAGCCGGTCTCGGTACCCCATCCTTTATAGCTATTATGAAATACGCCGAGTGAAATGCCTACTGTTCCGGGGCGGCCTTTAACGGAGTCTATAGCACCGCCCTTGCCTTCCACCTTTGAAAACTGGCTTTTGCCCAGCAGCTCAATATTGCCTCCCACCGTAATCCCCACGGTTTTATTGGGCTTCATGCTGATGGTTTTTGTCACAACATCTTCGCCTCCCTGGAAGTCATCCGGCAATCCGCGCATGTTGCGGGTGATCGTGCCGGGGTTGATATTCCACCCGAGCCCCACCCAGCTCGCCTCCTGATCCATGGTGATGCCACTTCCATAGCTCAGGTTTACCGGGTACCCTCCTACATCCAGCAATGGAATATTGTAGGAGAAATCGCCGGTGAACAGGTCCACCATATTACTGGCATTGACCGATTGGAAGCTTTGCATCTCCGGCTGCGTGGGACCAGTAGTGAACTTTTGTTTCACGATCTCCGGCGCCTTTTTCTCCCCGGCATTAACAGGTTCCGCCGATGGTAATGGCCGGCCAGGCTCAGGAACTGCCGGCATCATACTGTTTTCCTTTTTGCCAGGGATGCCGGTTGCTGCATACGGCCGGTAAGCGCCGGCATAAATAATGCTTTTGTTGGTTGCTGCCCTTACCATCACTGGTGTAATGACCAGCTCCAGGTAAAACAATCCCACAAAAAACCAGGCAATACTCTTGTGATAACGCGCCAGAGAAACTAACATGCGATAATTATTTAGTCAGATAGTGAATAGTCAATTTTTGAATAGCCAGTTCCTTATTTCTTACTCCCTATACTCAAACTTCAGGTACCGCTTCTCCCCTCTTGCATTCTCTACTTCCAGCAGGTACATGTGTTTATGGATCATGCCACTGGTCTGGCGCAGGTCTACCTGCACAAAGTTTTGTCCCAGCCGTACTTGCTGGTCTGTACTATCCAGCGTGATCTGTTTGCGCATGGCCGTGCTGATGTCGAACAAGCGCAGGTTGATCGCAGCACTGTTCAGCTCATTGAGGTATTCAAAACGCAGCACACCCGTGCAGATCGCAAAGGCGGCCCCTTCCTCCCGGTACAGCTTTGCAAAATAACCCGTGCCCGTAGCCGCGATGGTATCCGGCCCGTAACGACGCACCCGGAAACTCCACACTTCACTGTTCGCAATGGGGCTCATGTTATTCTTGGCCGTAATGCGCCAGGCATACAGCTTGCTGCTGTCCAGCTCGGGAGCAGACAGCGGGTATTGTAAATTGGTAAAGGAGATATTTTGCCTGCTGAGTACCGGCACATTCTGCTGGATGGCATCAGCCGGACTTTGGGTAGCCTGCACTTCCACCAGCACCCAGTCGAACAGCAGGCTGTTGAGGGTATTGAAAGGAGAAGGGGGTATCCAGGCAAAGAAGGGACGGGTGATGTCCACCTGCTCTTCATCCAGCGGCATCATGAGCTGGGGCGGACTGATGGGTTCTACTTCAATGGTCTCACACTCCTCGCCCAGCCTGTCCACCTCATCACTCTGCACCCGGATCACGGTATAACAGATGTTGAACAGGCCAATGGGCAGAAAACCTTCCGGCGAAGGGTCTACCGCATAACCCGGACTGCCGGGATTGTAGGTAATGGGCATCACATCACTCAACTGCAGTTGTTTTACGCCTCTTGGCAGCAGGATGAGCTTGGAGGTACCTGTTAGTACCCGCTGGTTATTGGACACATCGGTCATCACCATTTCAATGCGCACCTGCAGGTCCTGCGCTGAGGTATTAACCAGTGACAGGTTCCAGAGCTGCGGTTTGATGGTGAGGCCCAGTGGTGGCAACTGCAGGTTCAGCACCACCTGTGCGTGGGCGTGCCATCCCACGAATAACAGTACAATGAATAGAAATATCTTTTTCATATTGTTTGTTTCATGCATCAAATCTATTTCGGGTTCCGGGTTTGGGGTTTCGGGTTCTTCTGTGTAACTGCCTGATAAATGATCAGCAGGTTGTTGCCACAGAAGTCAGTTGAATATTGCCAGGAAGTTCAACAGGCGGCAGCAACACGAAACGCGAAACTCAAAACCCGAAACTCTTTACAAACTGCACCGTGCCCATTTCATTTCTTATAAGCCCTTTGTTAAAGCCTGGCAGGTAACCCCGTTCATAGCTCAGCGTGATCACATCCTGTTTATATACCCGCACACCAGCATTGACATACCCCCCTGTTTTGATCACCTGATCATTCAGGCTGTTGATCTTGACCCCAAAGCCCACTGAGCCCAGTTTGGTCAGGTTCAGTTGAATGCCTTCATCCAGCACCGCCAGCCGGTAACCGGAGTTCTGCGTCCAGGATACGGCTACCTGGGCCGTAAAAGCCTTGAAAAAGAATTGCTGCGCCCAGAATACATTGGTGGCATTGTAGTACACAAAGCCGGTATCACTGTTGGTATTGTAAAACTTGTTGAGCACCACGGTAGAGGCCGTGCGCAGGTTATTGATCTTGTAAATATGATAGGCGCTGGCATTGAGTACCTGGAAACGGTTCTCCACCACCTGGCTGTCCAGGGCCGTGAGCTGGCTCATGGGTTGATAACCCACCGTGATGACCGGCCACTTGCGCATTTTAAACGTAGCCGTCAGACTTTTGAACACCGTATTGCTTTTGTAGTCCTGTGGCAGGAATGGATTGGTAAACTCATTTTTGCGCACTGCGGCGGAGAGCCGCAATTTGCGTTTGAAGAAGTCCTGCCCTGCTTTGACACTCCAGCTCTCCAGGGCGGCATTGGTCTGGAAACTGCTGAAGGATTGAAAGTTGGCCCCGGTCTGTTTATAATAACCTTCCAGCCGGGTACGGGTAGCAGGAATATAGGAATACAACTTCAGCGCATAAGCCTGGTTGCTGTGGTCTGACAGGCTGAACTTGGTATTGCCCCGCGAAGGATTGTTTCTAAAATCAGGGGCGAGTGATTTGGCTACTTCTGCTGTGAGGTAGGTTGTACGGTTCACCTGCATTTTGGCTTCGGCACTGAAGCCGGTAACGGTGATGGAGGACAATCGCGCGCCGTTGGATGGGAACAATTGCTTCTCTCCCCGGAAGGCAGAAAGGATGAAGTAGTTCTTTTCCAGCCGGCCAATACCGGCCCGGACCAGGTAGAGGTATTGCGGTTTCTTATTGGCCCCATTGACCACAAAATCACGGTAGCGGTAATCCACCACACCGGCGGCTACGGCCAGGTAGTACCAGGAGTTGTATTCGAAGTTCAGGCCATTGACACTGGTATTCTTAACAGTCAGCTCACTGTAGTTGGTCACACTGCGGCCCACACTGAACTGCCGCAATCCCAATAGCCAGCGATATTTAGCCGGCACTTCCACATTACTCATGCCGTATTGCTGCAGTTTGTCCTTCCAGCTCCGCGAAGCGATCAGGTCTTCCCATTTGCCGGAGACCAGTTGTTTGAACTGCCGGACCTTTTGCTGGTTCTGTTCATACTTCGTTTGGAGGGAGTCTACCTGATTTTCCAGCCGGTCAACTTCCCCTTTGGTTTTGGCATACAGGTCGAGAAAGAGTGCTGCCGCTTTTTTCAGGGAGTCTTCCCGCCGGCTGTTCACACTATCGGCCACCCCGGGCTGCCAGGTGATGCGCGGCACCCGCAGGGTCTCATTGGCTTCTACCAGGCTTTGCGGCGAGAAAGAACCCAGGAGCTGGTCTTTCAGTCCACCCAGTTGGAGTTTCTTTAGGTTGTATAACTTTTCGGTGAGGGAATCCTGTAAAGAAGGCGCCAGGGCCAGCAGGCGATGGCGCAACGAAGCCTGCAATTGCTGCTGAAAGGCGGCCCCGTCAAAGGAAGCCTGCACATCGGTGATATCGCGGAATACCCGCGAATTGCTTTGCCGCGACCACCAGGTCACCCGCAGGGGCAGGTGGCCCGCTACGGTGAAATACAGGTTGCCCGTAATATTGTGCTGGGCAATGTCTTTTTCCACATAAGGTGTATCAATGGCCGAGCGGTAGTTGAACTGGTAGCTGATGTAACCACCGGTCATTCTTAACAATGGTTTTGTGTGCAGCAGCTTTTTAAAGGGATGATTGATGTCAAGGGATAAGGAGTCTTTGGGCAGCAGGGATTGCTTGCCGGGCAAGAGCCCTTTGAGTAAAGAGCGTTTGGATTGGTAAGTGGCTTTGGCGCCGTCCAGTAGTTTATCCTGCTGGTAGCCGGCCAGTGTTTTAACCGCTTTAAGGGTGGTATCGGTGATGGAACGAAGGGAATCGGTGAGCTTGCGGGAAGTTTTGTTGGCGGGTTGCGTGGTATCAGGTTGGGTCTGCCGAAGCCTCGATTGTGCACTGACAGAAGTCGTGGCAAGAAGCAGGGCCACCACTACAGTGAAAAGATAAAGGGTTATGTACGGATATGGTATGCCCATATTCGCAGTCAGGTTTGGGTGTTGAATAGAGGTTAATGGTTACAAAGCAGTCAATACCAGTCATTCCACGCGGACCTCATGGAGTTGAATGCCTTACAGTGTAAATTAAATGGGAAAGATTATACCAGCAAGTACAAACCAGTAAGTGTGTTGGTTTGTTGGGTAAGTGTGCAGTTTTAGCCGGTAACTGTGCTGGGAAAAAAGGTTCGCGGAGGCTGTTACAGGCAAATACCCCAAAAAAGGGGTTTCCTGAGGCGGCTTTTATTTATATTTTAGTGCTTTAATTATGCGAAGGAGCTTTTGGTGTTTTATTGTTTTGGTCACAGGCCTGCCATTTTCAACGGTTCTTGCACAGGAACAGCCTGACAACAGGTATATGTTCCGGGTGTACGAAGACAATGATGTTATTAATATCTATGATATAGGCAGCGACAGGGGCTATACCAATGGCACCAGGCTCGACCTGTTCTGGCGGAAACAGAAAAGGTCCTTTATGAATAAGCTAATGCCACAGGCAGGTAAGAACAGCATCAATACCCATAGCTGGAGCCTGATGCAGGTAATAATCACTCCCGATAATATCCTGCGGCGCAAACCCGATCCGGCAGATTATCCTTATTCAGGCGCCTTGTTTGTGAGCCGCTCCCTGCATTCTTCCAATCCGGTTACAAAATTATCCCTGCAAACAGAATGGGTGTTGGGTGTAATGGGACCGCCTTCCCTGGCCCAGGAAACACAGAAACTGATACACCGGGTCATCGGTGCGCAGCCTCCAAGGGGATGGGCCTATCAACAGCCTGCAGACCTTTTGCTTAATTATCATTTTACCGTTAATAAACAACTGGCCCGTTACCGGCAATGGGCCGAAATTATTGGTAGCGGACAAGTATATGCAGGTACCATGCTCAATGGCGCTGCCCTGTATACCACAATCAGGATCGGCAATATGAATCCTTATTTTGAAGGTTATATGCAGCAATTTACTGCGGGAAAGAAACGGACCAACAGGTGGCAATTGTATTTTACCATACAGCCTGCTGCTGAATTAATATTGCACAATGCATTACTGGAAGGAGGCGTTTTCAATCACGGCATTAAACAGCAAGGCAGTGAACCCGGGACCCAAACCCAATATGTGCGACTTGCAGAACAGCAGCGATTGATTGGCCGGATAGACCTTGGGGCTGTTGTATCCAAAGGAAATATTGGCCTGTCATTTACCCAGAAGAGTTCAACCGCCCTGATCAAAGGGCTTCCCCGGCAGGATGTAGGGAATATCTCTTTATACATAGGCTGGTAGCCTGCTATTTGGGAAGCAACAAAGATTGAGGGTTTCTTCCGGATAAAGTGGAAAAAGTAGTGGTGCAAAAACAGTACTTATGTGTACGGGACATTTATCCTATCCCGTACACATAAGTACAGTATAAGACGTCCAGGCTTTTCTACATATAGAAGCGCTCTTCAATAATTTTCCCGTCTTTTATTTGGTACACACAGAGTTCCTTCATGTGCATGCGACCTCCTTCTTTCATGGTCACATCCATATCCAGAACACAAGCAAAGGAGTTGTCGGCCACCAGCGGGCCCGAAACTTTAAGACTGTGCATAGTGTCTACCATGGAGTCAAACTTCTTGCCTTTTTCAAGGATGGCGGCCAGTCCCCGGGTTTCCTGCTCAAAAGCTGGTGTGGCATAAGGCTCCAGGCTTACGGCATTCTCGGCATACAGTTCCCGCTGGGCTTTTTCCCATTCGCCCGACTTGCATATTGTTACCAGCCGGTCGGCAATCTGTTGTGTAGTCATAGCTGTTTGTTGTGTAGTCATAGCTGTTTTTTGCTGAAACTACGGCAAAAAGTGGGCCTGGGCTTGATAAGGGGATAGGGCCTGGCGGCAGCCCTGTATCTGGGAAGTCTATTCAGCAATAATGTATTCTAGACTCTTGGCAACTTTTTCTATGGAACCATCAGGCCTGGTATATTGTATGCTGACGGGAACCGCATATTTCCCCGGTTTTTGATTCGTTTTCAGGTTATATACGGCAACTCCATCTTCATTAGCGTTCATAGCCGATCCATTGATCGTGATCGTAGGTTTCGAAGCAGCACTGAAAGCACCTATACCGGCAGTAACCTCAATCACCTGACCGGCTTTAACATAACTGCTGCTTAATGCAGCTATTGCATGGAACACTTCATAATGGTAACCCCAAGCATAGGGTATCTGCCTATTTATGTGATTAACCATGTTGTTTTCTGTTACCAATACATCACTTTGCATTTTATTTAATAGGGCCGTACCAAGCGACAGGGAGGATGGATGCAAATATGTTTTTCCCCAATTTTGATTGTGGAGAGGTTGCTCAGGCACGCTATCAAGTATACCTGACCGGGCTGCTATGTCCTTTTTAAAAGACTCAATATCCTTTTTTAGCTGAGCTTCTAACATCGGATTATCGCTAAATGCTTCCGGACTCAATACCTGTACAATATCTTTATTATAACGGACCAACTTATTGTATAAGCTATCTCCCTCCTTTCGAAACAATTCCTGGATACCTGCTTTATCGTCTTCCTTTATGGCGGCCAACTGTAGTTTCAGGTTGTCGATATATTTGTATATCTCTTTAGATAACGCATTCACAGCAAGCGCCCTCGGCATCCAGATGGACGCCTTTGCTTTGGTTTGTGGATCTTTCAGCTTCGCTGCCAGGTCGTCGTGCACGATTTCGTTATTAGCAGCAATAATTTCGTTGGCTTTAATCAGGCTATTATCAATAGCTTTAATAACGTCTGTATTATCCCGCGTTTGGCAGGCGGTTAAAGCAAGGAGGAAGGCCATACAGGCCGGCAGTAGCTTGTGCATGGTTAACGGTGTGGGTTGGCATTCTAACGGCCGGTACACCGTTTTATTTCTCCTGTTGGTAGTTTACAAAGCCATAGAAATGTTAAAACTATTTTACTGGCCGGTGCTGCTTACCCATCCGTTGGGCAATGATGCTGACGGCAATAAGTTGCAGGGCATGATACAGCATAATGGGCAATAGCAGGATGCCGGTGAGCGGACTGTTCATAAAGATGACCTTTGCCATGACCGTGCCATGTACCAGTGATTTCTTGGACCCACAGAAGGTGGCGGTGATCCTGTCCTCCCGGTTAAAATGCAGCAGGCGGGCTGTATAACCAGTAATACAATAAGCCACAAAGAACAACACCAGCATACAGGCGCCCAGGATAAGTAATGCCGCCATGTTCAGGTTGCTGAACATGTGCTTGTCAAATGATTCACTGAAAGCTGTATACACAATGGCCAGGATGGTAAGCTGATCAAAGTATTTCAATTGTTTATTATACTTTTCCGCTACCTTCCCCAGCCTGGTGGGATTCAGCAACAGGCCCATCACCACCGGCAGCAATATTTGCAACAGGAGCTTCATCATAATATCTCCCATATCAAGGCTATTGTGATTGCCCCCGGTAACCACACTCATCCATACCGGTGTAATAAAAATACCCAGCAGGCTGGAAATACTGGCATTGAAGATAGCACCGGGGATATTACCATTGGCAATAGACACCATGACCACGGAGGAAGAAACAGTAGACGGCAAAGCGGCCAGGAAGAAAGTGCCCAGCCATAATGTATGTGTGCCCCCTGCATCCAGCCAGGGCCTGAACACCAAGACCAATAACGGGAACAACAGGAAGGTACTCACCTGCACCAGGATATGCAGCCGCCAGTTACTGAGACCAGCTACCAGTTTATGCCTGTTGAGCTTCAGCCCATAGAAAAAGAAGATCAGAGAGATGCCAATATTGGCAAGGGAGGATAGGGAAAAAGGTCCGTCGGCAATGCCCGGTCCGGGGAATTGTGAGGCCAGTATGATGACGCCGATGATGGAAAGTATAAACCAGTCTAACCCAAAACGAGCTAAAAAATGCAATACCTTGTTGACCATACAGGCTGCAAGATACGATGTAGCCATTTATTCCATAAAAGACAAATGGTGGTAGCGATTATGCCAGCGTTGTACCAGGCGCCACTACAAAAGCGCCTTATAAAAGGTGGCCCGGTAGGTGTCTGAAACGGGTATTCTTTCTTTACCGATGAGTATACGGTCGCCTTCTACAGCATCTATTCTTGAGAGGGATACGATAAATGATTTGTGCACCCTGCAAAATAAGGATGCCGGCAGGCGCTCTTCCAGCTCTATGAAGGTTTCAGGCGTTAACAGTTTATCTTTTGTGCAACAGATCTTCCGGTAATCCCGTGCTCCTTCTATAAAAAGGATATCTCCCAGGTCAACTTTTTCAAGACGCCAGGCGGTTTTAAAAAATAGATAAGCAGGCGTAGGCTGCGGAGTGCTTTGCATCCGCTTACGGACCTTCAATACGGCTGATAAAAAACGCTCAAATGAAAAAGGCTTCAGCAGGTAGTCTACTACTTCCAGTTCAAATGCCTTTAAGGCAAACGCTTCATACGCCGTGGTAAAGATCACCAATGGCGGCTGAGGCAGGGCCTGGAGCAGTTGAATACCTGTGAGCCCTTCCATCTGGATATCCAGGAAGAGCAGGTCCACATTTTGCTCCTGCAATGCCGGCAATGCTTTCAGTGCGCTGTTATAGGTTTGCAGCAAATGAAGGAAAGGCACTTGCTCCACATACTCCTTGGTACGCAGCAGCGCCAGTGGCTCATCTTCTATTATGATACAGGTTAATTGTTTCACAGATCAATGCGGCATTGAACGATAAAGGTATTCTGCAGGGCCTGAACTTCCAAACTGTAACGACCGGGATACAGCAGGTCCATTCGTTGCCGTGCCAGGAATAATCCAAGTCCGCTATGACCATCCGGCGCCTGCACAGTTGAAGCGTAACTGTTCTGGCAATGAAAATGAAGTATCCTGTTATTGGCCTGTAATTGTATAGTAACCGGCGCTGTCCCCTCGCCGGTGGTCCCATATTTAAAAGCATTCTCCAGGAAAGGCAGGAACAGTAAAGGTGCTATGGTCAATTCTCCTGTATCGCCCCCTACTTCCAGCCTCACCCAATCGGGGGACGCTTTCCGGATCTTCTGCAGCGCTATATATTGTTGTATGAATTGGATTTCTTCTTCCAGCGGTATGGTATCCAGGTGACCTTTATACAACATATAACGTAGCATGCCTGAAAGCTGCTGCAGGTAGCTGGAAGCCCTGGCCGGTTCCCTGCCAATAAGCACATCTATGTTATTGATCGTATTGAAAAGAAAATGAGGCTGAAGCTGTCCTTTCAATAAGGCCAGTTCCGTTTCCAGGTTTTTCTTTTGCAACGCTTCCTTTACCCGCAATTCCAGGTACCAGTGCACGAAGCCCCTGATGGCGGTAGCGGCAATGCCATGTATAATGGAATACAGGAAAAAAGCGATCAGGAAAGGTATTATTACATTTGCTTCAGGCAGGAAGTCGGCATAGTAATAAAAGACAGCAACCAGGATGCCCATAACGAACAGGGAAATGCAGGCGCAGGTTACCAGTCCGGCTACAATAAATGCCTTCAGCTTTCGCTGGGCCAGGTAACGCCAAAACCACCCGTAGTAAAAGGCGTAGAAGGCAAGTGCTGCAATAACCAATACAACGCCTGTATAGAGCAGGCCATCTTCATCCAGCATTGTCTGCGGCTCTCCCCGTCCAAGATACAGGAGAAAAACACAGAGGCTTCCATACAGTACCCAATAAACCAGGTGCAAAAGCAATACTATATATCGTTTCATACTATTATTTGATCCGTTCACCGATGAAGTTACCATTTGGCTGCTGTAAACAAAAACGGGTGATAAGCCCTTTTTTATCCCTGGTAAACCTGATACAGTATCCCTTAGGGCCTGCCAGTATAAAAAGGTCTTCTTCCAGTGGCAGCAGGTCGTACAACTGCTGACCAGGCAAGACGAGGTATAAAGCTCCCTCCTCTTTTAAAGATACACCCACCGTATCACTGCCTACCTTAAAGGCGCCGGTATACGTGAGCAGTTGAGGAAGCGGTCGCGGCGGTAAGAACTGTTTTACAAACCGTATGGGCGCCACGGTAGGTTCAAAAGGTATGGAGAGGCTCTCAATATATCCATGCGGGTGCACCTGAAATTGTAGTAATAACTGTGGCCGGTCAATATCCGGGCGCTCCCCTGCCACAAATACCACACCCCGGAATGTATCATACTGTTGTGGCCATAACCACCATGTATACGCACCCATTTGAGCAAAAAGGGAATCTCCGCGCCGGATGATGGTAACACGACCGTAACCGGGGTGCTCATAAGTACCGGTATAAGCAGATAAAGCATGGGTGGGCGGGATGGTTTCCGGTATGGCAGGTGGCTGCGCA
Organism: Paraflavitalea devenefica; assembly: GCF_011759375.1. Taxonomy (NCBI): domain Bacteria; kingdom Pseudomonadati; phylum Bacteroidota; class Chitinophagia; order Chitinophagales; family Chitinophagaceae; genus Paraflavitalea; species Paraflavitalea devenefica. Next base: position 326,161 of record NZ_JAARML010000005.1, on the reverse strand, counting down.
GGCTCCTTGTCAGGCTTGCTGCCCGTTGACTTTGTTTCCGTAACCCGCCCGGGAACGGGCAATTGAAAGAAATGATCTGCGATCGCATTCCGGATCTGTGCTGGTAATAAAGAGCCGTCACGGTTACAAAGTACCACAATGCCCAGGCTGTCGGCCGGGAAAAAACTGGCATTGCTGGTAAACCCATCAATATTGCCGCCATGCTCTACCCGGTAATGCCCGCGGTAAGAAGCCAGCCACCATCCGAAACCATAATTGGAAAAGAAAGTACCTGCCTGGTCATTATAGGGTAATGCCGGCTTGGTCACTACTTGTGAAGAAATAGCCTGTGTACGGAAGGCTGCCGGAATAACGGCCTTGCCATTGATCCAGCATGATACCCACCGTGCCATATCAGGCGCTGTACTGTTCAGCCCGCCTGCCGGCGCCATTAATTCCATGGGATGATAAGGCATCAGCTTTGCCTGGCCCTTAACTGTTTTATACCCAAGTGCTGCATTTTTATCTGCCAGCAGGCTGTCGAGCGAGAAATAACTGTGCGTCATCTGCAATGGCTGCAATAAGTACTGATGAATAGCAGCCTCATAAGATATGCCGCATAGTTTTTCCCCGATCATACCCAGCAGCAGGTAACCCCAGTTATTGTACTGCCACTTTTCACCGATCCTGGCATTTGGTTCCAGGAATGCTACCCGTTTGAGCATACTGTCGCGGTTACCGGCAGCCATAAAAAACCAGGAATACTCATGCCGGGCGAGCCCACTTCGATGACACAGCAGGTCCCGCACAGTGATCTGCTCGGTCATAGCCGTTGTATAGAACTTACAGCCTGGTAAATAGCTTTGCACAGGCGCATCAAGGGCCACCCTGGCGCCCAGGTTGCCAATTAAAGCGGCTGTCATGGCCTTGGTACAGGAGCCTACCGGAAAAACAGTTTCCGGCGTAACCGGCAAACGACGTTCAACATCACGATATCCAAATCCGCGGGCATATACCAGGTTGTCTTTTTTTATAACAGCCACGGCAATACCTGCCCCTTTGGTTTTGGCTGCCATACTTTGGAGCAAACTGTCAAGCCCGGCAATGGATTGCCCTTTTGTGCATACAGTACATGCTGCCATCAGCATACTTAACCCAATACGATGAACGAAGAACAGGAAACAGGAACGCTGCATAGTTTGGTTTTGGCAGCAATTTGTTCCATGAAGCAGATAAGAAAAACTTGTTTCGGTATAGTGCCCATTCTTTCCTGCAAAATGGGATTACCGGGCGGCAAAATTTCAGGCACTTAGGTGGGCCAGGGAGCTTACTGCTTTTTCCCAGGCGGTTTCCTGTATACCCGGAACGGAGGTCCCTTCCACACGGAATATGGTTATGTCTGTCATACCGATAAAGGCAAGCATAAACCTGAGATAGGATGTTACAAAGTCATAGGATTGCATAGCCCCTTCTGAGTAAACGCCGCCGGAAGATAATGCCACATATACTTTTTTTCCTTGTACCAGCCCCTGCGGACCATTACTGTCATAACTGAAAGTGACACCTTTCCGTACAATATGGTCAAACCAGGCTTTTAAGGCAGAGTGGATAGAGAAATTATACATCGGTGCGCCGATCACGATAATGTCGGCTTCCATGATATCATGAATGGACTCATCGGAGTGCCTGATCGCTTCCTTGTTCTCGGCTGTTCTGTTCTCGGCCGGAGTGAAGAAAGAAGTAATATGTGATTCTTCCAGGTGTGGAAAATGATGGTCTACCAGGTTCGTTTCCTTTACGGTACTGCCAGGGTATGCCTGCTTCAATTTTTCAACGATCTCATTGCCCAGCTTAATGCTGTAGGATGCCTTACCCCGCGGGCTGGATATTACATGCAAAATCTTTTTCATTGTATACTTGTTTTCTAGTAATGATTTACGGATGCAAACCTATTTACTTTTATTGCTGGTTTATGACAAGTATACCCTTGTATATCGCTATCCTTCAGGATACTGATATGATAGACAATGAAATAGACGCAAGCGGTTATTGGTAGTCCACGATACGCTGTATAGCTGGTGAACATGGCTGTTATTAAAAAAACGTTGCTTCGATACAGTTATGGGTGGCTGTTTTTGGCTATATTCACTAATAAATTAACTTTTCCATGAAAAAATTATTTCCATTAATCGCTACGTGCCTGCTATTGATGACAGGCTTTACCACGCCAGCCTCTACTACTGCTCATGCTCCAATCGTACTGAGCGGTGAACCGGAACCACATCCCAACAATCTTTATGTGAAGCTGAAGATAAATGGGCAAACTACCATTATCTGGTTGCTGGTCCATCCCAGTGACACTGTTGGTGAAGTAAAGGACGAGGTAGAACTCTGGGCAGGCGTTCCCATCAATTATTTGTATTACCAGGGACAGGTACTGGATGAGAATGCCACCCTCTCCTTTTATGGTATTAGCGCCAATGCTACTATAAGTGCCAATTAAAAAAGGCGCTTTGCTTAACAAAAACGCCGCGGGATTTTCCCACGGCGTTTTTTTATTGCAGCTGCACACAGCCGTACACCCGGTGTAACAAAAGCGGACAATGTACCCGGTGTTATTAAGCTTAATTAGCTGATTAACAGAAGACTGCAAAGTGGCATCCTTTTAGATCAGCAATGTTCAATAAGCTAGCGGATATGATTAAGAATTATTTTATGGTCGCCTGGCGGAACCTTGCGCACAATAAAACATTGTCGTTTATTAACATTTTTGGGCTGTCGGCAGGTATCACCTTTGCTTTGCTCATTGGCTTATGGATACAGTATGAAACCAGTTTTGATACTTTTCATACGAATGGAAAACAGCTTGCGATGGTCATGAAACATGTCATGTTCAATGACCAGAAAAACACCCAATCGCTTACTCCATTACCTTTACATGATGAACTGAAAAACAATTATCCCGAAGTAAAGAGAACTTCACGGGCAGCTCCCACTGGTCAGGGTCTGATGGCTGGCAATAACAAATTGAATAAAATGGGCTGGTACGTAGATCCTGCATTCCTGGACATGTTCTCCTTTCCACTGATCGAAGGCAATACTGCAACCGCCTTAAAAGATCCCAATTCCATTATCCTCACAGCATCTCTTGCCCATGCGCTGTTTGGATCAGAAAATCCGATGGGCAAGACTATCAGGTTAAATAACGCTAATGATGTGCGGGTAACCGCCATTGCCCAGGACGTACCGCATAACTCTACTATCGACTTTGAATTTTTGATCCCCTACCAGTACGCGATCGATCAGGAAGAATGGATAAGAAATAACAAAACAGACTGGGGCAATAACTTCCTGATGAATTTTGTGGAATTGAAGGAAGGCACCTCTATGGATGCTTTATCAAAAAAGATCGGTCCATTAAATGTACAAAAGGATGCACGGATTAAAAACCAGGTACTGTTCCTGCATCCGCTCGGGAAATGGCACCTGTACAGCGATTATAAGAACTGGGTGAATGCAGGCGGGAAAATAGCGTATATCTGGCTATTTGGGATTATCGGTGCTTTTATATTACTGGTTGCCTGTATCAACTTTATGAACCTTTCCACTGCCCGGTCTGAGAAAAGGGCCAAAGAAGTGGGTATCCGGAAAGTGGTAGGTTCAAGCAGGACAGACCTTATAGGTCAATTCCTGAGCGAGTCGGTATTGACCACCTTCCTGGCTTTTTTAGTTTCGCTCATACTGGTGCAACTGTTATTGCCTCTGCTCAAAGACCTGGGCTTTGAATACATCAGGTTTGACTTCAGTAGTACCTTCCTGTTGAGCGCCGCGCTGGGTGTTTGTTTGATCACCGGACTGATTGCCGGTAGTTATCCTGCTTTCTATCTTTCCTCTTTTCAGCCGGTGAAGGTGTTGAAAGGTGTGTTTAAGCAAGGCCAGGGCCCTGCTATTTTCCGGAAAACCCTGGTGGTTACTCAATTTACTATTTCCGCTGTGTTGGTCATAGGCACCATCATTGTGTTTCAGCAGATCAATCATGCACGTAAGCGTTCTATTGGATATAACCCCAACAATATGCTGAATATTCCAGCCAGCTACGACCTGGCTGTTAACTATGAAGCACTAAGAGAAGAACTGCTGAAAACCGGGCATATTGAATCGATGGCAAAGACATCACAACCGATGACAGCCATTTACAATTCATGGAGTGATTTTTCCTGGGAAGGCAAGGACCCTGCTACAGATATTGCGCTGGATGCCATCATGGCGGGCTGGGATTTTGAAAAAACGGCGGGCCTGCAATTCAAACAGGGGCGTGCTTTTTCGAGGGATTTCCCAACAGATTCAAACGCCATCATCATCAATGAAGCTGCCCTGCAAGTGATCGGTTATAAAGACCCCATTGGCAAAACCATGAAATCGGGCAACCAGGTGAAGACGATTGTTGGTGTTGTGGAGAATGTGGTGCTGGCCGATCCGTTCAAATCTGTTGCTCCGCTGGCCATCCTGTTCAATTCCAGTAAAACGGGTTCTGTCAACAATATTCTCCTGCGGCTGCCGCCAACAACCGATCTGAAAAAGGCACTGGCTGCTATTAAACCCATATTTGACAAATACAACCCTTCCCAACCCTTCGAATACAGTTTTACAGATGAGGAGTTCGGTAAAAAGTTTGTAGTAGAAAACCAGGTAGGTAAACTGGCATCTATTTTTGCCGGTCTTACTATCTTCATTTCCTGCCTGGGATTATTTGGACTGGCCATGTTCATGGCCGAACGCAGGGTGCGGGAGATTGGCATCCGCAAGGTATTAGGCGCTTCTGTGGTCAACCTATGGCTCCTTTTATCAAAAGAATTTATGTGGCTGGTGCTGATAGCCTGTGTGATCGCTTCACCGCTGGCATTCTGGCTGATGAAAGATTGGCTGGACAAATATGAGTACCGGGTTGATATCAGTGCCTGGGTATTTGTGGCGGTGGGAATACTTGCCTTTGTTATTGCTTTGTTTACCGTGAGCACACAAGCCATCAAAGCCGCTTTTGCCAATCCTGTAAAAAGCCTGAAATCCGAGTAATTTATCATCAGGTATATAACCAGAGCGCTGTGAGGATTTCCCAACACAGCGCTTTTTTCGTTTAGCTTCGATGGTATTGTACTTAGATAGATATATTTAAATTCCGTTGTATCCATCCTGTTGCAAAACCAGCTACTATCAAAGCAATCAATAACAGAATGATGATAAAGCCGGGGCCGATCCCTCTTGAGCGGGTACGGGCGGGGGTATGATTGGTTACCGGTTGCAATTCGGTGGAGTTGGGTTTCCTTGCTTTTATGAGCAAACCCGTGTAACGGGATGTAAAGCCATCTGCTTCTGCCTGGTTATATACTACCTGTTCTGCTACAAAGAGATCATCACTGCCCGAGGGTTGATACGCCTGTATCACCACAGGGAATTCACCTGGCTGAATTGTCATAACTAACAATTAAATGAACAATGTTTGTTATAGACGGCACAATTCTGCTGCCAGCAGGCTGTTGTAGAAACAGGTGATCCCGGCCCCCATTTTGAAGCATTCTTTCCTCAACCTGTTGTAATATTTCCGGGCTGGCTGCTACTAATGAAAGAAACAAAAGCCATGCTTTTAACAACAACGAACACGATTGAAGGGAAGCCTATTCAAAAATATATAGGCATTATCAGCTCTGAGACAATTATTGGCGCCAATATTTTTAAAGACCTGTTTGCCGGTATCAGGGATATTGTTGGCGGCCGCAGTGGTACTTATGAGCGGGTTATTGAACAGGCCAAAGAATCGGCCATGGCGGAACTGCAGCAAAAAGCGCAGGCGCTGGGCGCCAATGCCATAGTGGGCATCGACCTCGACTTCGAAACCGTAGGCAGTCATGGCAGCATGCTGATGGTGGTGGCCACAGGCACGGCTGTGAATATATAATACCAATAACAGGGCACGTGAATAAGTGGCCGTATAATAAAAAGAGACCGTCCCTTTTTTGAGACGGTCTCTTTTTTGTTTTTTCCGTGGAGTGTCCTTTGGGAGACGCCTTATAGTTTGATGAGTTTAATCAGCTTCCTGTTCTTTCCCTGCACAACTTCCAGTGTATAATGTCCCTGGGCGTAATTACCTCCCAACGGAATCCTGCTGCCGATAGCGAGGTTGTCTCTCACTTCTACCAGTCTTCCCACCGGGTCATATACGCGGATACGAACTTTTTCCAGGGGTGTTCCCTGCTGGAGGTACACGGTAAACTCATGATAGCTGGGTATTGGTGATACCACTATATTCAACTCACCCGCCGTGTTGCTGCTTTCGGGAACCAGCTTGCCGTTGCTTTCCCTCGCAGCCTGTGTAGCGGTGATGAGTTGCTCATCTACCTGGCCGTTACAATTGTCATCACGGCCATTCTTTACTTCTGCAGCACCCGGATTCACCGTAGCATCCCAGTCGGCACAATCACCATTCACCAGTACGTGACCAGCCAACGGAATAGCTGATAACTTGGAGTTCTCATTGCGGCCATAACCATCATGGTCTACGTCCATATAGTACCTGAGCATGGGCAGGCCTTCATCTACCTGGCCATTACAGTTGTCGTCACGGCCATTGGCCAATTCAGCAGCACCAGGATATACTGCAGCATCCCAATCTTTGCAATCACCATTCACCAGTACATGACCGGCCAGCGGAATAGCGGATAGTTTCGAATTATCATTGCGGCCATAACCATCACGGTCTACGTCCATGTAATACCGAAGCATGGGCAATCCTTCATCTACCTGGCCATTACAGTTATCATCACGGCCATTGGCCCCTTCAGCAGCGCCTGGATATACCGTAGCGTCCCAATCTTTGCAATCGCCATTTACCAGTACATGACCCGCCAGCGGAATAGCTGATAGTTTGGAATTATCATCGCGGCCATAACCATCATGGTCTACGTCCATGTAATACCGCAGCATGGGCAATCCTTCATCTACCTGGCCGTTGCAGTTGTCATCGCGGCCATTGGCCAGTTCAGCAGCACGAGGGTGCACAGCAGGATCCCAATCGGCACAATCACCTCCCAACAGTACCCAACCTGGGATGGGTTTATCTGACAACCTGGAACCTTCATTGCGGCCATAACCATCCCGGTCGGAATCCTGGTAATACCGGGGTGTAATGTTGTTCAAACGGTATATGCTGAGCGTGCCGCTGATCTCATTGGCCACCAGGATGTAATGTTTACCATCCGGGCTGGCGGTATTGGAGATGTGCACAATGCCTTCAGGGCCATTATCGCCGCCGTAGGAGGCTACGTTGCGTGGGTTTTTGTAATCCACAAACTTCACCTCCGCGGGGTTGGTGATATCATAGACCATTACCCCACCCTGCCGTTCGAGGCTGATGAAAGCATATTGTTTGCCTTCAATGGCGGCCAGGGCCAATCCTTCCGGCTCAGGTCCTTTGGAAGTGCTCCTGCTTTTGCGCGCGTTGCTTTCATGATCGGTATTGAAAATAGGGTTGTTGGCTGGTGTTTTGGCCAGGTATTGTTCAAAATCGTCTTTGCTGTCGTAGGCTATTGATTTGCTGGCAGTATTCCAGATAGAGAAAGAACGTCCTCCGATCAGGTGTATCTCATCAAAGTCGCCATCACCATCTGTATCGCCGGAGGCCGTAGTAACCCTTAACCGGCCCAGGTTATTGTCATCCTTCAATTCCCTGGCATTGGGGAAAGCAACAGCATCCAGCTTGTAAGTGGCAGCATTCACCCTTACCCTTTCATTAAAGGCGCTGTATTCGCGGTCATCGCCCTCATTGGCGCCTACGATATAGGTAGTACCGTTTACGGTATAGTTGGCAATACCATCAGGCATGTACAAACCTTTCACCGGCCAGTTGGCAATGTGGATCTCCGTGCCCCTGTCGGAAGCATCAAAGCCGTTGCCAGGCAGGCTATGGTCCTTTTTACCCAGCGGCCATATATCCGTTACTGTTTTGGTTACCAGGTCTACCACCGCAAAGGCATTGGCTTCCTGGAGAATGACCCAGGCTTTCTTTGAGTCGGGTGTGATGGTGATGTATTCCGGTTCCAGGTCCTGAGACAGGGTGCTACCAGGGAAACCTTTGCGCACACCTGCTGCAATAAGCGCCGGCGCCTGTGCATTGAAGGCGGTAAAGTCGAGGGTGGTCACCTGGTTTTGGGTAAGCGATGCTATGCCACCGGAAATATCAATGATGCTGATAGAACCTTCAGGGTCTACTGTATAGGAATCATTGGGTTGTCCTTCATTGGCAGTCATCACGGTTTTGCCATCCGGTGTAAAGGTGATCATATCCGGTAAAGCACCTACCGTAACCTGCTTTTGGAAAACACCATCTGTGTTGAAGAAAACTACAGACCCATTTAACTGCTGGTTGGCATTGGGCACTGCAGCGGCTACTATACCGTTGCGCACAGCCACACTGGTAATGCCTCCATAAGGTATCATGTCTATGGCTGTAACGGGCTTAATGGAATCGGGATTGGAGAAATTGGCTATGTCCAGGCGGTTCTGGATGGCGCTGATCACAAAGAGGCGTTTGGACGCTGAATCATAGGCTACGATCTCGGCGCTGGCATTGTTGCTGCCGGAAGGATCATAGCTGCCTATGTAGGACAGTTCTATTTGCTTGTTGGGAACAGGGGCCTGGCGATCATTATCCCTGATGTATACCGTCATGAACTGGTTGCCGGAGATCGTAAGACCAGCAGGGTTTTCCAGGCTCAGGATGAAATATTCATCCTGCTCATTGGCAGCGTCGTCCCGGATAGGTATGGTAATGGTTTGCGTGGCGTTGCTATCGGCTGTAAAATGCAATGTTTGTGTGCCCAGGGTGAAATCGCCGGCGCCTGCTGTACTGAAAGGTGCGCCTTTTACTACGAGGTCTACAGCGGCTGTTGCCGGATTGGTGAGCTTAATTTGTACAGTAGCTGTGCCCGTTGCTTCTGAAACAGACAGTACGGCACTGCTAAAGCCAATTGTTGTATTGCTGCCGCCGGGATTGCCGGGCGCATTCCAGTTGGGCCATGATTGCGCCGGCGTGCCGGAAGCGGTGCCGGTCCAGTTGGCAGGATTGCTGATCAGGGCTTTTACCGTAGCAGCAGTTCCTGTGAGCGTGCCTGTATAGTAAGCATTCACTGTATTGCCGGCTGTGTTACCGGTTGCTGTGCTCAAGTTAATAGCATTTACGCCATCTGTGAGGGCCGCCGGTATCGTAGAGAAGCTGCCGCTGCAACTGGTATTGGCAGCCAGCCAGGCATTAGAGCTAAGGGCTGTAATGTATTGAGGCGCTGCCGGTGTACCGGTGTATACGATGACCTGGTCGCCATTGGCGCTGAGGCCGAAGGTGCTGCCGGTTACGGTACCGATATTGGCGGCGCCTGCATCATTGTTAATGGTGACCACGGTACGGGCAGTCACGCCGCCGGCGGGTGCTGTCCACACAATGCCGCCCGCACATTGGGCCGGTAAATTGGTGGTGTACTTGCCATCTGTAAAGTTGATCTTGGTGCCGGGCAGGATATCAACCAAGGTCACGAAGGCGATACGGTCCTCATTGGGTATGGCATTCATCTGGTAACCCACGAACAGCAGATCGCCGGGATTGAATATGGTTTGGGTAGCAATAGTGGTAAAAGTAGCAGTTTGCACAGTGGTGACGGCATTATTGCTGAGGTCTTCCACTACGCCTGCTTTGAGCGCCACATAGTATTGCTGGTTGTTGGCCAATGGAGCTGCCGGCGTGATGGTAATGACATTCCCGGAGAACGCCGCATTAAAAGGTACATCAGCTCCTGCTGCATTGCTCAGTTTAAAGATCACCAGGCTATCAACACTGCTATTGTCAATGGCGCTGTTGTCAATATTGCGCACCTCCTCATTAAAAGTAATAACAGGTGCTGTATTGACCGGCAAGTCAATGGCGCCGTTTACGGGGGTAAAGCTTACAGACGGCGGCAATACATCTGCCCCTGCGGGCGAACCATCGAGGGTTATATTGTCAAAACGGTTATTGCCTACATCGCCGCCGCTGCCCAATAAGAAGGCAACCCTTACTTTAAAGCTGGGATTGTTATCTGTTGCAGGGATTGCGCTGAAGTCAAGGGTCTGGAGCGTAGGATCGCCATTGTTGGGGGCAATGGTGGTGAACGGCGTATAGTTAACACCATCCACGGTATACGCAATTTCCTGGGTGCCTGCTCCTGAGCCGGAGCGGCGGGTGGCGTATTTCAGTACTACGTCCTGGAAGCCGGTAGTAGGTAATGAGAAGATCAGTGCTGCGCCAATGGGATTGTTGATACGCAGGTGATTGCCGGAGGGATCACCATTGCGGGCATTCAGGTTTTGCACATTGAAGTTCTGCCCTGTGCCGTTGCCGTAATCATTGATGCTGGAACCGCCGGCTATATAGGCCAGGCCGGCCCCGCCTGCTGTATAGGAAGGCGCCAGGTGATTGGCTTCTGTATCAAAGGCGTTGAAATTCCAATAGTGAATGAGTGTCTGGGCATGTATACTGCCGGTTGCACCCAACAGAAAGCAGGTAATAACGAGTAACGTTTTTCTCATACTTTTCCAGGTTTGTTTCCGTAATGTGTTTGTGTTTGAAAAAAAGGTCCTGTTTGTGGGGGCAGAGGTGGGCAAGGATCACACAAAAATTCAATACGGGGGCAAACATAGAGTAGTTTGGGAAGAGCCCGTGTGTGGGGCAGAACAATTAAAACAAAGTTAATATTAGGTTGATATTGGGGCTGCTTCGGCTGATAGCGCTCCCTTGTTATACGCGCTTGATCCGTACATCGTAAACAAAGTCCCTGATGTCTACTATTTGAAAGTCGTCACTGTTAGGATGAAGCGGGTTTAATATATAATTAAACTCATAGGGAATGATAGTGGAAGGGAACCTGATAACAGGATAGTCGGCTTCTTTTAACAGGCGTGTCCCAAAGTCTTTCGTGGCTGAGGGCGCAGGCGCCTCTTTCCAGTTGCCTGGCAGCTCAGATATTCTTACATACAGGATACCATCATCGGGTATTTCATACGTGGTGATGCTAAGCGAGCGGGGAATGTCTTCAATGTTGGTATTCACTGTGTATTCAAGGGTGGCCAGGGAGCGACTTTCTGCCGTGTAAATACAGGCAGTGAGTTTGTGGTTCCAGCGTCCGCCGTGCAGGCGGGCGCCTTCTCCTGTAAGGTCCTGCGCATATCTGGTTTTACCGACCCTGTAAACGATCATAGAACTAAGAATAAACGCCGTAAGCTATGCGGCCGATGATATCCCGTACTTCTTCGCGGCCAAACTGGTTATCAATAAGATCATAAGGGGCCTGGCCACCTAATGCACTGTTGGGGCGGAACATCCATTGATTGAAGCGGTTTTCATCTTCAAAGACCTCATAGCCATAAGAATAAAGATTGGCCAGGTCTATGATGCGCTCACTGAGAGAAGTATTGAACTTTTCATCGCCCTTTTTATTAATTAGGGTAGCTCTTGTAACGGCCAAGGCTATGGCCAGCTTGTCATAATCGAGGCGTGTTTTTTCTTTCAGGTTTTCAAGGTCTTTTTTGCTGATGCCCATGCGGGCAATATCCATTTTTTCCAGGGGGGTCATTTGGCTTTCGGGCTTATTGGCAGCGCCGGAAAGTATCACCGGTATATTGATGGGCTGGTAATTAATGGCGGCCGTTCTCTTTTCACTGAGGTAGGCTATAACCCCTTCCTTCACTACGGAAGGCGCCGGTGGCTTGGCAGTATAGTTCTTTACTTTAGCGCTTTTGGCACTTTTCCGGGCCGGTGGTTTGGAACCCTGCTTTCCGGAGCTGTATTTGGTACCTTTTGCCATAGTACAAAAATTTACTGTTGGAGGCATAAAACTATACTATTAATATGAAATAAAAAAATATATTTTAAGCCAATAGTACTGCATTCTTATCAGCTACAAAAAAGCAAGAGACTCAGCGGGGAATAAGAATTACTCGTATACAAAAGGTTTATTTTTTTGAAAAAAGTAAAGTTCTTTTTTGTTTTTTTTGCTAAAACCAATGTATTTCCCCTTACCAAGGTCGATGAAAAACTCATGCTCACTATCATTTAATTGAACAACCAACTTTAGCACTTTTTCTCTGCTCTTACACACAATCATCTTATCAGAATACAGAACTCTATATTTATTCTTTCTTTCCTTTAAAAAGCGTACACGAAAATTCGCAAATCCAACAGGAAATTTAGTGGTTATATGTTCACCAGAAAAAACAATACAATTATTAAATTTAAGTCCGACAATATCATTATTGAAGTGATCTTGAAAATCCACCATCAGAAATGTATTTTCTGCATAAGGCTTCTTTTGAGTTATAGAGCAACATAAACCCAAAAAAGCTATACAAATCAAACCAATTTTACTTTTGTTTGCGCCTATTAAGTTGACCAGTTTCATAGTATTTTATTATAGCACTTATTTGTGAACCTGTTATTATCAAGCCTGCATTCGGAGAATCTGCCATATGCATTAAATTGCCATTTAAAGTGCCTGGAGCAGGGTGAAAGCCAGGATTTGTGTCTAATCTACCAGAATGACCAAACTCATGCGCGGCTGTCCTTTCAAGGCTATTTAGACCATTTATGGCCAGCCCTATCACTGCAGCTTTCCCGGTGGTCGCCATTGGACCATTATTAGTTACCCTAGAAGAAATATAGATCATATTTTGTCCTGATACTGCACCTCCTACTACCGTACCAGCGGGGAAAAAACCTCCTACACCATCTGGCATTTTATCGGTATCAACTATTCTAATAGCATGATCACTCTCTGTCAAAGGGTTTGCATTCGATTCTACTGCAACATTAGAAGTAGTAATTGCACCGCCATCACCATCAAAAATTGTAAAGCTGGAAGCAATTTGTGTATTTATTCTGTCTGCAAACCCCTGCATTTGTTCTGGTGTATATGTCGTACTTGACTCATTGATAAGTTTTCCTTCAAAATGTATAGTATTAACTCTAATGTCAACATTTCTTTTTGGATCAATTAAAGCTATCTGCCCAACAATGATACTGTCTCCATTTATATCGATATTTACAATAGGGTTATTCCCACCATATTGATAAGAAGTTAAATTTTTATATTTCACACTAAACCTATCCTGTACAAAAAAACGTCCTACTTGCGCATCATACATCCGCGCCCCATAATCATACCACTCCAACCCACCCCCATCACTAAACTCTTTCTCCTGCTTTTCCTTGCCATTGTATTCATATTTATTATCCAGCTTGCCAACAGCTTTTGAAGAGATCCCCGCCATGGTGAGTCCAAACGGATAATAGTGCGTTTCTTCCAGGAAGGCCCCAGTATAATGACGAACGCTCAGGTTATCAAAGAACACATCCCGGTTCTGGGTTTCATTGCTTACATAAATATACAAAAAGCCATTCTTTGTAATGCTGAGCGGTCCGCCGCTGGTCAATACGCGGATGAAACCGGTATCCTGTATTGGGTCAGCACCACTGCTGGCAGGTACATATTGCAACTGCTCATCCAGCAGTATCCAGTTCAGGTAAGCTTTGGGTTTATCCGAAGGGGTACTGTTCTCCGTATTGCGGAAGCTGTTTAAAGCTCCCAGCAGCGGGCTGTTACTTGCATTGCTTAACGATGAAAAGGTCCCCTTGCTTTCACCTGTCACTCCTACGATGCCGGTGGCAAGGGAGGTGAGGATGTCGGCTATGGGATCATTGGTGCTGCTGCCGGCGCCGCTGCCCCGGTAGAAACTTTTCACCCCTATGTCTACTTTATCACCACTCATGACCTTCAGCACAATGGCCGGACCTATTTTGTTGTTACTGCCATTGGTGCGGGCCACCCAGCTATTGGGATTGGTGACCGGATCAGGATCATTGGGATAGCCACCCGGCACAGATGTTTTAAGTACTGCTGCTTGCGGAATGTTATAAAACAGTTGCTCTTCTTTGGTACGGTAAGCAGTTTCCAGGGAAGCGAGGTACTGCGCCGTATCGGTCTGCTCGGTGAGCACAATACGCACATTGCCCAGGTGGTCTTTGAGGAAGTAGTCATACTGGAAGCGGTAAGCACTGTCACCATGCAGGAAACGTCGCTTTACATAACGCAATCTGCCTTCCTCATGGCCCAGGAACTGCAGGGTATCATTTTCATAGACAAAACCTGCCATGTATAAGGTCACCTTATCCGGCCTGCCCGTTTCCTGTATCCGCTTGCGGTGTTTGACACCATTGGCATCGTAAGTATAACTAATAGTGCCTTTCACTGCCCCGCCTGCGGTGCGCACGGTGATGGTTTGCGGTAAGTTTAGGTGATTGTAAACAATGTCTTCTGCAGCGGCGGTGCCAATGTCTTTATTCAGGTCCTTTTTCAGGTTACCGTTGGGGTCATAGGTGTAATCAACTGCAGAGTCTGTTTTAATACCTCCCAATGCCGTCATATAGGTAGAAGAGCTGCGGAAATCCCCCAGTTTGGTTTGCGGGTCATTGGCAAGGTCCCGCACATTTCGCAGGCGGTTGCTGTTGCCATTGTTGTAATAGGTATAAACCAGGTTGTCAATAGAGGCACTGCCACCCGGCTTCCAGCCTTTCTGGTCCATGCGCAGGATATTGCCATTGGCATCATAGCTGAGGTTGCTCACACTAAAGTCAACACCTGCATTAAGGTTAAAGCTGCTGCCCGCAAACTGTTTGAAGGCAGCACTGGTCAGCCGGTTCACCGCATCATAGGAAAAGTCATATCGCCTTACCCGGCTGTCGCCACTACTCTTCCAGAGCATGCCGGCGATGTTGCCATTGAAGAGGGAATCGGCATAGTTGGCCGAAAGGCCATTAACATTGAGCGCACGTTTATCATAAGCGAGATCAAAGCCAAAATAGTTGGTGGCGCTGTTGGTGTCTTTGGCATAAGTACGATTGGCGCCCAGCATCCAGCCCCGGATATTATAGTCGTAGGTGAGGCTGTCCAGAGGTCCCCCGCCGGGTCCTGTACTGGGCGCCAGTTTCTTCTTTCTCAGTTGTCCTAACGCATCGTATTCATTAGTAGCAATGACCTGTTCGGGCTTGCTGATGATTTGACTGCCAATGGTGCTGCTCACCGATTTTTTGGTGGTGAGCAACCGGCCAAGGTCGTCATAGTCCATTTTGGTGACAACGATATGGGTTTGCGGATTGGTACCCTGTACTTTCTCGTGCCTGGTGACGATGGTAAGAGGCTGGCCGCTGAAGTTATACTGCGTGGTAGTGACGTCACAACCCCAGGTATAATTCTCTGCCTTGGTTTGGATGACCCGTCCTTTTTCATCATAGAATATGGTAGTAGCAAAAGCGGTAGAACCGTCCAGGGCTTTTGATACAGTGCCGGTGACCAGTCCGCGGGTATTGTCAACTGTGGGCGTCACTACCTGTGGATAAGGATAACTATTGGAAGGACTGACAAAATAGTTGCTGAGTCTGTTGTCAAAAGTTCTGAAAGCCGGTGGCACTCCATAAACCCAGGCATAGTCATCGTAATAGGTAATGGACAAAATATTGCTGTAGGTGACCGCCGGAAAGCTTTGCGCAAGGCTATACATGGGTAGCGGGCTGCCAGGGTTATAGGTCTCATAACGCCCCATATTCTGACTGTTCAGATAAGCCTGCATAGTGCTCTGGCTGATATAGGTAGCATTAGTGTATTTACCACTGTATACTGGCCTGTTGAGGGCATCGTATTTGGTGAAGAGCCATTGGTTCATTACACGCAAATTACCATCCTGGGTGAGCACCAGCCGGTCCCACTGATCATAAACCATCCACACTTCTGCGGCGCCGGGCACTTTTTTACAGATCATGCGACGGCGGGCATCGTATTCGTAGCGGAAAGATTGCTCATTAAGAATAACGCTGTTGTCAAAGCTGGTATTCCAGCTATTGGCCAGCAACAGTTCCACTCCTTTAGGCTGGATCACGAGGCGCAGGTTACTTAGGTCATCATACACGTAATAGGTACATAGCCATCCGGCATGCCCACTGCCGGCACCATTATCGGCACTTGCGATAAGTTGCACTTTTTTCAAGATAACCTGTCCTTCCTTGTCTTTGAACTCTATGACCTGCTTGCCATGTTCATCTACTGTGATGTTCTTATAGAGCTCGCCTACTGGGTAGCGTGCGGCAGTACTGTAAGTTCCCCAGTTATTCGTCACATCAGAGACAGTCCAGATCCGCACACTATCAGTAACGGTATTAAAAAAATATTTTCTTTTTATAGAGCGACGGTCATTTTCATTTGCTTGTGAGGAGGAGCCCACCCAACTGCTGCCGGGTGCAAAAGTTTCCTGCACCCGGTTGAGCGGTGAAGCTTCAAAAGTAGTTTGTCCATAGGCCCAGTTGAGACTGCCACCTATATTTGTCTCACCTGGTTGACCAGCTAATTGCGTGTTGTAAAACTGTGCCTGTTGCTGAAAAGGGTTAAGTTTGAAAAGGCCATCATTGAGGGAAGTATTGCTACCAGCATTATTAGCGGCAAAGGGCAGGTATTTGTATTTTTCCCGGCCGAGCTCATCATAGATCACCGGGCTTACCAGGTCTACAGGACTATTGCCGCTAGTGAGTGAGCCTTGTTTAACGACGGTTTGCAGCGGACGGCCCAGGCCGTCAAAGTAGGCAGTGGTTTGTTTGACGTCTCTGAGCGGGCGGGCAACCAGGCTGGTCGCGCTGGTATCCGGCGCCATAGCTTCCCAACTGCGGATATAGTTGACTTTGATGTTACTGCTATAAGGAGTCCGGAGAGCGGCAGGCGTTTGAGCCTGCGCTATAATTTGCAGGAGCAGCAGACCCAATAACAGGTTCCGGCCTCTCCTAAATGGATGCTTCGTGGTAGGTATATTCATAGTTTAGCAGACAAGGGTTATTGGTTGGTATTTTGCTGATATTTATAATTGAAATGTTTGAGAACGTTGCGGTTCTCATCCCGGATACGCAACAAACGGCCAAAACCATCATATTCATAATAGATAATCTTATTCTGAACATTGCACTGACTGGTCATCCCAATCAACGGATCGTAGGTGTAAGTAGTTATTTGAGCATCTGCCGGATAAACCTTTACTTCATCAATATTATCTCCGGCCACACTAATGGTGGTTACATTGAGAAGTTTCTTCTCGAAACATCGCCAGGAACCTATCGTTTTAGCAGGTGTTTGTGTTTGCAACTGCCCATTGATCCAGGTATTGCCGGTACTCCACACGCTCACGATATAATTACCCACCGGCACCGTTTTATTGACGCCGCCGGCAATAGTTTTCTTCCCGGTGATGCCGCCATTATTCACAACAGAAGAGCCATAATTCATCATCCAGCCGCCCAGGCCAGTAGTTTCAAAAGAAGTGTAAGCAATCTGGTCGGCAGAGGCATTACTAACTTGTGCTACCGGAAGCGAATTCTGATAATCCCATATATAAGAATTACGCACGCCATCTTTCCCGATTAGCTGAACAGGATTGCCTGCATAGTATTGATAGGCACCCTCATTTTCATATCGGCTATCAACTATCAGCGACTGATTATTGGTCGCTGTGGCAGCATAGGTGAATGTTCCTGAAGGAGCAGATAGATTTACTTTCCGCCCTCTTTGCAGGTATGCCTTGCCTGTTGGATAAGTCATGTAATCATACCTGTTAAAGGAAGCACCCAGCAAAAGGTTGTTTTTCCATGCTGAATTTTCTATAGGCGCCAGGATATATTGCTGCTGTAGTTCCAGAATGGGTTTCAGCGAAGCATCAGCCGCATTTTTAGCGTTCAGCAGACAGGAATTAAAAGCATTGGTTGGATTGGTAAAATTATTCCGGCGTTTGGTGATATAAGTCTTGCGGGCATTGGCGCGGCAAATGATATTATTAATCCAGGCCTGATAACGGCAGGATACGGTGGTACAGTTGGCTGTAGCAGTAAGCATAGCCACATCGCAGGAACTGCAGGCGCTGGTGTAAGCCGGCAACCCGGTGGAGATGGTATCACAAACGGAAATACGGAAATCAGCCGCATACTTAATCCTTGTTGTTTGTGTATCGCCTGCTGCATAAATAACAACCTGCCGGGTAGGTTGATTGTGCCAGGAGCTTTCATGGTATACCCCCTGCACAACCTGGCTATTAGCTCCCGTAGCTGGTACATAGGTATGAGTGATCACCTGTGTTTGTTTTTTACGATACCCTCTCAACTCATACCTGGTGCCCAGCACAGCGCTTAATACATAATTTACCATATACGCAGGCGTTCCCTGCGTGCTGTCGTATTCCATCATATAATGCGATTCTTTCAATAACTGTCCGCCTGCTGTAAAGTGCCCCTCATACTTAAGCTGTCCACGCCTGTATTCATAAGGAAGCGGGGCTGCAGGGCTATTGGGAATGGCAGCGCTGCACACCGTAGGATTGATATTCCTGTAAGCAATATCATCATGCACATCGTCCCACCGGCCAGAACCATAATACCGGTAAATGCTGTATCCGTTGCCCGGCTGTCCCACTTTTACCTCATTGTAACCAATGTGATTGCCCTGCGTCGAAGCCATCGGAAAAATGGGACAAGCCGATTTAAAGTACGGCTGGGGATTACTGCCGGTTTCGGATCCCATGCAGCCATTGGAATAAAGGTGTGTAGATGTATTATTGGCCGAAGGGGTTATTCCAAACATTTTCACCACCTCATTCCGCACAATTTGCACATAAGCCGGGCGGCTATAGAGAGTACCTGTTGACTGCCCGTTAAAATTATAGTCATACACTGTTTTAATACTGTCCTGTGAAACAAGACTGTCCTTTTGAACAATTGACTTCACCCGTAAGCCCCCTATTATGGCGTTTTGCTGTACCGGAACATTGGGAATAATTTCGGTAAAGAATACTTCTGCCCCCTGGCCGGTCTGTGTAGCCTGCCTGGACAGATTTACACTATACGTACCGGCAGGCAATTGGATCATCAGCGTATCCCTTGAATTGCCTGGGATGCCCATTGTTGCTACGGCAGCGTTGCTGCTGTTTAAGATGGTCATACCGGCGGCACAGCCGGAAGTGTTGGGCGGACAAGGCCCGTTCACCATCACTACCCTATAATAACTTCCGCTTAGCACCACATTGCCATAACTGGCGGTAAGGTTGCCACTATAACCCACACTGTAACCATAACGGTACAATTCCATATACCCGGTAGTACTGGTGCTTGTCCAGATCCTGTTGGGCTCAAATTCGTAGGCTGTATAACCTCCGGTGGGATATATCACTTTTGTCAGTGCTCCATTCAACATAGCCGGCCAGCGCGGATCTCTGTCAGCACCGCTTACCGTGTTGAATGTATTAATCGTATAGGTAGGCACCAGCGTACTGTTGCCTGCCACACCATTGTAAAATCCCCAGTGGTCCTGTGCAAAGGATAACCGCCGTGGTAAGGTATTGCTGTAATAAATGAACTTATAAGGAGCAAGGGACAAACTGTTGTTGCAGGTTTGTTCCTGCAAGCTGTCCAGCTTTAACCGGTACCTGTCTGTTTGAATGACGTAATTGGAAAGATAGCCTGGCAGGTTTTCTGTAGGTGCTGTAAAATAACTGTGGTATAGCCTATATTTTTTACAAAAGCCCTGGTTACCGGTAATGGAGATCGCTTCCAGTGATTTAGCTTCTGTATTGGCAAGATCAGTATAAGTAGCGCCAGTATAGAAACTATTGCCGATATCAGTACGTACTTGCCCCGGAATAAAGTCAACCGTTCCATTGGAAAAAGTGATCTGGTTCAGGCGTACCCCTTGAATATAGTTCTTCGTCAACCTGTATTCATTTTGTGCCGGGTTGGTCCAACTGGGTACAAAATTACCATTGACAGGACTCATGGACAGGGTATAGTAGCTGCAGTTTTCCGGCTGATAATGGAGGCTGATTGAAAACATGTCATCGGCCGATACGATTTTGGTAAGGAACCAACTGACAAACAAACGGTCTGTCATATTGGGATCGCCAGAATACACGAAGCTGAGTTCTACTGCAGGTACGCTACTGGTGCTACCACCAGGCGTAATACCAAAATGATACCGATCGCCCGAAGGAACGGTAACAATAAAGCCCTGAATATTGGAAGTATAGGTATTATAGGAACCCGCGGTATCGCGTGGAAAATAGTAGACTATCTTCAGGTCTTCCCCATTCACCAATACCGGCTTGCGGTCATCATCAAAATAAAACTTACCGGAATAACCATTAAAATTAAACGAAAACAAGTCAGGCTCACCATCGTATGATCCATTGGCAAAAGCCTGGTCGTTGGGCGCTGTTAGACTACCTGTTGTCAGGTAATTGCTAAAACCATAATGGCTGAAATGACCATACATACCCATGGCGGTAGTACCTCCTTCATCAGGTGCTCCACGCACTACCCGGCTGATCATGCCACCGGCCTGCAAGGACCACCCGGCGCCTATCCAACTGGCAGGCTCCATCACTTTAATACCACCAGCATGATAACTGAGGCCAATAGGCAGGGTCAACGGCCCCTCTTTTACGGTATATAAGGGCACATTAATTTGTGGAATACCGGTATGATAATTAACAGGAACATCTGTGTACTTTCCCAGTGAAGCGGCATTGGGAGAGGCAATGGTGACCTGTGGATAAGGCGAACCTTCCTGCGTCATAGCAGGCAGGTTCGCCAGCAAAGCAGGCATAAAGACCAACACAGTTTTCCCAAACAGTACCCGAAGAAAATGCATAGGTAGTAGAGATTAGTTGTTATCATTTAAAATGGTATCCCACCCTGAACTTGATGGCCTGTGTGCGGGGTAATTGCCGGTAGTTGAGAAAATCCCATAGCAATTGAAGCTTCGTCTTCCTGAACACTTTGCTTTTTAAGGAAACTATTTTGCTGATGCCCACCAACCCACTCTGCTGCCAGATTTCAGCCTGCTTTTGCTCTTCGGCCGTGAGTGTTTGGGTATAAGACAAGGAGTGATAATTATATTCAAATCCACCGGAGGCGAAGAAGCTGCCCTTGAGTTTTACATCGAGGAAGGAACGCAGGCCAGCACCCTCACTAGTGATGGCAATGTTTCGGATATCCTTACCCCAGCCTACTTTATAACTGCCGCCGATACCAATGATGCTTTTGTCACTCAGCTTATACCCCACCGATAAACCAATATCAGAAGTGGTGGGAAAGAAATTGTTTGACTTTTGAGTTTGCAGGTTGGTACCATATTCCAGTCGCTGCCAGAAAGATTTTGTCTTCTGGTTATCGGGTTTGAAATTAGGCATATCCAGGTCGGCGCCGCCGTCGCCCAGCTTGTTGATCTTGTCTTTGAGTTGGTTGAGCTGCGCCTGGGCCGCCTGCAGGTTCTGTTGCATCAATTCATTGGCATTAGGACCTGCGGAAGCCAACTGGGTTTGAATCAGTTGCTGTACCTCATTGCGGGTTTGTAAACCGGCCAGACTCTGGCCATTGCTATAACCAGCGGGTACGGCAAACAAGCCGGCCAGTTCGGAATGCTGCTGCATAAAACTCTGGAAAGCAGGCAGCTTGTTGAGCAGCGACAATGCTTTCGTCAAGAGTTTATCCGGGTCATTCAGCAGATCCTTGTATTCCTGCACCTGTTGGGAATAATAGAACAGTTCTTTATTGAAATCCTGGTAGGTTTTGGTAATACAGCCCGGGAGATTGGTATAGCGGCTAAGGGCGGCTTTGATCTGTTCTTTGCGTTGTTTGATAAAGGCTTTTACTTGCTCGGTCTGCTGCAGTTTGCCCTGTAATTGCTGCACCTGCTGCAGGGAACTGGTGACCTGTTGGGCTTCTTCCGAATGAAGCAGGTTACTGTTCTGTTGAAGAAAAGACAGGGAGGTTTTGAGCGAGTCTACATAAGGGAGATATTGCCCCCTTGCACGGCCTGTAAGGGATACGGGATTCTTTAGTTGCTCCGATAGCTTTGCATACTGTTCAGCAGAACCTTCAAAGAGTTGTTTGGCGGCGGTGGAATCAGTCTTTTGTAGTTTTCTTCTGAGCTTTTCTTCCTTCCTGGCAAGGCGCTGCAGGTATTTTTCGGTTTGCCGCGTGAGTTGGGCTTCCAGCTTTTCCGTCTTTCGCTTAACACAATCATTAAAACGGATAATCAGGTTTGAGTGCTCCTTTGAAAATGAGGGTAATTCCTGGGCTTCAAGGTAGGATATATGACAAATGGTGAATGCAAGCGCAATCAATATACGGTTTAACATGGAGGTTGGTTATACGTTATGTGTACCCGAATTACCGGGTAAGACTATCTCACATATATGTATAACAACTATCAGACATAAGTGTACTAAAGGAAATTGTATTATTTTTTACACTGACTATTTGTTGAATGTTTGACCCCGCAAAACAGAACAAACAGTAAACAATACTCCCCGCAGCGTCCCCTTATGGGGAGACACTGCGGGGAAGTTAAACCGGCTCTCCCGCATCAGCGGGAAGCCCGGGCTTTGTAAAACGACGTTATACCGTAATGGGAGGACCCGTTGGAGGATGCTTCCATTTAAGGGCGGCACCTACAGGCGCCGTGGCCAACACACAAAACCAGCGCTACCAAGCGGCAGTCCCGCCGGGGCTGGCATTCTCCAGGCAATTCGCCGTCCCACTGGGCCTGGCGTCCGTTCTCCCATCAATTCTTCCCATCCATTAAATCCTGGTTCTGACTAATCCTCTTCCTCATCTTCTTCCAGCCAGTCCATATAATCACTGTACCACTCGCCCAGCTCATCCAGCAATACCTGCAAGGCCACCGGATCATTGTTAAAGAAGCCGGCCACATCATCAATCTCTTCCACAATATCAATATGGGCATTCTCATCGTCGTCCTCTACCCTTTTGGCCACAAAGCGCGGCTCCTGGGTATGAAAGATGTATTCATTGTCCGGATCAGTTACGGGATCATCAGCTATCATGAACTTAGGTAAAGCCATAACAATAGTATTTGAATGTTCGGGCAAAGGTAGGGGAATAAACCCATGACGCTACCCTCCGGGCGGCTTCCTCAGCGACCACCGCAGCAATATAAATCCCAGCAATCCCGCCCCTAAAGAGCCAATGATGATGGCTATTTTGGAACTGATGACCAGGGATCCCTCCTTAAAGGCAAGCTGCGTAATGAAAATAGACATGGTAAAGCCGATGCCGGCCAGCAGGCCCGTGAACAAGAGGTGTACTTTCCGCACGCCTCCGGGCAGGGCCGATAAGCCCAGCATCATACTCAGCAAGGCAAACAAAAAGATACCGGCCGGCTTACCCACCAGCAAGCCGCCTAAAATACCCAGGCTGTTGGCCGTGCCGAGATCCTGCATCCAGGAAGCCGGAATGGCAATTGCCGTATTGGCCAGGGCAAACAAGGGCAATATGAAAAAAGCCACCGGCTTGTGCAGGACATGCTGCAGGTTGTAGGAAGGAGATTGTTCATCGCCATTCCCAAAAGGGATGGCAAAAGCGGTGAGCACGCCTGTAATGGTGGCATGCACGCCGGAGCGGACCATCAAAAACCACATCACCACCCCCAATACTAAATAGATCCATACCCGGTACACCCGGAGCCTGTTCAGCACCAGCATAACACCAAACACCCCCAATGCCAGCGCGAGATATAGACCGGAAAGCCCTTTGGAATAAAAGAAGGCAATGACCAGGATAGCACCCAGGTCGTCAATAATGGCCAATGCGGTGAGGAATACTTTTAAGGAAGCCGGCACCCTGTTGCCCAGCAGGGAAAGGATGCCCAGCGAAAAAGCAATGTCCGTAGCCATGGGAATGGCCACACCATCCTGTGAAGGGGTACCGTAATTAAACAAAAAATGGATGAGCGCAGGCACTGCCATACCACCGATGGCAGCGAATACCGGCAACATGGATTTCCGGATAGCGGCCAGTTCACCAATGTATAACTCCCGCTCCAGCTCCAACCCCACCAGGAGGAAAAAGATGGTCATGAGCGCATCATTGATCCAGAACTCCAGGGGCTTATTTCCCACCTCCGTATGCCAGAAATGAACATAGTGATCACCCATAGCCGTATTGGCGATCACCAGGGAAATAACTGTACAGATGACCAGGATGAGGCCGCCGGCCTTTTCACTCTGGAAGAATTCTGTAAACAGCCGGGTTAATCTCATAACGGGTCAGTTAACGGTTGGATGGTTGACCCGCTAAGATACAATTATGCGCTCTTTAAAAAATATTTACAGGCGGTACCTCGACATGAATTTATGCTGGTATTCATTGATGAGTGCGTACAGTGATTTATAGCGGCCATCATAATCGCCGCCATTGATCTCTTTACATTTGGCATTCAGTTCATCAATATATCTGATCAAGTGTTCATTAAATCTCCTTTTCCGGTCTTCTCCTTCCGCTGCATTCACCCCGGCCATATGCGCTGTCAATCTCTCTTCAGCATACTCACGCAGTTCAAGAACTTCAGATAGTGTTTGATTCATAATAAGTGCATTTTTTCATTTATGATCAGGAACTCACGTTCACTGGAAAATCATTCGGACGGGCAGCTTTATGGCCACCGTTGTTATTAACGATCAGGTTTTGGGTAGGATAGGCAAATTGTACCCCCTCCTGCTCAAACGCTTTCACGATCTCAAGATTGATGGCCTGCTGCCTGTCCATATACAGGTTATAATCCGGACTCAATACATTGTACACGATCTCAAAATTGAGGCTGAAATCACCAAAGGAAAGAAAATGCGCCCGGTCGAACTGTGTATCCGGCTGCGTCTCAATAATGCGCTTCACGATACCGGGTACCTTATTCACCTTTTCTACCGGTGTATTATAACTTAAGCGAAAAGTGAAGACCACCCTCCTTTTTTCCATGCGCTTGTAATTATGCACCCTTGAGTTGGTAAGATCGGTATTGGAGAAGATCAGTTGCTCCCCGCCCAACGACCGGATGCGGGTGGTTTTAATGCCCACATATTCTACAGCGCCCATCTTATCGCCTACAATAATAAAGTCGCCGATTTCAAAAGGCTTATCGAAAAAGATCACGAAGTAGCTGAACAGGTCGCCCAGGATAGCCTGTGTAGCCAGGGCAATGGCAGACGCGATCAGTCTGATAACGAAATAAGTAGCTGTAAACAGGATCACCACATCCGCTACCCGGCCCATTTTGTCACTCAGTTTCAACGTTTGTACACCCCAGTACACACCGAGGATATACAGGCAGGGAACGATAAAACGATTGATGAGGGAGATCAAAAAATCATCAAATTGGGTATTGGTGCGTTGTGACCACACCTTCAGCTTACTGAGCATCCTACTTCTGGCGATGCGTAATGCCACAAAGGTGACGACAATGATACCGATGGCAATTACCCAGTTGCTCAAAGTGTTACCGAGGAAGACCTGGCTCCAGAAGTTGTTCATATACAAAAATTATACAATTACTACCGACGGCAAAAACAGCTGTTACCCCCTCTGTTCCTGTAAACCGGTAAAAACTATGCCATACGAACATCCGTTTGTTGCCAGGCTTATTATTACTTCACTTTTGCAGTAGACCGTTTCCTTTTTAACAAGGAATCACCTTGTATCTTCTGCAGCTCACGGGTGAGCTCAATATTAACAGATATCAATGAATCATTTTGCAGTATGAGGGCCCTGTTCTTTAGTTTATAGGAGATGCTTTGCTTATACAGGCATCCGCTGAGGGCCAGTAAAGCTGTTACAAAGAATACCAGGAAAAGGGAAAAGTTGAACTTCATCGTGCGAACTTTCCCTGGCAATTTGAAGTGCCCTGATTAGGCAATGCTTAGTTTGACATTAGAATACGATTAGAATTGACCTGCCGGCAGTATGATCCGGAATAAAGTACCTTCACCCGGCCGGGAGCTGACGGTGATCTCTCCTTTGTGTAGTTTGATAATACGGCGCGCCAGCGACAGGCCAAGCCCGAAACCACCGGTACTGCCGGTATGGTTAACGCGGTAGAAAGGCTGGAAAATATATCTCAGTTCACTGTGGGGAATACCAATGCCTTTGTCCTCCACAGCTATCGTCAACCGGCCATCGGCCGTATCCAGCATTACGATGGCTTTGTGATCATCGGAATATTTACAGGCATTCATCACTATATTCCTGATGGCCAGGGACAACAATTCGGTATTGCCAAATACGATCAGGGCATTGTCGTCGGAAGGCATATTGCCAAAAGACAACGCCACCGTATAATCGGGATCGAGCTTATTCACTTCAGCAGGCAACGCCAGCAACACTTCATCAATCCTTACCGGTTGTATCTCCAGTCCGCCTGTATTACCCGACGCCTGGGCAAACTCCAGCAAGGTTTGTGTTAACTTACCCAGGTGCCGTACATCCTGGTATACCGACTGCATGACGGCCCTGTACCGCTCCGCTTCGCGGTCTTTTTGCAGGGATACTTCCAGTTGACTGGATATGGAAGTTAACGGTGTTGACAGTTCATGGGATGCATTGGCAATAAAACGCCTTTGCATATCAAAACTTTCCTGCAGGCGGTTCAGCAACTGGTTCAGGGTTTCCGACAGGTATTGCCATTCATCATGCACTTCCCCGGAGTGGATGCGCCGGGCCAGGTTTTGCGCTGATATCTCATTAATATCATCGGCTATCTGTTTAATAGGGCGCAAGAGGCGGCCCGAAAAGAAGTAGCCACCTGCAAAAGCAATAATACTGCCTGTGAGAAAGCTGAACAAGAGGATATTCCGGAGTTGCTGCAATTTCTCCAAGCCTGTTTCATCATACGCTGCTGCAATAACTACCAGTCGTGATACCCGGTCTGTATGATGATAGGCCACTGCTTCCTTCTTACCGATCCTGAAATATACCCGCCCTTTTACCCGGGCGTCTTCCAGGATACGCTTATCCACCGTCAGGGTGTCGGAAGGTTCATCGCTGTACGTGTATACTTTTTGTCCCAGGTAATTATAGGCCTGCAGGGTCTTATCCTTCAGGGCCATCATGGTGGAGGAATCAATCGCACGCAACACATGCTGGTCAAAATTGGGCTGCCCCAGTAAACGCGCCCTGGTGATAGCGCGGTTGGTAAGCCGGAGTATAATATCGTTCGTGCGCTCTGTATACGAGAAATAATACACCGATCCGCACACCAGCAGCAGGATCAGGAAAACAATGCTTCCAAATAACAGGGTTATTCTTAATCGTACCGGCATCAACGGGTGCTTTCCTTTAAAATGTATCCCATGCCCACCTGTGTTTGTATCAGTTTCTGCGGGTATTGCTTATCAATCTTGTTCCGCAGGTAATTGATGTACACATCTATCACATTGGTATTCGTATCAAAATCTATTTCCCATACATTCACCGCAATATCAGCGCGCGACACGACCCTGTTCTTATTGCGCAGCAGGTATTCCAGCAACTGGAACTCTTTCACGGTAAGCGTGATCTTATTGCCATCGCGGACCACTTCCTTTCTATCAAGGTCCATCGTAAGACCGTCTGCACTCAGCAGGTTGCCGATGGGTATATGCTGGTTCATCGTACGCTTGAGTAATACCCTTATTTTCACCAGCAGTTCTTTAAACTCAAAAGGCTTTACCAGGTAATCATCGGCGCCTGCATCATATCCCTCCATTTTGTCATTCAGCCTGCCCAGGGAAGTAAGCATCATAATGGGTACCTGTGCATTCCTGCTGCGGATGAGCTTGCACAGGTCGTACCCGTTCATACCCGGCAGGTTAATATCCAGTATGACCAGGTTGAACGCGTGGGACATAAACAGCCGTTCACCGATCCTGCCATCATAGGCCACTTCTACATGATATCCATTCTCTGCCAGTCCGGCCTTCAGCGTATCGGCAATCTTAGGCTCATCTTCCACGATAAGTATCTTTCTCTCTTCCATAACTTACCGCAATAATTTTAAGGACACTAAGTTACAGCTCCACGAGCTATTACAAAACTCCACTGGATCCTTCAAAACCCTATAATCATAGTTCAGACAAATTCTAATCTCATTCTAATCCCACACTAATAGATGGCTAATCACAACTGGCTAAGTTTGGCTATACTTAGGCCATTTAAAAGGCTCAATTACGCTGACAAATGAAAAAAACACTCTTCTCGCTTGGTGGCTTGCTGGCTTCAACGCTCCTGGTAGCGCAAAGTGTACCCGATGCCACTCAACTTATTTACCATGAGCGTTATCAAAGCGCCAAAGCAGTCCTGCACAAAGTGCTGCAGGCCGACCCCAATAATGCCGAAGCCTGGTACCGGCTTTCACAGGCTTACCTGCCCCTGAAGGAAACCCAACAGTTAGCCGACAGTCTGCAACTGGCCACGCCCGCAATAAAGAACAATGCCTGGTACAAAGTAGCCTATGGCCAGTTGTTACTGGCCAACAACCATGCCGACAGCGCCCGCTGGTATTTTGAACAGGCTATCGGCGACGATCGCAAAAAAGATCCTGCCATCCTGCTGGCCGTGGCCAATGCACAGATCAGTGAAAAGAACGGCGATCCCCATGCGGCC
Source organism: Paraflavitalea devenefica (assembly GCF_011759375.1). Classification (NCBI taxonomy): domain Bacteria; kingdom Pseudomonadati; phylum Bacteroidota; class Chitinophagia; order Chitinophagales; family Chitinophagaceae; genus Paraflavitalea; species Paraflavitalea devenefica. Next base: position 297,600 of record NZ_JAARML010000005.1, on the reverse strand, counting down.
CTGCTGGTATTGAACCAGGCCGGTAAAAAAGACATCAATGCGCCGGCTTTCCATGTACTGCGCGGCAATGCTTACCGCCGGCTTGCCAATGGCACAGAAGCCTACCGGTCGTACCAGGCCGCACTCAATGAAGACAGTAAAAATGCCGCCGCCCTTTACCAGATGGGCAAAATATTCGTGGCGCAAAAGAATGCCGATACTTACCTCGATTATTTCAACAAAGCCATTGCAGCCGATCCCTTGTATGCACCCGCCTGGTATGAACTGTATTACCACTATTATTTTACAGATGCACAAAAGGCGCTGGACCACTTCCGGCAGTACCTGTTGATCAGTGATTACAATGCGGAGAATGAATACCAGCATATAGACCTGGTGTATATCAATAAAAAATACGACTCTGCCATTGCCATGGCTCAGCATACGCTGGCAGCATTACCAGCCGATTCCATGCCGCGCCTGCACAAGCTGCTGGCCTATAGCTACCTTGGATTAAAGGACACCGCCAGGGCTTTTCATTCCATGACCACTTATTTCGCCCATGCCAATGACAGCAACTTTGTAGTGAAGGACTATGAAGTCATGGCCGGTCTTTACCATGCTATGCCCGGCAAAGAAGATTCGGCACTCATTTTTTACCAGGCCGCCGTTACCAAGATAACAGATTCCGCTGCCCTGTTTACCTACTACAAAAAACTGAGCGACCTTTACAAAGACAAAAAGGACAATGTCAACCAGGCCATCTGGCTGGGTAAATATTATACCAACAATGACAGGGCCACCAATATTGACCTGTTCAACTGGGGCATTGCCCACTTCAAGGCGGAGCAATACGCACAGGCCGATACGGTCTTTGGCCAATACATAGCGAAATACCCAGAACAAAGCTTTGGTTATTACTGGCGCGCAAGGGCCAACTCCCTGAAGGATTCGGCCATGGAAAAGGGGATCGCTATTCCGCATTACCAGGCACTAATAGATGTATTGCAAAAAGATACTACCAAAGCAGCTTCTGCCACCGATAAGAAATGGCTCATCGAAGCGTATGGATACATTGCCGCTTATGAAACCAATGAAGCAAAGGACTATAAAGAAGCCATCGCGCACCTGCAGAAGATACTGGAAATAGACCCGGCCAACAAAGATGCGCAGCAATATATAGCTATACTGGAAAAGAAAGTGGCTGCAGACAATCGTTCCGCCACCGCCACCAGCACCGATACCAATAACAGTAGCAACAATAATGCGAATAATAAGTAAAGCGATTTAACCTTCTGATCCATCCTGCGATCAGTTTTTCTTGACTGTTGATTTCTTGCTACAGGCCGGGAGACTCTTCTCCCGGCTTTTTGTTGCTAAAAGCAACAAAATAATGCTGCGAGGCTGCAAGCCTTCGCAGAGCTGAGCAAGCAAGTCACCGCAACACTATTTCATTGGGCTGGCAAAAACTTCTTCCTGTATGCCGTCGGGCTCATGCCCTTGAGCTTTTTGAAGGACCTGTTCAAATGGCTTTCATCTGTAAAGCCAAGCTCGATGGCCATCTCCCCTATCCGCATATCCGTATGCAATAACCTGTTTTCTATCAACCGGATCTTGTAATGGGTAAGCCACAATAATGAGGGTATTATAATACCACCTATACCGGCCAGAAGATAAAGTATGTGGTTACCCAAACCACCCAGGGCGGTGTAGCGGTGGTTGCAGCAGTGGCCTGGAGGCGGCTGTAATTACTTATCTTTGCCGCTTCATTTTAAGCAGATCAACACTATGGCTGGTGACCCGGAAAGCGTATCCCCTGTAAGAGCCCGTATCGCTATCGCTGTTTTCTTCTTCGTTTCAGGCTTTGGCTTTGCCACCTGGGCCTCCCGCATTCCCACCATCCAGCAGAAACTGCACCTCAATGAAGCCCAACTGGGCGCTGTATTATTTGCCATGCCCGCAGGGCTCATGCTCACCCTGCCCCTCACCGGCTTCTTATTACGCCGTTTCAGCAGCCGCTATATTATGATATCCGGCGCCCTGTTGTACAATATCATGATGTGCGGGGTAGGCTTTGCAACGCAAACCTGGCAACTGGTAGTACTGCTGTTCTTTTTCGGATCATCCCGCAACCTCTTCAATATTTCCGCCAATGCGCAATCGATCGGCGTGCAGGCATTGTACAACCGGTCGATCATCGCTTCCCTGCATGGCATCTGGAGCATTGCCGGCTTTGTGGCAGGAAGTTTAGGCACCCTCATGGTATCTGCCAATATTGGTACCTCCTGGCATTTCCTTGTGGTAAGCATCGTACTCACCAGTCTTTGTTGTTATTTTTTCAAAGACAGTGTACACCAGCGCCCTTCACCGCATGAACGCAAAGGCGGGTTTGTGTGGCCCAACAGGACCATGCTGAAATTCGGATTGGTCACCTTTGCCTCCATGGCCTGCGAAGGCACCATGACCGACTGGGCAGCCATTTACCTGCGCAAAGCTACCGGCGCTACCGCCGGCATGGCTACCGCCGGTTATGCGATCTATATGGCAGCGATGACCCTCGGCCGCTTTACCGGCGACCGGCTTGCCAACAGCCTTGGTGTTAAAACCTTGCTGCGGTATTGCGGTATATTGATGTTCAGCGGCCTGTTGCTGGCAGCCCTGTTGCCCTATACCTTGTTCGGCTGGTTTTGCTTCCTGCTGGTAGGCTTTGGCGTATCCTGCGTGGTGCCCATGACCTTCAGCATGGCCGGCAAAGTTCAGCATATGAGTGGCGGCCCTGCTATTGCGGCTGTATCTACCGTGGGATATTTTGGTTTCCTCATTGTGCCTCCGGCAGTAGGCTTTATTGCCGAAGCCCTCAACCTGCGCTGGTCTTTTGTGCTCATGTCACTGTTAGGCATACTCATTTTATGGATGGTGGGGAAATTGGATGTTGTTCCTAAAAAAATTAGTTAGACATTCTAAAAATACTATATTTGTGGAATGGAAGCGGTACAGAGATATTCACTGATTGCCGATTATTTTATAGCACTATCCAATGAAAGGCAATCACCTATCACCAACTTAAAGTTGCAGAAACTGGTGTATTATGCACAGGCCTGGCATATGGTCCTTGTAAAAAGAGACCTGATTGCTGAGAATTTCCAGGCATGGGTGCATGGTCCGGTTATTCCTGCCCTTTACAATGATTACCGCGAGTTTGGCTGGAAGCCCCTTATGAGAGATGACCTTACTCCCGATGCTTTTACTAAAATAAAAGAACAACTACCGGCAGATACCCTGCAACTGCTGCAAGATGTTTGCTACGAGTATTTTGGGTTGGAAGCTTTTGAATTAGAGAAATTGACCCACAATGAAGACCCCTGGCTTATTACCAGAAAAGGATTAGCAGATGACGCCCCATCCGACAGGATTATTGATAAAGCATTGATAAAGGGGTACTATTCAAAGTTTTCGATGGATGAGCAAGATTAGAAAATCAACTCCCCCTATTGGTAATCTTTCTATTTCACAAGCAAAACAGTTAGCAGAGCAAAAAGCAAAAGAACTTATTAATTTCTCCTTCAAGTACCTTGATGGCATCCATCAGAAGTTTTGTTATCATCCGCATTCCAACACTTATTTTGTTGAAGTGCTGGACCGTGTAAAAAACCTATCTGCTTTAACTAAACAGGAATTACTTTCCAACAGAAGCCCTTCCTTAAAAGCACACCCTATTAATTGGACAGATACTACCGAATCCTGTTTCGGCTTTCCGAAAGAAACGGATATTGTAGATATCCCTTACCAATTCTCCATTAACCGTAATGAGCATGGGAGAGTTCATGGCTTTTTTATCTACAATACCTTTTATGTTGTATGGCTCGACAAAATGCACAACTTATATTCATGATATAAATGCCGGGAAGCCGGTACTACTTACCGCCTTCCCAGCCTACAATCAATTCTCTTACCGGCTAATTGAATCCCGCTGCTGCCAGCCACACTCATATCTGTTGCCGTTATGGTGGCGCCAGCCGCCAAAACGGAAAGAGAGCGCTGTTGTGGCAATAAAGAGTACAATAGATACGATCACCGCTACTTTTGTAAGTGTTACCAACGCAGGCTTCTTAGAGAACCCGCCAAATACGTAACCAATAATAAATACCATACTGGCTATAAATAACACACGCATCAAGATCAATAATACAAATGGCATAAAATAGCATTTTAAAGTTTGCTTAATCCGCAGCGTCCCCTTCGGGAGACGCTGCGGGGAATTCTTTTTATTTAAGTTTCTTCAGCAACGCTTCCACTTCCTGCTTCCCCCAATGTGGTGCAGTACCGGCAGCGCCCTGCGCATTCAATTGCTGTAAGGATTGCTCCAGCAGTTCTTTGGCTTTCTTCTTATCACCGCCCCACATCTTGGGTGTCGCATACTTTTCCCAGCCTGCGAGGTATACAGCTCTCGGATTAGTGGCATCAAGCGCCAGGGCCTTCTGCACATATTGACCGGCCACAGGGCCATACTGGCGGCCATACGTCATGGGATTGATGAACACCTTTGCCCGGTTCACCATGCTCAGCACACAATACACTTCAGATAATTCTTTTTTCTGTGTAGCGGTATCCAGCAGGGACAATGATTTTTTGATCTGCTCATCCGCCAGGTTGGCAAAGGGTTCTATCCGCTCGCCATCATTCTCGTACAGCCAGCCTGTTTTGGCATTACAGAAGGCTGCATAATACCAGGACAACCAGTTGTTTTTTTGCTGTGCGGCAATGCCGGCAAAATCAATGGCCAGTTGCCGGTAATCCTTAACGGCAGTGGCCTTGCCGAGCCGGGCCACCGCCGCCTGCAATTGCTGGTCAGGGTTATCCTGGGCCAGGGAGGCAGTCAGGATCATACCTATTGCCATCGTCATAATAAGTACCTTTTTCATCTTGTTTTATTTTTAATTTAGATAATCGAAGGAACGCATTCACTACTCTTCACTGGCGCACGCATGCAGCGCCGACAAGTGCCGCTGCGTGCTTGTGCCTCATCACTCACAAATTCTCATTGATAAAATCGTCTCTCCTGTCAATGCCGAACGTCATGAAAATGCCGAAGTAAAAAGTCCGGGCGGCGGGTTGTGTAATGGGCAGCTTATACAGGCCATTGGCGCTGTAGTTATAGCCAAATACCTGCTCCCTGCCAAACACGTTATTCATACCCAGCCCGATACCGGAGAAGTCTTTATTCTTCCAACCCTTGAACAGCGAGAATATATAGGCGAAACTCAGGTTGAGCGCGCTATAAGTATTAGTAGTGCCCTGATCGGCAACATAAGTGGTACCGTTAGCATGGGTTTGAATATCGTAGTACGGGCGACCGGTAGCCAGGGTGTACGCCAGGTTGGCGCTCAGGTTGATCTCCTGGAAAAAGCGTTTCACCACCAGGGAAGCTGTATGCGGTGTGGCAAATGCCGGCCGCATGGAGGTTGGGAAGTCGAGGAACCTGCGTTTGGTATCGAGATACGTGTACGTAATCCAGTAGTCAACACCTTTCAACGTGCGCTTATCGCGGAAGAACAGCTCAATACCCCTGGCATATCCTTTACCGTCGTTGGCAACAGCGGGCTGCGTAGTAACCAGGTGTTGGTAACGCTTATAATATCCCTCCACCCTGAATAACCGGTTATTGGCTTTATACTGGTAATTGACCAGGTAGTGTGTGGCCCGGCTGAGATCCAGGTTCCTATTCTGTAACAGGTAGCTATCCTCCGGCTTTTGATAGAAAACACCGTAAGCCAGGTTGATCTGTCCGGCATCGGGGAAACGCCAGGCCAGGCTGACCCGTGGCGCTACATTCATGCGTCGTAACAAAGTAGTATACTCTGCACGCACGCCAACCTTAGCGGCGAGGTGTTTGGCGATGTATACATCCCCTTCTGCAAAGGCGGCCACCAGGTTATCCTGCCCGGTATGCAACGTATCGTTATACGTATAGTGGTCTTTGTTATAAAAATATTCCCCGCCAAACCGTAGGGACTGCCTGCGCCGGAACCCCTTGCTCATCACCACCCTGGCCTGCGCAAAGCCGGACCGTGTATCACGGCTGTTATTCTTTTGATCATAAGGATATACCCGAATAAAGACAGGGGCCTTCTTTGCATCCAATAATTGATTAGCCACATTTTCTTTAAAATAATTGTACGCAATCGCAGCGTCTATCTTCCATTGATGCCGCAAGGACTCCCGGTACGACAGGTTATTGTATACATTGAACCCTTTCAACTCGAATGAAGACAACAGGCCTGCACTGTCGGCATCGCTGGTCCGCATGCCGGTATGGTTATAACCATAATTGCTGTAGAATTTCAGCATGCCTGTCTTACTCGTCCTGATGCGGAAATTGGCATCGCCCGTGAGGTATTCGGGCCCGTAAAAGAAATCGGGTTTGGCCCCCACCAGGTTATTGTACCAGGTCTGGTTGCCATACCGCGCATTCACGCCATAGCTGCTCTTGCGGTCTTTACCCAATTGCTGGAATCCCGCGCCTACACTCATGGGGAATACGTGCAAGCTGGCGGAGGACCGATCGGGCAGGTCAACCGTTTCCAGGATCAATGCGCTACTCATCGCCTGGCCATATAAGGCAGAATAGCCACCGGAGCTGAACAGGATGCCTTTGAATAAAAAGGGATTGGTCCTTGCCGGCTGCGGCATACCGGGCACGGGGGAGAAATTGGGATGTGGCAGCAGGGCGCCATCTACAAATTGTTTGGCCTCCTCCCCTGTTCCGCCACGCACAAACAATCCTTCCTGTTCACCGATCTGCTGAGCGCCGGGCAGCGCCCTTAAGGCATTGGCAATATCGCCGCCATTACCTGCTACTGTTACCGCATCAATGGGTGTTAGCGAAGCGCCTTTCGCCTTATCACTCGCCTCAAAACTGCCGGCGCTCACTACCACCACTTCACCCAGACTGACGCTTTCCTCTTCCAGTATAATAGTAATCATGGAGTCACCCGCGGACACTTCTACTTCTTTAGGCTGGTAGCCCACAGAAGACACTTTCAATACCACTTTATCATGGACCAGCAGGCTCAGGACAAAATTGCCGGCAGTATCGGCCCGGGTACCTATGCGTGATTGCTTCACACCAATGCTGGCCGCCGGCAAAGGCTGTTGTTTATTGTTCAATACCTTCCCGCGGATAACCGTCTGTGCAGTAGCTTGCAGGGTCATGCCTGCCATCAGCCACACGCTAAAAAAGACATAAGGGAAATTGTTAGGTTTCATAGCTCAATACTTTTACAACCCAAAAGTATCATCGCTATGCAGGCGCCTGCCCGGAGAATAGACTTTGATCAGTGGTGAATAGACGTAAGGGGGAAATGAGGAGACTTAAGAAATAAGGTGGGCCGCTCTTGCAGCGCTGAAGGCCGGGCTGCAGGGCGACTCACCTTTTGTCAGAGCGCAAGTGCTTTCTCCACCTCCCCCTTGTAATTCTCACTCAGGGGAAGTTCGAGGGAGCCAATGCAAATAAGATCACGTTTAACAGCCGTTACTTTACCGGCTGCAACGATATAAGATTTATGCGTGCGTATAAAACGGAAGGCCGACAGTTTTTCCTGTATCGCCTTCATGCTCATCTTGGTGATCACCGGTCTGGAAGAAGATGCCAGGAAGATCTTTACATAATCCTTCATCCCTTCAATGTATAAAATATCGGGTATAGACACTTTCACCTGCACATATTCCACATACACGAAGAAATAATCCGGCGCTTCCTCTTTGGTTGCAGACTTCTGCTGCAGGTTATACAGGTCCTGCGCTTTATTGCAGGCTTTCAGGAAGCGTTCAAAAGATACCGGCTTCAGCAAATAATCCACCACATCGAGGTTAAACCCTTCCAGCGCATATTCCTTATAGGCAGTGACCAGGATGGCCATGGGCGGGTTCTTCAATGACTGTAAAAATTGTAATCCATTCAGTCCCGGCATCTGGATGTCCAGGAAAATCAGGTCTACCGGCTGCTCATGCAATATGGCCGCGGCTTCCATTGCATTCCGGCAGGCTTTTACCAACTGCAGGAAAGGCACCTGTTGTATATTATCCACCAGCAGGTCCAGTACCAGTTTCTCATCATCTACTGCCATACATTTCAGCATGATAAAGCAAGTTTTAAGTCGGCATCATACACTTCGCCATTGTCCTGTATCGTCAGGGTATGTTTATCGCCATACAAAAGGCGCAGCCGGTTACGCACATTGGCCAGTCCTATCCCGGAACCGGCATCCTTTGACACATTATCCCGGTTATAATTATTCACTACCCGGAAGTGCAAATATTGTTCCTTTACCTGTAAGGCTATCTTAATATACGGATCTTTCACCAGGCCAATGCCATGCTTGAAAGCATTTTCCACAAAGGGGATCAGCAGCATTGGTTCAATGGCACAGGAAGGTTCACTATGCTCAATGTCCACCTGCACCCTTACATCTTCTCCAAAACGAAGCTGTTGCAGTTCGATATAATTGCGCAGGTATTCAACCTCTTTGGTGACAGGGAAGCGCTCGCCATTCGTTTCATACAGCATATAGCGCAGCATATCTGACAACTGTATGAGGGCCGGCTCCAGTTGGTCCGACTTCTTACGGGCCAGCGAAACCATATTCGTGAGTACGTTGAACAGGAAATGCGGACTTACCTGTGAGCGCAGGAACTTCAGCTCAGAAGCCAGCCTTTCTGCCTGTGCTTCTTTCTCTGCCCGCTCTGCCTGTATACGATCTGTAATAAGCCGGTAAATAATGGAAGCGATCAAAAAAGGGATGGGTGGGAAAAAGAAGTACCCGGCATAAAGTCCACCTGGTTGCTCATAGCCAATCAATCCCATCAGCCCCACTTTTATGTAATACGAGCCTCCAAGAATGATGCCCAGGAAAACAATATACAGCGGCCAGCGTTTCCGGGTCATGAACCGGGGATACAAGTAAAAAGCATTGAAGTAAAACAGGCCGATATGATACAGGTTGCCGAGCAGGAAAAAACCATTGGGCAAGCCGGTCTCTATTTTATGGAATACAATCAATGGCACGCTGAGCAAGGCGGTCCAGATAACCACATGCATACCTGGTGAGAAATATCTCGAGCGTATCGGCATGGCTGCAAGCTACCATTATCCTGCGTTTAACCGAATGGGGGTAGACAAAAGGGGGAAATGAGATGACAAAAGGCTTATTGACAACTGTCAAAAAAGCAATCTTCGCAGAGATACGGGTTTTCTTTCCGAGTTTTAAATTATTTTACACTAACCACCATCACTAACCCCAAAAACTGCTTATATGGCAAAGCCGAATAAGAACTTAACCAATCTCATTGTATTATGCCTTGCATTCATCATTTTCATGCTGGTATTCAGATCTATGACAAAAAGTGACGGAGGAGGGATCATGTCAATCATTGTGGTAGTTGGGGGATGGGGCGTCTTTCTCTACTTCCTCGTAAAACTGCTGGTCCAGTTGTTCAGGTCACCTCACGTAGCGGATAAGCCTGCTGATCCGGTGCAGCCTATTTCCTCATCAGCTCCGCAAATCAATAACGGCGAAGGAAACTCCCGGCTGTTCATCTACCTGGCATTCCTCCTGTTCATGGGGCTGATTGCGGGATCAACCAATCAGGTGAAGCGTTTTATCAATCCGCTGGCTATTTCCAATGCATTCGGAATTTGGTTCTGGGTTATTACAGGCATTGCTTTCTTTGTGGGATTGGGTGGTGTGCGTATTCAGAAAGCTTTTCGCATATCAACTTATGATGGTGGCTGGCGCCGGGGATACCTGGATTTTGGGGCAGAGAAAGGTACGAATGGATTACCTGGAGCAATATCTCTTACTACTGCCTTTGTTTCCGTCTATATCATCTGGACGGCCATATCGCATTGGATGTTGAAAAAGCCTTTCCCGGAGGCTATGGACCTCAAAATGGTCGTAGCTATTATAATCGGCAGCTTTTTTATCATACCACTTTATTTCCTGTTTTTGAGATTATTCCGGGCACCTAACAGGACAGGGTTGATCATTGGCGGTGTGTGGTTAATCGCATTGGCCATCATAGCCAGGTTATAGTATCAGCCAGGCCGGGATAAGGCACGTTTATCCGCTAAAACTTGCACTGGAGTGCTCTCAGACAGCCTGTTTTCATTGAGGAGCCAGTGCAAGTCGGAGGCCATTCGCAGGCCTATTGCAGAGCATATACAGCGCATCAGGCGCCCACTCACCCCCCATTCTCCGCTTCCTGGGTGAGGCGTACCAATGCTGCTTCATCCAGGATGGTAATGTCTTTATTATCAACCGTAATAATTTTGGCCTGGGTAAGATCGGTCACTATGCGGAAGACGGTTTCATACGTGGTGCCGGCATAAGAAGCGATGTCCTGCCGGGTGAGCGAAATATTGATAAAGCCCTCCGGCGTAAGGCCAAACTTTTCTTTCAATATCAGGAAGGCATAGGCAATGCGTCCTTTCACGGGCATGTGCGCCAGGTTGCGCATCCGTTTTTCTGATTCCTGCAGCTCTTCGGCATAAAACATCAGCAGGTCGTACGTGAATTCAGTATTTACTTTGAGGGTGGTCTTGAAAAATGCCAGGTCAATAAAGCAAACCGTACAGGTCTCCAGGGCCGTGGCCGATACCGGGTAGATGGTGTCCTTACCCAGTCCCCGGTGCCCGATAATATCCCCCTGATGGGCAAAACGCACATTCAGCTCCTTTTCCTCGCCCCATTTCTTGTGCACTTTTGCCTTGCCATCATATAAGAAATAAATACCGGTTACCGGGTCGCCTTCCCGGAAAATGAGCTCTCCCTTTTTAAACTGGTAGCTCTTTTTATTGGCTTCAATGGCAGGTATCCATTCTTTTAAACAACGCTTACACAAAAAACAATGCTGTAGGTCACAACTGGTTTTAACCGACTTCATGGGCGTGAAGATAAGATCGTTTAGGTTTTGGGACTAAAGTTTCGATCTTCAAATGACGGTTTTTACAATCGTTAGCGCAATTTAGTGCATATATTATTATATATAATACATCACTGCTGCCGGGACGCATAAGCATCTGCGACCTGGGATTCCAAACCAGGCAGCATCGTTGGATGCAACTTTACCACTTCCCCGACTATAATAACGGCCGGATTTCCTAACCCTGCATACTGCGCCCTGAATACGATATCCCGTACGGTACCCATTACCATCTTTTCCCGGCTGGTGGTGCCTTCCTGGATAATGGCTACCGGCGTATCGCCCTTCCCATGGCCGGCAAAGATCTCCATAATAGCTTCTAACTTGCTCATAGCCATTAGGATAATAACGGTGGCCGATGACTGGGCCGCCAGCTTAATATCGGCTGATATTTCCCCGGATTGGGTGGTGCCGGTGGTTACCCAGAAACTTTCATTGATGCCCCGGCAGGTTAAGGGGATCATTTGTCCCGCCGGTACTGCCACCGCACTGGAGATGCCGGGCACTACCTGTACCGGGATGCCCGCTTCCCGGGCCGCTGCTATTTCCTCCTGGGCACGGCCAAATACGAAGGGATCGCCGCCCTTTAAGCGTACTACATGACCATGGGCCAGCGCCATTTCTATGATCACGTGGTTGATTTCCTGCTGGGACAAAGCATGGCAGCCATAGCGCTTGCCCACAAAACGGGTAATAGCGCCCGGTTTGGCATATGATAATAATTCTTCATTTGCCAGTGCATCATATAATATTACATCGGCCTGCTGTAGTGTTTTAATAGCCTTCAGGGTAATCAGCTCCGGGTCTCCAGGACCCGCTCCCACCAGGGATAATCGGGGCTCCATCATGTATTATTATTTTATTTATATGAATATATTGAAAATTATTCTTTGTTGCTTAATATAATTATTCCTAAATTTATGACAGAAGTCACAGAAAACATAATTTATTTCTGACGATTACATGCCACTTTGTTACATGCGTTTTTTATTAATGTTTGCTTGCTCGCAGTCATTAACACTTAAAATCAAGGCACTGCATGAAAATCGTCATCATTGGAAACGGAATGGTTGGCTACAAGTTTTGCGAGAAACTGTTGGCCAAACAGGGGGAACAGCCCTTTGAGCTGATCGTATTTGGAGAGGAAATGAGGCCCGCGTATGACCGGGTTCACCTGAGCGAATACTTTGCCGGCAAATCAGCAGACGAACTGACACTCGCCCCTGCTGAATGGTACGCCGATAATGGGATCCGTTTACACCTGGGTGATCCGGTACAAAGTATTGACCGGACCCATAAAACCGTTCACTCCTTTAAAGGCATCACCGAAAGCTATGACTACCTGGTCCTGGCTACCGGTTCTTCTGCTTTTGTGCCGCCCATTCCCGGCGTTGAAAAACAAGGCGTATTTATTTACCGCACCATCGAAGACCTGGAGATGATGACCTCCTACGCACGCCATGCTAAGAAAGGCGCTGTGATCGGAGGCGGACTACTGGGCCTCGAAGCGGCCAAAGCCATGCTCGACCTCGGTATTACTGATACCCAGGTGATCGAGTTTGCCCCCCGGCTGATGCCCCGGCAAATAGATGATGCCGGCTCCCACACCCTCCGCACCAAGCTGGAAGCATTGGGCCTGCACATTCGCACCAACACCAACACCACCGCCATCCTGGGCGATGACTGCATCACAGCTATGCAGTTTGCCGATGATACCACGATTGATGTAGACATGCTGGTGATCTCTGCGGGTATTAAACCCCGTGATGAGGTAGCCAAGCTCTGCGGCCTGGAGACAGGTCACCGCGGCGGTATTGTGGTGAATGATCAATTACAGACCACCGATCCGCACATCTTCGCTATTGGCGAGTGTGCCTTACATAAAGGTATGATCTATGGACTGGTAGCACCCGGCTATGAAATGGCCGATGTGGTAGCTGCCAACCTCACAGGCGGTGAAAAAGCATTTACCGGTTTTGACATGAGCACCAAGCTCAAACTGATCGGTGTAGATGTTGCCAGCTTTGGCGATCCTTTCGTACATCCCAAAGAAGGCCGCAGCATTGTGTGGGAAGATACCCTCAAAGGCGTGTACAAACGCATTAACATCAGCAATGATGGCAAGCACCTGCTGGGCGGTATCCTGGTAGGCGATGCAGAGCAATACAATATGCTGCTGCAAACCTGCAAGAACAAAGTAGTACTTCCTCCCAATCCGGAAGATGTAATATTAGGTGCACGCGGTGGATCTGCTGAAGCAGGCGCCGGCGTAACCAGTCTGCCCGATGAAGCCCTCATCTGTAGCTGTGAAAGCATCACCAAGGCAGCCATTTGCAGCGCCGTAAGCGAGCAGGGATGTGAAACGGTAGATGCAGTGAAGAAATGTACCAAAGCAGGTACTGGTTGCGGTGGTTGCGTACCGATGGTGAAAGACCTGGTGCTACACACCCTGGCATCCCAGGGCAAATATGTACGCAATGTACTGTGCGAACACTTCCAATACAGTCGCCAGGAATTGTTTGACCTGGTGAAAGTACATGACCTGAAAAGTTATGATGCAGCACTGGATAAATTAGGCAAAGGCGATGGTTGCGAAATATGCAAGCCCGCCATCGCCTCTATCATTGCCAGCCTCTGGAATGAAATGATCCTGCAGAAAGGCAATGCTACTGCACAGGACTCCAACGACCGTTACCTGGCCAATATTCAAAAAGGCGGTACTTACTCTGTAGTACCCCGTATACCGGGTGGCGAGATCACACCGGAAAAGCTCATCGTTATCGGGCAGGTAGCACAGAAATATCATCTCTATACCAAGATCACCGGTGGTCAGCGCATTGACCTTTTCGGTGCGCATGTGAGCGACCTGCCTGCTATCTGGGAAGAGCTGATCGCTGCCGGCTTTGAAAGCGGACATGCTTACGGAAAAGCCCTGCGTACTGTGAAGAGTTGTGTAGGCAGCACCTGGTGCCGCTTTGGTTTGCACGACAGTGTAAGCTTTGCCATCCAGATTGAAGAAAGGTACCGTGGCCTGCGCGCGCCGCATAAACTCAAGTCGGCCGTATCAGGTTGTATCCGTGAATGTGCAGAGGCCCAGTCAAAAGACTTTGGCATCATTGCCACCGACAAAGGCTGGAACCTCTACGTATGCGGCAATGGCGGTTCTAAGCCACAACATGCCTTATTGCTGGGTACTGACCTGGACAGCGAAACCTGTATTAAATACATTGATCGTTTTCTCATGTTTTATATAAAAACCGCCGATCCGTTAACAAGGACGGCCACCTGGCTCAATAAGATGGACGGCGGTATTTCTTACCTGAAAAATGTAGTGGTGCATGACAGCCTGGGCGTTGCTGAACAACTGGAAGCAGAAATGCAACTGTTGGTAGACAATTATAAATGCGAATGGAAGGAAGTGGTAGAAAGTCCTGAACTGCGTAAACGGTTCAATCACTTTGTCAATGCACCGGAAGAAAAAGATCCTACTGTACAATTTGAACCCATGAGAAGTCAAAAACGAGCTACAGAATGGAAGTAAGTCTCTGATCCGTCATTCATTCTCTCAAAGCAACACACTTAACCTGTTTCCTATTTCTCCTCTAACGATTGTTTGTCTGCTCTGATCAATACAGAAGCAGCCTGAATGTTTTTGTATTAACCAACGAAGTCCCGTCCCGCTAAACAGCGGGACCGGGGCACAGGTTCTTATTGACCAAACTATATATCTATGCCCACACTCGAACAAACACTTACCTGGTTTCCCGCCTGCCGCGTAGAAGACGTACCGGAAAATGGTGGTGTATGCGTAAAGCACAAAGATGAACAGATAGCCCTGTTCCATTTTACCCGTCGCAATGAATGGTATGCTACCCAAAACCAATGCCCGCATCGTCAGCAAATGGCCTTAAGCCGCGGCATGATCGGTTCCCAGAACGATGAACCCAAGGTAGCCTGCCCTTTTCATAAGAAAACATTTTCACTCAGCACCGGTGAATGCCTCAGTGGTGATGATTATGTGATCAAGACTTATGCAGTGAAAGTAGAAGCAGGTGTAGTATATATAGGAGTAGAAGAATAAAGAGTTTAAATAAAAAAGCCCGTGGAGATTGGCGTCGCACACGGGCCGTGATTTTAAATCGCAAACAATCTAAAACCAAAACAAAGCTATGAAGAATTTCATTGCAAAACTCAGTCTCTTTTCGTGTATGCTGCTTTTCGTCATCAACACAAACGGGCAGTTCTCCTTAACAGGCCAACTGCGTACACGTACCGAGGTTCGTAACGGGCTCGGCAACCTTGTGCCCGTTGGTTCAAAGGCAGCAACATTTACTTCACAAAGAACAAGGCTCAACTTCGGTTACAAGTGGGACAAGGTAACCTTTGGCGTTTCTGTACAGGACGTGCGTGTATGGGGCCAGGACGCATCTTCCATTTCTCCTGCAGATGGCAACAGACTTATGCTGCATGAAGGCTGGGCAGAAGTGATGCTCGCCAACAAAGCAGACACCACTTTTAAATTTAAATTAGTTGACCAGCTCTCCATTAAGATCGGACGGCAGGAACTGATCTATGATGATGTACGTTTAATAGGCAACCTGGATTGGCTGCAACAAGGCCGCCGTCATGATATGGCCTTGCTCAAAATGGTGCATAAAGGCTGGCAGGTAGATGTTGGCTACGCCTTTAACCAAAACTCAGACGCCTTTGGCATCACAGGCACCTCCTATGTGCCCGGCAATGTGCCTCCTTATATCAAAAACTCAGCCGGTACTTTGGTGCCCACACCCGCTGGCATATTACCCCTCACGGCAGGTGGCAGCATCGCCAACAACAGCAGCAAAACAGGCAATCCTGCTTTCAGCAATCCGGCCAGCACCAATGCCGCCACGCAGGATTATAAATCATTCACCAGCGTTTACATCAGCCGCAAATTCAACCAGACAAAGTTCTCCGCCCTCTTCTTCAACGACAATTTTGGAAAATATAAAATTGATTCCGTAACTGCCAATGGCGGTTATGTATATGGACGGCGTTTTGCCAGTGCCGGCAGTTCCGACGCCTTCGATTACTCAGGCACCAGCAGTCGCTATACCTATGGTTTAATGATCAATCATACCATTGGCAATGCTTCAGGCTTTGGCAAGATCGCTTTACAGGGCGCTTACTACGCACAATCGGGTAAAGACCGCGATGGCGTAAAGCTGGATGCTTACCACTATACCATTTCAGGTATCTACCAAAAGGGCAAAATAAGTTTTGGCCCGGGCTATGATGTGCTTTCCGGTAATGATGCCGTTAATCCTTCCGCTAAAAATAACCGCTTTGACCCGCTGTATGGCACGCCACACAGGCATTGGGGTTATATGGATTACTTCTACGTAGGGACCGGCTCTCCTGCCGGCGGCCTGCAGAACTTTTATATGAAAGCCAAGTTTACCGGCAATGCGTTGAGCGCCGGGGTAGACTATCACTACTTCGCCCTGCACAAGGATATGAAGAAAGCCGATGGTACCGTGATCAGCAAAGGCCTTGGCTCTGAGATCGACTTTTTACTGAACTATAATCTGAACAAGTTTACCAATATAGAGCTGGGTTACTCTTTTATGAAGGCAACTACCAGCATGCCCTTTGCCAAAGCACAGGCCACTACCGATGCAGTAGCAGATACGTACCGGAGAACAGGTCAATGGTTTTATGCCATGATCAATATCCGCCCGGACTTTTTCTATAGCAAACCCGTAGCGATCAGGCAATAGGCAACAACGATGATGAAGCAAAACAAATTTTCAGGTATGCAAACAACAACAAACATGACACGCTATATAAAACAATCCCTCCTATTCATAGGCCTCGTACTTCTATTTTCCAGTGTATCCTCCTTTAAAATGCCTACACCGGCCAGGAAGATCAAGCTGGGGTTTATACCACTCACCGACTGCGCACCATTGGTAGCAGCGAAAGAGTTAGGCCTGTTCGCAAAATACGGCGTTGATGTAGAGCTTTCAAAAGAAGCCTCCTGGGCCAACATACGCGATAAAGTCATCAATGGTGAACTGGATGGCGCCCATTGCCTGTTCTCCATGCCCCTTTCTGTGTACACAGGCATTGGCGGCAAGGCTGGTACTGAAATGAAAATTGCCCTGGTGCTGAACAACAATGGCCAGGCTATCACGCTCTCCAAAGAGTTCTGCGGACTGGCAGGGTTTAAGGAAGTGAACAAAGCAGCAGGCGCTGTAAAAACAGTACAGGGACGTAAAGAAGTAACCTTTGCTATGACCTTCCCCGGCGGCACACACGATATATGGCTGCGTTACTGGATGGCTGCTGCCGGCATCAACCAGAAATCAGTCGGCATTATTACCATCCCCCCGCCGCAAATGGTAGCCAATATGCGCGTAGACAATATGGAAGGCTATTGTGTAGGTGAGCCCTGGAATGGCCTCGCTGCTGCCCAGAATATTGGATTCACCCATATCTCTACGCAGGACCTGTGGAAGCACCACCCGGAAAAAGCACTGGTGGTAAATGCCAACTTCGCAGCTACCGACAAGGAAGACTTAAAGAAAGTGATGAAAGCCATTATTGAAGCCTGCAAATGGCTCGATAATATGGGCAACCGGAAAAAAGCAGCAAGCTGGCTTACCAAACCCAACTATGTAAATGCTCCATTACAAGTAATTGAAGCCCGCCTGGCAGGTTCTTATGACCTGGGTTGTGAACTGGGTGTACAAAAGTACAAGGATGATTACATGACCTTTTATAACAATGGCATCGTAAATATGCCCCGCAAATCACACGCTACCTGGTTCCTGGCGCAGTATGTACGGTTTGGCTATTTGAAATCAGATCCTGACTACAAAGGCATCGTGGAAAAATTAATCCTCGATGACCTGTTTGCAGAAGTAGCCAAAGAAATGAGCGTACCGGTACAACCGGATATGCAGCCATTCAAAACCGCGTATGATGTATCCTTTGATCCCAATAACGTGGCGGCTTACTTAAAAACAACCAAACGATAATCACGCTAAACTATAATAAGCATGAAAACTCTTTTTTCACTCAAAACACTATCCTCCCTGCTGTACTTTATAGCAGGGATAGCGCTGGTGGGTGGTATCTGGGAGCTGATTTCAGCTTCCACCAAAAATGAGATCCCTTCTCCGCGGATGACATGGGTTGTGTTCAAAGAAGTAATGCAAAACCCTTTCCAGGACGATCCGGATTACAAAGGCATCGGCACCAAGCTGCTGAGCTCACTGGGCCGTGTGGCCACCGGTTTTGGCCTGGGCAGTCTCATTGCTATCCCACTCGGCCTGGTGATGGGCGCCAGCAAACCCGTAATGAATATCATCAATCCTATTGTACAACTGTTAAGGCCCGTTTCACCACTGGCCTGGTTCCCGCTGGGGCTGGCCATTTTCCAGGACTCCCCCAAGGCCAGCATTTTTATGATCTTCATTTGCTCGCTGTGGCCCACCCTCATCAATACCGCCTTTGGCGTATCACATATTCCGCAAGATCATAAGAACGTAGGCAAGGCTTTTGGCTTCTCTACCTGGAAATACATCACCAGGATCATGTTGCCCTATAGCTTTTCGCATATCCTCACCGGGTTGCGGCTTTCCATCGGCGTGGCCTGGATGGTGATCGTGGCAGGGGAAATGCTCTCCGGCGGTATTGGCCTGGGGTATTTTGTATGGGAAGAAGGCTTTAATGGTGGCAGTGTGGCCAAGATACTGGTAGCCATCATCATCATTGGCATTGTGGGGCTGCTGCTCGATAAACTGTTTATGTCGCTGCAAAAGCGGTTCACGTATGCAAGCTGATCTTATTTTTTAACATTCAAAAACACGTACAATGAGCCTTCCATCTATAAAACCTAACAGCACAGACAAACTGGCTGCCGTTGATAAAGAGATACTGAACCCGGTATTGAACCAGGACAGTATTGCCGTGAACAATGTGACCGTCGGTTTTAAAACACCCAAAGGCATTTATACGGCTGTACAGGATATTTCTTTAACGATCAAAAAAGGTGAGATCGTTTCGCTCATCGGTCACTCCGGCTGTGGCAAATCAACCCTTATGGGCACCATCAGCGGCATGGTGAAGCCCACTAAAGGAACGGTTGTAGCCAATGGGAATGTGGTAACAAGTCCTGGTCCCGACCGGGGCATCGTTTTCCAGAACTATTCCCTGCTGCCCTGGCTCAGTGTATATAAGAACATTTATGAAGCGGTAGACGCCGCCCTGAAGAACAAGCCGGCTGCGGAGAAAAAAGAGCTGGTGGAAAAGAACCTGAAGATGGTGAACCTCTGGCCACACAAGGATAAGTTGCCGGGACAATTATCGGGCGGAATGAAACAACGCGTGGCCATTGCCAGGGCTTTTGCCATCAATCCTTCCATCTTATTACTGGATGAACCATTCGGCGCGCTCGATGCACTCACCAAAAGCAATATGCACCTGGAATTATTGAAGTTGTGGAACCTCGACAACCGGGAGAAGACCATTGTAATGGTAACCCATGACATTGAAGAGGCCATCTTCTTATCGGACCGTGTGGTGATCATGAACAATGGCCCAGCCGCCACCATCAAGGAAATAGTGGATATACCACTGCCCCGCCCCAGGAATAAAAAGGAGATCGTGCATGACCCGGAATATATACGGATCCACGACAAGCTCCTGAACCTGCTGATAGAAAAATTCTCTATTGACGATATACATGCCTAACGAATCATTAAAAAACTATTATGGCTCTCATCAACAATCAACCGCTTGAAAAATTAAAGGTATTCTCCCTGAAGGGCGTACAGATGCGCACTTTTCACATTACCTGGCTCACTTTCTTCTTTTGTTTCTTTGCCTGGTTTGGTATTGCACCGTTAATGCCATTGGTAAGTGAACAACTGCATCTGACCAAAGCCCAAAAGGGAAATATCGGTATTGCCTCTGTATCAGCTACCATCATTGCCCGGCTCATCGTTGGCCGCCTTTGTGATGTATGGGGACCACGCAGGACCTATACCTTACTGCTGATACTGTGCGCCATCCCGGTGATGTTGATCGGATTAAGCCAAAGTTATACCAGCTTCCTCATCTTCCGCCTGGCCATTGGCGTCATCGGCGCTTCTTTTGTATTGACACAATTCCATACCTCTGTGATGTTCGCTCCCAATATCAAAGGCACTGCCAATGCAGTAGCCGGCGGATGGGGCAATACCGGTGGTGGTGCTACCCAGATCATTATGCCATTAATCGCAGCAGGTTTTGTGGGCCTGGGTTGGGTAAGCAAAGAGAATAGCTGGCGGTTGGCCATGATCGTTCCCGGCATCTTATTGCTGATAATGGCCTTCCTGTATTTCCGTTATACCAAGGATACACCACAAGGCAATTTTGAGGAGATAGAACGCAATACCGGCAAGAAAGAAAACACCTTCCTGCTGGCTGCCAAAGATTATCGTACCTGGATACTCACTATTGCGTATGCCGCCTGCTTCGGCGTGGAGATCACAGTGGATAATTTTGCCGCCACTTATTTCCACGACGAATACAGCGCCGGCATCATCATGGCGGGCCTGCTGGCCAGCATCTTCGGATGGCTCAACATTTTTGCACGTGCCGTAGGTGGTATTGTATCTGATAAAGTAGGCAACCGTTTTGGCTTTAATGGCAAAGTGAACCTGCTCACCATCCTGCTGTTGCTGGAAGGGATCGGCATCATCCTCTTTGCCAAAGCAGGCAGCCTGGGCGCCGCCATTGCCCTCCTGTTCTTCTTTGGTCTTTGCCTCAAGATGGCCAATGGTGCTACCTACAGCATTGTGCCGTTCATCAACCCCAAAGCAGTGGGCAGCGTAGCAGGTATTGTAGGCGCTGGTGGTAATGTGGGCGCTATGGCCATCGGCTTCCTGTTTAAAGGAATGCCTTATGCCGATGCCTTCTTTTACTTAGGTACAGGCGTATTTGTGACTGGTGTGATCATTTTAATCTATAGACTGGTAAGTAAGCAAGAAGATAAAGCTGAAGTGGCTCCGGCCTTGCAAAGAGCGAAATAAAAACCGAAGTTGGAAGACAGATTTTAATGTATTCTATGAATGAATCGTATAAAACAACCTGTTGTTATTGTGGCGTAGGCTGCGGCATTATTGTGAACAAGGAAAAGAATGGCAGCCTGCGGGTGGAAGGAGATCCTCATCACCCGGTAAATAAAGGTATGCTCTGCAGCAAGGGCATGAACCTGCATTATACCGTGATGGATACCAGCGACAGGTTATTGTATCCCGAAATGCGGTACAGCCGTCACCAGCCCCGGCAGCGGGTTACCTGGGAGGAGGCGCTGGACAGAACAGCAGCCGTATTCAAAACCCTTATCCAGAAGTATGGTCCCGATAGCGTAGCTTTTTATGCATCGGGGCAATGTCTAACAGAAGAATATTATGTGATCAATAAGCTCATCAAGGGTTTTATTGGCAGCAACAATATTGATACCAACTCCCGCCTGTGCATGAGCAGCGCAGTAGTGGGTTATAAAATGGCGCTGGGAGAAGACAGTGTTCCTATCAGCTATGATGATATAGAACTCGCTGATTGTATCCTGGTGGCAGGCGCCAATCCGGCCTGGTGTCATCCCATCTTATGGCGGCGTGTGGAAGCGGCCAAAGCGGCCAATCCCAACCTGAAGATCATTGTAAGCGATCCCCGCAAAACACAAACCTGCTCCCTCGCCAATGTGCACCTGCAACTGAACCCCGGCACCGATGTGGTGTTGCACCATGCCATTGGCCGCTGCCTGATAGAGGAAGACCGCATAGACCATGATTTCATTCAGCATCACTCGGAAGGATTTGAAAAATACCGGCATACCGTATTTGAGCGCAGTGTGGCCGAAGCAGCCGTGATCTGTGGCGTGGAAGAAGAAGCCATCCGCCTGGCTGCTTCTTATATCGGCAAGGCCAAAGGGTTCATTACCATGTGGACCATGGGGCTCAACCAAAGTGTGATCGGCGTAAACAAGAACCTCAGCCTGATCAACCTCAACCTTATCACCGGCCATATCGGCA
Source organism: Paraflavitalea devenefica (assembly GCF_011759375.1). NCBI lineage: Bacteria > Pseudomonadati > Bacteroidota > Chitinophagia > Chitinophagales > Chitinophagaceae > Paraflavitalea > Paraflavitalea devenefica. The sequence goes on along the minus strand of NZ_JAARML010000005.1, from coordinate 275,575 downwards.
AACCCGGCTCGGGGCCTTTCTCTTTAACGGGACAACCCAATGCCATGGGAGGCCGTGAAGTAGGCGGACTTTCCAATTTATTGCCGGCCCACCGTGATCTGCTCAATGCTTCCCACCGGGAGGAAGTAGAAAAATTCTGGGGAGGCGGCAAGATAGCCCCCAAACCGGGACTCACGGCTACAGAGATGTTCGAGGCATTGAATGATGGACGGTTAAAAGCCATCTGGATACTGTGCACCAATCCCCTCATCAGTCTGCCCGATGTACGCATGGCAGAAGAAGGCCTGAAGAAAGCAAAATTTGTAGTGGTGCAGGATGTGAGCAACCGGCCCGAAACCCTGCAATATGCCGATGTGGTATTGCCTGCCGCCGCCTGGACGGAGAAGGAAGGCACGATGACCAATTCGGAGCGCCGCATCAGCTACCTGCAAAAAGTGGTGGACGCCCCCGGTGAAGCCCTGCCCGATGCGGAGATCATTTGCCGCTTTGCCCAAAAGATGGGCTACAAAGGATTTGACTACAACAGTTTTGCAGATATCTACAAAGAGCATGCAGCTTTAACAGCCGGTACCCGCATTGACATCAGCGACCTGAACTATGACATATTAAAAGCAAAACGCAGTGTACAATGGCCGTACAATAAAGTCATGAACGGTCATGGCACCCCGCGCCTGTTTACCGATAAGCAATTCTATACGCCTTCGGGCAAAGCCATCATCCATTCATTCCCCGACAGCAATGAATCGGAAATGCCCGATGATGACTTCCCCCTCATCCTCACCACCGGCCGTATACGCGATCAATGGCATACCATGAGTAAAACGGGCAAGGTCAACAAATTGAATCAACACATTGCCGAATCATTCCTGGAGATACACCCCGATGATGCGCTGACCCGCAATATCCGCGACAATGAAGTGGTGGTGATCAACAGCCGCCGCGGTGAAGTAAGGGTGAAAGCCAAACTAACTACCGATATTAAACCGGGCGTGGTATTCCTGCCCATGCACTGGGGTAAGGTATTGAACAACGACTTGAACCGGGCCAATAACCTCACCAATAACCTGGTAGACCCTAAGAGTAAAGAGCCTGATTTTAAGTTCAGTGCCGTACAGGTAACACGCTATCAAAAGCCAAAGCAAAAGATCATCGTGATTGGTGCGGGCGCCGGCGCCTGTGGTTTTGTAAAGAGCTACCGGGCGTTGAATACGGAAGATGAGATCGTGGTGTTCAGCAAAGAGAACTTCCCTTTCTATAACCGCGTGATGCTGCCCGATTATATCAGCGGTGTACAGGAATGGAACCAGTTGGTGAAAATGACCGACCAGGAAGAATATGATTATAACATTACCCTGCATCGCGGTGTAAGCATTGAGCATATTGACCGGGCCGCCAAAACAGTTACCGACAGCCATGGCCACACCCATCAGTATGACCTGTTACTCATGGCTACCGGCAGCCGCGCTGCCCTCCTGCGTGACATCCCCAACCTGCCCGGCATCTTCACCATGCGCAGCCGGGTAGATGCAGACAACTTTAAGAACCACGTTGATCCGGCCAATGGCAAAGTAGTGATTGTAGGTGGAGGCTTATTAGGTATTGAGCTGGCCGCCTCCCTGCGGGAAGTGAATGTGGAAGTGACCGTGATACAGCGTATCTCCCGCCTTATGGACCGCCAGCTTGATCCGCTGGGTAGTCAGCTCCTGCACGAGGAACTGACCGATAAAGGCATTGATATTTACTACAACGATGAAATAGAACGTTTCCTGGGCAGTCAGCAGATAGAAGGCATCCGCCTGAAGAGCGGCCTGATGATCAACTGCCAGGCCATTGTAATTGCCATCGGTACCGTACCCAATATTGAACTGGCCCGCGCCAGCGGACTGGATTGCAAGCGTGGTGTAGTAGTAGATGAGTACCTGCGCACCAACGACCCCAACGTGTATGCCATCGGTGAGATCGCAGAATTCAAAGGCTTCCTCTACGGCATTACGGCTGCCGCCGAACAACAGGCGGAAATTGTTGCCCGTTACCTGGCAGGCGATATTTCCAAATACTATGATGGTTCGCTGCTCATGAACATCCTGAAAATGCATGGCACCGACCTGGTCTCGCTGGGACTGGCTGAATGTCCTGCCGATCCTGGCTATGAAGAGGTAGTATTCATTGACAAGGCAAAACGTTATTACAAGAAATGTATCATCTACAATGACCGGCTGGTGGGCGCTATATTGATCGGCGATAAATCGGAGTTCCTGGAGTTCCGCGACCTGATACAGAACAAAATGGAACTAAGTGAGAAGCGTTTGCAGTTATTAAGGTCCGGCAAAAAAGCAGAAGCGGCCATTGGCAAGCTGGTGTGCAGTTGCGGTAATATTGGCGAAGGCAACATTGTGAACAAGATCAAAGAGGGATGCACGGAACTGAAAGCCTTGTGCCAGGCCAGCGGCGCGGGACTGGGCTGTGGAAGCTGCAGGCCGGAAGTGCAGGCTATACTGGAGAAGCAATTGCAAACGCAGGAAGCATTACCTATAACTGAGTAAACCCATGAAGTACACGTACACCATCAAGATCAATTTTCAGGGCGGCATCATCTCCCCCGGCGACCTGCTGAATATACTCATTGCAGCCGGCAAAGCCGGTATTACGGAAGTGCGGTTTGGCCTGCGTCAGCAATTGCTGTTTGATGTAGTCAATGAAGACTTCCCGGTATTGGAGGAGCAGTTGAAACAACTGGATGTGGAGTATGAAGTGGATGAAGACCGTCATCCCAATATTGTAAGCTCCTACCCTGCCGAAGAAGTATTCATCAACCAAACCTGGCTCAGTGAAGGGGTGTACAAAGACATCTTCGACCTGGTGGATTACCAGCCCCGGCTGAAGATCAATATTTCCGACAGCAACCAGAGCTTTACGCCTTTACTGACCGGCAATATCAACTGGGTGGCCTCCGCCCAGGCCCAGCACTTCTGGCACCTCTTTATCCGTTTCCCCCGTACCAACGTTATCTATGAGTGGAAGGAAATGGTATATACCAATGATGTGGCCCGGATGTCGAAACATATTGAAAACATCATCCTGCAGCATAAGGAGCTGTTTTATGACAACAAGCAGGCCAATGGCGACGACCTCTTTCAGCGGGTAAGACAGGAAAGTTATATCACCAAAACTGCGGAAGCGCCTGCCCGGCTGCCCGGCTTCAACCTACCCTATTATGAAGGATTGAACAGGTACCACGACAAGTATTGGCTCGGCATTTACCGGCGGGATGAGTTATTCAACATTGCTTTCCTGAAAGACATCTGCCGCCTGTGCCTGCAAACCAAGATCGGACAGGTATGTTCTACACCCTGGAAATCCCTGATCATTAAAAACATTACCGAGAAAAACCGTCACCTGTGGAATAACCTGCTGGCCCGTCACCAGGTGAATGTACGTCATGCAGCCAACGAGCTCAATTTCCAGGTAGAGGATAACTGTGCGGCCGGATTAAAGCTGAAGCGTTACCTGCTGAAGCGCCTGAACAATGAAGACACCCGCACCTTTGGCATTTGCATTGGCATTAAAACAAGACGCAAAAGTGAAGTATTCAGTAGCCTACTGGTAAGGCGCAGGCCCCTGCTTACCATTGCCGGTATAGAGATGTTCTTTGTATACGATATCTTATGCGCACAGAATTTCAATCCCAATGAGCGGACAGGTTTTGTATTCAGCAGCAACAACCCCAAGGTGTTGCTGGCAGAGCAATTGCGCCGGGCCATCCTCCTGTATTATAAGCAGCAGCTTACCGATATCGTGGCGCAGGAAAAAGCCAGCGTACCTAAAAAAGAAGCGGTTCCTGCCGGTGAAGCCAAAACACTGGTGTACCAGTGCAAGCACTGTCTTACCATCTATGATGAAGCTTATGGCGAGCCGGCCAATGGCATTCCCAAAGGGACTTCCTTTGCCGCCCTGCCGGCCAGCTATTGCTGTCCGGTATGCGAAGCAGGTAAGAACGACTTTATGGTTGCAGGAAAACCAGTTTTGGCGGTACAGGGTTTATAGTATCTTTATCGGCCTATGCCCCTGACAACATTGGTGGCGGAACCTGTTCCACTACCTGCCGTAGAGAGAAAAAATCTGCCTCCAGAACCCACAAGGTTTAATGCGTTGACCGGTTTTCGTTGCCTGGCAGCCTGCCTGGTATTTGTTTACCACAACCGCAAATACTGGCGCGATAGCCTGCCTGTTGAAGTTATCCGCCTACTGAATGAATTCCATATTGGGGTTTCCCTCTTCTTTGTGCTTAGCGGTTTTCTCATCGCGTACACCTACGGAGAGAAGCCTTTACAATCTCCTGGCGCCTACTGGCGGTATATTGGGTTAAGACTTGCACGGATCATGCCTTTATACTGGCTCATTCTTACCTGCTATTATTTAGACACCCCTTATAGCAAGGGGGCCTTTACCCCACTTACCTATTCACTGGCACATGCCTTTTCCAACGCTCATAACCTGGATGGCCTGGCACAGGCCTGGTCGCTGAATGTAGAAATGTGTTTTTACGGGCTGGCGCCATTGCTATGCCTGCTTCAGCGCAAACACCTGTTGTACCTGGTTACTTTTTTAATTGCTTTATTGGCAGCAGCATGGGCCGTTGGCTATACCTGGCATCAGGTAAATGGCAATCCCGGAAAATTCTTCTACCCAGCCGACTTCCTCCTGCATTCCACTTTTTTCGGACGCAGTACGGAGTTTTTGGCGGGCATGTTGCTGGCGGGCGCCTGGAAAAGCGGCCGTACCACCTTCTTAAAGCAACTACCGCACAAAACCCTCATAGGTATAGCAGGTATTTTTATTACCTGTTATACCATAGGCCTTTTTCCAAAAAATATCTACCAGCATGGCACCGATACCCTGCCCGGCCTGCTCATCCTGTTGTTTATTTTGCCTGTATTTACCGTTATCTCCTTTGCCGGCCTGATGGAAGAAAAGACCTGGGTACAGCGTTTTTTTGCTTCCCGTGTAATGGTATTCTTAGGAAATGCTTCTTTTGCCTTTTATCTCGTACACATCAGTTATGTAAACCTGAAGATCAAATCCTGGGTATTGCTCCCCGACAGGAACTTTGTGTTATTATGGATAGTAAGTATAGTGCTGTATATAGCTGTGGAGAAACCCATTTACCAGCTCTGCCGCCGGTGGCTGAAACCCAAAACTACAACCCATTCAACTCCGCATGCGCATTAAAGTTGCGGAAGAACTTTTCCTGGCCTGGCAGTAAAGGGATGAAATGGACCACCAGGTGCTCCAGCATGAACTTCATACTATGCTTTGACAGTTCACGATTATGGTAGCGTTGGAGGGTGGCGGCCAATGCTTTGGCAGTATAGATAGCGCACAGCGGTTCCGGCTCTCCACCATTGGTAAATACATAGGCTTCTTCCTCGTTATTCCTGTACGCTATAATCAATTGTTCTATGATCACCGGATCCATTAGTGGCATATCGCAGGCCAGCACCAGCAGGTCTTCCTGGGGGTATTGAACATGCACACTCAGCACACCAGCCAGTGGTCCGTGGATATCCAGGCCCTCATTATCCTTTACCAATTGTTCTGCGGGGAATACAGCCGGGTAGGTTTCATATTGTGTGGCATTTACAGAAATAACCACTGGAAGCTGTAAAGTGGTGAGCTTATCCAGCGCTGTTTGCGCCCAGGTCTTCGCCTCCAGCTTCATCAGCCCTTTGTCGGTTCCCATGCGGGAACTTAGCCCGCCGGATAATACTACGCCCAACATGCCGGTTTGATTGAGAGTTTCTATAAGTTAAAGCTATAAAAAATAATCGTAATAGATTAAGCCTTTTTAATGTACTGGATAATCTGGTAATCGTTTGTAATTAGATTATAAAAACAGGACCTCTTAGTTGTAATATAAGCGTACATCTGTTGTATTGAAAACGAACGGCGTTATAGGCATATAGCTATATAAATAGTTGATTTATTTCTATTTAAGTATCAGGCATGCCCATTGCCAAAAGAATGACAATATTGATTCTCTTAAACAAATCGTTTCATGTTTAACAAACAAATTAAAATTCTTCCTCTTCTTTTGCTAAGCTTCACTCATCTGTTTGGCCAAACTAAACAGGTGGCTTTGAAAAAATACTTTTCAGCACTGGCTGAAAGCGGGCAGTTCAATGGAAATGTATTGGTAGCAGAAAACGGAGCAATTATTTATGAACAATCATTTGGGTATGCCGATTTTGAAAAAAAGATAGCCAATACCAATAACACAGCATTCGTTATTGCCTCACTGTCCAAAACACTTACCGCCACAGCTATACTTCAACTATCCCAATCCGGCAAGCTAAAGATAAGTGATCCTGTAAAAAAATACTTGCCCTGGTTTCCGTACGAAAAAATTACTATCAAACATCTTCTATCTCATACCTCGGGTATTCCTCCCTATAATGCTTTTTTTGACAGTATAAGAAAGCAACAACCTGAAAGAGTATTTACCAATGCTGATTTCATGGACGGTGTGGTGTCAAATCCAAAGCCATTACTTTATCAACCCGGCGATAAAGGAAGGTATGACAATGTGAATTTTATAGTATTGGCACTATTGATCGAAAAAGTTTCCGGCATGATGCACCCTGACTACATAACAAGGTATGTTTTGCGGCCTGCCAATATGACCAATACACATTTTTTATCAATGCGGTCTCAATATAGTGACTCTAACAAGGTTCCACTGGCCTATGCTTATCTTTATCCGCACCGCTATTCAGACAGCCTGGTCAAAGCAACACAAGTTCCTTATATCGTCAACTATTGGTCGGCCTATAATTTTTCAGGATTCGGAGATTATGTAAGTACCGTTCATGATTTACTCAACTACGATAAGGCCTATTACAATGGTAAGCTGTTGCCGGCGTCTCTAATTAATGAAGCCTTTACACCGGTAAAACTAAATAATGGGAACAATAATCCCGGAAACTTCGGATTGGGATGGGAAGTATCAACTGATACCACATTTGGAAAGGCGGTTTATCACAATGGGAATGCTACTGGCATCAATTGCATATTGATAAGAAATATCTCCCAACATCAGACCATCATCATCTTCGACAATATTCACTATACTAACGCTCAGCCCTTAGGCTTTGCGGCATTGAAAATACTCAATGGCGTTCAGGTATCACTTCCCAAAAAAAGTTTAGCGGCTATTTACGCCCGTGTATTGCTGAAGGACGGTGCTGTTGCAGCCAGTGATACGGTCAATTCATTAAAACAAGACACCTTACATTATCAACTCAGTGAAGAAGAATTGAATTACCTGGGATATGATTTTATGGGAGGCAGCAACAACCCAAATCCCTTTCATTTTCCGGAAGAACGCAAATACCAGGAAGCCTATGAAACCTTCAAGCTCAACACAGAATTATTTCCTAACAGTTGGAACGCTTACGACAGTTACGGGGAGATTCTTTTAAAAATGGGACACAAAAATGAAGCAGTCAACATGTATAAAAAATCGGTTGAACTCAATCCCAAAAACGAAGGTGGCAAGAAAGTATTGGAACAACTTTTAAAATGACCTAAAGTACAGCTTATTCACTTCCGCTTATAATAATGAAGGGATGGTATAACATTAAAATTCTTTTCGCTGAGGGTATAAAAGCCTTTGTTATCAAGCCTGAAACTAATGGCTTCTCCCTGCATTTCTACCTGGTAATCCAAGGTGGAAGGTTGTTTTTCGAGCGCCGCAGCTATAGACTGGGAAGCCTCTTTGGTATAATAATACAGGTGGGTATAGGTTTTTACAATGATCTCTTTGGCATCGGGGGAAATGGCGGCACTTACCACACCATTGAAGGCAAGATTGGCCACAAACACGGCTTCATTTAATGCGGTGGTACTTTGCGGATAAACGAGTTTATAGACTTTCGATTTCTCCCCCCTCTTGGTGATAATATAAATATCTTTCGTACCAGGATCTACCAGGAATGCTTCAGCATCATGCGCACCATCCGGGTATTTGAAATGGATTGTTTTGAAGTCAGCAATTTTGTGCGTGCCTCGGGCTGGTTCTGTAAAATAATAAAATGTGCATTGAGAATGGGCCGCATTATTATCACCAATATCAGCTATATACAGTTGACTACCGGCAAGGGCCATATCTTCCCAATCCCTATTGTCAGCACCCTCAATGAATACAGAATCCGTTATCGTGCCGTCGTGTTTTAATAAATAGACATAAGGAGGATTACCACTGTCTTGCTGTACCCATAAATAACCGGCGTTTCTTTTACTATCGGCAATGCCTGATGCTTCCGGGATAATACCCTTCTTAATGGATATTACTTGAGGCGTTTTTTCAAATCCATTCGGTGGTAGCATACCAGGGTCCGGGGACTTCTGGCAAAAAATGAATAACACGATATAAGGCAATATCTTCATCATCGCAGATCAGCTATCACCTAATTTACATATAAAAATCCACAGCTATATAATAATTGATCGGGAGCAAGGAAGCTATGTTTTCTGCCATTTAACATACCTCCAACGATTAAGATGCATAAATCCTCTGTTGTTTCATCCAAATTTTGTAATCTCGGAATCAGGAGATACTCATTTTACCATCTTCACATTTTGTACATGAATGCTGTAAACAGGAACTTTCTTTTTTTACTGCTGCTTTTTACCGGGCAATTGTACGGACAGCCAGGTGGCGGGGGTGGGTTAATCATTAACAACCTGTACAATGACAAACTTGATAAGATAGACCTGCTCACCGACACTTCTTTAAAAATCAGGACATTTATTCTGGCCGGAGAAAAGATCTACCAGGAAACATTTCTATACCCGAAACTATTAAAGGGATATAGCAAAGCCCGTATCAACGGGCGTGCTTCCGGATTTAGTTTGCCGTCAACAGCAGATATAGATGAAAATAGCTATTCAGATGCCGGATCAAACCAAAGAATGTACATCATATACAAGAAAGATACCATGATGATTGATATGATCGGGATCATGGGCCAAAATGGTATGGGCTTCCGGGATGGAATAGATTCACTGGTAATACAAAGAGGTTATTTCAAGTATTACCGGTCTAAGCAGGATAGCAATACCTACACCAATGAGGGCGGCCATGACAGGAACAGCGCATTGCTCAGAAACGGATTGACTTTATATACGGTGAAGCAATTGCCGGCCAATGGTTATCTTGAATACCAACCCGGCATTGACCTTTCTTTTTTATCGGATAAAGACCTTCCGGCTTCCTATTATCTCAAGAGGGCTACCTACTACCTTCAAAATAACCAGCCCGAACCAGCCTTTGCGGATATTGAGAAAGGAATTGAAAAGAACAATGGCACTAAAAATTGCGAAATATTATACCTTCTTAGCAGCGCATATACCCAAACCCTGGAATACGAGAAAGCGATCGAAAATATTTCGTTGGCCATCAATTGCAAAACCTACAAGTGGCAAGAGGACTGGGAAAGTAAAGTGCAAAATTACAGAACGAGAATAGAGTTGTTCATTAAACTGGGAAAGTACGACAAAGCATTAGCAGATTATAGTACTATGTGTGCCGTTTCAAAAGGCAGCACCAATGCAAACATTGACCGGGCAAATTTCAAAATGAAATACCTTAAGGATTATAAAGGGGCCATTGACGATTTAAAGACGACCATTGAAGAAATACCCGACAATCATTTAAACGACCGGCCTCAGGGAGTATCTGAGTACTGCGATACTTACTTTACGCTTGCAAGGGCTGAATACCTCGATGGAGACAAAAAATCGGCCTTCAGGCATTGGCTAAAAGCAGAAGAGTTTGGGTATAACCACTCCAGTGCTGATCATCCGGTTATTCATTTTGACTCCATCATCAGCCAGCATCCAAAAGCTCCCGAACTGTATCTTGCCCGTGCCCTTGCACATTTTCACCGAGGCCCTTATTTAGGTTGGGGAGATGACACCAAAAACTGTTTTAATAATGCACTTGATAACATAAACAAAGCTGAAGAGCTTGGATTAAAGGATTATAGGATCAATATGTACCGGGCTTCTGTATTCAATCAATTAAAAAAATACAATGAGGCTATGAAAGAAATTGACAGGGCTATTGCAAAAAACAATACCGATCCCCGATGTTTCCTGGTCCGTTACGAAATTCGCGACAATCTTGGACAAACAAAATGGGGCGACAGCAACGATACTGATATAAAGCGATACAGGATGTTATCAGAGCATTGGGAATGGGAGAAATATTAGCGGAAGCTTCATGGATGCCATCTACTGCTATTGCTAAAAAGCGACCACGTTACTTCGACAAGTTCCTGATGAAAGGCGCCAAATCTTTTTGAACGCTGTCAGTGCTTTTCTCCAACTGTTGAATGATCTTTTCCCGCTCTTTTACTGTTTTATTCTGGCTCAGCTTCTGTTGTCCCTGTAAATCTGTTACTTCAATTTCAAAAGCTACAATACCCTGCATCATGCCCTTTTTGAACTTATCGGAAAGGCCTTGCCATTGTTCCATATAATCCTGTTCATAAAAATGTATCATCTGTTCCAGGGCTTTCAGCTTGGCCATTTCATCTTCGATGATCCTGGCCCTTCCATAGGCATGTATAGCAATATAATCCCAGGTGGGTACGCTCTCCCGCTTATCGTAATGCTTAGGCGAGATATAAGCGTGCGGCTCCGAGAATATGACGAGGGAAGTATTCGTTTCTATATATTTTGCCTGTTCATTGGCAGCAGCCAGGTGGGCGCATAACCGCAAACTCCCGGCACTTTCATCCACAACAAACGGCAATTGGGTAGCTATTGGCATTTGGTCTTTACAGGTCACTATAGTAGCAAAGCTGTACCGTTTCATAAAGGCGATCTTGCCCGCGGTATCTTCGAATTTGAATGCGTTGGGTATAAACATGGATTATTATTTTAAATAGGCTAATATCTACAAAACCTGAGACGCCTCTATTTCTTCTCTATACTGTAAGTGAATATCGGGTTGATATACTTCCAATACATAGGAAGGGTTCCCAAGATCTTTAAACTGAAACTGGCGGTATAAGCCATGTGCGTCGCTGGTATTGAGCATCTTTCTTCTCAAACGTTTAGACCACGGTTGCTCCAATATATGGGATAATATTTTTTTGGAAATTCCTTGTCCGCGGTATTCCGGTAATACGAAAAAATCAGCGAACCACCCGAAAGTGTAATAATCAGTGATCACTCTTCCGAATCCGACCTGATTACCATTTACAAAGGCGCCGGTACAAAATGAGTGGGTCAGTGAACGGTCCACCAGCGCATAGGAAATGCCCCTAGCCCAATAGGAATCTTCTGTCAGGAAACGATGTATCATTGTAACATCCATATTCTCTTTACCTGTCTTAATAATTACTTCTGACATAGTTATTGCAGTTTTCATGCAAAAATAGACAGGGTTGCCCAATGGGCACAGTCTCAGTTTTGACTATTTTAATGGACACAGTTACCTTTATAGCATGAAAAACGATTTTCTATACGTTGACATATCAAACAATATTGCCAAACTGATCAGGAATGAAGTTTTAAAGCCTGGTGACCGTCTGCCTTCGGTCAGGATGTTGTGCCAGGAGCATGGCATCAGCATGAATACCGCTAAAAGGATCTTCCTGGAGCTGGAAGCCCAATCACTCATTGAATCAAAACCACAATCCGGATATTTTGTAAGCCGGCTATCGTATCGAAAACTTCCACTTCCGGAAGTAAGCAAGCCCTCACAGGTCAGCAACAATAAAGAGCCGGAGGAATTGATCAGGAAAGTCTATGCCAACATCGGCAAAACTGATCTTACGCTTTTTTCTGTTGGAGCGCCTGCCGCTGAATTATTGCCATTAACAAAACTGAATAAAGAAATAATACATGCTACCCGGGAACTTAAGGGTAGCGGTACAGCCTATGAACAGTTGCAGGGCAATGAAAAATTGCGGAGAATGATTGCCGCCCGCGCCATGTATTGGGGAGGAAGTCTTCATGAAAATGACCTGGTAACTACCGCCGGGGGGATGAATGCTTTATCCTTTTGCATGATGGCTTTGGGAAAGCCTGGCGATACCATTGCTATGGAAAGCCCTTGTTATCCCGGCACTTTACAACTGGCCAGGAGCCTGGGACTAAAAGTACTTGAACTGCCTACACATCCGGCTACTGGCATTGAAATAGATGCCTTGAAAAAAGCAATCCCCAGGATCAACCTTTGCCTGTTGGTGCCAAACTTCAATACCCCTTTGGGCAGTTGTATGCCTGATGAACATAAAAAAGAAGTGGTGAAGCTGTTGGCCCAACATCATATCCCGCTCATAGAAGATGATATATATGGCGATCTTTACTTTGGCACTCAACGTCCAACATGTTGCAAGGCATTTGATAAAGAGGGAACCGTGTTGTGGTGTAGCTCAGTTTCCAAAGCCCTGGCGCCGGGCTATCGTGTGGGTTGGGTAGCACCAGGCAGATACAAGGAACAGATCCTGAAACTCAAACTGGTTCATGCCATATCATCTTCTACCCTTATACAGGAGGCGGTAGCCAATTTCCTGAAAAGCGGCCGGTATGAAAATCATCTGCACAAGTTGCGTCAGACCTTACACAGCAATTATCAGCATTATATACAGGCTATAGCGGAATATTTTCCGGAAGGCACTAAAACAAGCAGGCCGCAGGGTGGACTTGCCTTATGGGTGGAGTTCAATAAAACAGTGAATACCACAGAACTGTTTGACAAAGCTCTAAAACAGAAAATAAGCATTGCCCCGGGAAGGATGTTTACCTTACAGGATCAATTTGAAAACTGTATGAGGCTTTCCATCGGCTTTCCCTGGTCGGAAGAAGTAAAGCATAAATTAAAACTACTGGGCAGATTAGCTCAGTAAAACCTCACTCATGCCGCATCCCTTCCGCTACCCGGAAAATATGAAGTATATAAGGAAACAAAGCATCCATGGTCTCTGCTGCACCGCTGGTGGAGCCGGGTAAAGTGAGCACCAATGTACTACCTATAAATCCGGCCACTCCCCTCATAATGCCGGGAATCGTTCTATCGAGTAAGGGGGTAAGGCCCCTATAAGAATCTCACATAGCACATAAATAATTACAAATCAATGTAGTAGCCATGTGTCAATAATTAATATTAGCGCCAAGGTTCATTTTTACATAGCTTAGCGCTATTTAGGGCGTTATTTTTTGCGGTAAGTTCCTATTTCTTTATACTTGCCGCAAGATAAATAGTTTCAAGATGGAGAAAATAATTGGACGTAACGAGGAACAAAAAGTGCTGGAACAATTGCTTAAAAGTGAAAAACCAGAGTTTTTGGCAGTTTATGGGCGGAGGCGAGTAGGCAAAACCTTTCTTATACGTCAGGTTTACAATAAGCAAATTGCATTCCAAATGACAGGTATAGCGCGGGCTAATACCTCACAACAACTGGCCAATTTCTTTTCTGTTTTGAGGGAACTGGATACAGGCATAGGTCCGGGTGAGCTTCCGAAAAACTGGTTTGATGCTTTTAGTTTACTAAGGAATTACCTTAAAACGTTAAAGGCTCCTAAAAAAGTAGTCTTCTTTGATGAACTGCCCTGGATCGATACGCCACGCTCTAATTTCCTTTCTGCCCTTGAGCATTTTTGGAATGCCTGGGCTTCCAATCGTCCGGATATTCTGCTGGTGGTTTGCGGATCTGCAGCATCCTGGATGATCAATAAATTGATCAACAACAAAGGAGGGCTTTATAACAGGGTTACTCAGAGAATCCGTTTACTGCCTTTTACACTTCAGGAAACAGAAAGTTTCTTTCGCGCTCATCAAACTCAGTTGGACAGGTACCAGATACTTCAGCTATACATGGCTATGGGCGGAGTGCCTTTTTACCTTAACGCCATCAGGCAAGGGAAGAGTGCATTTCAGGAAATCGACCGGCTGGCCTTTTCAAAAAATGGATTGTTGGCATTAGAATATGACAATCTATATGGCTCATTATTCAATCAGGCTGACAGGCACATCATGATCATCGAAGTGCTTGCCGGCAAGCCTAAAGGACTTGGCCGAGAAGAAATGGTGAAATTGAGCGGCATCAAAGATGGTGGGGCTCTTACAACGATTCTCCGTGAATTAGAGGAGAGCGGATTTATCAGCAAAAGTGTTCCGTTTGGAAAAAAGATCAGAGACAGTATTTACAGACTCTCGGATCCATATACCCTGTTTTATCTGAAATTTATAAAGGATCAAAAACTATCGGGTGCCGGAGCCTGGTTGAGCCGGATAGATAGTCCGGCATGGCGGGCATGGAGCGGCTATGCCTATGAAAGCATATGTCTTCAACACGTTACTGCTATCAAAAAAGCATTGGGCATAAGTGGGGTTTATACCGAAGAATCTTCATGGGTCGATAAGGAACGAAGCGTCCAAATTGATCTCTTAATTGACAGAAGAGATCATGTAATTAATCTTTGTGAAGTGAAATTTACCCAGGAACCTTTCACACTAACCAAAGTCTATAAAAAAGAGCTTGAAAGAAAACTATTTACCTTCAAGGAGGAGACACAGACACGGAAGAGCGTTTTTCCGGTACTCATAACAACTTGGGGTTTAAAGGAAAACCTGCATTCCCTTGGTTTTATCCAAAGCACCATCACCATGGATGATTTATTTGATCCGTCGTGATTATTACAGAACGTAGTCGGGACAACTGGACAATTACAGAACTCATATTTGAAGGGCTTAGTGAAATTCAAAGGTCTTAGCACGATAGGAATAACAGGAATAAGTTTAAGATGGAAGATACGACTTCGTAAGATTCAACCATTATATGGACATGACCCCATGCATTTCTGTAAACTACTGTTCACACTCCGCATCCATGACCTCACTCACCTTCATCATACCAGTTGTTGTATTCTACGCGTTGATATTCCTGGTTAAGTTTTATTACCCAAAGAAAGATGAATTGCAGTCACCAGCCTTCATCAGCATAAGCAAGAAGCTAGACCGTACTCAGATTGGCCTCGTGATGCTTAGCTTGGGCGCAGGTATAGCCCAACTGTTGGAAAACGAAAACATCACATTCCGAGATTGTGTGGAAGTAGGTTTAACCAGCGCCATGATACTGGTGGCCGAAGTAGCACTCGCCATCATCATCTGTATCCTGGAGTGGTTAAAGAAATAATACCTGATCAGGCGTAACCCAACTTACTTCTTTCCCTATTGATGGTATAAGTATGTTGATCAAGCAGGGTTCTGCTCTCACCATGGGCTTTATTGTATAGCTCAGCTTGCGTTGTAAGTTCTTTGGCAATTTGTTGAATACAATCATTGTAAACCACTGCTGCATGCCCGGCCCACAACAACAGCATTGTTTTTCGGTCAGCATTCATCTTTTTCAACAGCCGGTCACAAGCTTCGACTTCCCCAGGATACTCACTACCTTGCAGGTAAGAAATCCTGCTGAGTTGTCGAAGCGCTTGCACCGGGTCAAACGAAATCTGACGGCTAACTGGCAATTCTCTTTCGATTTCATTCAACCTGGCTTCCATTTCATGGAGATAAAGCTTCGCTTTTCCAAACCTTGCAAACACGCTTCGTTTAGCCTTGAGTATCAGTTGGCGACACTGGTCTATATCAGAACGGTACATGCTCACCAGCCGGTTGGCCAATTCAGCAACTTCTTCTTTAACACCGCTATATTGCCCGATACATCACTGCTCACGCTCATCCAATCAGGAGATGCTGAAGAATTCCGGGACATCCTGGTCCGTACTTGAATAGTTGTAAAAAACGGTTTCGTTGTGTACATTGTGACTCATGAAGATATACGTCATTAATTGCCTGGCAATTCCACCACTACCCGAGAAAAATCCCGTAGGCAAAACTATAAACTATAAACTGCTTTTTATCATTATAATAGCCTTTATTAGCTGCAATCAGAAGCCATCTTCTTCAGTAACGGAAATCAAACCCTCTGACTATGAACAAGCGATACTGAAAGCGAAGGAAGAAACAGAATCCCGGCTGGATACAATAGGCGCACTGGTTACCACAATTGAGCTAAGATTAAAACCTACAAAAGAAGATTTAGAAGTATTTAAAGACGGAATTATTCCCTGGATTAGTCTTGAAAAGACCGACGAGGAAATTTCAAAACTTATCGATGCCGATAAAATTGTGCTGCCGTATACAAAAGCAACCCTTATTGTTGATTACCCCTTAAATAAGCCCGCTTCATTCGAACTACTAACATCAGGCAATGGTTTTACCAAAAAACAGTTAATTGAGGAAATAAGCAAAAGATATCATTTAATCTATAAAGAGGAAGAAGTAACGGCATCGACCAAGACAATACCTTTGGAAAAAAGAGAAGGGCTTATAAATAGAAATGAAACCAATGGCAAGTATGGCGTTTGGGGGCATGACTTGTCTGATTTAGACTTAAGTGGTATCGAGGTTTATAAAAATGCCGAAGGAAAAATCTACTTAGTGCTATTAATTGAATCATGACTAATAGCTCACAAAAAGACATTTCATTTATGACAGACATTAACAAGATTAGTCAGGAATATACAGACTTCATTTTTTTAGGTTTGGACCACGGGATCAATTCAATCAGGGATGGCGGGGGACCATTAGTTGCATTTGTTATGGCAAAGATGGGTGATCAAAAAAGTTTAACCCGAATTCTGACAGAGCGGCTGGAGAATGCTCCTGCTGAAGCTGAAAAACTTCTAAAAGATCTTAATCCCAGACCAAGACTGGCTTTAATTGCCTATGATGGGTATGCAACAGTTAAAGGCGAAAGAAATGATGCGATAATTGTAAGATCGTTTGATATTTCTGAAGAAGACGGATTAGTGTTCGCACAGCGCTACATACCCAAAGATGTTGGCCCCGGAATTGAACCATACGGCAATGCAGCCTTAATGGGCATTGAACCCAATATATTGAGAAATGATAAAGACGAGCCTACTAAAGCGAAATCAAAAAAGCCATGGTGGAAATTCTAATCTCCCGACCCGCCTAACAGGAAAGTGATTAAGAAGTCCTCACTCATGCCGCATCCCTTCTGCCACCCGGAAAATATGCAGTATGTAGGGAAACAAAGCATCCATGGTCTCTGCTGCACCGCGGGTGGAGCCGGGTAAAGTGAGCACCAACGTACTACCTATAAATCCGGCCACTCCCCTGCTCAGCATGGCGTAGGGCGTACGATCCTGACCATAACTGCGGGCAGCTTCCATAATGCCGGGAACAGTCCTATCCAATAAGGGTGTAATAGCTTCCGGGGTTACATCACGTGGTGAAAGACCTGTACCGCCAGTAAATAATACAAGATTATATCCTTCATTGCTCAACTGACCTGCTTTCTCCTGTATCATGGCAAACTCATCGGGGATGATCTCATACAGGGCAGTGGCCAGTCCATGCTGCTGCAGCTTTTCCACCACGGCCTTACCCGCAAAATCCTGCTTGCTGCCGGCCGATACACTATCGGAACAAACAATTACTGCACAACGCAAAGAACCCGTGCGGTCTTTAAAATCAGACTTGCCGCCTTTCTTTTGTTGCAGGCTAATGGAGGTAATCTCAATACCCTTGTCAATAGGCTTCAGCATATCGTACATCGTAAGGGCCGTTATTGCTGCGCCGTGCATGGCTTCCACTTCCACGCCTGTTTTATAGATGGTATGTACTTCTACGGAAATAATTACCGTTTGCTCTTCAATGGCGTACGTGATGGCAGTATATTCCACCGGTAAGGGATGACAATCAGGGATCACATCGCTGGTCTTTTTCACGGCCAGCAAACCAGCCGCCCGCGCAAACTCAAACACATCGCCCTTGGGCACCTTTTTATCCCGGATGGCGGTGATGGTCTCTGGCTTTGATACTGTTAAACGGGCTACTGCAATGGCGGTACGCAGGCTGCTGACCTTATGGGTGATGTTGACCATGCTTATTTATTTTCCTTCCACTGATGGGTTTCATTATCGAATAGCTCTTTCCCCCAGATGGGCAGTTCCTGCTTGATGCGTTCCACTACTTCTTCACAAGCAGCAATGGCCGCTTTACGATGACCCGAAGAGGTGAATACAAACAGGCAGATATCCCCTGCTGCTATCCTGCCCAGGCTATGGTAGATATGCATGCAGGTAAGGGAGTATTTACTGAAGATATCCTCGCGGATAACATGCATTTTTTCCAGCGCCATTTCTTCATAGGCCGTATACTCAATGGCCACCACCTTCTTCTCATCTATTACATCACTCCGCACTTGTCCCATAAAAATGCTGTGGGCGCCAATATCCATTTTTGTACTATGCTTCTGTATGCTCTCGGCCACAAAAGCCGGTGCAATAGCGCCCTGTACAAATATATTTTTCATCTTCTTCTCCATACATCAATCAATAACAGGTTATCCGCCTGAATAAGGAGGTAATAAAGCAATGACAGCAGCAGGCTTTAACACGGTATTGCCGGTAGCCACATCCTTGTCAACAGCTATGAGGTAAGGAATACTTTGCAATTCCGGGAACATGGTTTCCAGCTTGCGCCGCAGGGCGTCCGTATCAGCCGCCCCCTCCACCTGCAGCGTGGGGCTGCCTGCCATTTCCTTAAACTGTCCAAAAAGCTGAATGGTTAGCGCCATGATAAATTATTGCTTACTAAAAAATCACCTCACAAAAATACCACTTTATACCGAAGGCTTCTCTGCTCGTTGCCTTGCTGCCTTTATGCCTCGTTGCCTTTGCCTTACGCAGTGGTGAATATCAGTTTAAACACCGCCAGCAGCAATACCCCCGCCAGGATATACTTTAATACCGAATTTTTGAAGTGTTTGGCGCCGAAGTAAGCACCAGCCAACCCTCCCACCAGGGCAATACCTACATAAGCATACATGGAAGGCGTAAAGGATACCGATTTGCTAAGTTGCCCCAATAATCCGGCCAGGGAATTGACGAAAATGAAAACAGCACTGAGCGCAGCAGACTGTTTTACATCGGCCCAGCGAAGCAATAACAGGATGGGAGAAAGAATAATACCCCCTCCGATACCAATCATGCCCGACAGCAAACCGATCAGTCCGCCAATAATGAACAACCAGGTACGATTGGCAGGCCGCAATTTCCCGGCAGCGGTGCTGCCAGGCATCAGGAAGCGCACCACAGAGATCAGCAGCACCACGCCCAGTATCTTTTTATAGATATCCGCATCAAGGGTGATCCTGCCGCCGATATACGCCATAGGTATGGAAGCCACGATCAGTGGCCAGCATATTTCCTTTTTAAAATGCCGGGCCCGGTAAAACTGGATAAAAGACACGGCCGATACAAACAGGTTTAATACCAGTGCGGTGGGTTTCATCACCGCAGGCGCCACACCAAAGAGCGCCATCAATGCCAGGTAACCGCTGGCGCCGCCATGGCCTACAGAAGCATAGAGAAAAGCTACCAGTAGTAAAAGACAGTAAAAGAGTATCAGCGTTAAATCCATTGCCGGCTATTATACTAAACAGGTAATAAATGTACCTCTACCAATTGTCCTTTCGTTACATCTCCCGCTTCTTCCGGCAGCACAATTAAACAATTACATACGGCAAATGAGTGCATACGGTACGACTCCTGCGCCTGCAATACCCGCACCCCTTCTCCATTCCAGTATCCTTTCAGGAATTGGGTAAGTCCCGGTTTCCGGGCATAGTCGTTGAGCAAGGGCATCCGCATAACGGGCAAAGTGGCTTGCGGATAACCCATCTGTTCACGGATGCTGGTATACACATATTCATAAAAACAGGTGAGCACGGAAGAAGGATTACCGGGTAATCCAAACACCAGTTGCTCATCCCTTTTACCAAAATACAGGGGCTTTCCGGGCTTTTGTTTCAGCCGGTGGAAAATGCGTGTCACCCCACATATTTCCAATGCCTTTGCCACATAATCATAATTGCCTACACTCACACCACCAGTGATCAATACCATGTCGGATTCCGATAATGCCTGGGCAAGCGTATGCAGCAACTTATCGAAATCATCTTCCACGGCCATCAGGGAAACAGGCCCCACCTGCATTTGTTGTAAGGCAGTGCGCAACGTGTAGGAGTTAGACTCATATACCTGGCCAAATTGCAAGGGCGTACCCGGCGCCTGTAATTCATTGCCGGTAACAATGATCGTAATGTTGGGGGCGGGATAAACAGCTACCTCATGGATGCCCATGCCTGCCAGGAACCCGATGGCTGCAGGCGTTAGCGCAGCGCCTTGCGGTAAGGCCAGTTCATTGGCGGCTATTTCTGAGCCAATGGGCCTTACATTGCCTCCGGGCTGTAAATCGGCATCATCAATAATAAGCTCATTGTCTTCCACCCGTACCTTTTCCTGCATCACCACTGTATCGGCCCCACCGGGCAAGGGCGCGCCGGTGAAAATGCGGGCAGCTTCTCCCGCAGCAATCTGCAGGGGTGCTGTAGCGCCTGCGGCCATCTCGCCGGTTATTTTCAGTACAGCACGCTGTTTCCAGCCATCATAATTAAAAGCATACCCATCCATGGCGCTTTGCTGAAAAGCAGGTATGGATACCGGTGAATAGACGCTGGCGGCCAGTACCCGTCCCAATGCTTTTTCGAGCGGGAGGGTAACCGATGGCCTTAAAGAAGTATGGGTTGTGATCAATGCTTTTGCTTCCTGTACGGATAACAAAGCAGGTGTTTCTTTTTGATTGCTCATTATTTCTTATCGGAATGACCAAGACTTTTAGCAGGATTTACAACGTCCCGCACCAATTGTTTCAGTTCTTTTATTTCGGGGAAATGACCGGTTTCTTTACGGTCGAATACAATGTCATCATTAATATAGATGGCATAACGGCCGCCGGTTTCGGAGGGCAGTAGCGTCACGCTTTTGATGTCATCGCTGAAAGTAGTAAGCAGCTCCTGGGCCATATAGGCGGCCCGCAGCATCCAGCCGCATTTGGGGCAGTATTCAATCGTAATGGTAGGTTTCATCGCGCTTGTAGTAGGTTAGTGCAAATGTATAGTATCAACCGCCAATGGCAATCATACTCCTGTTCTTTATGCTCAGCGGATCGGTATGGGCATAATCATCTACAAACTGTCCGCCTCTTTCCGCCGCTTTCGACCAGATACATTCTTTGATCAGGGGCACCAGGTCTTCACCACGCCGCAAAGCGCCCAGCAGGTCGGTCTCTGTTTGGGAAAAGAGACAATTCTTCATCTTGCCGTCAGCCGTGAGGCGCATCCGGTTACAATCACCACAGAAAGGTTTTGTCATTGTACTGATCACAGCAAAAGTGCCTGCATGGCCGGCTACCTGGAAATTCTTGGCGGTATCGTGCTTCTTGTGTTGGATGGGCTCAAAGGAATACCCCTGCGCTACAATATCCAGTATCTCCTGCAGGCCGATCACTTTGGCATGTTCCCAGTGATTGCCGGTAAAAGGCATAAACTCAATAAAACGGATATGGAGCGGGAGTTCTTTTGTCAGCGCGATGAAGGCCGGTATCTCATCCTCATTCACTCCTTTCATGGCCACCACATTCACCTTCACGCGCAAGCCCAGTTGCACCATCCCGTGGATATTATCGTATACCTTTTGGAAATTATCCCTTTTGGTCAGGAGCATGAACTTATCGGCCTGTAAAGTGTCCAGGCTGATATTGATGGAGCGCATACCAGCCGCCTGCAGGTCGGCCGCAAACTCCTGCAGCCGCACACCGTTCGTGGTCATCGTCAATTCTACGGGATAAGCGCCGAGGCGCCTGATGATCTCCCCCACTCCTTTACGTACCAGGGGTTCGCCACCCGTCAGCCTGATCTTCTTCACACCCAGTTGCACGAACAGGCCGGCGATATGGTCTATCTCATCCGGTTGCATCAGTTGTTTATTGGGCAGGCAGGTAATATGTTCATCAGGCATGCAGTAAAAGCAACGGAGGTTGCAACTGTCTGTCAGTGAGATCCGCAGATAATCATGAACCCTGTTATATGAATCGATCAGCATGCACTATTGGTTGAAAATTACCCCGTTACCGGATCAGCCGGCTTATCCCGGCCTGCATCACAGAAAAGAGGCAAATGCGTTATAAAGATACCGCAATATTATGTCAGAACCATGATTTCGCGGATTTTGCCCCCAGGAGCTATCCTTTGCCCCCATTTATTCCGCCTCCCCGCATTTACCTGCAAGCTGCCTGTTCCTCAATAATTTATTTAAAGTACCGTTAAACTTCGGGGAGAAATCAGGGTCTCAGACATATTGTGCCTGCCAGAAAACCCGGCCTTGTGTTAATAAATGACCGGCAGGCATTTGTGGCAACTTTTTTGAACGATTGTATCCTAACATCCTGAAGCAACCGACATCCATTCATCAGCACTAATCCTGCAATAAATCTTAATATGAAAAATTACATCAGGATCTTTTACACCAGTTTCGCGGTATTGGTAACAGGTGTATTGCTATGCTCCTTCTTCTTGCGTCCGTTAGACAATTCATCAGCTCCCTTTAGTTTTCCTTACAAAAAAGCAAAACTGACCGAAAGGCAGGCCGCCGCCCACCTCCTGAACAGGTTCACCTTTGGCGCCCGTCCCGGCGATGTGGATGCTGTGGTAAATATGGGACTGGAAAAATGGTTCCGGCAACAACTGGAAGCCAAACTACCCGATGACACCCTCACACAGTTGCTGGGTTCCTATGATGCCCTGAAGCTGAGCAATGACGAAATTGCCGACATCTATCCCAGGGGTGGCCAGTTGGTGCGTATGGCCATCCGGGATGGCTATATCCACAAAGACTCCGTGAATGCCAGCGACAAGAAAGGCTATAAGGACCAACTGCAGCGCTATATGGATGAAAAAGGGCTGAAGCCCATGCAGGAACTGTACCGCCAGTTAGCTAACCAGAAGATATTAAGGGCCACCTATGGAGAGAACCAGTTACAGGAAGTGCTCACCGATTTCTGGTTTAACCACTTCAATGTATCCCTCACCAAAAATGATTGTGGCCCGTTTGTCATGGCTTACGAGCGCGACGCCATACGCCCGAATGTACTGGGCAATTTCGAAACCATGCTGATGGCTACGGCCAAATCACCCGCCATGCTGTATTACTTAGACAATTTTACCAGCATGGGTGAAAATATGCCGCCAGCCAATCCGCGGACCGCCAAAGCGCAGCAGCAATTTGATCAACGGATGGAAGCCATGGAATCCGATACCTCCGCCAAGGCCATGGCTTTGAAAAAAGCACAACAATTACGCAAGACCCGGGGACTTAATGAAAACTATGCCCGCGAAGTGATGGAACTGCATACACTGGGTGTGGATGGTGGTTATACCCAACAGGATGTAACACAGGCCGCCAAAATATTAACCGGCTGGACAGTATATCCCCTGAACGATTATGGCGCCAATGCGGCCCGCAAACAGCTTGAAAGACTGGGAGAAGAAAAGATGCAGAAGCAGGGCTATGTACGGGAAGGAGACTTTCTGTTTGCCGCCAACCGTCATGACAAAAGCGCCAAAACAGTATTGGGCAAACCATTTAAAGCCAATGGCGGCTATGAAGAAGGCGTTGAGCTGCTGCACATGCTGGCCCACCACCCTTCTACCGCGAAATTCATTGCCCGCAAACTGGCCGTGCGTTTTGTGAATGACAATCCGCCCCAAAGCCTGATAGATAAAATGGCCCAAACCTTCCTGGCCAAAGAGGGCAATATCCGCGAAGTGCTCATCACCATGGCCACCTCACCGGAGTTCTGGAGTAAAGAAGCGCTGCGGGAAAAAACCAAGTCGCCCTTTGAACTGGCCATCAGTTCGGTGCGCAACCTCAATGCCACCATTACCCAACCTTACCAGTTGTATACCTGGGTAAGTAAGATGGGACAACGGATGTATTATTACCAGGCGCCCACCGGCTTCCCCGATAATGGTAAATACTGGATCAATACCGGCTCCCTGCTCAATCGCATGAACTTTGGCCTGGCGCTGGCTTCTAACCGCATACCAGGCATAACAGTAGACCTCTATGCACTCAATAACCACCGGGAACCGGAAAGTGCCGAAGCAGCACTGGAAACCTATGGCAAAATGATCATGCCGGAGCGCGACCTTGAAGCCTCTATCAAACGGCTCACTCCTTTGCTGAACGATCCGGAGCTGGGTAAGAAAGTAGATGAGGCTGCAGGCAAAACAACCCCGCCACAGCAGCAGACTACCATGATGCAGGACAATGAAGAAAATACGATGACGGAGATGGATGAAACAACGGAACTGATGCCTAAAAAGAAAGGCGGCGGAAAAAAGAATCCCAACAAAATACCCAAAAATCCTGCTAAGAATAACTATGCCATGCAATATGCCAAAGGCAATAACAACATGCTGTCGCAGGTAGTAGGTATCATCATTGGTTCACCGGAATTTCAACGTAAATAAGTCTCAAAGAAAAACCTTATTATCATGGCTACAAGAAGAGGATTTTTAAAATCAGGTGGTCTGGCCTTATTCGGAATTGGCGTAGGTGGTGTGCCTACCTTCATTGCACGTGCCGCCAATAGTCAGAAGATCATTCATCCGTACAAAAGAAATAAAATACTCGTTTGCATATTCCAGCGCGGCGCTATGGATGGCCTTATGGCCGTAACGCCGTTTACCGATCCATACCTGAAAGCGGCGCGCCCTACCCTGTTCATGACGGCCGCCAAAGGCGACGCCAACGGTCAACTGATAGATCTGGATGGACGTTTCGGTCTCCATCCTTCTATGGCAGTGTTTGAACCCCTGTTCCGGGAAAAACGCCTGGCCATTGTACATGGCATTGGCTCGCCCAACAATACCCGCTCGCACTTTGATGCGCAGGATTATATGGAAAGTGGTACGCCTTTCAACAAAGGCACGGCCAGCGGCTGGCTCAACCGGGCCGTAGGATTGCTGGGACATGATGCTACGCCTTTCCGGGCCGTGAGCCTCACCTCTTCCATGCCACGTTCTTTCTATGGCGACAATCCTTCTGTAGCCATCAGCAACCTGCAGGACTTCGCCATCCAGATGCGGGGCAACCCGATGGGCTCCAATGTAGCCGCCAAAAGCTTTGAAGACCTTTATGATCAAACCTCTTCTTCCCTGCTGAATAAAACCGGTAAGGAAAGCTTTGACGCCATCAAGATGTTGCAGAAAACAGCTATAAAGAATTATAAGCCGGCCAACAATGTGGTGTATCCCACCAGTGCCTTAGGCAACTCCCTGAAACAAATAGCCCAACTTATTAAAATGGATGTGGGACTGGAAGTAGCATTTGCTGAATCCGGCGGCTGGGATACGCATTTCAACCAGGGCGCCGTGACCGGTATCTTTGCACGCAATGTAATGGACCTGAGTAACTGTATAACTGCTTTCTGGAACGACCTCTCCGCTTACCAGGATGACGTAACAGTGATGACGATGACAGAGTTTGGCCGCACCGTAAAACAGAATGGCACGGCAGGCACCGACCACGGAAGGGCTTCCTGCAACTTTATACTGGGCAATGATGTGGGTGGCGGTAAAGTACATGGCCTGGTGAATCCATTGTCAGTAGAGAACCTGGAAGATGGCCGCGACCTCGCTGTTACTACCGACTTCCGGGCCGTATTCAGTGAAGTGGCCGATAAACACCTGCGCATCAACAACGATAAAGCACTCTTCCCCGACTGGAAGGGAGATAAGATTGGTGTGATGGCTTAATAATAGAAAATATTTGCTCTGACTGTGCGAGGCCGCAACGCTGTGCAAAGTTTGTAGTACTGTGCGAGGCTTGCAGCCTCGCACTTTTATTTTGTAGCTTTCAGCAACGTTGCCACTACTTAAGCTTCCTCCTGTTCAAGGTATAACTAAAAAGCTCATTCCCCACCAGCAGGTCCCTCTTTGCATCCAGGAAGAAAAGCACATTGTCATCTCCTTTCTGTAAGTAAAGCGTATAGCCGGGTTTACCGGGATCAAGCAGGTAAACAAGGGTCTGGGGGTCGGCGGCTGTTCCCTTTATGACTGTCCAGGTACCTTCAATAATATTTTGCTGATGAAAAATACGCTTCAACGTGTACCGTACAGGCTTTCCTGTTTGAGGGTCCTGGTACAAGGTAAGAAGCCATTTCAGCTTAAAACATTCCGGA
Source organism: Paraflavitalea devenefica (assembly GCF_011759375.1). Taxonomy (NCBI): domain Bacteria; kingdom Pseudomonadati; phylum Bacteroidota; class Chitinophagia; order Chitinophagales; family Chitinophagaceae; genus Paraflavitalea; species Paraflavitalea devenefica. The sequence continues at coordinate 249,384 of NZ_JAARML010000005.1, read as the reverse complement.
TTGGCAGGCAGGTTGAGTTCCCTGGCAATAGCCGTACAAGGTGTTCGGCCTTCATAAACCAGTACAGAATCTTTTATACCGCTGGTCAGTGAGGCAGACGTCTGTAAGGTTTGATAAATAGACATAGGCGGTATGATCTTGCCGGTCCTGCTTAGCGTAAAGCTCTGGCCGCCATTGCCAACTGCCGGATTTTTATCAGCGTCCAGGAAATGAAGCAGGTTATGATCGAGCTGTACAAAATAAATGGAATGCGGCCCCGAATAAAGCCGGTACACGACAGCATCCGGTTTTGAGGGTATTCCTTTTGTGATTTCCCACCTGCCTTCTATTACCGCTTGTCCGAGTGTTTTATCGGTACGGTTGTCAACATAAAAACCGTATTCCTGCTCCAGTCTGAAGGTGGCAGGGCTCTTTGTTTTATCATCCTGTAAAAGAGTGAGTTTCCATTTGATGAAATCACATTTGTCAGTCAGGGGAATTTTAAGAAAGGCTCTTGCGTGTGTCACTCCCGGGCTGGTGCCTTCAAATACACCGGAGACTGCAGTGCCGGCAACCGTTCTGTTACCTGGCAATACGTGGGCGGCCAGAAGCACCACCACCAATACGCCCATGCAGCCAACAATACTTAAGTACCTCATACAAGTATGATTTAAGGTAAACCTATTCATCTGCCGGGATACGGGGAAAAGTTTTACGCCTGTGGCCGTAAATCCTTGACCAAAAGCTGCTATCGTTTGAGTAATCTTTGCTCTACCATTTGCATCAGGGCGTCGCGGTAATTACGGCTCACGGGAAGGGTTTTGTCTTTCATCCGGATGGTATTGCCTTCAATGGCATCAATACGGGCACAGTTGACGAGGAATGACTGGTGGACTTTCATAAACTCAAGGGCCGGCAACTGTCCTTCCAGCCCTTTCAGGGTAAGATAAGCCAGTATCTTCTTCTGATCTGTATAGATATTTACATAATTGCCCAGGCTTTCAATATACAGGATGTCTTTCAGTTCAATCTTCTCAATCCGTTTGTCGCTTCGCACAAAGATCCAGGAGGGAAGTGTGGGCGGTGCGGTAGCGTCGCGGAGATCGGTATACTCTTTGGCTTTCTGTACCGCCTTTAAAAACCGGCTGAAGGCAACCGGTTTCAACAGGTAATCAATAATATCCAGCTCATACCCTTCCAGTGCATATTGCGGAAAGGCCGTGGTGAGAATAACCAGGGGTTTTATGGAGGGGCCTTTGAGATAATCAAGCCCCGAGCGTTTGGGCATCTCAATATCGAGCAGCATAATATCCACCTTGTTGTACTGCACGAAGGCTTCTGCTTTCAAAGCATTCTCAAACTGGCCGGCAGGTTCCAGGAAAGGCACCTGCTCCACGAACTCCTGCAATATTTTCCGGGCGATGGGTTCATCGTCCACAATGATACAGCGTAGTTTCTTCATACCAGCAGCGTTAAGTGAACGGTATATACAGCCTGGTCCTTCATAATATTGAGCGTATAATGGTCCTTGTACAGCAATTCCAGCCTGCGCATCACATTGCTCAATCCAATGCCGCCTGCCTCCTGCTCCAGTTGCTCATACGTATTAGAGCAGGTGAATTCAATGCGGCCGGGCGCTTGTTGCAAAGATATCTTAATAACATTGCTCCGGTTATCATCCCGGGTACTGTATTTAAAAGCATTCTCCACAAAAGCAAGGAAGATCAAAGGCGCTATTTTTACTGACCCATCCATTACATTGATGTCCAGCGTTATCTGCACATTGCTATCGCTCCGGGCCCTTTGCAGCGCCACATAGTTTTGCAGATAAAGAGTTTCCTTCTCCAGTTCCACCCAGTCTACATCAGCCTCATAGAGATTGTAACGCAGCAGGTCGGCAAACTGCAACAGGATATCCCTTGCCTGCTGGTTCTGCCGGTCAATGGAACCATAGATCGTATTGAGGCCATTGAATAGGAAGTGCGGGTTTACCTGCGCCCGCAGGTATTTAAGCTCTGTTTGCAGTTGTGATATCTGTATATTTTTTACCTGCTGCCGCTGTTCATTCGATTTTTGGGCATAATACAGCAGGGACGACATGACGAGGAACCACAAGGCATTAAAAACGTTCCAGTGTAAATAACCATTAAGCGCCATTGGCTCATCCGGCCATACCTGGGCATCCCAATATTGCTGGTTAAAGCTGCGCAGGTAAGTATACAGCACAATAATGGCAATAAGACCGATAATATACCATACGATCTTTTTCTTTTCCAGGAATACCGGTATCAGGAAGCGGATATTTCCATACAACAACAGCGCTATCATGGCAAAAAAGAGCAGCAAGGGCTGCAGGGACCACACAAAACCTTTTTTCATGATCCAAGGCCGGGAGTCCATGATCCCATAGATGATATAAATACCCCAGAAGAGCCAGTGGAATAAATTACCTTTTAGAAAGAGGGAACGCAAAGCAGTTGATTTTGTAATAGTATAAAGTTATTGATCGCCCCGGTTAGTGTCTTCACTAACCAGAACCCGTGTCGCCCAGGTCCGTTTCCTCACTGTCGCACCGGTTCGTGTCCTCACGAACCGGAACCGGCACTATGTTTTTCAATCAGTGCTATGATCTCCCTCCGGTGAAAATAATAAGCCCAGCCCAATGCTATGGCATCATGCTCCTTATCCTTTATCGAAAGATCAACACCGGCGTTCAGCGCCAGTTGCGCCAGGGCTATATCGCCTCTTTGTGCGGCAATATGCAATAAAGTGCCCTGCCAGTCAAAATAAGTGCGGTTTACTTCGGGTGGATGGGCAGCCAATAGCGCTGCGGCACGTTCTTTCCAGCCCAGGTCCCACGCATCCAGCGCCGTGAGGGATGCCCCGTGTTCAATAAGCCATTCAGCCGCCGCAGGTTGCCGGCAATGTGCCGCCAGTTGCAACAGGGTCATTCCATTGGTGAGTGGTGTATTCAACTCTTCGGGAGTAGCCGATGCACCCATTTTTTCCAAGGCAGCGATCTCGCCTCTGCCGGTTGCTTCTGCCAGTGATACAATGTGCCGTGCAGGTGGATGCGTAATATAGCGTTGCCCCATCAGCCACCAGGTAATACCGTGACCAATCACCTGAAATCCGGCCCGCTCATAGACGGGTCGTCCCATACCATTTGCATTCAGCATCACATACTGGTAGCCGTGCTCTTTGGCATAGCGACAGGCAGCCAGTACAATCGCTTTGCCAATGCCTTTCCTGCGCATCGAAGGCACTACTCCTACACTATACATGCCGGCAATGCCATTGGCACCGGTCGTAAAGAACAGGCAGCATTGCCCTGCGATGACACCATCCAGGAAAGCAACGAAGCGCTGTACCTTTTCGGGCCAGGTATGGAATAAGGCATCTGAAATAGGACCGCCAGTATCGTTATAAGGAAGTCCCTCCACATCATGCACAGGGGTATCATTAGATGCCCGTATTTCCAACTTTGCCGGCGCCAGTTCATCGGTTTGTGCAACATCCAGGTCCAGGGCCATCCAGCAGGGTTCCCATCCCGGCTGAAAGCCGCGGGCCAGTAAATAGGCCCCCACATCAGCAGGTGCTGTGGGAGCCAGTGACCAATAGCCTACGTGTTGTGCCTGATTCGCCCGGTAGAAATCCATCATCGCATCCAGTTGCGCACCTGCATTCCCGGAAGTTAATGAAGGAAATACAACAGCCGAACCGTTGGCAGGTGTATACGTATAGGTAAGTCCGTCAGCAACATTTACAACGCCACCTAATGCCCTGGCATTGTCACAAAACAACTGCCGGTGATTCTCAGCAACAGCCTGCTCCAGTTGTGCTGCACTGGCATCCCGGAGAACTAATTGACCACTAACAGGAATCGTACTCATAAAAAGTAGTTTACACTTGTTGACTTTTCACGTCGTTACCTCAATGCCTCGTTGCCTGCTCTTCCAAATCTAAAAAGAAAATCACTGGCTACCGGCAACTATATTACCTGCTCCTCCTGTTTTCACGATAAAAAGACAGCTTATGTAGGTTTTCAAACAGGGTATCACAAATGTTTTTTGGAGTCTTTGATTAACGTGAAATTCAACCTGCCGACGAGTGATCAGTAAAGGGAAAGTATAGCCATAAAAAAACACCATGAATCACACAACTCCCCCCACCCGCCTGCAATCTGTTGATCTGCTGCGCGGCGCCATCATGGTATTGATGGTCATTGACCATGTGCGGTGTTATACAGGGCAGCCACCCGGCGGGCCTGAGCCTGCTATCTTTTTCACCCGCTGGGTCACCCATTTCTGCGCACCGGTCTTTTGTTTCTTTGCCGGTACAGCCGCTTTCTTCTATGGGAAAAAGCAACCCGATCAACGCAAGCTGACCAGCTTCCTCTTTACCCGCGGCCTCTTGCTGGTCATACTGGAGCTTACCCTTGTACGTTTTTTTTGGGCCTTCAACGTGGATTACAGCGAGTTCATCTTTATCGGCATACTCTGGATGCTGGGATGGAGTATGATGGGGATGGCCCTGCTGGTACGGCTCAAACCATTAACCGTAGGTATCATAGGCCTGGCCATCATTCTTTTGCAGCAGTTGTTTGGCTTACTGCCGAAAGCATTCCCGTCCTCCTTCCAGGAACCTTTTGGCCGCTTTTGGGAGTTTATCTATTCCTCCGGACTGAAAGGCCCGCCCAATGTGGCCATACTGTATGTCATTGTTCCCTGGATTGGCGTCATGGCCGCGGGTTATGGCTTTGGCCTTATCCTGCAAATGGAGCCGGCCAGGCGCCGCCGCATTTGCCTGCAGATCGGGGTAGGCGCTATTGCCGCCTTCATCATTGGCGGTAGTACCAGGATCGCGTTAGGTATACCGGATGCCGATGATACCAGGCCCTTTATTTACCGCCTGCTCGACCAGCGCAAATACCCCGCCTCCACCTGGTACCTGCTGATGACACTGGGACCGGCCATTGCCCTTATCCCTTATGCAGAAAAAGCCCGGGGCTGGCTGGCCAGGGTGCTCACCACCATTGGCCGGGTACCCCTGTTTTATTACCTCCTGCATATTCCGCTCATTCATCTCAGCGCGCTATTGGTTAACTTTATGCAGTATGGCATCACCGGGCAGGAATGGTATGGGATCGCCCCCTTTAGTGCTGTTCCGCCGGAATACAAATGGAGCCTCGGATTGCTGTACCTGGTATTCTTTATAGACGTAGTGATCTTGTATGTTGCCAGCCGCTGGTACGCCGGTTATAAACAGGCACACCCGGAAAAGCGATGGCTCACGTATTTGTAACCTGTTAGTATTTATATGAAACTGAATCACGCCATAGGACGTTTTATCATGGGACTCAGAAGGCCTTCCAAAACTACCAATATGCGCCGGCTGCGTGAGTGGGGCGAAACGATGGAATCATTTACCATCCGGGAAGTTACTGAAAATGACCTGCCTGCATTGGCAGCCCTGCATGTACAAACCTGGAATGATACCTACTGGACAGTGAGGAACCCGCCCACCATTGAGATCCGCGAATACCAGTGGCGCGAGCAGTTTACCGTAAAGGATGGAAGCTGGTTCTGTTACGTTGTTCAGAACCGTGAAGGCAGGCTCATCGGGTTTGCCAAAGGATTAGTATATAATCATGCCGACCTGCCGGATTTTGGCGGGGAACTCAGTAAGATCTACCTGTTGCTGGAATACCAGCGTCTCGGACTGGGCCGGTTGCTGATGGGATATGTGGCACGTCGCTTTCTGAGCCAGGGCATTACCTCTATGGTATTATTTGGTATACCCCAAAACCCTTCCTGCCGTTTTCATGAAGCACTGCATGGCGAAAGATTGTATAGTAAGAAAGGAGAATTTCATGGCGGCTATGGCTGGCGCGATCTGCAAAAACTGGCAGAGATCTGTCCTGTTGATTAAATTCCTATCGTCACATGATACAACCCATTGAACTGAAGCAGGAATTGCTCATGCAGGTACACAATGGTGTGTCTACTACCACCAAAGTATGGGAAATACTCACGGCCAGCCGGGACGGCAACCTGCAGCGCGTGCAGGAACTGGTGCAGAAATGCCCCGGCCTCATCTATGCGCAATACAACTATACACCACCTGTTCACCTGGCCGTGCGGGAGGGGCACGCACCACTGGTTGAATATTTGCTGAACGAAGGCGCCCTTGATCCTGCTTACCGCATTTACCCTTTTTTGGACAACCTGCTTACCATCGCGCAGGACAGGGAAAATACTACCATTGCCAGCCTGCTGCAACAGTATCTTAGTGATCTTTCGCGTTGCCGGTTCAGGGGTGATAACGGAGGCATCCATTACAACAGGAGCAAACAGGAGCAGGATTTTGAAAATGCTGTAGATAAAGAAGACCTGGATACAACAGCCCAGCTATTAAAGGACAATCCTGCCCTGGCGCTGGATGAAACCTTCTTTTGGAGTGAAGGCATTTTGATGATGCCTGCCAAGGAAAACAACCAGGCTATGATGCAACTCCTGATGAGCTATGGCGCCAAAGTACCTGACGTATTAAAATGGACGCAGTTCTATTACTTCGAGCGATATGACAGCGCCGTTTTTCTGATGGAGCATGGTATGAACCCCGATGTGATGAACTGGCACCATGTTACCCTGCTGCATGATATGGCGCAGAAAGGCGCCCTTGAAAAAGCGGCCTTACTACTTAAACACGGCGCACAACTTGATCCCATAGACGAAGAGTACCAATCCACCCCGCTGGGCATGGCAGCAAGATGGGGACATGAGGACATGGTCAACTTCCTGTTGAAGCAGGGCGCCGATCCCAACAAGGCTGGCGCTTCCTGGGCCACTCCCCTGGCCTGGGCCAAAAAGAAAGGACACACAGCTATTGAGAGTATGCTTCGCCGGGCAGGTGCGGCATAAAACGCTAAAATCATCAGCATGTATCCACCGGAAGCACTCACCAAAGACGAACCCTTATTCTGGTCTACCGGAAAAGGAACAGATGTATGGGCTATGTTTTGCGCCGCCAGGAAGGGCGACCTGCCGGCTATTCAAAGCCTGCTCAGCAAAGACCCTTCCCTGCTGCGCAGTGAATATGATTACCGCAATCCCATGTCGTTCGCGGTGCGGGAGAACCAGCCGGCCGTGGTGGCTTACCTGCTGGAGCATGGCGCCAGTCCGATCAATTCCGGTACCGGCGATACTTTATTACAGATCGCCCGCGACCGTGGTTATACCGAAATACAGCACCTGGTGGAAAATGCCATTACCGGGCAACAAGGCACGCCGGAAGGCAATGCTATAGCAGCGGCCATCAGGAACAGGGATATGGCACAAGTGCGGGCTCTGCTGGACGCGTCACCTGAGCTGGTGCATGCCCGTGACGACACTACCAATCAGGCTATTCATTGGGCTACGATGAGCCGGCAGCCGGATATGATGGATGAAGTACTGGCCCGCGGAGCAGATATCAACTCGAAACGTTCTGACGGCGCCAGACCTATCCACCTGTGCAATGGTGATTATGGTTATCGTGGCTGGCGCGACGTGCCCAAAGACACCGTAGCTACTCCCCGCGATATCTTCAACCATCTAATGGCCCGCGGCGCACAGCTTGACCTGTACATGGCAGCGCTCACAGGAAATATAACGCGCGTGCGGGAATTGCTGGACCAGGACCCTGCACTCGTGAACCGTATTTCTGATTGCCGTACCGGCTATCCGGGCTCGGGTGCCGCACTCACCAATGCAGCAACAGGCGGGCATATAGCCATCGTTCGGTTGTTGCTGGAACGGGGCGCAGATCCTTCTTTACCCGAACCAGGCAATGCCCCGCAGGGAAAGGCCCTGTATGAAGCAGTGGCTTATAAACATATGGATATTGTGCAATTACTGCTGGACCATGGCGCTTATCCCAATCCGGAAGTGGAAAGCTCCGGAGATGCTTTGAGCAGGGCCATGCACAATGATGATAAACCCATGATCGAACTGCTTTGCATCCATGGCGCCACCCGCAAAGTACACCTGCTGGCCTATGATGGAGATCTATTGACAGGCGCCGCCGTATTTGCCGCCAATCCTGCATTGGCCAATAACGTCAATGCACTGGAGAATGCCGCCAGCGAAGGGCATGGGTCCTTTGTGCGCCTGATGCTCCGCTACCAACCCCAACTGGCAAAACAGATCGCCATCAGTGTAAAAAGCCGGGGGCCGCAGGATGTTGCAGCGTCACGGGAACTGACAAACTTCCTGTTTCAACAGGGCATGGATGCCAACTACCGGAGCTGGCTGGGCATTACACCCTTGCATGTGTATGCCAGGCGGAACGATATAGAGAACGTGACTCTTTTCCTTGAACATAGAGCAGATATCAATGCCGTAGAAGAAGAATTCTATTCTACCCCATTAGGCCTTGCTGCCAAATATGGCAAGCTGCCCATGGTGGAATTCCTGCTGAAGCAGGGCGCCGATCCCAACAAGGCAGGCGCTCCCTGGGCCACTCCCCTGGCCTGGGCCACCCGCAGAGGACACCAGGATGTTATCACGCTATTGAAACAGTATAACGCACATGAATAATTAACCATTGACTTTATTTATGGAAAAGACAAAGGCAATTTTTAAAACGGCCAGCCCTTACCAAAAAGATGCGATGAACCTGCCGGTCAACGACCTGGAGGCGGCCCTTCCTTTTTACCAAACGATCATGGGATTCAATCTCATATCGCGTGACGATGTGCCACATAAATCGGCCATCCTGGAGCGGGACGATATCCAGATAGGGTTGGCGGAAAATGGCGGCGACCCTACCCAGGATGGATGTTTCTTTTCGGTAGACAGCGTAGATACTGCTTTCGCAGAATTGCGGTCGAATGGCCTGCAAAAGGAAACATCCGCTATCGATGTTCAAAAATACGGCGACACCTTTTGGAAGGTCTTTTTTGTAGTAGCCCCGGATGGCCTCTGTTATTGCATTGGTGAACGGCAACCTGGCTAAACAATACAGTATGCTTTATGAAGGGAACATAACCATTGCCCGCATGGTGCAGCCCGATGAACTGAAAAGGGAAACGTATCAGCACTGGTCGCAGGGACGCGGCACCGATGTATGGAACATGACCTGTGCCTCCGTTGCAGGCGACCTGCCAACCATTCAGCAACTGCTGGCGCATGATCCCCGGTTGGTACATTGTTCCTTTGAATATTTCAAACCCCTGCATTTCGCTGTCCGGGAGAACCAGCAGGCGGCGGTCAGCTATCTGCTGGCACAAGGCGCCGATCCGTTCAATACCGGAGGTGATGTATTGGCCATGGCCCGTGAACGCGGGTATCATGAACTGGCCAGCCTTTTTGAAAGTATTTACAGGGACCGTTACCATATCGCGCCTGAAGGAGATACCATTGCAGCCGCTATCAAAGCCTTTGACACAACAAGAGTATATGCCTTGCTGAAAGAGCAACCGGCACTCCTCCATGCTGCCGATCAACAGGGCAATCAACCCATCCATTGGGCCGTATTAACAAGGCAACTGGACCTGGTTGATTACCTGCTTACCCAAGGAGCAGATGTCAATGCCATGCGTCCCGATGGAGCCCGGCCGCTGGACCTTACCAGGGGGGATTATAATTACCGCAGTTGGTATCGCGATCTTCCTGCTACAGGACTGAGAACACATGAAGTCCTCATCGGATATCTGATAGCACGCGGCGCTGATTACGATATCAGTGTGGCTGCCAAAGTAGGCCATTATGAACGCGTACGTGCATTACTGGACCGCGATCCCGGACTGGCCAACCGGCCCCCTGCTCATGTAGGTTACTATTCCGGGTTGCCCTTGCGTTGTGCTGCCGCCGCAGGACACATTGAAACGGTAAAACTGCTGCTGGAACGTGGCGCCAATCCCAATGAACCGGAACCGGAGATTGCTCCCTGGGGCGGCGCCCTGCATGCAGCTATTGGTGGCAGGCATTTCGATATTGTGAAACTGCTGCTGGAAAATGGCGCCGATGCCAATGCCGAAGTGGAATCGTCCGGCAACTGTCTTTCTATGGCAAAACATGTCAACGCACCACAGGAGATCATAGACCTGATTGCTTCCTATGCCCGCAAAACACGGCCATCAGATGGCGCCGCAAAGCATGATGACATAGAAGCGCTGGCCGCACAACTGCAAGCCAATCCGCAACTACCGGTAGATCATTTGATCAACGGCTTTATCGGCAAAGAAAAACGGCAGCATATCGAACTGATCCTTCGCTATCAGCCGGATGCCTTACATCGTCAGTTGTGGGACCCAACCGCCTGGTGGGATACCAGTACCCTACGATCGGCTGAATATACCCAATGGCTGTTTGAACGGGGTCTGAACCCGCACCGCCGCAACTGGCTGGGCATTACCCTGCTTCACCGCTGCGCCGCCAAAGGAGATATTGATATTGCAGCTATTTGTATCGGTTATGGCTGTGACCTCAATGCACAGGAAACGGGAAGGTCGGCTACCCCACTTGGCTGGGCGGCACGCGAAGGCAAGACAGCCATGGTAACCTGGCTGTTGCAACAAGGAGCCGATCCCAATCTCCCGGCCAATGAACCCTGGGCCCGCCCATTGGCCTGGGCCACACGTAAGGGGCACCAGGACATCATCACGCTGCTTCAACAGCATAACGCACATCAATAACCATTAACCTTTATATAACTATGGATATCCGATATACATTTCACCTGGAAGGTATTGCTCATGACCTTACCATGATCTTTGTAGAAGGCACAGGAGACAGCCCCTTTTTATTGGGAGAAGAACAAAAAAAACAGGCAATAAATATCAAAGACTTTTTCATTGCAAAATGTACCGTCACGCAAGCCCTATGGAAATATTTGATGGGCACAGAAGCAAACCGCTTCCGTTTTAAAGGAGATGACAAACCTGCAGAACATGTATCCTGGGATGACATTACAAAGATTGGCGGCTTTTTAGATAAAATAAACACAAGCACCATTGCAAGTGATATTAACAACCAGTATACCGGAAATGCAAGACTGAGCTTTCGCCTGCCATCAGAGGCTGAATGGGAATATGCTGCCGGCGGCGGAAAATATTGGAAAGATAACTTTATCTATAGTGGCAGTAATAATATAGATGAAGTGGCCTGGTACAAGGACAATAGTGGCAATGAAACACATCCTGTGGGCCAAAAAGCGCCTAATCAATTAGGGATTCATGATATGTGTGGCAATATATGGGAATGGTGTCAGGATCATTTTACCACGGACACCAATTCTATTCCTAAAGACGGAAGTCCTTTTTCCGGAAACAGTACCGACCGGATATTAAGAGGTGGCTGTCATCACAATTGGGCTGTACACTGCAGGACAGATAAACGTTACGCAATTATACGGGATGCCGCCGATGAGTGTATCGGCTTCCGTTTAGTAATGCATAGGTCCTGAAAAATAGCTATCATGAACATGCAACCACTACCATTACAGGCCAGCCTGGACCAGTACCAGCAACAGGCCGATGACCTGTACGAAGCCTGTATAGCCAGGGATAAAAAAGCCCTGCGGTTTATAAAGGATAACTATTTCTGGCGGCTGACAGACGAGGAGTTCCGCAACAAGGTCATTACTAAAACTGATGCAGTAGCCGCTATTACCAACCTGTATGCATTCAATAGCTGGCAAGACCTGGCCGACTGGGTAGCTGCCATTACACAACCCGGTTCCCTGGCAGCCCGGTTCGAAGCTGCTGTGGAGGCCATCGTAGCCGGCGATATCCCTGCCCTGCAAACACTATTGCAGGATGATCCTTCCCTCATCAGCGCGCGTTCCATGCGTTCGCATCATTCCATGCTCCTGCATTATACCGGCACCAATGGCGTGGAAAATTACCGCCAGCGGTATCCTTCCAATGCGGTAGAAGTATTGCAATTCCTACTGGCGGCCGGCGCCGATGTAAATGCCACGGCCGGTATGTACGGCGGAGGCTCCACCACCCTGGGACTGATGGCTACCAGTTTTCATCCGGCCAAAGCGGGCATTATGACCACCATGCTGCAAATACTGTTGGATGCAGGCGCCTATATTGATGATCCCGGAGCATCGGGCCATGGGCATTGTACCATTAATGGTTGCCTGGCCAATGGCCGCCCGGAAGCCGCCGATTATCTCATGCGCAAAGGCGCGCGCCTCGACCTCGAAGCAGCAATTGGTGTGGGCAGATTGGATGTGGTGCAACAATACTTCCGGGAAGATGGCACGCTCCTGCCCACCGCCACGCAAACACAACTGGAGCGCGGCCTTATGTGGGCGGGTGAGTATGGACATACCGCCGTGATTGAGTTCCTGGCCAATCAGGGCCTCGACCTCAATACCAATGTGGATGGTATGTACAGCCTGCACTGGGCGCTTATCGGCGGACATCCCGATACGATACAACTACTCCTTGCACGAGGTGCTTCCACGGAAGTCAGGAACATGTATGGCGGCAATGCCATTGGTTGCGCCGTATGGGCCGTAGGCAACAGTGATGGCGTATACCGCTGGCCGCAAAAAGAAGTGGATTATATGGTCATCATAGAAACCTTACTCAAAGCCGGCGCCTCCATTGAACGCGGCATGCTGGGCTGGCTGGCGCAGGAAAGCGATTTACCCTCGCCAACCATTGAACGCCTCGATGCTTTATTCCGTCAATACGGCGCCACCTCCTAACTAAATAAACTTTTATGTCAACTGTCAACAATGGACATAAGGATCTCCACAAGCCCGCCATCACCTCCCCCGTAAGCCGTCACCTCGTAGTGCGTGATATAGACAATAGTGTGGCTTTTTACCGTGACGTACTGGGATTTGACAAAGCGCCGGAAACTTCCAAAAGCAGTGTCCCCTCCCTGGCCGAAGTGGTCTATGGCCCTGCCCGCATCCAATTCTATACAGAAGAAGGTTTAGTAGTAGACAGTTCAGGCCCGCTCCCCCCGCGCGGATCGGCCATGGTCTTCTTTGAAGTGGAAGATGTGCAAGGGATGCATGCCGCTATTGCTGCCCGCGGCGGTAATCCCTCCCGGCCCGAAAAAGTAAACTGGATCAAGATAGAACTGTTTGAAGTGCGTGACCCCGATGGCCATGCGCTTTGGTTTGGGAAATCCTACCATGAATTCTATGCCCACCTGCATACGGAGGCCGGTGCCGGGCAACTCCGTAAGATCATGCCCTCCATGCCGCTCAACGATGTGCCTGCCGGTATTGCCTGGTACCGTGATGTATTGGGGTTCAGCATTAACTATGCACAACATGACCTGGGCGTTATGGACCGCGACAGTGTCCGGTTACTGTTAGTGTTGCGCACACCACAACATACAGGCATTGCCAGTTGCTACACGTATATCCGGGATGCAGATGCCTTGTATGCAGAGCTATTGACCAAAGGAGCAGCTATTCCTGCCCCACCGGTAAGTCAGCCCTGGGGATTGCGGGAATTCCATGTAACAGACCCGGAAGGCAATATTCTGACTTTTGGGCAGACGTTTGAATGAATTAACTTACGGTATCATGCCAACTACGTCCATACAAATCAGCCCGGCCGGCAAAAGCGATCACACAGTACTTATTGATATATGGGAGGCCTCAGTAAGAGCTACCCATCATTTTTTGCAGGATGCAGATATCGTCTACTTCAGGCAGCGCATACTGGAAGAATATTTTGACCTGGTGGACCTGTATTTATTGAAGAATGAAGCAAAGGTAGTTACAGGCTTCCTAGGACTATCGCCCGGCAAAATTGAAATGTTGTTCATTCACCCAGACCATTTCAGAAAAGGCTATGGCAGCCTGCTCACCGATTTTGCCATTACCAATCACCAGGTGGCCCAGGTAGATGTTAACGAAGACAATCCACAGGCATTGCACTTTTACCTGCAAAAAGGATTCCGGGTGGTTAACCGCTTAGAGAAGGACGCAGAAGGGAAAGACTTCCCAATCCTGCAAATGGAGTTGAAGAAAGACAATTGACTATAGGTATATCAGAAGAAAAATACATACCAGGGGCTGGTCCGCTAAAAACCAGTTGACCGCTCTCATTGATTACCCATACCTGCACAGGCTTTTCATACCCCGCATTAGTTGTAGCGCATCCTGCTCCTGACTCTGAACTCAAGACTCCCGGCTCCAGACTCCTGACTGTTCTTCCTCCTTCAGTCATTGCTGCAAATTCGGCGGCAGTTCCCATACCGGGGGAGCATTGGTTGGATAGGCCAATCCAGCCCCAGCGGGGCTGTCGCTTTGTAGCCCTGGTTTTGTGCATAGGCTACGGCGCCTTTAGAGCTTGTCCCGCAACAGCGGGATGCCGCCCGAAATGGGCACCTGCCTGTAGGATAATGGGTTCAGACAGTCTTTCTTACGCCTATCTCCGAACAGTTGTTTTTACTCTTCAAACAAAGAGCAGTTACAACCTTCCGCCTATATTAAATTCTCCAATGGAAGTTGTTTTTACCCTTCAAGCAAAGAGCAGTTACAACCGTTTGGTGATGGAACGTACCGAAGGTATGGTTGTTTTTACCCTTCAAACAAAGAGCAGTTACAACAAATTGATAGTCGTATGTAAAACCATTGATGTTGTTTTTACCCTTCAAACAAAGAGCAGTTACAACAAGAGGCATTTAAATAGCGTAATCATACATGTTGTTTTTACCCTTCAAACAAAGAGCAGTTACAACTTAACGGATATACAAAAGGAAGTCTTCTCAGTTGTTTTTACCCTTCAAACAAAGAGCAGTTACAACAAAATATTATAGATTATATCATACTGTTCCGTTGTTTTTACCCTTCAAACAAAGAGCAGTTACAACAGCATTTGCAGAACTGCTTTTAAATAAATTGGTTATATCGCATTTTACGATATAAAAATGCACCTCTTATGTGAAACATATAGAGTACAGAGTTAGGTTTTCAATGCAATAACATAATTGCCAAATATTCTGCCTACCATTTTGCGCCTGTAAAAATTTGCTATTGTGCTTATGGCAAAAAGTGACAAAAAGAGTATGACAATAAATAGAATAGTATTAAAAGAGTAAAAGAAAATAAGACTTAAACTTAGGACAGGTATCATCAGCAAACAAAGTGTTACCATATTTCTTAAAAAGAAATACATAGATTGGAACATTTTGGCCGTATCAATTTTGCCGTGGTATTCAAGATACCAATATGCCTTGTCAAATATTTCTTCTGCCGTATCATTTTTATGTTCTTCGTTCTCCTTTAATTTCCTGTAATTTATTTTTATAGTTTCCTTGTCCTTTGCAACGATGCAATTAACACTCGGGTACACAAGCCACTTATACCATTTATATTTCAGCCACAAAAAACTAATACTGTGCACCAGCAATCCTGTTGCCAGTGCAATAATACTTATCATTAAACCATCCAGCAGGTCGGTAGAAGGCTTCAAAAAACCGTATCCGGCAGGCATTACCTGGTACATTATATATATGACTGTTATACCCGGCAGAAAAAAGGAAAGAAATTCGTAAAGCGACAATTTATCCATGTTGCAAAACAGGTTTTATAACTTCAGAAAAATATTTTTCTTTTGCTTCCCCGGCTTTTATTTTTTTGTCTTTTGTTTCTTTACCGGCCCTATCAAAATATTCATTATGAAGCTGGTTAAGAAAGATATCCGTAACCTGCTGCTGCATAAAACCAAGGTCATTGTATTGCTGAATACGCGATGAAACTTCTTTCTTAATAAAAAGTTTCTCAAAGTCAATGACGGCTACCTGGTAGTTTTTCAATCTTCCATCTTTCCCATAGGGAAGATTGAAATGCAGTGCACGGTCTCTTATTTCCTTGTCATTCTTCAAATACTCGTTATACAAGCACGTAATATCTCTTATATCAAGTCTGTTACTATTGGCCAACATAAGAGATTGTTTCCATATATAATATTCTTCAAGCGACATAATGCATTTAATAAAACCGGATGCAGCTTTTATAAGGTGGCTGTTAACGGTATTTACATGAGCGATCGTAATTGAGTTATTGCTTTTTGCATAAAATTCCCAAACAGGTTTTATTGCTTTTTCTCCTTTAACCTCCTTTAAATATAGAGGCAGTTCTTTAATAAAGTCGGAGCTTTGCTTACCTGCATTTAACTGTCTGTATTTATCAATATCCTTAAACGGAACAATAATGTTATATTGGCTTGTAGCTCCCTTGTTTACCGTAAATACAATATCCTGCTGCAAAATATCAAGTACATTATTCTTTATATGAGTAGCTACTCTATCGTCTTCCTTAAAATAATACATTGCCATTTCATACAAAAGACAGTCTTCCAGTTTACTTTGGTTTAACTCGCTAAAAAGCTTTTTTATTTTTTTGTCAGTTTGTTTGTTATAAGTCCTGTCAAAATAATAACTGCTGATTAAATGGCTTGTATTTTCCAGGCTTTTGAATAAAAGAGCGCCATCACCATTTGTACCAATTTCCCTCTTTTGTTTCAAATAATTTACAAAATGCGAAACATTGACATGAATTACGCCCTCAGACAATAAGCTTGTATAATTATCAAACTGGTATTTTGCTGGCGTTGCGCTGGTTGCATGATTACTAAGCCAGGATTCATATTTTTTCTTTGTGTTTATATATAATTCATTTAACGAACGGCTTTGATTAAACAAACTGGCAAACTCCGCATTGTCTAAAAAGTTTTTCTGTTCAAACAAACCACGCAAAAATGATTTATACTTTGGCGCTTCATCAAAAGCATACATCCACCTGCAAAAGTTATTAAACCCTTCCCTGGTTATATGATGGCTTTTATGATGCCCTTTTTCATGTTCCTTATTTTTTTGCGTATCCTGTTCCTGTTGCTTTGAGAAGGCTTTGCTGCTCATATATACTTCCCGGAAGTACATTATATTCCAGGCTTTTCTTATAAAGTTCAGTTTAAAGTTTTTGCCTTTGTTTTTCTTTTCAAATTCTTTAAGATAGTCTGTCTTCCTTGCCTTTTGCCATAATTCTGCATAACGTTGTTCGCTTGTTTCTGCATTTACAAGAATGGCTTTAAAAGCAGAAATATTTTCGCTGTTATCTATAGCGGGCGCATATTGATTAAGCAAGCGTCTGGGAAGTATTTTTTTGAACCCGGTCTTTTGTTCGGTGGTAATTGTATCCTGTTCTTGCAGAACACTTACAGCATCTGAAAAATCTTTATGGCGGGCTTGCAAATAATAGGTTAGTAAAGTACTGCCTCTTTCTTCGATTGGATCCTTTTTCAAAGCATGTTCCAGTAAATAAATTACCAATCCCCTTTGCAGGCAAATGATCCTGTTATTACCGGGTAATTTTATATACACTGCATTATTTTCAATAACAAACGGCATATCCCAATCAGGGTATTTTGAAAGATGATTAGGGAAAGTATCGAAATGTATAAGCTTGCCGCCATGAAATTTCAGTTTATCGAAATTGATTGTACCATATTGTTCTTTCAGATATTGCTCCTGCTCTTCCACGGTGTAAAACTGATACATTTTAAACCGGGCATATCCTCCAAAATAATTATGCTCTGCAAGAAATCTTATCGCCAATTCCATAAATCGGTCCTGGTTCCTGCCATAAGTTTGGTACAAGGTGTTATGCTTTATTTTTAGTTTTAGCTCCTCTGTGCGCCGATTGTACATTTCTCCTCCGGCATCTACAATTCTATCAATTTTTGCATTTACTTTTCTAATATTGCTTTGTATTTTTTCTTTTTTTGAATCCTGACTTGTTTTTAATAACTTATCTTTCAATTTTTCCAGCTCATTATCATAGTTTTTCACTTCGTCATGCACAAAAATCTCATATTCGTATAGTATAATTTCTTCGTCTGTCAATCCGCAATTGCGAATGTTTCCTTCTCCCCAAAGCATTTCGTTAGCATATAAGTAAAATTTTCCCTCATTCTTAAAATCAGGGTATAACCTTTCTAATTCAAGTTTTCGAATTTGCCTTTTTAATTCTTCGCATACGGCATTATTTTCATTTTCAAGTTCTTTATTCCATGCAAGCGGATACCTTGAAAGATATTGTATAATATCCCTGAATTTTACCAGGTGGTTTTCATTACTGTCAATATCCTGTCCTTTGAATTTTTTGGCAAAAAGCCTGAATACCTCCAGTTTACTCTCATCCTGCACATTTCCATTTTTCTTGAACCCTTTTAGTTTTGGTATTAACAAATTGGCTTCATTCTTATACAGGAACATGGTCAGCATAAACAAGCAGGCTTCATAACTCAGGTACTTCCCCGCAGGTATTGTAATAAGCGTATGCCTGTGATTTCCAGATCTACCTTCGCCATCTTTATTCAATATCCAGGGTAAGTCTTTTTTCAAATCCTTAAACAATATCCATTCAATCAGGGCGGCCTTGGTTTTAAACTGGTCAATAAAATCCTTGTGCTTTTGCTGTTCCTGCTTTAACTTATTATAGGGGTTCGTATAAATAGTCTGGTAAAATATATTTCGAACAAAATCTATGAGCGCAGATTCATCTGATGGAGAAATAACATCTTCCAATATCTTGTTTTTCTCTTCGTCTGTAAGAATAATATTTTTGTTCTCCGCATTCTGCACTTTAAGTTTGTAGCATGATTGTATAAGCGCCAATTCAAAACTTTCTTTTAGGAAATCAACAACGCGTTTATCAATATTGCTGACTTTTATTTTTTCAAAATCATGCAGGCAATGTGCATTAAGATTTCTAAGGTCATCGATTAACTGCAATAAATAATCTGTCGTATTTTCTGTGAAATTAAACTTGTTGCTCTGTAAAGCAGGAAATGCTGTTGGCAATTCCATTTGAGCATCTTCATCCAGTTGGCACTTGAAAATAGCTTTGGTATTTATTTGCCTGAATGCATGGCCAATAGCAAAATAATGTAGCCTGTTTTGCTTGTTCACCTTGTGCCCGCCTTTTGTTTGGTAATTAATTTTTGCTTTTTCTGCAATGGAGCCCATATATCCTTTGTTACTGAAAATAGCATGAAAGCTTTGGCAAATAAGTTGATGATGAACTTCGGACATAGTATAGAGGGGCATAAAATGTTTTAGGAGTAAATTTAATAATAATTATTTTTTGAACAAGACAACTAAAGGGACAGCTTCGCCCCATCAGTCACAACCTTGTAATCAATCAAACCCTCTTAAATTCTACAAAAACAAATGTTATAACGGAATCGTTCATTGATCCGAAAGCACAAAAAATTATTGAAACATCCGAAGGTGTTTATACCTGTTTTATGGGCAAAACTTACAGGAACGATTCGGGGAACCTCCCAACCCTGCCGGAAAATAGTTTCTTCAAGATGAATGAAATCACCCCCTAAGCATGTCCAACCGGCAAAACATTCGAAGCATCTTCAGCAGGAGGTTCACTACGCACCTTTACAATAGCCATCCCTTTATGTTGCGGTAAATCATAAATATATCCTTTCCGGCTGGCAGCTACATGCATAAACAAAACCCAGGGAGCATCTGTTGCGGGCATGGGTAATTGAAAATGCAGCGGCGTCAATTCCTGCTTGAACAGGATCACTGGCGTACGGGCTGTTGCTTTGCAAACAGTGTCTGCATTGAAATCAGGATACACCGCTGTAACACCCAACTGGTAGCCATCCAGGTAAAGTTTTCGGTCCCACTTAGGATGTTGAAGCAGGGTTACTGTAACATCCAGTGTATTGGCTGCACTAATAGTATCAATTTCAAACTGCCTATGCAGCAAACTGTCCAGTTTGTGTGTTTTGCTACACTCCAGCTTAAGCAGTCCTTTAAAACTAAAGCGCTTATCTTCTTTCAGTTGCTTCCGGAAAACAGACAACAGGTCGGTCCAAAAGCCGCCATCTTTGTGCTCATCACGCACGGCATCAAAAATTAGTTTGGCAGGCCTGTTACTGTTCTGCAGCCGTTCACCGCTTTGAACCAATCCATCGTTAATAGTAACAGGCTTATAAGTA
The DNA here is from genome assembly GCF_011759375.1 of Paraflavitalea devenefica. Taxonomy (NCBI): domain Bacteria; kingdom Pseudomonadati; phylum Bacteroidota; class Chitinophagia; order Chitinophagales; family Chitinophagaceae; genus Paraflavitalea; species Paraflavitalea devenefica. The sequence goes on along the minus strand of NZ_JAARML010000005.1, from coordinate 229,412 downwards.
CCCCGCGCGGCCCGGGCATGTTCTCCATATCGTTTGCTGTTGACAATAGTAACCCCCATAAGGGTTCCCTGGATCTTAATAAGGGAGGGTCTTAATTTGGCCATAAGGCTTGGATTTTGTAAATTGTTATAGAGTATGGTTTATATGATTAAATATACATATAATATATTAGTCCCATCCGATTGCGGTGAAAAAAGACCATCCCTTCCCGCATCATTATAACAACCTCTCAACGGCCTTCCGGCGACGTTTCAGCGACCTTACAGCGACCTTATAGCGATATGCATCCGTACTTCCTTCGAAGTGAAGCCTCTATACAGCCGTGGATCCTCCCACGCTTGCATAAGCAACCTCAACTCTTTTAGTTTTTTATTGACATTCAATGTTTTATAATTTACCTTGCCTGCATGCCCACCGCCGAGGTTCATGTCCCTACGAACCTGGGCGGAATAAAAGTAGCAAAGCCCGGAAAAGAGAAAGTAAGTTTTCCGGGACGGATAATCAATTGAACACCATGATAATAGATTATGAGCCCATTAAAAAAGGCAGCCCTTACAGACTGCCTTTCAATAATTTATGCATCCACTGTTTAGTGATTGGTGTGCGGTTCGCCTGCAGGGGGTGCACCAGGGCCGGGCGCAGCAGGAGCAGCGGGGGCATCTGTTACATCCACGATTTCCACATCAAACATCAGGCTTGCATGGGGTTTGCCGCCGGGGCCGGGCCTGTCGCCATAAGCCTCAAAGAAAGGAATGTATAAAGTTCCTTTACCGCCCTTCTTAAAGAAAGCCAGTCCTTCATCCCATCCCCTGATCACAGAGCCAGTACCCAGTACCAGTCCATCGTACGTATTGCTTTCAAACTCTTTACCGGTAGGGAACAGTTTACCAACGTACTTAACAGAAAGCTTTTTACCGGAATCAGCCTGAACGCCGTTACCCGGGTCCTTGATCTGTACATACGTACCGTTGGCTGTTTTTTGGTAGCTGATCTTATTCTTAGCCAGGTAGTCTTCAATTTCCTTTACGGCAAGGGGTCTCAGTTTAATGCCTTCTTCAGCCAGCTTTTGTTGTTCTGCCTGCTGACGGGTCTGCTCTTTCATACCTTCCGCTGTCTGGTCTTTCTGGGCCAGGCTGTCAGCAGTGAACACATCCAGTATTTTAAAGGTGATATAGATCTTATCCTTCTTGTGGATATAGGGAGGTAAACCACCGGGGTTCTTTTTAAACAGGGTATCGGCCAGCATTACCACTACAGCGCTATCGCCTTTGCGCAGGAGGGGGAATATTTCTGCAGGGTGGTACATGGGTCCGATGCTGTCAACCGGCGCATATTGGGGCATTTTGCCATAAGTTTCTCCCAGCAAAGTGTCTTTGCTACCACTTTTTATGCGCTGTGAAACGTGAAACTTCATGACCTGCCCTCTTTGTACGGTTTTTCCTTTGCCGTCAGATATTACTTTGTATAACAGGCCGCTGCGTGTTTTCTTAAAGCCACCGCCTGAACATGCTGCCATTAATAGCATGACTGCCAGGCTACCAAGAAGAATCGTTGTTCTTTTCATTTGAGTTAATTGTTTTTTATAGGTCACCTGCCACTTCACCAGCGGCAATTATATAGTGTTCATTAATCCTGTAATTGTAATGCGCTTTTTTTCATGGCTTCGAGGAAGTCCTGCACAGTTTGGTCCAGGGAAGCGCTGCTGCGTCCGCCGGATGCATTATAGTGCCCTCCCCCCTCAAAATAATTACGCGCGAAAGTATTCACATCAAAATCGCCCTTGCTGCGGAAACTCCATTTGCGTTCCTCATCCCGGTCAATGACCAGGGCCGCCAGTTTGATGCCCTGGATGCTGAGCGGGTAATTGACCAGTCCGTCAGAATCGCCGGTCTTGACTTCATAACGCAGCAGGTCTTTCTTGGAGATCGCGATCAGGGCCGTATTGTACTCATAATATATTTCCATGCGGTGCAGGAGTACATGACCGATAAACCGTAAACGGTTTTCCAGGAAGTTATCATAAATGTTTTCGTGTACCTGGGTATGGTTCAGCCCACGCCCTTTCAGGTCCGATACCATGGCATGCACGTGGGCGCTGGCCGCCGGGAAACGGAAAGAACCTGTATCGGCCATTACACCGGCATAGAGGCATTCTGCGATGTCTGTATTGATCTTATCGCCATGGCCGGAGCCGGTAATAAAATCGTACACCATTTCACAGGTAGAGCTTTTGGCCGTATCGCTGATGCCATAGGCAAAGCTGGCTACCTCAGGCTGCTGGTGATGATCAATCAAAATACGGGTACAAGACAAGGACCTTATTTTGGGGGCCATGTTCTTGGTACGCTGTAATACATTGAAATCCAGGCAAAAGAGCCATTCTGCCTGGTCCAGGATACCTTCTGCCTTCTCCCGGTACAGTTCAAAATCCACTACGGTATCACAGCCCGGCATCCAGTTGAGCCACCTGGCCCAGTTGGTGGGTGAGATCACCGTTACCCGGTGTCCGAACTGTTGCAGGAAATGGTAGAGTCCCAGGGCTGATCCCATGGCATCGGCGTCGGGCTTTTGATGCATGGTAATCACCACGGTACGCGGCGTATGAAGTAAAGGATATAATTCCTGGATAGGTTGCATAAAATGGTGGCAAAGTTGCGGAAATAAAGTCCAACGGCCAACTGTTTCGGGTTTAAAGTTTTGAGTTTTGAGTTTCGGGTTTGGGGTTTCGGGTTGCTGCCGCATTTTTTAGCTTCAGGTATACTGGTTACTGATTGGTAAAGCAAAAGAACCCGGAACCCCAAACACCAAACCCGAAACGTTTCTCTATATTTGCGGCCAAAATTGAGTAAAACTATATGAGTAACCGCACGTTTACGATGATTAAGCCCGATGCAATGAAAAATGGTCATGCCGGAGCTATCCTGGACAAGATCACGAAAGAAGGTTTCCGCATCGTAGCCTTAAAGCAAACTAAGCTGAGTGCTGAAAAAGCCGGCGAATTCTATGCCGTACACAAGGAGCGCCCTTTTTATGGCGAACTGGTCACTTTTATGAGCAGTGGCGTTATCATTGCCGCTATCCTTGAAAAGGAAAATGCGGTGGCTGCTTTCCGCAAACTGATCGGTGCTACCAATCCTGCCCAGGCAGATGAAGGTACCATCCGTAAATTATATGCTACTTCTGTAGGTGAAAACGCTGTTCACGGTAGTGACAGTGATGAGAATGCCGCTATTGAAGGCAGCTTCTTTTTCAGCGGACTGGAGCAGTTTTAAGAAGTAAATGGTAAATAGCTAGTGGCAAGTGGGCTTTTGCGGGTATATCCCTGGCCACTTACCGCTAGCTATTTTGTTTTTTATTATGCTTAATTGTTTGCTGATAACTTCCTCCACTCGCTACTCGCCATTCACCACTTGCCTTTTTATCAGTTCTTCAACGGCGTCAACTTATACCCTTTCTTCTTCAGCAGATTGATCACACCCTGCTCACCGGTCAGGTGACCGGCCCCCACAGCAAATAAGGCAGAACGGGGTCCCATGATATCGGGCATGGCAGTTACCCAGCGGCGGTTACGGCCATATAGCAACAGATCCATATATTTTTCCAGGCCCGGATCGCTTTTGCTTACCAGGGAATCCATGCGTTTCAGGTCCTGCTTGCGGTATACATCCACCATTTCGAGGGTTACCTTCTTATAGCTGTCAATACTGTCAATATAGGATACCAGGTCTTTGGCCTGTTTGTCGTAGGGAATGCTATCAAACAGTCCGGCCTGGAACTCCGGTGTTTCCAGCCCTTTGATCTCCTTCTCATACTGCTGGCTTTCCTTCATGATCTGCTGTTCCATGCCATTTTTCTGTCCGTCCTCGCAGGTCATTACCTGCTCTCCGATGAGGCTGGAAACGAAATAAGGCTTAAAACGGCTCATAAAAGAGAGGGGCATGGGTGTTTTATGGGTTTTGAAATAGTTCTCCACACGCGCATACTCTTCCGGGGTCAGCAGGTCCGACAGCTTTTTTCCATCATTCATGCGCAGGTATTTCAGGGCGCTCATCATTTCTGCCAGGTCGTCCATGTCCAGCTCAAAATAGATCACCTGCACATCTTTGATCGCTTTTTTAAGGTTAGGGCTCAGCGTGGCATCCTTATCGCACAAAATATGCATGGTGCCAAACAGGTAGGAAGGCTGCTGCAATCCATTGCCTGAAATTTCCCACAACAGGGTATTCTGCCCCGTTGGCTTAACAGGGCTCTTAGCCTTTGCAGCAGCGGGTTTGGCGCCCATTGTTTTAACCGGCGCAGGCTTTTTCGTCTGGGAATACCCTAAACCGGCCATTGCTACCCAGCAGATCACCATAACAGATGTTTTCACGAACATGATCAAGTGCTATTTTTAATATTTATTAAGATTTTTTTTCGTTAATTGCTGTCGAATAAACCCCTTAGTATGCAACCCTTCCAAAACCAAAGGTATTTCGTACCTTATTCATGCTGCCTGTCCATTCCCAACCAACCACCTCCATTGGCAAAACTAACCAGCCATATTCATATATGCCAATATTTAAATAATTATTCCTGTTAAAGGTTCCTGAATAATAGCGGGACAATTCCTGCGTTATATGCCAGACTATAGATCCGGCAGAGCCTCCCAGGTTCAAAAAACTAAACCCCAAATATGAGAAAAACGCTTGCCCTGATTGCCGTAATAGGGCTTTCCTTGCCGGTTTTTGCCCAACGGGACAAAGACATTCCTGCATTTGGTACTGTTGAGAAGGCAGATCTCCAGTTAAAAGAATGCGATTTTGACAAAGATGCCGAAGCCATGGTGCTGTTCGATGCCGCAGAAGCCTATTGTGACAATATGGGATCCATCGAATTGGTACGCCATATACGGATCAAGATCTTCAAGGATAAGGGGCTAAAAACCGCCGATATACACATTCCATATCATAGTTACCGCAACGATGAAAACATCAAGGGCCTTACTGCCCAGACGTATAACCTGGATGCAGCCGGCAATATCATTACCACGAAGGTGGAGAAAAAGCTGATCTACGAAAAGCCGATTGATAAAAGGTTTTCTGAACAGGTATTTACTTTCCCCGAAGCAAAGGCAGGCAGTATCATTGAATACAAATATACTCATACCAATATTGGCCTCACCAATTGGTATTTCCAGAAATCAATCCCGGTGAAGTACAGCCGGTACCGGGCAGACTTTCCCGAAGAAGTGGAATTTGTTTCCACGCCTATGTGCGTGCTGCCGGTACAACAGAAATCTGAGAACAAGAGCCGGCGGAACATCAAGGTCCTCACCATGTCGAACATCCCGGCCTTGCGGGACGAACCCTATATCACCTGTGAGGACGATTACCTGCAGCGGATCGAAACAAGACTGATCGCCGTTAATCCTCCCGGCGCACCCCGGCGCAGCTTTGTGCGTACCTGGCCACAGATCATCCGGGGATTGATGGAAGATGAAGACTTTGGCATACAACTGAAAAGGGAAATACCCCGCACTGTCGACCTGGACGAAGCCCTTAAAAAGCAGACAGATCCTTACCAGAAAATGGTCACTATCCACAACTACGTGCGGAAGAACATGGAGTGGAACGGGTATGGCAATATCTGGGCGCTGAATGGAGTAAAGAGCGCCTGGAAGGATAAGAAGGGTACCAATGGCGAGATCAACCTCATCCTGGTGAACCTGCTCAAAGATGCCGGCCTGAAAGCATCGCCCCTGCTGGTAAGCACCAGGAGCAACGGGCGGGTAAATACAGGCGTAGCCCACTGGCAGCAGTTCAACAAAGTGCTGGCCTATGTAACGATTGGCGAGAACAATTATATCCTGGATGCCACGGAAAAATACACCCCTTCCCACCTGATCCCCTATGAAGTCATGTATTCAGAAGGGCTGGTGATCGAAAAAATAGATACCTGGGAATGGGGATGGCGTGTATTGTGGGATGAAAAACCACACTTCAAAAAAACGGTGGTGGTAAGGGCCGATGTGGATGAGCAGGGACTTATGAAAGGCGAGACCAGCGTTACAGCCTACGATTATTCCCGCGTTACCTGTATGCCCATACTGAAAAAAGGGAAAGATAAGTTCATAGAAGAATACTTCACTTCCACCGGCTCCGGTATCAAAATAGATTCCCTGCGCATTGAGAATGAAGATATTGACAGCCTGCCCCTGATACAGAACGCATCGTTCAGCCAGCCGGTGAACAGCTCAGGCGATTATAAATACTTTTCCGTTAACTTGTTTACCGGCCTGGAAAAAAATCCTTTTGTGGCAGACAACCGGTTTTCCGATGTTTTCTTTGGCACCAACCAGAATTACCAGGTAGTAGCCAATATCACGATACCGGAGACCTATGAGTTTGAGGCCCTGCCCAAAAGTATACGGATGATCATGCCGGATACCAGCATTTCCATTACCCGCCGGATCAATGCGGAAAAGAACACGCTGGCGGTGCGTATTTCGCTGGAATTTAAAAAACCTTTTTATACAGCAGAAGAATACCCGGATTTTAAGGAATTTTATAAGCAGTTATTCGCCTTGCTGAATGAGCAATACGCGATCCGTAAAAAAGCTAAATCCTGACGTACATGAATGCAACACGCGGTATGATGAACCGGCTATGTCGACATGCAGCATTGATGATCCTGCCGTTATTAGGTTGTATAACAGTATGGGCACAACCGGAATTTGAAACCTGGGCGCAGTTGACGAATGAAGAGCGGGCCATGAAGGTATGCGCCTTCGACAAGGAAGCCGATGCCATTGTACTGATTGACGAAGCCGTATCGGATTATGATGATGACCGTCACCTGATCACCTATCGTCATATCCGTATCAAAATACTGAAAGAGAAAGGGCTTGAATATGCCAATGTGGCTATCCCCTATTATGTACGGAATGATTTTGAATCGATTGACGATATTGAAGCACTGGCCTTCAACTTTGATGCATCCGGCAATCATACCATCCAGCACCTGGAGAGGAAGGCTATTTTTACGGAGTCCAGCAATGAACTGGTTCACCGGAAGAAATTCACTTTTCCTGGCGTTAAACCAGGCAGCATCATAGAATACAAATACCGCAGTACGATGAAGCACTACGGTGGCCTGGATGACTGGCAATTCCAGCAGGAACTGCCGGTAGTGCTAAGCAAGTATACCTTGACCGTTCCACCCAATACGGAGTTTGCCTACATGGTATATAAAAGCGATCAACTGGAAATGAAAGTAGACAAAAAGCCCAGTGAAGGCAAAACGATCTTTGAAATGCGCGACATTGCCGGTCTGCGTGATGAACCCTATATGGATGCCCGGAAAGATTACCTGCAACGGGTAACTTTCCAATTAGCGGCCTTCAACAACAGTGGATTTGGCCGGCAAAAGTATATGACCTCCTGGGATGAGGTAACGCGTGAGCTGAATACAGCTTCTTATTTCGGTGCCCAGATCGGCAAAAACATCAGCGGCACGGAAGAGTTTACCACGCAAATGAAAGCCTTGCCTTCTCCCGTGGAAAAAATGAAGCGGGTATATAATTATACACGTAATTATATGAACTGGAACGGCTATAATGGTTACAGCACTATGGAAGGCGTGAAAACAGCCTGGAGCAAGAAAACCGGCAATATCACTGATGTGAACCTCATTTTACTGAACCTGCTCACGGAAAGCGGGCTGGAAGCTTATCCCATGCTGGTGAGTGAACGACGCCATGGAAAGGTGTTGACCCAATATCCTTTTGTAGACCAGTTCAATGCCACCTATGTGGTAGTGATAATCGGAGATAAAAAATACTTCCTGGATGCTACCGACCAGTTTGGGCAACCGGAAATGGTCCCCTTCCCTATCCTGAATACCACTGCCTTTATTGTACACCGGAAGAAAGGCGGCATTATCAATATCACCGATGAAACGCTTCAATACCGGGAGAACCTGACCGTATCCCTGAAGATCGGCGCCGGGAATGTGATAACCGGCGATGTATATGTTAACAGCACGCATTATGCCCGCACCGACCGGTTACGTTCCTGGAAACGCGGCCGTGAACGGTACCTGAGTGGCTTTCACAAACCGGGCTCTTCTGTTACCGTTGACAGTATTGATGTAAAAAATGTGGAGCAGGATTCCCTGCCCCTGGCCCAGCACCTGCAGTTTAAGGGACCGGCCACTGTGACCGGCGACTATATTTTTGTACCGGTGAACCTGTTCTCCGGTTATGAGTCTAACCCCTTTATTGCCACCAACCGCTTCAGCGATGTCAATTTCGGTTTCCGGCAGCATGTCAACTTCAGCACCTATATTGATATACCGGAAGGATATGCACCGGATGAGTTGCCTAAATCACTCCAGTTGGTGAATGCCGATAAAACGGTGATCTTTATACGGGAGATCTTTCATGATGCCAATACCAATAAAATACTGGCCCGTATACGGATCGAATTTAAAAAGAGCCTGTATAGTGTGGATGAATATGGCGAGCTGAAAGAGTTTTATAAAAAGATGTTCGATCTGTTGAACGAACAGATCGTATTCAAGAAAAAGTAAGGTTATGAAAAAGATACTGTTGTTGACTGCCCCTGTATTATGGTCGCTTCTTTTGCAGGCACAGGTACCCTCCCTGGATGTAACAGCCATACCTGAGCCGGTTAAAAAGAATGCCAATATCGTGAAGCGTTATGAGAATACTTTTTTTGAGATCACGGATATCGACAGGGGCTATTTAAAAAAGCACGAAATATACACCATCCTGAATGCAGACGGTGAATACAAATTATTTTTCTCAGAGCAATATGATAATAAGTTCTTCTTCCTGGAAAGTGTAGAGATCAAAGTATATGATGCGGCGGGCAAGCAGATCAACAAGTATAAGAAGAAAGACCTGATGACCTATGGCGGCAGCGATGACCTTATCAATGACGACAAGAGGGCCTATATAAAGATTCCCGCACCTTCCTATCCAATTACCATCGAGACCGAAGTGGAGAAGAAATATAAAGGCTCCCTCTTCATGCCTGCATACAGCATCATTGTACCGGATGAAGGCGTACAGCAATCCTCCTTTACCGTTAAGGTACCCAAGAGCCTGGACCTCCGCTATAAAGAGCAGGAGATCAAATTGCCTCCTAAAGTAACGGAAGACGATAAGTACAAGATCTATGTATGGTCGGTCAACAATTTGCCGGCTATTCAAACAGAGCCGGGCGCTGTGAGCCCCACGGACCGGTATCCCCTCATCCTTCTGGCAGCCAACCGGTTCAAGATGGATGATTACGAAGGCGACATGAGCACCTGGAAGAACCTCGGCTTATGGTACAACGAGCTACACAAAGGCGTCGATGTACTTCCCGAAGACCGCAAGGCATTCCTTAAAAGCCTGGTAAAAGATGCAAAAGATGACCGTGAAAAAGCACGCATCATTTATGACTACCTGCAAAAGAATTTTCGGTACGTCAGCATACAGTTGGGTATTGGCGGATGGAAATCATTGCCCGCTACTTTTACCGACCAGAAGAAATATGGTGATTGCAAGGGCTTGACCAACTACATGCATGCAGCGCTTAAAGCTGTAGGGGTCAGGAGCCACCGGGCGCTCATCAATTCGCAATACGACATGGCGCCTGTGGATCCGAATTTCCCTATGGCCAGGTTCAACCACGTGATCCTGTGTGTGCCTCAGCCTAAGGACACTATCTGGCTGGAATGTACCAACAAGGTAATCGATTTTGGTATGCTGGGCTCCAGTACAGAGAACAGGAATGCGCTGTTGATCACCGAAGAGGGGGGCGTATTGGTACCTACGCCGAAAAGTGTTGCTACTGCCAATAAATTTGATGTACTGACTACGATCGTTATTCAGCCTGATGGCTCCGGTAAAGTAGTGAGTAAGTTCAACACTACCGGCTATTTCAAGATGCTGATCGACTATGTGGTCAATGAAAAAAAGGATGATCAAAAGGATTTTATCGTCAACTATATGGGCTACAAGCAGCCTGATGAATTCATTTTCGCCAGGAAGGAAGACCCGGTCAACATGCTCGCTGAACTCGAAATGGTGATAGAAAAAGTACCTGAGTTTATCGCGGGCAATAAGATGTTCCTCAGCCCGCGCCAATACAAACTGAGTGAAACGAAGTTGCCGAAAGCCGATAAGCGGAAACTGGATTATTATTTCAAGAATCCATACGTAAAAACAGATACGACCATGATCAAGCTGCCCGATGGCTTTGCGATCGAGGCTTTACCGCAGAGCAAAGAGATCAAATGTGGCCTTGCCAGCTATCAAACAAAATTCTGGTATGATGAAGGTCAGAAGACTATATTTTCTGCCACCTCACTTATGCTGAACCAGTTGCAAATACCAGCTGCGGAATATGCTGCTGTCAAGAAATTCTTCGACGATGTAGCGCTGGATGATGCACAACGGATTGTGATCAAGAAGCAGTGAGTTATTCCACCACTGCTTCCTCCCCATAGATCTGCCCTTTGAACTTCAGGGATGGAGAAGGAATGAAATCGCCCAGTCCCAGGGCGGACCATTTCTTGTCTACTGATTCAATCGTTTCATCGGCAGCCACAATGATATTGGGCCAGTCGCGCTGGAAGTCATCAAAAGCCTTTGTTTTAATGGTGCCGTCAAATCCCATGCAGGCCCATTTCTTACCAGGATCTTGTTGGGAAGGTTGTTCTGTTGGTATGCTGTCGCGCCGTGGGTCCAGGTTATTGCAGAAGCGCCACAAAGCTACCGGCAGGTCATTGGCATCTACCGTATGCTCTACATAAAGAACCATCTTTATACCTTCCAGGGCGGGTAACTGGCATAACTGCTGATGCAGTTCGCGGATATGCCCCTTACGGTTCTTTTGAACGGAAATGAGAATGCAGGGAATATCGTAGGCCAACAGGCTGCTGTTAAGGCTGTGTATCTCCGGGAATGTTGAAGTAACCAGCTTATCATCCAACCCGGAACCCGAAACACGGAACACAAAACTCTCATCCGTTTCTTCTTCCAGTTTGGCAGTACCGTCAATACACATCTTACCACCAAAGCCCAGTTTGCTGCAGCTATGGTCCAGCACATCCATCGGCCCCTGCGAGAAATAAATATCAGTAGCCGGATTCAAGTTCTTAAATACGTATTGCGCCAGTGTTTTATAATCTGTGATGGGCACTTTCCCATCTGCCAGCACCAGTATTTTATTGAACATCATTTGTCCGGCGCCCCACATCGCATTCATCACCTTCTGGCCCTGACCGGGATATTCCTTGTTGATCTTCGTGATCACCAGGTTGTGGAATACGCCTTCCACGGGCATATCCATATCCACAATCTCCGGCACCATCGTCATCTTGATAGGCGCCAGGAAAATGCGTTCGGTAGCCTTGCCCAGCCAGGCATCCTCTTGCGGGGGAATGCCTACAATGGTAGCAGGATATACCGGGTTTTTGCGGTGTGTAATAGCGGTGATATGGAACTTAGGATACCAGTCGGGCAGTGAATAATAACCGGTATGATCGCCAAAAGGCCCTTCCCAGATCAGTTCGTCATTTGGGTCTACATATCCTTCAATCACAAAGTCGGCATCGGCTGGCACTTCAATGGAAGGCTGCGTAATACACTTTACCAGCTCTACCTTTCGCTTGCGCAGGAAGCCTGCCAGCATATATTCATCCACATTCTCCGGCAAAGGAGCGGTAGCTGAATACGCATACACCGGATCGCCGCCGAGGGCTACCGCTACCGGCATTTTGATGCCGAGCTTCTTATATTCACTGAAATGTTTGGCGCTCACTTTATGGCGGTGCCAGTGCATACCGGTGAGTTGCGGACCAAATACCTGCATGCGGTACATACCTACATTGCGGATTTTGGTATGAGGGTCTTTGGTATGAATGATCGGTAAAGTAACAAAGGGGCCGCCATCTTTGGGCCAGCAGGTGATCACAGGCAGCTTATTAATATCAGCCGCTTCACCCTGCCAGATCACTTCCTGGCAGGCTCCTCGTCCGCTCTTTACCTTGGGCATCCAGGAAGCAAACTCACCCAGTTTGGGCAGGAGTTTCAGTTTGTCCAGTATACTTTCTTTGGGCGATGACAGGAGTTTGAAGAGGTCTTCAATATTGCGGGCCACATCATCGAGGTGTTGTACCCCCAGGGCCAGGCACATGCGACGCTCACTGCCATAGGCATTCATCAGCACCGGGAAATCATACCCGGTATTCTCAAACAGCAGGGCTTTGCCACCGCCGGATGTCTTACTGATGCGGTCAGTGATCTCAGCGATCTCCAATTTGGGATCTACATACGTTTTAATACGTACCAGTTCGCCCGCCTGTTCCAACGTCTCAATAAAATGCTGCTGATGCCTGTATGCCATGCGCTTGTATTTGCGGGTGCAAAGGTACGGGAGAAATGGAAGCGGCGCTCATAAGAGCGCCGCGGTTTGTATCAGAGATATCACTTTTTCTAATATACATTTTTGGGACAGCCGATACTGCCCTTGCCTCCACCCCAGCCGCCATTACCACCGCCTAAACCAATGGTTAGTGTGAGGCCCTGGAAGTAATACCAGTCTTTGTATTTGGAGCCGCCGCGGATGGTGCCTTCAGCAGGATATACGGGATCGCCATCTTTCAGCTCTCCACCACGATACGACATTTCCACGGCTTTCAATCCTATATTGTCCTGACCGGCGAGCACAAAAGGATCTGCATAAGTAGTACTCACATCATCGAGGTGATCGGTAAATAGCTTACGCAGACCGATCTCATAACCCAATATCACATTGTTGGTGATCCGGAATTTAATACCTCCACCAAAAGGAATGGCAAACTGGGTGAGCTTGTATTCTTTCCTGCCGGCTACCAGTCCCTGCCCTTCTGTATGCAGGGGCTTCAGGAACACTTTATTGCCCGACGAATCGAAGGCATATGGATTGAAATGATACAAGGCCACACCACCAAACAAGTAGGGAGATATCTTTTTATCTTCCATATTGAACAGCGTGTACTCCAATAACAGGTTCCCTTCCAGAATGCGGCTTTGAAAGCTGAGGTTACGGGCACGCAGAACGGCCTGGTCACTCTGGTTGTCAGCCGCCTCAACAGTTCCATAGTTGATGCCTGTCCGGATAGCAAAGTGCGGTGTAAGGTCATATTTCAGACCGGCGCCAATAGCAAGATTGGATTGATTAAAAGTAAAGGTCCTGCCTTGCAGGTCACCCTGGTAATTAGCGACTCCACCAAAGAAAGTGAGGTGAAAACGATTGGATTCCTGGGCAACACTGAATACAGGTAACAATAAGCACAACAGGGCGTAGTTTCGCATACGTAAGATTGATTTTTGGGTTTCAAGCAGCAACTCGCTTTGGGACTGTTTTTCAAGCAGGATTAGGATCTACGAATGCGATCAACATAAAGTAAAGGGTAAGAGGCAGGTATTGGATGATAGGGAGAACGCAAGTTTCGAGCCAATTATTAATACCAGAAACACTATTTACCCGGCATGAACAGATGTGGATAAATCACCTGCATTCCCTATCCGGTTCAAAGGGAGATACGAATAGCGGGGAAAAAGGGTTGGGTAACAGCCGGTTCGTGGGACACGAACCGGGGCGGTATCATGAATTAACAGACTTAATATTCATCAGGAACTGGAACAAATTAGTATCGGTAGATATTTGTAGTTTTTTGCGCAGGCGGTAGCGGCTGATCTCCACACCCCGGACAGAAATATTCATTAATTGTGCTATTTCTTTGGTTGACAGGTTCATGCGCAGGTAGGCGCACAATTTGATCTCATTGGCTGTAAGCATCGGATAATGTTCCTTCAACGCCACCAGGAAATCACTGTGCACCCGGTCGAAATGAAAGGCAAACTGCTCCCAGCCCTGGTCCATTTTATCTTCTTCATTGAGAATGCGTAGCAACTTTTTCAGTTCTTCTCCATCATCACCATTGGCAGGCATTTTTTTCAGACGCATCAGCTCTTCTTTGATCCTGGTGAGCAACTCCCCTTTTTGCACCAGGTGCATGGCCGACGAAGCCAGCTCTTTATTTTTATGGTCTATTTCCGACTCCAGCTTTTCATTGCGCAGCTTTACAATTTCCTTGTCCTGCTTCTCCCTTTCCAACTGGTGCAGGTATTGCAACCGCTTCCGTTCCTCTTCATGCCGCTGCTGCTGACGAATGAATTTCTTTTGCTGCCGCTTATACAGACTATAGCCCAGCGCACATAGCAATAAAATATATAACGTCATGGCCCACCAGCTTTGGTACCAGGGCGGCAATACCCGGAACGTATACCTGCTCACCGGCGATTCATTGCCCAGGTTATTACGGGCCTTCACTTCAAAGGTATAAGAGCCTGGTGGCAGGTTGGTATAATCCTTTTCCGTTTTCTTTGACCATTCGGACCAGCCATTATCAAATCCCCTGAGCTGATAACTGTAGGCGATATTGGCCTGCTGGCCATATAAGGAAGATGAATATTCAAAATGAAGGGAATTCCATTTCCAGGCAATAGCGGGAATGGCCGCCCTCTCCTGCCCCCTGGTATCATTCACTTCACCAAAGTAACCGCCAAAGATCAGCCGGTCTGTTTGCCCCGTAGTAGAAGTAACCGTATTGATATGCGCCTGCAGCAAGTATTTATTCTTACGGTATTGCTCATAGTTAATATGATAAAAACCGTTCTCGGCCCCCAAAAAAATATTACGGCTATTGATGGTATAGATATGCTCAAAGCCGCTCACCATTTTCCCGTTCAGCTCCGGCAGGTAAACGAGCTGGGGCGTTCCGGCAGAAAAATCAACTACGCCCAGTTGCTTCTCATGAATGAACCAGATATTGCCATCCGTATCTTCTTTCAGATAACGGATGCTGGTATTGCCAAGCATATTACTGAACCAGGGCGAACTTTCAAACCTGCCGGTTTTGTCATTGTAGGTATACACGCCTTTTTCCGTAGCCACCACTACCTGGTTCCTGACGGTGTAAACGTGGTTATTCATAAAGGAAGGCAGCCCCTCCTTATCGGCATATAGTTTCACCTGAGCAGGCCGCACACTCATATCAATCCGGTACACACCGCGATAAGGATGCGAAGCCCAGGCAATATTGTTGTTATCGAAAGTGATAAAGCGGGCCGGTTCATCCAGGCCTTCAATGGTCCTGCCGGCATAAAACGCCTCATTCCTGTATTCCAGCAATTCCAGTCCGTGGTAGGTACCCGCCAATACCTGTGCAGAAGGAAGTACTTTATTGACCGGCAGGTAAGTCCAGTAACCCCAGCCCGGTTTGGCATTGACAGGAATGGCGCCCTTAGGAGTAATGAGGTAGGAACCATCGTGATGCCCCAGTAATACATGCCCGTTGATCTCCGATAAGCCCCATACCTGTCCTTTTGTATTGGGCACCGGGGCAAACCGGCCCTTTACAAAACTGAGATCATCCATATCCGTAAGAGGCACTGTATACACGCCATTGGTAGTACCGAGGTAGAGCTGGTTATTATGAATAAGGGCTGCATAGCCGGAACCTTCATTCAGGTTCTCCGGGTAAATATGTTTGATGGCATTGTCATAGGCAATAAAGTCTATCCCATTGTCCAGTCCCAGCCAAAGGTTATTGTTCCGGTCACGGAAGATGCTGGTGATATTGTTATTCTGCAGTCCCTCTTTACGGGAAAAGCTTTGTATCAGTTCGCCCTTCCGGTTAAAAATATAGCAGCCGCCGAGGCTGGTAGCCAGGGCAAACCAATTGTGTTCCAGGGCCAGTCCACCATACACGGTCTCTTTGGCCACTATGTCCAAAGCAGGCGAATGAAAGGGCGTAACACGGCCGCCGGATAAGGTAAACAGTCCGTCTTTCAAAGTAGCCAGCAGGGAGCTGTCATTGCCCATGGGTATCAGGGTACTGGTGTACAATCCGGCCGGCAGGTTTTCCTGCCTGATCAAAGGCTGCCAGGTACCCTGGCTGAATTTCAGCAGCCCGTGACTCATGTCCTGTGCAACCAACTGTTTATCATGCACTCCCATAAAGGCCCATTCTGATACAGCCGGGTACACAATGATGGTTTGATTGGTGAGTTGCAGGATCTTATGCACAGAACGGAAGAAAATATCATTGCCCCAGGGAATGATATCCCAGACATCGGCAAAGGAGCGCTCCTTATCAGGTATCAGGTGTTTGAGGGAAGTGAAGACGAGGCGGCCGGTAGAATCAGGGGAAAAATAGCCGATCTCATCCTGCCCGCCTGCATAGATCCGCTTGTCTTTCCCGATGGCGATGGAGCGGACAATGGTTTTATTGGGCAAGGGGTAGATACGCCAGTGAGTGCCATCAAAACTGAGCACACCTTCATTATTAGCAAAATACATAATACCGTTTGCATCCTGCTGAATGTCCCAGTTTTGGGTGCCACCACCATAAATATGTTTAGAATAGTTGATGATCTCCGGCAAACCGATGGTGTTTTGCCCGTAGCAGGTGAAGCCCGCTGTAATCAGTAACAGCAGCAATCGTTTTGATCTCTTCATAAGCAGGTTGGTCTATGTGAAAGTAACATTTTTTTGATGATGTAGTATTGTTGTAGCCTAAAAGACTGTTTTTATTGACTTATAACGGGATGATGTAGTAGTGATGTAGTTACAAAATATGCGCTTGCAGTACTGATTAATAATTTTAGGAAGCGGGGAAAGCTACGTAAACACCCTTGTGTAATCGGGTAGATGTTTTCCCTTATTGCCTGTTCCATCATACCAAAATTGTTTGCTTATGAAAATGAAAGTTGTACTGCTAAGCCTTGCAGTACTATTCCAGACACTGCTTATTAGTAAGGTCTATGCACAAACCATCTCCGTTACCGGAACGGTAACCAGTAAAAGTGCCAGCCTGCCGGTACCCAACGCTACCATCACTGTAAAAGGAACTGAAACTGCCACCACTTCCGATGCGCAGGGCAAGTTCTCTATTACCCTTCCCAAAGCAGGTAGCACCCTGATCATTTCCCATATTGGCATGGCCACACAGGAATTCGTGGTCCGTGACGCCGGCGCCATCGTCATTACGCTGGAAGAAAGGTCCGGCAGTATGGATGAAGTGGTGGTAGTAGGTTATGGTACCCAGCGGAAAGGGGCCGTTACCACCGCCATATCCCGGGTAAAGGCGAGCGACCTGGAGAATATGCCTGTACAGCGTATTGAACAATCGCTGCAAGGGCGGGTATCGGGCTTAACGATCACCAGCAGTTCCGGTCAGCCCGGCGCAGGCTCTACCGTGCGCATCCGTGGCACCACCACCATCGGTAACAGTGATCCGCTGTACATTGTAGATGGCGTACAGATCGGCGGCGGTATTGAGTACCTGAACCAGAATGATATTGAATCCATTGAAGTATTAAAAGACGCCGCTTCTGCAGCCATCTATGGCGCCCGCGCGGCCAATGGGGTAATCCTGGTTACCACCAAAAGAGGTAAAAGCGGCAAGATAGCCGTTAACTACAATGGTTATTATGGTACGCAAAAAGCATGGCGTAAGCTGAGCCTGCTCAATGCCACCCAATACGCCACATTGCTCAATGAAGCGTATGTGGCCAATGGCCAGGCGCCCCGCTTTGCTGATCCGGCAGCCTTTGGCAAAGGGACCGACTGGCAAAGCCAGGTTTTTGATGACGGCGCTCCTATCCAGAACCATGACCTGAGCCTGATGGGTGGTTCTGACAAATCAACTTATTATGCGTCCTTCGGTTACCTGGACCAGAAAGGTATTGTAGCACCGTCCAACTCCAATTTCAAGCGGTTTACGGTCCGTTTCAATTCCACCCATAAGATCACCAATGCCATCTCCTTTGGCAACAATATTGGTTATACACGCATTTCTTCTGTAGGTGTAGGCACCAATGGCGAATGGGGCACCCCGCTCAACCGGGCCATTAATATGGACCCTATTACGCCGCTGATCGTTACCGATCCGGCACTGATCAACTCAAGCCCCTACAGTGATTATCCTGTAGTACGGGATGCAAATGGCAACCCCTATGGTATTTCCAATATTGTTACCTCAGAGATACTAAACCCCGTAGCTGCTTTAAAAGTAGCGCAGGGCAATAACTGGTCGGATAAGATCGTGGCCAATGTATTTGGCGAAGTAGAACCCATTAAAGGGTTAAGGCTCCGCAGTACGATCGGTACCGACCTCGCTTTCTGGGGCAATGAAAGTTTCTCCCCGGTACATTACCTTAATACCACCAACCAGGTTACGCTCAATGGCTATACCCGTGAATCGAACCGCGGCGTATTCTGGGTGTGGGAAAACCAACTCTCTTACCACCGCGCCATCGGCAAACATGATGTTACCGGCATGGTGGGTACCACCGCCCAAAAGAACACCGGTAAATCACAAGGTGGTACCAAGCGGGGTATCCCAGTCAATGATATCAAAGATGCCTCCCTGGCATTCCCGGTTCCGCAAACCAACCAGTTCTTCTGGGGCGGTGAGTACCAGGAATCCCTGTCTTCTTTATATGGCCGTATTATTTATAATTATGACAGCAAGTACCTGTTAACAGCCCTGGTACGCCGTGACGGATCATCCAAGTTTGGCCCCAATAACAAATACGGCGTGTTCCCTTCTGTGTCCGTAGGCTGGGTAGCTTCGCGTGAAGCATTCTTCCCTGCTACTGAAGCGGTGAGCTTCCTGAAGATACGGGGCTCTTATGGCGTGACCGGTAATGACCGCATTGGTGATTTCCGTTACCTCTCTACGGTGGGCGGTGGCAGGAATTATACCATTGGACAAACACCGGTGCTGATCAATGGCGTAAGCCCGAATGCCATTTCCAACCCCGACCTGAAGTGGGAAGAAACATCGCAGATCAATATCGGTTTTGATGCGGTGCTGTTCAAAAATTTCAACCTCACATTTGATGTGTACAATAAGAAGACCAGCGGCATGCTGTTGGGCATTTCTGTACCGGGTTATGCCGGCAACACAGGTCCTATCGGCAATATCGCGGACATGGAGAACCGTGGTGTGGAGCTGGAACTGGGTTATAATAATAAAATCGGCGATGTCAACTTCCGCGTAAGTGGCAATGTCTCTTACCTGAAGAACGAGGTGACTTACCTCGGAGCAGATAAGAAGTTCCTGGAAGGACAGAAGTTTGGTCCGCAGGGTGTGGAGATGACCCGTACCTCCGTAGGCTATGCCATTGGCTCTTTCTTTGGCTTTAAAACGAATGGGCTTTTCCAGACCCATGATGAAGTAGCGAATTACCGGAATAAAGACGGCGGCCTGCTGCAACCCGATGCACAGCCCGGCGATATCCGGTTTGTGGATTATAATGCCGATGGCCAGATTAATAATGATGACCGTACGATCATTGGCGATCCTACGCCCGATGTAAGTTTTGGTTTCACAGCCGAAGCCAGTTGGAAAGGATTTGACCTGCTGGTATTTGGACAAGGCGTGGCCGGCAACGAAGTATTCCAGGCGCTGCGCCGTTTTGACCTGCCTACCGCCAACTGGACCACAGAAGCACTGAGCCGCTGGACAGGCGAAGGCACTTCCAATAAGTTCCCCCGGTTGGTATTCAATGATCCCAACCAGAATTTCAGCCGCAGTTCAGATTTCTACCTGCAGGAAGGTTCTTATTTCCGCATCAAGGTATTGCAGATCGGCTATACACTGCCACAGGACATTATTAGGAAAACCGGGCTAACCAGAGTGCGTGTGTACCTCACCGGCAATAACCTGTTCACTTTTACCAAATACAATGGTTTTGATCCTGAGATCGGTGGTGACAGCTATGGTACGGACAGGGGTATTTATCCGCAGGCCCGCGCCCTGATGGCAGGTATTAACATTGGTTTTTAATTCCACAAAAAATCCTGAGTAATGAAAGCAAAACGAATCAATATAAAATGGTGGCCCGTACTGATCGGCGGGTTCATAGCAAGCGCTTCGTGCAGCAAAAGTTTCCTCGAACTGGAACCCAAGGGCACGGAGCTGGAAGATAATTTTTACAAGAACCAGGAACAGGTTTTCCAGGGACTGGTATCGGTGTATGACGTGATGCAATGGGGCAACTCCGGCGGTTATACGATGAAGATGCCGCTGCTCTCCGCCGCTTCTGATGATGCCTATGCAGGCGGCAGTGATGCATCGGACCAGCCAAGCTGGGTAGCGTATGATAATTTTACGCTCGATCCTTTCCGCGGGCCTCAACTGGGTCTTTGGCAAAAGAGTTATACCGGTGTATACCGCGCTAATCTTGTATTGGAGAAGATTGAAAAGGTGAATGGTTTACCGGCCAGTTTTAAATCGCGGGTGATTGCAGAAGCCAAGACCCTGCGCGCCTATTTCTATTTTGACCTGGTACGTTTCTTTGGCAGGGTGCCACTGATTACCGCCTCTATTCCTACCAGCGAACTGTACAGCCAGAAGCAGGCAGAACCATCCGCCATTTATGCGCAGATTGAAAAGGACCTTACAGAGGCCCGTCCCGATCTGCCCGTTACACTATCGGTGAGTGAGTTTGGCCGTCTTACCAGGGGCGCCGCCACAGCCATCCTGGGCAAAGCGATCTTATATCAGAATAACAATGCCCGCATGGCAGAAGCCGCGAACCTGCTGAAAGAAGTGAATACATCAGCAGCCTATCATTTGCTGTCCAACTTTGGTGATATTTTCCGCCCGGACAATAAGTTCCATGCTGAGTCCATCCTGGAGATCCCCCACTCCAACCTCGCTGCCTGGGGCGACTGGGGCTGGATCAATGGTGGTGAAGGAAATGTAGCGCCTCAGTTCGTAGGAGCCGCTGATTATAATGGTCCATTGTATTCCGGTGGCTGGGGATTCTGTCCCATTACAGAAGACCTGGTAGCTGCCATGACCGGCGATCCCCGTTTCCCGCATACCATTATTGATGGCAATGCCATGAAAGCGCAGGGCGCCAAGTACAATGCCCGCTACCAGAACACCGATTATTTTGTACGGAAGTATGCACCACAAACAGCGGTCCGCTCCAATGTAGGCACTGCAGAGATCAACTGGCCGATCAATGAAATAGAGATCAGGCTGGCCGATACTTACCTGCTGGAAGCAGAAGCGCTGGTGCGTGGCGGCGGTGATGCAGCACGTGCGCAATATTTATTGGATACGGTGCGGCATCGCGTAGGACTGACTGCCGTATCTGCCACCCTAGATAATATTTATAAAGAGCGCCGCCTGGAACTGGCTACTGAAGGGCATCGCTTCTTCGACCTGGTACGCACCAACAAAGCTGTCGATGTATTGGGACCAAGAGGGTTCAAGCCCAATAAGAATGAAGTGTTGCCCATTCCCCAGCAGGAGATTGATGTAACCAATAAGGTGCTGGTACAAAATAAAGGTTATGAATAAAAAACTAACAATCATGTTACGCAAGAACAATCAATATATCCACTACTGGCTGCTGTTATTACTGGTGCCTGTTTTGATGCCGGGCTGCAGCCCCAAAGAAAGCTTTGGCGATATTGGCGCCAAACCCAAAGCAGCTTTTACCGTAACCCCTGTAACGGGCAAAGTAAATACCTACCTGCTTACAGCTACTACGCCGGGCTCCTTCTATTACCGCTGGAATATCGGTGATGGTGGCGGCCCCCGGCAAGGCCGGCAGGTTGACACTGCCTATTATCCTGAGAAAGGTGACTATACAGTAAAGCTTATCCTAATGTCCGACGGTGGTATAGATTCCACTACCGTAGCAGTAAGCGTAGCCGCAGATGACCCCAATGGTTGCGCCGGCAGAAAAGCCCTGCTGACGAATTGTGACACCAAGACCTGGGTGCTGGAACAACCGGGTGGTGGCGCTTTATGGGTAGGTGATCCCGGTGGCGGACAGTGGTGGTCGAGCGGAGAAGGTGATGTTATTGGCCGTCCCTGCGCCTTTAATGATGAGTATACTTTCAAGAAAGACGGTACTTTCATCCTCGATGTGAAAGGCGATATACGGGTAGATGATGAAGGCGGCAATCCCTGGCCCACCGATATTGGTTTCCCGGTTGGTTGTGTGAACGTAAGCCAGTTACCTGCCCAATACCAGCCCTGGGGCGGTGGTAATTTTAATTTTAAAGTAATTAGTGGTAATAAGTTGCAGGTGATAGGTACCGGCGCCTATATGGCCTTATATAAAGTAGGCGAAACCGGTACTACCGGCATACCTGAAGCCGCTATTACCTATGATATTATTGAAATGACAGCTACCAAAATGGTCCTGAACAAAAAGTATGGCTGGGGACAATGGAAGTTCACCTTCAAAGCGAAATAAGAATGTCAGGCTGAGCCTGTCGAAGCCCTTCGGCAATCCTTCGACAAGCTCAGGATGACATGGCTCAGCCTGACACTTTAATTATACACACAATTGCATTATGAATAAAAGACAGGTTTATATGGTCCAGCTACTTTCTATTATTATCTGCTCCCTGTCGTTTACGTTTTCTTCAACGGGGTGCAGTAAGAGTAAGGGAGAGCCGGGGGGCAATGGTGCGCTCCCTGCTATCTCCATTAATGATGTAACCCTGTTTGAGGGCAACAATGCCTCTACAGCGTTTGAGTTCCAGGTAACGCTGGACAAGAAATCGGCCAAGGAAATCACCCTCAGCTATTCCATCACCAGTGGTACCGCCAAGGCAGGAGAAGATTATGTAACAGTCAGCAACCAGACCATCACGATCCCTGCCGGAGAAACACAAAAGAAGATCATTGTATCCGTCATAGGCGATGATATCCGGGAAGGCGATGACAATTTTGCGGTACAACTGCAAAACCCGGTAAATGGTAGTCTGCAGAAGCTGGTGGGCAGTGGTACGATCCGTAATGATGATACCAAAGTAGGTTTCAACAATGCAGGTTATGACGCCCCTGCTTCCTATGCAGGCTATACCCTGACCTGGAGTGATGAGTTCAATGGCACTTCGCTTGACAACACCATCTGGGGTCACCAGAATGGCGATGGTTGTCCGGGCCTGTGCGGCTGGGGTAATAATGAGCTGGAATATTATACCGACAGACCGGAGAACCTGTTTTTCCAAAACGGCAAGCTGATCATTGAAGCAAGGCCTGAAAGTTTTAACGGCAAGAATTATACTTCTTCCAAGATCCTTACGCAAGGAAAGAAACCGATCAAATTCGGACGCATAGATATCCGGGCTATCTTACCAAAAGGCAAAGGCATCTGGCCTGCCTTTTGGCTGATGCCGGAGAAAAATGTGTTTGGCGGATGGCCTAAGAGCGGTGAAATTGACCTGATGGAGGTAGTGGGCCATGAACCCAATAAAACACATGGCACCCTTCATTATGGCCCCGGTCCGGGCAGCACCCAGATCAACCGGAATTATACCCTGCCTTCCGGCACTTTTAATGATGCGTTTCATGTATTCTCGCTGGAATGGAAAGAAGACCAGCTCAAATGGCTGATAGACGGCAACGTATTTTCTACCGTCAACAAGGCTGATCTGGGCGCCAATAACTATCCCTTCAATGAAGAGTTCTTTTTGATCTTCAACCTGGCCGTGGGTGGCAACTGGCCGGGCAACCCGGATGCAACGACCTATTTCCCTCAGTGGTTGATCGTAGATTATATAAGAGTCTATCAATAAGAGGGTTGTGAGTAAGGGGCTAGTGGTAAATGGCTAGTAGCTAGTGGGGCATATTTGTTGGCAAATCGCATCAAAGGCCCACTCGCCACTCGCCATTTACCACTCGCTTTTTATATGTACTTTTGCAGCCTTTATCGAGGCACTTTGATTAAAATAGACCATATCACCCTACCCGATTTCCCGCTCCTGCTGGCGCCGATGGAAGACGTGAGCGATCCGCCTTTCCGGGTGGTATGCAAAGACAATGGCGCCGACCTCCTGTACACAGAATTCATTTCCAGTGAAGGATTGATCCGGGATGCCATCAAGGCCCGGCGTAAGCTGGACATTTTCGATGAAGAAAGGCCTGTAGGTATCCAGATCTTCGGCGGCGATGAAGAAAGAATGGCCATGGCCGCCCGCATTGTGGAAGTGACCAATCCCGACCTGCTGGACATTAATTTCGGATGCCCCATTAAAGGCATTGTGAACCGCGGCGCCGGGGCCGGTGTGTTAAAAGATGTAGACCTAATGGTACGGCTTACCGAAGCCTGTGTAAAAAGCACCCGCCTGCCGGTAACGGTGAAAACAAGACTGGGCTGGGATGATAACAATAAGAATATTGAAGAAGTAGCGGAACGCTTACAGGATGCAGGCATTAAAGCGCTGGCCATTCATGGACGCACCCGCTGCCAGCTATATAAGGGTGAGGCCGACTGGAGCCTGATTGCCAAGGTGAAGAACAATCCCCGCATCCATATACCCATCTTTGGTAATGGCGATATTAATACACCACAAAAAGCACTGGAGTATAAGAACCGCTATGGCGTGGATGGCGTTATGATCGGCCGTGCCGCCATTGGCTATCCCTGGATCTTCCGCGAGATCAAACATTATTTACAAACCGGTGAGCTACACGCCGCTCCCACCCTGGCCGAACGCGTTGCGGTAAGCAGGAAACAACTGCGCAAGTCAGTAGCCTGGAAAGGCCCTGTTGCCGGCATTTATTCCATGCGGCGTCAATACCTGTATTATTTTAAAGGATTACCCCGCTTTGCCGGGCTGCGTCAGCGGCTTGTTACAGCCACCCTGATAGAAGAAGCGGAAGCGGTGTTGGATGAGCTATTGGTGAAGTACGATGGCTTTGAAATGACGCAGGAACCGATCATATTGAAGAACTATCATGAGAATTGTGCGTTGTAATAAGTAGCGAGTAGTAAATGGCTAGTGGCAAGTGGGCCTTAGCTGTAACTTGCTAACTAATTAACCACCTCTCGCCACTAGCCTCTTCTATCAAAGCAAACACACTCACTTTTCACTAAACCATCATTTCTACAACCAATATGATCGCATCATTGGACAAGGCCTCGAACTCCACTTCCTGTAGGTCCCACAAGGCCAGCCCGTCGCCTGCATGCAACATCCTGTATTGTACTTCAAATGCGCCTTCTATTACAAATACAAATAAGCCATTATAGGGAGACGTGATCGTATGTGTAATTTCCGCCCGGCCGGTGAACTTGCCGATGAACTGCCTGCCATACGGTTTGTTGGATGTTATTGGTTCGTGTCCCCACGAACCAGTCCGGGGAAATAATTCAACCAGCTTGTCCTTATTAGCATAGAGATCAAAAGAACACAGTTGTGCTGCTGGTTTGCAGGAAGGGACATTAGCCTCCCCACGTTTAAACCATACCTGCAAAAAATTGATCAGCTCCTCTTCGTATGGATTGCTTAGTTCAATGGCTGTGCCCGCCGGTGCAGTGGCGAGATAGCACTGTCCTGCATCCACCAGGCAGGAATTGCCTATACCGTCCTTTACGGAAAGCGCTCCCACTACAGGCACCAGCAGGATATCGGAATCCTCTTCCGCCATCAATGTCACACTTTTTCCGCCTGCCAGCGTTTCATCATTCAATACATAGAGCGGACCCATAGCCCCTTTATGTTCATGCTGGTACTGCCCGAAGTTGAACGTATGGTAGCTCCTGAACCAATCAAGTTCATGATGGCCACGTTCGTCGGACAGGAATATTTTCCCTTTGGATTGTGGTATCATATTATTGTACAGGTTTTAAAGAGTAAATACTTACATAAGCCGGCAGGGAAAACAGTTCGGTCAACAGCTCATCCTTTTCGGTATTGCCGGGAATGGATAACAATAACTGGTTATTAATGGTATCATGCCAGGTAAGGTGATCAGTAAAGAAATTAATAGCTACCTGGTGCTTTGTTTTATCTTTTATGTCGGAATTAATGATCTCAAAACGGAAATGCTTAAAGGGCAGGAACAATCGTCCCAGCGCATTCAGCATATCAGGGATCTTTCCATTGAGCTGTTGCAGATAGCCCATTACAGCAGCGCTTACCAGGAAATGAAGTCGCTCGGCATTGGGCACATGAGTGATCAACTGGCTGAAGGAAGTGTATTTCTTTTCCTGGTTGTACAATTGCGCCTGCATCAGGAATTCTGTATAAGAATCTTCAAATACCAGCTTGTCCCAGGGATTGGTGGCATTTACATCAATGATCTTACGGTAACACAGGCGAATAATTCCTTTACACATAACTTATGATTTTAAAAAAAACGGGTTCACAAGCTTCAGACCGACAACCCATGAAGAACTTGCAAACCCGTATACGCACACTTTCAGCACATTGGATTTTTAAACCCGTTTCTCAACCACTCATGCAGCAACATAGATCGTGTGTGTAAGCGTGTATCCTCCTGAAATGCTGCCCGTAACGGTAGACAATTCCGCACCTGCCGAGTCGTCGCTAAATACGTTATCTGATGCATTATAAGTATATCCTGTCATGCCCTTGGTGTAACCATACGATGTACCTGCCGAGCTGTTTACGGTAGCTACCGCACTTCCACTGCCTTCGGGGAAAGCGATCTGTGTTACCAGGAGGGACGTTCCCGCTGCATTATAAATATGTACATGAATATGCGTGGCGCGGCTTTGATACCATCCCGGGAAGATGGAAGTAAAAGTCACCAGGCCATCTGTATCAGTAGTTTGCCGTCCCCTTAAAAAATGTACAGCGGTATAATCAACAGTTTGCATGCTGGTACCGCCGTACTCAGAGTAATAGCCATCCTTATCGCAATGCCATATATCAACCAGCGCGCCGGAGAGAGCGGCGCAACTGTTGTTCTTATTCTTGATGTAGATCTTAGCCGTGAAAGCAACACCGGTTCTGTCGCCCTTAATATCGCTTCTCACCAGGGAAGAAGGCGACTTGGTAGGAAACGGCCCTTCGGTTTCAGAGGGGCTAACCGTACAGGAGCCGGAACCTGAGCCGGAACCGCTGCCATCGTCTGTGCTTCCAGAGGTATCTTTCTTACAGGCAAGGGGCGCAACGGCTACCATACCTAAGGCCGCTAAGCCATTCCTTAAAAAGTGCTTTCTTTCCATGCTGAGAATTTTTAGTTACGTTGATAAATTGGTTTCCGGGTATAAGAACTGTGTCTGATGTAAAGATTAAAAGAAGATGGATCACCAAGGCTTCTTGCTCGATGAAACCGGGTCTTGTCCCGATGAGACCTGCTTACCCCTCCTTTAACAAAAATTTATTCCCGCGACTGGAAAACTGGCATACAAATACAGCATGCAGTCCAATTATATAATTGTTACCTTTGCTGTTTGCTGGATCCTATTATTCACTTTAAATACTGCGTTATGCTGGAAGATATTATTCCTGCTATCCGCTACCCTAAAAAAGTGAAAGTACTTGCCGCCCTGCCAGGCATTACGGATGAACGCCTGATGATTGACAGCAAGATCTCCTTCCTTCCTTTTATTAATTACTTAAAAGACAAGCTAACAGGCAGTACCGATACCCGGTCGGGATTCTATCACTACCTGATTGAAAAGTTTGAGGCAGAGCCTGCCCTGTTGCAGCCGGTAGAAGACCGCAGCTTGCTGGACGAACACCAGGGCCTGCTTGAATTGCTGGGCACTGTTCTTTTCCCGGTCATCAGTGAGCAGGAAAAGAACCTGTTTACCATGGCTGTGCCTTACCAGTTTACTGTCTTTAATTATTCCAGTGCTTTCAGGAAATTATTTGTTGACAAGGAAGAAGCACAGTTCCTGCTACCGGCAGATGTTCCGGAGCAATATATTAAACAGGCATTGTGTTCCCTGATCTATGAACATGTGCTGGATAAGTTTTATGGCATTAAGCTGAACGACAGTACAGACCTGGTATATCCCGTAACAGATGCAGTCACAGGCATCAAAAAATATTACAGGCTCCGCTATGACAGGCGATTCATTGATATACACCTGAAAGGGACCTTACCGCAAATACAGGATTGCGCTGTTTGCCTCAACACGTTCAGGATCATGGACCTTGAAATGCAGTTGCAAAAGATGCCGCTTAGCCTGTTTGAAGTGGAAGGCTTCGCCGTTTGGGTGGCGGAAGATGTTACCACCCAGGAGTCGCTGGAAGCCATCAAGAAAGTATTGCTGCGACAGGAAGTCTGCGATACCGGGATCATCCATGACCTGAAAGCCCATATCCAGGCATTGACAGGCCTGAATAATGTGGAGGTAGGATTAATGCCTTTCGTAAAGCTCAATGATCAGTTTGTACTGGATGAAACCTGTATATCACATAGTTTAATGGGCAAAAACTGGCGGGCGGATGATGAAGCCAGCAAGGCTGCTTACCAGCTATGCCTCGGCTTTCTTACAGAACATCCTGAACCTGTTCCGATTGCCGTATTGGATGAGCAGATGACCACCATGGCGCCTTTCCTGAAACATTTGTGGGAAGCAGGCGCCAGGAGTTATATTTCCTATCCTATACAGAATAATGATGGCCTGCTGGGATTGCTGGAACTGACCTCCCCCATCCCCAACCAGTTTAACCAGGAAGTGCTGTCCAGAATAGAACCGGCCATGCCCCTGTTATCATTAGCCCTGCTAAAGAACCGGGACACGTTTAACCACCGGATCGAAAAGCTGATCAAGGAGAAATTCACCGCCCTGCAGCCTTCCGTGGAATGGAAGTTTGCAGAAGTAGCCTGGCAGTATATGCATAGCCACGACAATGGAGGCCCGGCATCCATGCCCGGCAATGTTGTTTTTGAACAGGTGTATCCCTTGTATGGCGCCGTTGATATCCGCAACTCCTCCATAGAAAGAAGTCATGCCATTCAAAAAGACCTGAAGGAACATTTAAACCTGGTAGAGGATATTTTAAATCAATTGGAGGTCCAGCTCTCGTTACCATTACTGGAAGGACTAACGTTTAAAACGCAAAACTTCCGGCAATCCATTGACAAGAGTCTCGCTGCAGAAAATGAAGTACGCATCAGTGACTTTTTTGAACAGGAATTGCATCCTGTGCTGCAGCACCTCCAGAAAAGCAATGGGAAGGCACAGGAAACAATAGCCCATTATTTTGACCAGGTGCATGATCCCGCCAGCTACCTCTATCGTTTCCGCAATGAGTATGAAGCTACCCTGACAGCTATTAACGATGCCGTGTTGCAAGGTCTTGAAGTAGCAGAAGCCATTATGCAGGAATCTTTCCCCCATTATTTTGAGAAATATAAAACCGATGGCGTAGAATATACCATTTACATCGGGCAGTCCATTTCGCCCCATAACCAGTTTGACCTGTTGTACCTCAAGAACATCCGGCTATGGCAATTAAGGTCCATGGCAGAGATTGCGTGCATCACCCATAAGCTGCTGCCCTCGCTGAAAGTGCCGCTGCAAACCACGCAACTGATCCTGGTACACAGTCAACCCATTTCTATCAGCTTCCGGAAAGATGAACGGCGTTTTGATGTGGAAGGCTCGTACAACATCCGCTATGAGGTGATGAAAAAAAGGCTGGACAAGGTATGTATACAGGGCACCAAAGAAAGGCTTACCCAACCTGGAAAAATAGCCATGGTATACTCCAATCCACGTGAAGCCCAGGAATACCAGGAATATATCCTGTTCCTGCAAAGCAAGCAATTGCTAAAGCCCGGCATTGAACAGCTTGAGTTGGAAGAGTTGCAGGGCGTAAGCGGATTAAAAGCGTTGCGGGTGGATATCCATCTTGAAAAATTATAGCTGTATCAGGTATATGATTGTCTATTTAACATTAATTAAAATAAATTTATCTATCTTCAATTTCACATCAATAATTGCTTATCTGTAAGAATACAAGCAAGCAATTATTGATCTTGATTAAGTTAACAGTAAAGAAACTTGCGTCTGTTTGTCTCCCATGACGATATGGAGTGGCGTCGTTTTAAGAACGGCGATGTAAAAGCCCTGGAAGGTATTTACAGAAGCCATATCAAATCATTGATCAATTATGGTTTGCGGGTTACGCCCGATCTTAACCTGGTCAAAGACAGCATCCAGGACCTGTTCATGGAACTTTGGAGGAACAGGGAGAACCTGGCCGATACAGATCAACCCAAATATTACCTCTTCAGGGCCTTGCGGAATAAACTGTCAAGGGCTGCCACCCGGCAGTCATTTATCAGTGAAGCAGAAATGCAGCTTTCTTCCAATGATCTGCTCACCAATCCCATTGAATTGGAGATATTGGCCAGAGAGCAGGAAATACAAACCCGCAAAACCCTCCAGCAACTCCTCGATAAATTACCCAGGCGCCAGCAGGAAGTCATCTACCTTCGCTTCTATCACAACTTCCCGTATGAGATCATTGCCTCCACGATGAATATGAACTACCAATCGGTGCTCAACCTGGTGCAGCGCGCCCTGAAAACCCTGCGGCAGGCGTACTTTCCTGCCACTTCTCCTGACCCCGGAAAAAAAGTCTAAAAATATTTTGTTAAAAGTGAGTATATAAACCGGGAACCTGCCATTATTATAGTAATGGTATACCTATTCACACTTATACTATGAATCAGCAAGAGGAAAGGATAAATGAATTGCTGCTGGACAACCGGTTTGTTGACTGGCTGATCAATCCACAAAGTCCTTATACAACCTATTGGCAACAGTGGATGGCCGCCAGCGCTGAGCATGCAGCACTGGCCGAAGCTGCCCGGCAATTCCTGCTGGAGTTGAGGATTGCGGAAAATGACATGGAGCAGGAAGCACAAGAAGATACTACAGAACAGCTATGGGGAAATATACGTAACACTATTGACCGCGAATCAACTCCTGCACCGAAGATGCACCGGACCGCAACATGGAAGTATTGGCTGGCCGCCGCCACCATCGCTGCCATCGCTCTGTTGCTCGGGATTACCTTATCCAGACAGCCGGACCATACGGCTGCACCGGTAGCAAAAACAATCCGGGAAAACCCGCCTTCGCAGGAAGTGATCCGTTACAATGGCAATGACAAAAATGAACTGTTCTTTTTACCGGATGGATCGCGGATCACTCTTGCCAAAGGCGCCCGCATCACTTATAACCGTTTAATGAATGGTGACAAAAGAGAAGTGTCCCTCACGGGCGAAGCCTTCTTTGATGTAGCCAGGAACCCTCACAAGCCTTTTTACATCTACACCCAAAACATGGTGGTCAAAGTACTGGGCACCAGTTTCCGGGTAACCACTTCCCATAACCAGGAATCCGTTACCGTGAAGACCGGCAAAGTGTCTGTATACCTGAAGGGACAGGACCTGGAGCAATCCGCTGCAAGGATCGTATTACCGCAACAGGTGTGCACGTATTCATTGCAGGGAAGAGAACTGATCACCACTGCCTATGCCGGTAAATCGGCTATCGAACTGGAAAGCGGTAACCTCCATGGGTACAATTTCGAAGATGCATCCATGGATACTGTATTCAAAACGCTGGAAAAAATGTATGCCCTGCCGGTGCATTACGACAAGGTAGTATTTGGGAATTGTTTTATTACTATTTCCCTGGGCAATGAAAGCCTCGAAGAAAAACTGGAAGTCATCACAAAAACCATAGGTGCCTCTTACAGCATCAGTGACTATGGTATCAACATAGAAGGCAAAGGATGCAAATAGCCGGAAGATAAAAGCCCTGTGAAATCAATGTTTTAAAAAAACGGTTGGCTGCTCTGGAACAGCCGCCAACCGTTAATAAACCTTTTCAATCCTGGTCTGTCAACCATGAAAAGGGGGTTCTACATTAATTACTTAACTGCAAAACTTTCTCAAGTTATGAAGAAATTCCGATTGCGTATTCAAGACCCCTCGTTTGTTATGAAAGTCGCACTCGTCCAATGCTTTATCACACTTGCCCTCAGTGCTTCGTTGTTTGCAACGGATGCAACCGGGCAAGGCGTGCTGGACAAGAAGATATCAGTATCTGTCAAAAATGAAGACATTAAGTCGGCGCTGCGCAAGTTGAGCCTTGAGGCAGGCATTAAGTTCTCCTATGCCCGTAATACCCTTCCCGAAAAAGAAAAAGTAACTGTGACAGCCAGCAATGAAGCACTGTCGGCCATCCTCCGTACCCTATTACAACCTTACAACATTAGCTTTGAAGCTGTTGGCAGCCAGGTGATCCTGAAGAGAAATAAGCTGTATAGCTATCTCACCCAGGATGTTGCCAACAATTCGGCTGCAGCACCTTTTCTCAAGCCCATCAAAGGAAGTATTAAAGATGCAGCAGGCAACCCGGTACCCGGCGTCAGCGTCGTGGTCAAAGGCAGCCAGCGCGGCACCAGCACCGCCGCCAGCGGTAATTTTGAGATCGAGGCCAATGAGGGAGATGTGCTGGTGATCAGCGCAGTGGGTTTCCAGACCCTCGAAGTAACCGTAGGCGCTAAAGACGAATACGCTATTCAATTGGTCAATG
Organism: Paraflavitalea devenefica; assembly: GCF_011759375.1. Lineage (NCBI taxonomy): Bacteria > Pseudomonadati > Bacteroidota > Chitinophagia > Chitinophagales > Chitinophagaceae > Paraflavitalea > Paraflavitalea devenefica. Next base: position 197,005 of record NZ_JAARML010000005.1, on the reverse strand, counting down.
CAGCCAATGCCATGAATGAAGTAGTAGTAACTGCATTGGGTATTAAAAGAGAATCCAAGGCTATTGGTTATTCAGCACAAAAGGTAGTAGCGAATGATATTACCAAGGCTGCTGCACCCGACCTGGCCACGGGCCTGATGGGTAAATCGGCCGGTTTAAATATCACAGCCTCCAATGGTATACAGGGTGGTTCCTCCAAGATCGTTATCAGGGGCAACAACAGTATCCTGGGCAATAACCAGCCCCTGCTGGTCATTGATGGTATCCAGGTACAGAACGAGCCCATCGGTGGCATGGCTTCCACCGCAGCAGGAGCAGATGTAGTAAGCCCTAAAGACTGGGGCTCTGTAATGAACTTCATCAACAGTGATGAGGTGGAGGATGTTACGGTGCTGAAAGGCGCTGCCGCTGCTGCGCTGTATGGCGCCAGGGGCTCCAATGGGGTGATCCTGATTACTACCAAAAAAGGAAGTAAAAGACCCGGTCTTGGCATTGATTATAATGTATCCACTTTTTACACCAATGCCTACCGTTACCAGGATGTACAAAATGAATATGGTTACGGTGGCGCCAATGCTTTGTGGACTGCCGAGCCTGGATTTCCCACCACTGCCAGCGGTGAACTCCGCTATCCCGGCAATTATCCCTGGGATGCACAACCTGCAGGCGATAAATACCAGGTGGGGGGCGCTATACCGGGCGGCTATTCTTCCTGGGACAAGTTTAGCTGGTATGGTCCTGCGGCATCCTGGGGACGCAAACTGGATGGCACCGAAATTATCTGGTGGGACGGTGTAAAACGCACCTGGAGCCCACAACCTGATAACCGGAAAGCGTTTTTCCGCACGGGCAATACGACTACACATAATCTTTCTTTCAGTGGTGGCGGTGATTTTGGTACCGTGCGCGTAGGTTTATCAAGGCTCACCAATACGGCCATTGTACCGAACAGTAATTATGACCAGAATAATATCAACCTTGGTTCCAGTCTTATCATTTCAAAGAAACTGAAGGCTGAGGTCAGCGCCAGTTATACCAATTATAACCGGCTGAATACTCCCGATCCTGCCAATGATAATGGCTGGGCGCAATTCATGATCTATGGTATGCCCAGGGATTACAGGCCTATCGAGCTCAGTTCTTATCGCCTGGCAGATGGCAGCAAGAACTTTTTTGCGCAAACCTCTCCGCTTGGCTATTATCCTTATAATAACAATGCTTTTAGCGACATGTTCTGGGAGTTGTATATGAACAACCAGGAATTGAAGCGCAACCAGTTGTTAGGTTCTATTAAATTAACGGCCGATCTTACACCCTGGTTATCGGTTGCCGGCCGTGCTTCTCTCAGCTATGCCATGAACACGATAGAAACAAAGAACTACCCTACCAATGTACTGGGTACCCTTGGCGCTTATGGCGTAGAGCAGGTAGAAAATAAGGATGTCAATTTCGAGGCTTTTACTACGCTGCATAAGGACAACCTGTTTGGCAAAAAGATCAATGGCAGCCTGATGATCGGCAATGCAGCGCTGAAGAGCAGGATGCATGATGTAAACTCCTATAACAAAGGACCTTTCAGTGTTCCCTTTCAATATTATTTAGCCAATAATACGACCAACTCCATCGCCAGTCCTACAGAAGCAAGACGCGACTACAATATCAACTCTTTGTTCGGGATACTGGACCTTTCTTATGATAATTATTTGTTCCTGCAGGTGGCTGGCAGAAATGACTGGTCCTCTACCCTGCCGATACAGACCTCTTCTTATTTCTTTCCTTCGGCCAGCGCCAGCTTCATATTTACAGAGGCATTCCGCGAAACCTTCAGTGATATGCGCTGGCTCAGTTATGGCAAGTTGAAAGTGTCAGCAGCAGAAAGCGCCAATGGCACCAATCCTTATCAGACGCAGTATACCTATAACCAGTACGTGATCTCCAATTTTTTAAACACCGAAATAGGGCCTGGTTCTTTTGGCGGCTACCCGGTGCGTTCCTTACAAGCTTCCCTGCCTCCGGCCAATTTGCTGAAGCCCCAGCGGAACAATTCTTATGAAGCAGGTTTTGAACTGGGCTTTTTCAACAACAGGCTGAATGTTGACTTTACGTATTATAGCAGCAAGGCCACCAGCCAGATCTTAAGCGCCACACTGGCCACCTCTTCCGGCGCCAGCGCCATCACGTTTAATACCGGTGAACTGAGCAACAAAGGATTTGAGTTTATTATCAAGGGGACACCGGTTCAAACAAGGGACCTTCGCTGGGATGTAACCTTCAATGGCGCGCATAACCAGAACAAAGTGGTATCACTGGCTGAAGGTGTAGACAAGTACCAACTGGCTTCCCTCTGGGGCTCCAACGGGGTGATGATGTACGCCAAGGTAGGAGAAAACTACGGTACCATTTATGGCTATGATTACACGTACCTCAATGGCAAAAAAGTAGTTAAAAGGGTTATGAGCGATGGCGGCTCCGGCACGCAGGTAGTGGGTACACAATATGTGACTACTACTGATGTGGTGCCTATTGGTAATGCCACGCCCAAACTGACCGGTGGCTTAAGCAATAATGTACGGTATAAAAATTTCAGCTTGTATGTATTGACCGATTTCAAACTCGGTGGCGACCTGTTCTCTGCTGATTACAGCGCTGCTATCGGGGAAGGTCTTTCTCCAAAAACCCTGAAAGAAAGGAATGGCGGCGGTCTGGCTTATACTTATCCCGATGGCACCAAGGCCAACCACGGCGTTATTTTGGATGGTGTTTTTGCCGACGGTACGCCCAATACAGATGTAGTACACTATATGTGGAAGTATGCCGGCACTTCACAAGCCTGGTCTAATGTGAATGCTATGCCACGCAGTGAAGGGGTGTTTGAAAATACCTGGGTTAAGCTGCGGGAAGTAACACTCACTTACAGCATACCGGCTAAGTTCCTGAAGGGGACCAAAGTATTGCAGGGCCTGGATATTTCTTTCATTGGCCGTAATCTCTTTTACCTGTACTCCAGCCTCCCGGATAACCTGAACCCCGAAGCGGTGAATGGTGTGGGCAATGGCCAGGGTATCCAGTGGGCGCAATTCCCGGGCACACGTGATTTAGGATTTTCTGTAAAAGCGAGATTTTAACCTTCAAACAACCGATTATGATACCTATTCGTCAACGTATATACTTGTTGCTTTTCTCCACCTTGCTGTTTGGCAGCGCCTGTAAGAAGAATTTTGAATCGTTGAATGCCCCCTGGAATCAACCTACCACAGCCTCTATCCCGGAGTTATTCAATGCAGTGATCAGCTCTCTACCGCTTACTGCGGGCGAGCAGTCGGTATTCAACGCCTGGATCTACCCCATTACACAACAGGGTATGATCACTTCCGGCTCATATCCCTATCTCAATGCACGGGATGCCGCCTGGAACAATTATTACAACACATTGGGCACTTACCGGGTACTGGAAAGCCGCATTGCCGCCAGTGAAGATGTGAGCAGCATGAACAATGTGTACGCCATGATGAAAACCATTATGGCCTATAAGACTATCAAGACCACCAATTATTATGGCAACATGCCTTACTCAAAAGCAGGTAAGGTAGCACTTGACGGATCATCGGCTTTTAAAGCAGCTTATGATAGCCAGGCAGATATTTACGCATCTGTATTGACCGACCTGAAGTGGGCCGTTGATAATTTCAGTACATCCTCTTCTCAATATTCCGTAGGTGCTTATGAGACGTTTTTGGGCAATGATATTGCGCTATGGACCAAGTTTGCCAATAGCCTGCGGCTGCGGGTAGCCATCACAATGTATGATAAGAACAGCACCCTGGCAGCAACGCATATCACCGAAGCATTGAGCAAGCCTTTATTGGCCGATGGAGACAATATTGGACTATGGCCCACTAAAATACCGGGACTTGTCCTGGAATGGCGGGAATGGTCTTTCTCGGCCAACTGCTACCTGCGTATGGGAAGCACGATGTGGGGATTGATGTCGTCTAATAACAATACTGATGGCAGTGGTATTTTTGATCCCCGTGCCCGGTATTTCTTTGAGACCAACAATGCCGGCAGTTGGGCTGCTTACCCGCAGAATCCCACCACCTCCACGCCTACAGAAGGTGGAGCGCCTTATCACCAGGACCGTTACACAAACTGGGCTCAAAAAGGAGCGGCCTGCATATATTCTCCTTTTAACCTGTATTTTGAACAGGACAAGAATTATATTCCTGAGCTGATGCTCACTGCTGCGGAAGTGCATTTCCTGAAAGCCGAAGTGTATAACAGGGGCCTGGGCGTAACGGCCAATGCTACTACGGCGAAGACAGAATATGATGCCGGCGTTACCGCCTCCCTCAATTTCTGGACCAGTATTGCTTATAACTCACCGGTATGGGCCGTGAACAAACCAGCGGCAGCTACCGCTACGGCAGGACAGATCAGCACTCTGCTGACCAATGTGGCGTATGATGTAGCAACACCGGCCAACGCCTTAAAGCAGATCTATGCGCAGGAATGGATAGACCAGTTCCGCCAGCCCTGGGATACCTGGACGTTATTGCGCCGCACGGGTGGTAAAACGCCGATGTCGGCTGTAAATACGCAATATTATACCGCCAACTTTGGAAGTTATACGCGGTTTACTTATCCCGATAGTGAGATCACTTATAACAGTGATAACTGGAAGGCAGTGACGAATGGAACGGACGTGGCTACGAGCAAATTATGGATTATGCCTTAGTGATAAACATACCGGTCAGCCTGATGAATAACATTACTGCATTAATGTTATGAGGGACCCTGGCCATTTTTAAAGTGCCCCGGTGGAGCAAGAGCCTCCACCGGGCTTTTTTTGCATCAAAAAAGGGAGCCCGGAAGAGCTCCCTGATAAACGGGGTAACAAAAGAATGCTCAAAGCTGTATTATTAGCTTAGGGCAACAGCATTTCTAATTTCTTTGCGAGCTCTTCACCCCGCAGGTTCCTGGCAATGATGGTCCCCGTTTTATCCAGCAGGAAGTTTTTAGGTATACTTTTTACGCCATACATACCCGGCACTATTCCTCCCATCCCCTTGCCATCCGATACCTGCTGCCAAAGCAGGCCATCTTTATGGATAGCCGTTAGCCAGGCCTCCCGGCTCTCATCCACCGAGATACTGAGGATGTCGAACCCTTTAGCATGAAACCTGTTATGAGCAGCTATCAGAAAAGGATGTTCTTTACGACAGGGGCCACACCAGCTTGCCCAGAAATCTATCAGTATATACTTCCCTTTAATGCCAGCAAGAGAAATCATATTACCTGCTGTATCGGGGAGGGAAAAACCCGGCGCTTTTTGCCCGATGGCAGTCACCACCGGCGCTTCCAGGTATTGCCGGATGCGCCGGCCATAATAGGAATGTTTTACTTCCTCACTCAACAGGTCATACAGTCGGCTGGCCCTTGCAGAATCAGGATAAACAACGTAGGTGTTATAGATAATAAAAGCGGCCGCTACCGAAGTGGTATGTGACGTCACAAAGGATTGCATCACGCTGTCTTTGAAAACATCAATGATGACATGGTCCGCCGGGGACAAGGTGGCCCGCTGGGAATCCGCCAGGTTGTTCCTGTTCCTGGCAGCTTGTCGCACTTCCATTATTTTTTCACCAATTACCTCCTGCCCGTTATCCTTGAAGCCGTTCCACACGTCATTCTCCCGGCTCCCTGTAATGACCACATTGTGCAGTGAGCGCAGGCTGCCCGTTACAGACAGTTGTGCATTCTCCACAAAGAATATCCTGATCTGATTAGTGCCCGACACTTTCAGGGTGCAGACCAGCGGCTCCGGCAGGCGGCCATTTATCACAAACCGTCCATTTGTAACAGCGGCAGAATCTGTAAAGGTGGTTTGATCGTACTCATGAACAAGGTAAACGGTGCCGGAAGAGAGGCCTTCTATGTGACCGTTGATGGTGAACCCCTGCCCCGGTTCGTGTCCCCACGAACCAGGGCGGATAGGGGACGCTGCGGAGCAGAGTGTGATAACAGCAGCCGCGAGGATGTAATGTATTTTCGGCATGGTACTTACTTTTTATTGTCCAGCGCTTTATTGATCATTTGTAATACAAACTGCAAATGCTCAAGGCTCATCCTGTCTTTAGTGCCAGGTATGGCAGCCGTAACCTCCTTCTTCAATGCTGTAAGATGGGCCAACGCAATGGCCTTGATATCGGTGTTCACGATGGTGGAAGCCGACATAGACACCAGCAGGCCCTGGATACCCCCCTGTACAGCATTAGGATCCAGCTGGCTGGCAAAGATGGATACGTAAGTTTTTTGCAGATCACGGCGGAAGTTGTCAATGGGCTGTTTTGTCTTTAATTCACGCCATACGGTTGCCTTTACGTCCTGTATCAGTTCATGCGGCGTATAGGTATTGGCTGCACCCCAGCGGTTCACATCAATCGTCATACGATTCATCCGGCCACCGGACAATACCAGCATGAGCATGGTCTTCTGCATATCGGCCAGTTTCTCTCCATTGGTGAGCAAGGGATGGCTTACTTTATTCAGGATGCTTTTATCGAGCAACCAATGCGGTGTATCGAAGAGATGACGGTTGATAAAGGCAACAGCTTCTTTTTGCAATGCCTTTGGTGTAGGTTCAAAAAGATCACCCGGTTGTTCTACACTTTTGGCAGTCTGGTATACACCGCAAATGTATTTCAGGGCATGCGAAACATACCGGTCTACCTGGTCCAATACCTTTCCATACATGTGGGCCAGGTTTGCATACCCCTCTCCTTCTACTTTGGTCCATTCGGCCAGGTGTGGCATAATGCGTTTCAGGTTCTTGATGCCATATTCATTGGCCTGCATGGCATTATTGCCCAGGTCTTCCGTTTGTGAGCGTGGATCGAAGTCTTTCCCTTCTCCACTAAACCATAAACGGGGATTGGCTTTCAGGCTATCAATGATCCAGCGGTTCAGTATTTTATGATCTTCCTTTTCATCACTGGTGCCGGTGATGGGTGAATAGCCCCATTGAATGGCCCACTTGTCGTAATCACCAATACGGGGAAATATACCTTTTTCGCTGATGCTATCTTCCGGCTGCGCCACATAGTTGAAACGGGCATAATCCATAATAGAGGCCGTATGTCCATGCGCTTCCACCCAGGCTTTGTTGCGCAGGTTTTCTACCGGTGTACGGCTGCTACTGCCCATATTGTGGCGCAGGCCCAGTGTATGCCCAATTTCGTGAGAGGATACAAAACGGATCAGTTGTCCCATCAGTTCATCATCAAACACCATTTTCCGGGCGCGTGGATCAATAGCTGCAGCCTGTACCATGTACCAGTCATGCACCAGTCTCATCACGTTATGAAACCAGCCCACATGACTTTCTATGATCTCGCCACTACGCGGGTCGGCGATGTTGGGGCCATAGGCATTCTCAGTAGGAGAAGCATAATACCGTATTACCGAATAGCGGGCATCTTCCAGGCTCATGGTGGTATCGGCTTCCGGCCATTCTTTACCTGTGATGGCATTTTTAAATCCTGCTTTTTCAAAAGCCACCTGCCAGTCATTGATACCTGCAATAAGGTAAGGCCGCCACTTTTTAGGGGTGGCAGGATCTATATAATAAACGATGGGCTTTTTCGGTACTACCAGCTCTCCGCGCTTCCACTTGTCCATATCTTCCTCGCGTGGTTCCAGCCGCCAGCGATGAATAAAAGTTTTGCTTTCTACTTCCTGCTGATCATCGCCGTACAGGTTGTATTCACTGGCAAAATAACCCACCCGGTAATCGAACAGGCGTTTGCGCATCGGCACTTGAGGCAGCAGGATGAATGAATTGTTCAGTTCAAGGGTCATCGCTCCTGCAAAGACAGCCGGCAGCCGTGTCGTGGGCGAGGGCGTGGCCGGCCAGGTACGCACCATGCACACTTCCGTGTTGATGGGATACGTGCGGATGCTCTTGATATAACTCCTGTCATTGGCCAGTGGCCCCATGCCGAAAACCCTTTTCGCCTCACCACTGATGGAGAGGATGGGCGCATCGCTTTTAAAGAAATCGGTTACGTCTATCAGGGTGCTGGTTGAATCTTTGCCCACGGCCTTGATATCAAAAGCAGCGATGATGGGGTCGAGGTTGGAGTTGCTGACAGCTTTATAGATCATGTTGGTACTATCAGCCGCACTGATCAGTGTCACAGCGCGCAGGAATATATTATTGAAAGGTCCCTTCTCCCACCGGATCACCTGCTCATTGAGTTCTTCACCGCCATAATTGGCGGCCCCGGCCGGTGTTTTAATAAAACGGGTGATGACCATAATGTCGCGGCCCAGGAGAGAATCGGCCAGTTCAAAATAATATTTGCCTTCTGCCTGGTGAACGGTGAACAACCCTTTTTGCGTGATGGTCTTTGGCGTAATGAAGTCCTTATACTGTTTAATGGCCGTAGCCGGGCGTGCGGTATCCTTCCTTACCGCAGCCACAGGCGGCGCGGGGGGAGGCGTTTTCTTTTTCTTCGTTACAAAGCAGGCGGGTAAGGTCAATACAAAACAGCCTGCAAGGACCTTGCTTAATGTTTTTTGGTGCATGATTGTGATGATAAATGAATGATTACTCTATTCCGGTGCGTGGGGACACGCACCGGGGCGAATTAGTTGTACCCGTCGTTTTGTGATAGATTAGGGTTTGCGTCTCTCGCTGTTTGCGGTATGGGATACAAAGCGTCTGTACTATTCCAGGTAGTTTTTATAGCTCCTATCACTGCATCAGACCGCCCCGTACGTTTCAGATCAAACCAGCGGTGGCCCAGCTCACAGAATAATTCTGTTTGCCTTTCTTTTTCTATTTCCAGCAACAGGGCCGCTTTATCAGTAGTAGTGCTTTCCGCCAGACCTGCACGGTTGCGTATTACTTTCAGGTCGGCCAGGGCACCTGTGCTATTATCGGTATTCGCCCGCGCTTCGGCACGGATGAGGTATTGCTCGGCCAGCCTTAATACCATGGGATACTCGGTAACACCGGCCGCTACCGCCAGCGCATTGGTCCTGTACTTGTATTTATAAGGCTGGTAGTTGACCACCCCATTAAGCGTTACCTCGTTGATCCACTTCAACCTGCGGAGATCGCCGGCTTCAAAAGCATTCACATAAGTAGTGCGCAGGGAATACTGCGAGGTAGTGGTCACAAAGGTGGCGCCTTCTGCTGTGTAGCTGTTAGTCGCATTGAGGTAAGGCATAAACTGCAGAATGGCTTCTGCGCTGTTCTTTATAAAAACACCGGTGCCCATGCTGGCAGCAGGTATCAGTGAATAAAGCGAAGTAGCATTGATCACTTCTGTAGCATTGCTCTCTGCTGCCGTGTAATTGCCGGTATAGAGATAAGCCCTCGCCAGTAAAGCAGTAGCCGCATACTTATTGGCATTGGTGCGGTTGCCTGATGAAGCGGAATAATCAGCAGGCAGGCTATCCTTTGCATCTGTCAGGTCTTTAATGATCTGGTCATATACGGAGTCTACAGATGTCCTTGGCAGGTAAGCCGTTTTTGTAACATCTGTTTCCAGCACCAGCGGCACTTTACCAAAAAGATTAACAAGGTAGAAGTAACAATAAGCCCTGATGAATTTCGCCTCTCCTGTTAGTTGCTTTTTCACCGCGGCAGAAGTGCCGGTATATTTCTGCAGTCCTTCAATGATGCTGTTGGCGCGGTATACAGAAGCATAGAGATCATTAAAAAAACCGGAGGCATTGGAAGAAGTGGCCTGCATGGTATTGTTCCGCACATCCTCATAGGTAACGCTGGCGGGCAGAAGCTCCAGTTCATCCGATCCAAGGGCCGGGAAAAGCGTGAGCTGTATAACCTGTGCCTGGGACTGCGACAAGAGGCTGTATAAACCTGACAATGTTGACTTCGCTGTATTATCCGATTTGAATACCCGTTCGGAGCTCATTTCATTCAGCGGCGGATCTATTTCAACAAGCTTGTTACAACCCGGCAGCAAGGCAATGGCCAGGGAGAAGGTAATAACCGGTATGATGTATGTTTTAAACATGGTAGTAGCTGATTTAAAAGGTGAACTGAATACCTGTAACAATGGTCCTTAAAGGCGGCACGCTTACCGACTGTGATTCCGGATCAAATCCATCGTAGGAAGTAATGGTAAACAGGTTCTGTCCCTGTACATATAGACGCAGGTTGTTGAGCCGGGCTTTGCGCAGCAGCTTTTCCGGGAGACTGTAAGACAGGCTTACGTTCTTCAGCCGTATAAAGGAAGCATCCACCAGCAACGCATCGGAACCGGTATAGTTGGAATAAGCTAAGTAAGCGGCTAAAGCGGAGGACGGTGAAGTAGTAGCGGTGATGAGTTTATCCCGCGAACCCAGCGCCAGGTATTCGTGCACCACTTCGGCCGAAGCGTTATACATATAACCCGGTGGATAGAAAGAAGCGCTCATGATGCTTCTTGCTTTTTGTTTCACAAACTGGAAGAGGATGTCCAGTGAAAGGCCTTTGTATTTAAAGGTATTGGAAAGACCTCCAAAGTATTCCGGGTAAGTAGTGCCGGCAAAATACCGGTCGCCCCGGCCGGTAGCAGCAAATCCACCTGTGATGGTACCGCTTTTATTGGCATCTTCGAAAGAGGGCAATCCGGTGAGCGTATCAATGCCTTTGTAGTGATACACATACACGCTGCTGATGGGATTGCCTACTATGTATTGGCCAAAGTAAGATGTCTTTTCTATGTTATCGAACTTCAATAGTTTATTCCGGTTGAGGCTTACATTGAGCGAAGTACTCCAGGTAAAATCCTTATTGCGGATATTGGTGCTGCTGAGGGAGAACTCCCATCCTTTGTTCTCAACCAATGCCGGCAGGTTTGACTGGTAGGTGGTAAACCCGGTTTGCGGACTTACCGTGAAGTTAATAAGCTGGTTGCTGGTACGGTTGCGGTAAAAGGCAGCAGTGAGTAGCAACCTGTCATTCAGAAAGCCCAGTTCAATAGCTGCTTCCAGCTTACGGGTCTCTTCCCATTTGTAATCGGCATTGGCCAGCCTGGATGGATAGAGACCGGCCATTCCATTATATGCATAGGAGTATGAACTATAGCTGTCGAGGTAGCCGTAGTTACCAATGGCATCGCTGCCTATTACACCATAGCTGCCACGCAATTTGCCAAAGCTGAGCCAGTGCAACCCTTTAACAAATTGTTCTTCAGAGAATATCCAGGCGGCTCCCGCTGATCCGAAATTGCCATACTTATTGCCAGGCCCGAAGCGGGAAGAACCATCCCGCCTGTATACAAGGTTCGCTATATAGCGGCCATCCCAATTATAATTCAGGCGGCCAAAGAAGGAAGCATATTTGTAATCCTGTGATGAGGTGCGGGTGCTTATGGTAGTAGCCAGCGAAGGATTCCGCAGGAATTCATCCGAAGCAAACCCGCTGGCAATCGTATAAAAAGGTTGCTTTGATTGCCTGAACTGCCAGGTACCGCCAGCCAGTGCCTCCAGCGTCCCTTTCCAGATAGTGGCTTTATACGTAGCCTGCGGCTCAATAATATAGTTGTTGGTATAGTTGTAGCTGAACATTGAGCCGGGCACATTACTGGCAACACCCGGGTCCATAGAGATAGACGGCGTGATCCTTACCTGGTCCATATCTGTACGGCTAAAGCCCATGGTTGTCTTTATATCCAGCCCCTTGATGAGGTTGTATTTCAGGTTGAGGCTGCTCATCAGGTTGGAGGTCTTGTTGTCGTTGGTCTGGTACAAATAACCCAGCGGGTTTTTAGTGCCCAGGAGATCGCCTGTCCAGTAGAGGCTGCCATCTGCTTTGTACAGGGGAAAATTGGGAGACAGGTTGTATGCGTACGTAGTTAAGTCGGTAGCGGTGATGTTGTTTTTATCAGCACTGTAAATAGCCGTAAAGCCAATGGACAGCTTTTTGTCGGCCGAGCTATGGTTTATGCTGATATTGGCAGCAGCGCGCCGGTAACCCTGGCCACCGGGATATACATTGGTTTCATGGTGATAGCTGCCGCTGAGCAGGAAATTGGTGCGGGTATCGCCGCCGGATACGCTGGCGGTAACATCAGTGGAATGAGCCGTACCACCAATCAGCACCTTTTGAAAATCGGTATAGGCGGTGGTATCCCATACCAACAGATCGGGAGCGTTGGCCACCGTAGGCGTATTCCCGTAATTGGCAAAGCCTTTTTTGCGCAAGGCGATGTATTCGGGGGTGCCCAGCAACTCCACGAAGTTGGCTACTTTGGACTGACCAGTATTTACATTCATGGTGAACTGCGTTCTGCCCGCTTTGCCTCTTTTGGTAGTGATCAGCACTACGCCGTTTGCCCCCCGGGACCCATAAATAGCGGTAGCATCCGCATCCTTTAAGATATCAATGCTTTCAATATCTGCCGGGTTGATGGTATTCATCGGGTGGGTGTTACCTTCTGCAGAGGGAAGCACATTGGAAGTAGTGCTCTGTGTATTGATAGGCTCCGACAGGTAAGGCACACCATCTATGATGTATAAAGGCTGGTTGATAGTGTAAGGTAGCTGGCCCGGCGTTCTATTGAGCGAGTTAGCGCCTCGAATCTGTATGGTAAGACCTGCTCCCGGCAAACCGTTGTTTTGCGCCACATAAACACCGGGCATACGTCCCTGCATGGCCAGCAGTACGTTGGTCACCGGCTGCTTGCTGATGTCGTCTGAAGTGATCCGCGTTACAGAACCGGTGCTGTATCTTTTGGTGGTAGTGCCATAACCAATGATATACATTTCATCCAGGGCTTTGGTAGAACGTTTAAGACGGACAAAGAAGCTGGTCCTTTTTTGCACGGGTATGGTCTGCGCTTCATAACCTACAGAAGAAAATACCAGCGTAGCATTTTCATCTGCTTCCGGTATAGAGAACTCACCATTGGCACTGGTGGTTACCCCCTTATCGCTTCCTTTTATCGTAATTGATACGCCCATCAACGGATTGCCTTCTTCGTCCTGTACCGTGCCCCTGATAGCTATCAGTACCGGTGCAGACGCTGCTGTAAAAGAGCGCACCTCTTTGGGTTTTACAATAATGGTCTTATCAATAATGGCATAGGTCAATGGCTGATCCTTAAAGCAGAGCTGCAGCACCTGCTCCACAGAAACTTTGCTCACCTGGAGCGATACATTCCTGGAGCCGCGCACCAGCCGGTTGTTGTAGACAAACTGGTAGCCGGTTTGCTTTTGTATTTCCTTGAAGACTTTTTCGAGAGGGGCGTCTTTCAGGGAAAGGGATACCTGTTGGGCATAGCTCTTTGCGCTTACCTGCAAACAGGCGGTGAGTAATAAGAGGACCGTCAGCTTCATGATCAACAGCGTTTTGGTGAGCGCCTTTCTCCGAAGGAATCCTTCGGACCGCCTGTCCGACGACAAGGCCAAAGGCTTTCCTGCAATCCCTGTTAAAGCGGGATTTTGCCACTTAAAATGCATAACTTTGGTAGTGTTTGGTTAAACAATGTTTACTCGTCCCGACAAATTTGTCGGGATGATAGCAGTCTGACAATGATTGTTACAGTTGAATTAATCCAAACGATTGACCGTTTCGCCTGGCCGCGAGACGGTTTTTGCTTTGAATTAACACAGTTCTTTTAAAAAGACTTTTTCATTCGTATCCTATATTGTTTTATTTATTCCATCACCGTTACCTTCTTCCCTTCTATCTTAAAATGCACGCCACCACTTAATTCCAGGTACGTGAACAGTTTTGATACCGGCACATTGCGTGAAAGACTCACGGTATAAGTATCTTGCACATTCGCGTCATAGGATACGTCTACATCATACCACCTTGCAATCTGCCGCATGATGGTTTTGATATCTGTATTGTTAAAGCTAAACTGGCCGTTTTTCCAGGCCATGACTGCTTCCACATCTGGATTATTGATTATTGATAATTGATCATTGATAAGCTGTGCTTGCTGTCCGGGCGAAAGAAGCTGCGAGCTATGACCCGTAGCCGGTGTTACTTTCACCTTCCCTTCTAATAATGTAGTTTTTATCGCAGCTTCGTCGTCATACGCATTCACATTGAAGTGGGTGCCCAATACTTCCACTTCCGCCTGGCCATTTGCTTTCACTTTAAACGGCATCTTCGCATTTTTCGCTATTTCGAAATAAGCTTCGCCGGTGACCTCCACGTTCCGCTCCTTACCGGTAAAGGCAGTCGGATAGCGAATAGAAGAGGCAGCATTCAGCCATACCTTACTGCCATCGGGCAATACCAGTTGGTATTGACCTCCGCGCGGAGTGGAAAGGGTGTTGAAGGTGAGTGGTGAGTTGTCAGTTGTGCGTGCTTTTGCATCATAAGCCAACTGGCCATCTGCTTTTTTTGTTACCACCACGCTCCCCTGCTGCGCCAGTGTTCCATTGGCGGCGCTGTCCAATACAATGGTAGCGCCATTGGCCAGGGTGAGCAGGGCTTTGTTACCACCCGGCAGCACATCGTTCTTAAAGCGATTGGACAACCCTTCTGTTGAGGGTAAAACATTTTCAGGGGTACGGATTAACCATACATAAACGCCGGCTCCCAGCAGGAGCACGATGATTGCTGCAGCAGCCATCCGGAAGAATGGTCGCCGGTAAAAGGGTATCACTGGTTTTTCGTTGTTGCCGGCTACCGCCTGTTGCGTAATGGTATGCCGGATATCCTGGTATACACCAGTCATCCAGGCCGTTCTCGCAGACGCGTCCATCGTTGTCCATTCATTGTTTTCCCGGGATTGATGGTTCAGCCAGTCTTCTATTTTCCGTTGCTCTTCCGGAGAACAGGTTCCTGACAGATAGCGGTCCAATAATTCCTGCATCGTTGATTGATCCATAGGTATAGTCTGTTATTAGTAGTCGGATCAAAAAAGAGGTAGTACTATCGTTTGATAATAATTTTTTAATCCTATGGTAACGAACAGGTTAAAACCACCAAAGGAAGGAAGGCAGGTGGTGCAGCACCGACCGGAGGTGGCTTAATGCTGTGGTCAGTTGGTTCTTGACGGTTTGCGGGGAAACGCCCAGTTCCTTAGCTATTTCTGTAACACTGCGGTGCTGGTCGCGGCTGAGGCGGTACACCTGCTGCACGCGGGGCGGCAATTCCCGTACAGCGTTTTCAATAACCAGTTGCAGGTCTTTTACGTCCAGCGCATATTCCATCTCCGATATAATAGCCGTTTGCAAAGCCTGTACTTTATCGGCATATTCCCGCCGGGTGATCCTGCGGCGTATATGGTCAATGATTCGGTAGCGCACGGCAGCGAATAAAAATGCCTGCAGGGAGTGGGCAATGTTGATATGGGCGCGCTCTTCCCACAGGTACACAAATAAATCATGAATGATATCCCGGGCTTCTTCCAGCGAGGTAAGCCGTGCTGCCGTATAGTCAATCAAAGCAGGTGCATAGCGCTCATAAATGGCCGCAAAGGCGCGCTCCTCCCCGGCCTGCAGGCCCTGCAGCAATTCCTGTTCATTATGTAATGGATCTGACGGCACGGGTTGTTTCAGCAGTTATTAAATACAACATGTAATGGCGAAGCAGGTGATCGATAAGGCCCCGTTTATGCTAAGGCTTCGACGGGCGAAGAGGAAAGGTTTACCGGAAAAGGCTTTATTGACTGCAGTGCAGGAATGTAAAAATAATACTTATTGGGCAAAAGGCATCATGGCAGCGGGCAATCAGTTGACCTTTTACCGTTCAGTAATTGCTACTAACCGGAGGATAGAAACCTGGAATCCTGCCAGGATGTGGTGCTTATTTTCACGGCATTAACCAAAGAACCAGTTATGAAAACAATCAATGTGCCCGTGGCGATGGTCATTTTTCTGCTGACCATGGTCCCTTTTTATGCCTGTAAAAAAGGAAGCAGCAACAAGCCAGCCTGCAGGATCATCACCACCACCAGCATAAGCGACGCCGAGAGCTTCGACTACAATTACTCCTATAATGCCGAAGACAAACTCGCCTCGGTAACTTATAAGAACAGGGTCAGGACATTTTCTTACTCCAGCAACACCGCCATTGTCAATGAAACCCTTTCAGGCTCCTTTTCTTACAAGCGTATGATTACCCTCAACAGCAATGGCCTGGTATCCAACGTAAAAATGGAAAAGAACCTTTCGGGGACCGAATGGGAAAATACAGTCTATGAGTACAGCGGTACACAGCTAATAAAAATAACCACCACCAAATCCACCGGAGGCACTCCCTCGGTAGAAACGTTTGAATGGGCAAACGGCAACCTGGTGAAACACCAGTACTCCGGCAACACTACAACGTATGAATACCATACTGACAAGCCATCCGGGGATGGCGACTTCTTTCACCACCTGCAGTATGCCAATTATGGGTTCTTTTTCATAAAGACAAAGAACCTGGTAAAATCATTCAGTAACCCAACCTACATAGCCACCCTCGATCACAGCTTTGACAATGCAAGCAAGATCAGCAGTGTGAAAGTAACCTACCATTACAGCACACCAGTGACTGCCACTTTCAATCATCAATACCAATGCAATTGATCACTATCAAACCAACTTACCACAAACAGTAAAAATAATAACCATGAATCTCAAACAGATCTTGTTGGGTAGTATCATAACAACCGCAATGGTTGCATCCTGCAACAAAGATGACAATCCCTCCTCCGGCGGAGGCCCTGGAGGAGGCAATCCAGGCACCTTGAAAATTACCGATGTTACACCCAAATACGCTTTTTGGGGAAGTGAGCTGACCATTACCGGCACAGGCTTTAGCACCACTGTGGCCAATAACATTGTTAGCATAAGAGGATATGGCGTTACTACTTCCGATACGGTGATGACGGCCGACGTTGTCAGCGCCACTGCAACCAAGCTGGTAGTGAAAGTTCCCTATAAATATATCACCGGGGGCGGCGATACGCTTTTTAAGGGTTTTGATTATGGCAAGATCCGGGTAAAACAGAATAATATAACGGCTACCGCCGACAGCAACAGTTATTTTGTAGGTCTTCCAGGCATCAATAATATCTGCTATCATTTCGGGCCTCAGCAATACACACAGGCGGTGCAGCCCGGTGATTCTGTAGTGATGTCCTGTGGCATCTCCGGCATCTATGGTAATGACAAGTATTTTAATGATTTAAGACTTTATGTGAATGGTGTAAAAATACCTGCCTCCAAAAGGATACTGAACCAGGTATGCGGAGGACTCATTTTTTATCTTCCGCCCAAAGATTTCTGTCAGTTGAATAACTGTACAGTTCCTTCTCCCGGGGGTGTAAACATACCCACCAGGCCGGCACGCAAAATGGATTTCCAGTTAAAGATCGAAGGCACTAATGTGGCGGGTGCAATCAAGAGCTTTTACGTCATCAACCAACCCAATATACAAATCATCAGTTCCATTGGTGGCAACTTCTCCAAGTCTGCCGGCGGGAATCCCTATGGAGAAGTTACCGGTAAATACTTTCAATTTAAGGACATCAAGTGGGTTAGTACAGGGCTGCAGGATGTTACTACAGCACCTCCCGCACATGATTTTGACACCCAAATCCTGAAGGTGTTTATACCGCTTGGTTCGCTGCAGCCCAATGGAAACGGCGCCAGGACCTATATGGTATATGGGGTTACCCATTGCGGTGATCAAATAAAGATCGGACAGATAAATATCATCCCATAACTGACCAGTAACGGATAGTCAGGGCCGTATTGCAAAACAAATTGTTACGGGTTCGTCCAGTTACACACTCACTATAACATACTATTAAAAAAAGTATGGAAATGAAACACTTCCTTATATTAATGCTGGCATCCTGCTTATCCAGCTATTAACCTGGTAAAAAGTTTGCCGGAAGTAAATAATGTTTTTAACTTATAGATCCAATTAAACGATTAAACGGGAACCTGCCGGTGATTGAAGTATAAAAAAGCCATACACGGAGCCGTATTTGTTTTCCTGCTGCTGACCCTGTCTGCAGGCGGGCAGCCTATTGCGTTCCATCACCTGAATACCTCCAACGGCCTGTCGGATAACAATGTGACCGCCGTCACTACCGACCGTAATGGTTTTTTGTGGATCGGGACGAGTAATGGCCTGCATCTGTACGACGGGCGAACGCTGACCTTGTTTACCAGGCAAAATACGCCGGGACTGTTCACCGACCAGATCGGCGGCCTGATCTGCGACAGCCGTAACCGCATCTGGGTAGGGACGATTAAAGGAGTCACCATGATTGATGAGAAAAGACAATTTCACAAGATCATTCCCCACGATACCATTACCGGGTACAATGCGACTATACAGGTGGAAACCCGCTCCTATGGCGTTATTATTCTCTCAGACAAAGGGCATTTCTATTTTAATGAACAGCACAAAAAATGGGAGCTCCTTGCTTTTTCAGGCGAACTTCTTTTAAAGGAAAATTTTACGAATGGCAACCTGTTCAGCCCCGATACGTTGCTGGTGTGCGGCAGCTTCCGCAGGCTGATCATGATCGATTACAGCCGCAAAAAAGAAATGCTCCGGCTTGAACTGCCTGATATCTCAACGGCCTGCAAACTGAACGATACCCTGGTATTTGCCGCCAGCTTTAAAGGGTATATGTATGCCATTAACATCAAAACGGGGAAAATTGAAGAACAATTCTCCACCATCCTCACGGAAAAAGGCCGTACCGTAAGGTATAACATTAATAAGGTGCGTAAGGCGGTCGACGGGCGCATCATCATTACTACCCGCTTTGGCGGCATCTTTATTTTCGATCCGCAAACGAAACAACTGGCCCAATACCGGCACAAGCCTTATGATCCTTTGTCGGTGGCATCCGACTGGAATACCGGCATCCACTGTGAAGACAATGGGAATGTGTTCATCAGCTCTCCTACTTCCGGGCTTTCTTATTTCAATACAAAAAATTACTCCGCCTCCCATCTTTCTTATTTCGTGGATAAGAACGAACAACTGTTTGACGGGCACATCAATGCGATCGCCAAAGACAAGAACGGTACTTTCTGGCTGGCCGCTTATGACCGGCTGATCAACTGGGACCCGCACACCAATACGTCCACGTTTTATGAATACCCGTACCCCAATGAAGGCATCGGCTTCAGGAAGATCGAGATCAATAGTGTATGCGTAGACAGGAAGGGCCAGGTATGGGTGGCCACAGATGGCGGCGGCATTGGCGTGATGCAGCCAACCAGCGGCCAATTCAGGATTTTTAATAATGGTTTTGGCGGACTGGACTCCACCTTGCGCAATAATTTTATTGCACACCTTACGATGGACCAGGAAGGCATGATCTGGGCATGCGGCAGAGGCGGCGTTTATAAGATCAATACTCTCACACAACAAGTTGATCCGCTTTCATCGCATCCTGTTTTTAAGCAACTGGTCACCAAACGGGTGAATACGGTATATGTGGACCGGCAAAACCGCCTTTGGCTGGGCACAGCGGGATTGGGCGCCTGGTGCTGGGACCCAGCTACAGATTCGGTCACTATCTTCAACAAAGAAAAAAAGCTCGTCTCCGACTACTGCTACTCGTTCATCCAGGCAGCCGATGGCGCCGTGTATATCGGATCGCCGGAAGGCATGAGCATACTGCAACCCAACGGCAGGATTGACAATTACACCCAACAAAACGGGCTGTGGCTGAACCGGTGTGAAGGATTCCTGGAAGACAAGCAGGGCACTATCTGGATCGGTAATGATATGGTGATCACCTGCTTTGATCCACGCCGTAAATCGTTCCGTTATTTTGACAGCAGGGCCGGCCTGGGGCATTTTGGTTTCCGTCCAGGCGCTCATTTCAATGATGCGGACGGTATACAATATTGGGGCAGCGAAAAAGGGATCAGTTTTTTTGATCCCCGTCCTATGCTGCAGCTAAACACGAACCCCAATCCCCTCACTTTTAAGGTGTCTGTTCTTGATTCCACTTATTTCGTGGCTTCGGATTTTTTCCAGCTTCCCTTCAGCCGTAATAATGTAGCCTTCCATTTTGCGGCAGTGAATGTATTCGGGAGCCGCAATATTTTATTCCAGTATATGCTGGAAGGGACCGATAAGACATGGACAACGGTGATGGACCAGAATGAAGTGCGTTATAATTCTTTAAGGCCGGGGAAATACAGTTTCCGGTTAAAAGCCTCCTCCGATGGCGTACAATGGGTGGAAAGCAAAACGCCCATCCGCTTTGCCATCCTGGCGCCCTGGTGGCGCCAATGGTGGGTGATCACCACTGCTGCCCTGGGTGTGCTCGGTCTTTCTTTTTACCTGATCCGCAGCCGGGAAAAGATGATCAGAAGAAGGGAAGCCGAAAAGACGGAACTGCAGAAGGTAAAGACACTCAGTTACCAGCACCAGCTCGAAATAGAGCAGGTGGTCAATTATTTTGCTACCCTGCTGAATGAAAAGACGACGATTGATGAAATGCTCTGGGACACCGCCAGGAACTGTATTGCCCGGCTGGGCTTTGAGGACTGCGTGATTTACCTGCTGGATAAAAAAAGCGGATTACTGGTACAGAAAGCTGCCTGGGGACCTAAAACAACCGAAGAGAACAAGATCATGAACCCTATAGAGATAAAACCGGGAGAAGGCATTGTAGGCAGCGTGGCGCAGAGTGGAAAGCCGGAGATCATCAACGACACCACCAAAGACCCGCGGTATATTGTAGACGATGTGCGGCGATATTCCGAAATTACTGTTCCCGTGATACGGGACGGCAAGGTGATCGGGATCATAGACAGCGAGCATTCACAAAAGGGTTTTTATACCGACCGGCATTTGCAGATACTTACCACGATCGCAGCCCTGCTGGCCGATAAGATGGTGGTTATTGAAGCTGAGCAGAACAAGCAGCAGGCCCAGTTGGAAGCTTTACTGAACAAGCAGAAGGCCACCGAAGCCAGGCTGCAAAGCATGCGGCTGCAGATGAACCCGCATTTTTTGTTCAATGCCCTCAATTCCATTCAGCAAATGATACTGGCCGGCGAAGAGACCACCGCCACCCGGTTCCTCTCCAAATTTTCCAGGCTGCTGCGGCTGGTGCTTACCCAAAGCGACCGCGAGAAGATCACGCTGAAAGAGGAATTGGAGATCTTAAAGCTGTATGTGGAGCTTGAATCATTGCGCTTTAAAGAAAGTTTTGAATACCGTATTACCTGTGATGCCGCCATTGACCAGGAGGAAACGTATGTACCTACCCTCTTCTTTCAGCCTTTTGTTGAAAATGCCTTGTGGCATGGCCTGCTGCATAAAGAGGGGCATCGCCGCCTGATCGTCCATTTTTCAGAGACCGGTACCGATGGCATTCAGTGTATTGTAGAGGACAATGGTATTGGCTGTGCCGCCAGCAAGGCGATGAAGGAGCACAATGCAGATGCCCGGCGTCATACCGGTAAAGGCGTCAGTGTAGGACATGAAAGACTGAAAGCCTGGAATGAGCAAAAAAGCTCCAACAGCTCCCTTTCAATTATTGACATGCAGGATGCAGCAGGCAACGCTTCCGGAACAAGAGTCATTATCCATCTGTATAATTTTTAAAGATAATCCTATGGTTAAAGCAATGATTATTGATGATGAAGAGCGAGCCACCGATGTGCTGCGCCTGATGATTGAAAAGTTTATTCCGCAGATACAACAGGTATTTGTGTGCAATCATGCAAAGCATGCTGCTGCCATGATCGGTGAGTATCAGCCAGATCTTGTGTTCCTGGATATCCGTATGCCGCATATTTCCGGTTTTGATCTTTTACAGCAACTGCCCAATAAGAATTTCAAGGTAATTTTTACCACCGCTTATAATGAGTATGCCATCCAGGCCATCCGCTTCAGCGCCTTTGATTACCTGCTAAAACCCATTGATGTGGAAGAGCTGATCCAGGCTGTAAAACGCTTTACCAGTTCACAGGAAGATGTACTCCATCAGCAGGTGCTTTTTGACAATATGCAACAGAATATACATGCCACCGGCAACACTGATTTCAGGCTGGCGCTGCCTTCGAGAGAAGGCGTGCATTTCCTTTTCCCCAACGAGATCATCCGCTGTGAGGCTGTTGGCAATTATACCCGTTTTTTTGCTACTACCGGCCGCCAATATCTTTCCTCCAAAACACTGGGCGAGTATGATGAGCTATTGACGCCTTATCATTTCATCCGCTGTCATAAATCGCACCTGGTCAATAAAAGCTTTATTTCTTTTATTGACCACGATGGTTTTATTACACTCAAGGATGCCAGTCGCGTAGAGGTTTCCAGGAGGCGTAAAGCTGAGGTGCTGGACGCACTGAAACACTGAGCGCTTTATTGCTTAATGATCTTCTTCCTGTATGTTTTGTCTGCGCTGCTGATCTCGGCCATATACCATCCCCCGGGCAGTTCCATGGCAATATCCATCACGGGTGTCGCAGGTTGTTGTACTCTTTTCACCAGTTGTCCCGCCGCGTTGAACATACGCACGGTAACCATACCTGTGGCAGTAAGACCGTTAATATGCAGGCTACTGCCGGATGCCGTTAGATAAACTTCCGGTGCAGCGGCAGCCCCTTCCCTATCCACCACACGAATGGCAGAATAATTAACAGCCCCCTTGTTATCTATTATTTTCAGCCGGTAATAATTGCGGCCGGCTATGGGATTCGGATCTGTAAAGCTGTACCAGCTTACTGCCGTGCTGTTTCCCCTCGCAGCTACCTGCCCGATAGTGGAATAAGTAGTCCCATCTACCGAACGTTGGACTTCAAAATGGCTGCTGTTGGTTTCCTGTGCCGTACTCCATTGCAGCAGGCTGCTATTGTTTTTCGGGGTGGCAGTAAAGCTGGTGAGCTCTACCGGCAATACAGCCGAGGTACTCCATACCAGCGTATAATAACCCGCCGGCAGGTTGGCTGCATTTACAGAAAACGATACAATATCGCCGGTAATCACATCATTGTTACCCTTTAACTGATTGGTGCCGGAGGTAAAGGAACCATCCGTAGCATTGTACAATAAAGCATAAGAATAAGTGCTATTGGGAGAAGATCCGTTGTAATCGGAAAAATTAAACCGTATGGAAATATTTCCGGTGCTGTTGCCACCGGTTTTCTGGATATTCCAGGAGCGATTCCACTTGTACAGGTTATTGCCTATGCCGGATATATTGATACTACTGTTGACCGAATTGGTTTGTCCGTCATGTGCCGCCATTACGTAACCGGCCGTATTCAGGAAATCGGAAGCAGTGGCGCCACTGCTGAAACCAAGCCCATCAGTAGAGCCATTGACGTCAGTGAGAAAATGATCGGAGGCGCTGGTATAACCGATGCCTACGAGGTTGGTGCCGTAATCGCCGACAGCGGGTGTGGTGTACCTGGAATTAGCGACTGTAATTCCCCAGGAAGCTGATAAATAATTTTCGAGGATGATGCGCCGGGTAGTATTCATGAAGATATTGTAGAACAATATTTCAGACATGTAGCCATTATAATACTCATCAGCCGCCCAGTTGCTGCGGCCTATATAATTACTGCCCCGGTTGGCGGCAGCAGGCACGTAGGTGATGCTCCCATAAGTACCACCGCTGGTCCAGGCAGTACCTGCCCTGTAATAGGTTACCGGTGAAGTAGTACCGGCTGTACCACCCTGTTGTATCACTTCCTGCATTTGATGCGTGCCATTGGCAATGATCGAAGTAGTATTGGTATAGGTTTGCACCAATGTACCATTGGTACGGCCTTCATACGCTATATTGCTGGAAGTACCATGACGTCCGAACCAGATACAATTATCACTTTCACCGACCCCGAAATCATAGATCCGTTCATAGCCACCGCCTGATGTGGCTGAAAAGTTAACGACTGTAAAGGAACTCACACCAGCCGTATATGAAATAGTATTCGGTATAGAAGGAGTGCTCAGGTAATGATCATTGGAAGCGGTGAACCTGATAGCCGGCTTGCTGTTAGGTCCCCCGGTAGCATAATAAACTGGTCGCCGGGCGTTGGTATTTTGTACGAAGTGATAGGAACGCCCACTCAGGTCGCTCCATCTTCTCACATTAGTACCGCCGGTCAGCGTAACAGAAGAGGTGTTTGCAGCATTCAGCCATACGATGAGGTTAGTGTTGCCCAATCCGCCGGGATAATAACTCTGCGCCGAAGCAGGAAAAAGGTAAAAGGAGGCAGCGATTGCAAGCAATAAGGTTTTTACAGAGCGGTGAGTGCGCACATGCGAAAGCATGGCACTTTTAAAAAAGGTCTTCATGAATTATTGGATTGACACCGATCAACGAAAAAAAGATAAGGAGTTTGACTAGTGTTGCAAAAAAACGCGATAGCATATCCTATATTATAACCAGCCAATAAAATAGATCACTATTTGATATAAGTCTACAAACAGACCCCGGGGTCTCACCAGGCGGTCATGCGAAAAAAACTCCCGTTTATGAATAATCCCGGAGCAAGCGGCCGGGCTTTTATCATTGAACTTCGTGTGTTGATCATTGCATATTGGCCAATGATCAATAATCAATGATCGATGATCAATATTTGACAATTAAGGACAGGGATATGCGTACACCGACGTAAATCCGACACCCACATAGCCGGAAGCATTGTACACATACACGTCGAGGCTAATAGAACTTCTGTCGGGATAAGTGATCCAGTAATCGAGATAAGTAATATAGGGGCTGCTGCTGATACAATGAGACTACGTTTACCTGCCTTTTGGGGTACTGCCGGGTGGGCGCTGCCCCCTCCCTGCTATGGCAGAGATACTGCTGTGGTATTTACCTGGGTAAGATATAACATTGATTTGTATCGCTATAAGGCCGCTGTAACATCGCTGTAAGATCGCTGAAAGTCCGCTATGATGTCACTGAAACATCGTTGCAGGTACGCTGTAAGAAGGCATTAAAATAGTAAAAAGAAGATATTTTATTAAATCCAAGTACCATATCTGCTCGTATATGGGTATAGCGATCCCCTGTTTTATTGTTCATCTTTTAAAGTTTATGTCTTATGGCAAAGCTGATACCTTCTGTTGTCAAGATGCGTGGCTCCATTTATGATGTAACGATCGTTCGCAGCAGACGATACAAACCTCATGTGCGGGCTAAGCGTGGTACTTATACACCCGTTTCTATTAATGCTGACCTGGAGCAAAGCAAAGAGCAATTAATAAGCAGCAATAAACCTGCCAAACTGATCTTTGATGCGGTCCGTACCGAGCACAAAGATGGCGGCTTATGGACAGACCTGCTGGCTATATTCAGAAAACAATTGAAAGAAGACAAAGGTTTTAGTCTGAAGGGACTTTTAAAGCTGGAATGTAGCAGGAAGTATTCACTGGATAAGATACTACACCATCAATTCTCCATAGAGACAGATACGAAGCGAAAAAAGATGCAGGTGACCGTTCAACTGCAGCAACACCCCGAATGGCCAAAGCAGGATTTCCTGGATGGGTATCAATTAAGCATTACTGTAGTATTCCCGGACTTTAAGAAGGACCGCTTTAAAAAAGAAACTATGCGGGCGGCCGTTGTTTCTTTTAAAGATGAATCGAAGCCCTTCCATTTTGAAGTACCGATGCCGGCCACTACGGCTCCGTGGGTATTATTCCTGGGCGTGGCGGGTGCCGAAAGAGGAAAGGCCAGTGATGTGCCTACGACGAAGGGAATGGCGGTAGTGAAGGTAAGTGTTGAAGGATAAGCTTTTGAATTGTTACCCGTAATTTATTGTACCATATTTGCCTGCAAAGAAATCTTTATAGGCGTCTGCTATCTCAAGGTGACTGTTCATCACAAAGGGGCCTTCTGCAACGATAGGCTCCGTGTAGTGCTCTCCTCCAAATAAGACAATGTCCATTGCCACGGTGTTTTTGTTCACGATCAATATGGTTCCTCCGTTTCGATCAAACTCAATAAATTCCCCTGCATCGAATGCACTGTCATTTATTGTAGCACCCAGCTCTGGCAGAAAGGCAGCATATTCCAACCCATCTTCTGTATCCAGCGAAAATTGCTTGCCTGCTTCCAGGTGCAGGTGGTAAATAAACTGCTTCGAGTAATCGGGTATGGCTGAATGCAAATGATCATAGCCTCCTGCAATTACTTTAATCCATCCTGCGCTGTCATTCAGTATCTGTTGGGGAACGCCATTAGCTCGTATGGCAAGGTATTGTGGCGGCTCGGCTTTATGCTGCGCCGGAAGATTTATCCAGAACTGAAAAGCATGCGTTAGCCTGTCTTTATCATGGGCATCGGGAGTCAGATTTTCATCATGGATAATTCCGTTGCCTGCTTTCATCCACTGTATTCCACCGGCGCCGACTTTGGCGTGATGGCCTTTGCTATCAAAATGTTCGGCTTCACCGTTCAGAATGTAAGTCAGCGTTGCAATGCCTCTGTGGGGATGTGCCCCCGTCCCGGCTTTTTTTGCTGTTGCATTCACTTCATGAACAGTCGGTGCAATATGGTCGAGAAAAACAAATGGCCCTACAGCATCGGTATACCTATTGGGCAGCATGCGGTAAATGGTCATATTACCAATATCGGCTCTTGACCCCTTTCCTGAAAAACTAATCTTCTTTTTCATGATCCTCTCTTTCTTAATTATCAAGAAATACGTACAATGATTTTAAAAAGCAGCATTTTGATATTGCTCCAAAATGCTGCTTCCCTTCCTAACAGTTGATTTATTAATGCGCTGCAGGAACAGGTGTAGCAAGAAGCTGCAGTTCCCAGGCGAAGGCTACCCCACTACCGCCACCATGTTCGGCAACGACGCCTGCTACGCCAGCGGCAGTGTCGCGTGCCCAATCACGCTGCCATTCGGCCATCACAGCCATCCAGGTGATGGGCACCGCACCGGCTTGAACCATACGACGCACGGCCATGTCATGCGCTTCCGCCGTAACGCCACCCGAAGCATCGGTAACAATAAAAACATCATATCCCTCGGCGAGTGCCTGGATCGCTGGCATGGCAAGGCAAATTTCGGTATACAGTGCGGCGAGCACGAGCTGCTTGCGACCACTCTTCTTCACGATATCGGTAACATTCGGATCTTCCCAGGTGTTAATGAAGGTGCGGTTGATTGGCTTTTGCTCCGGGAAGACATCCTGAAGCCCCTTGATGATATACCCGCCACGCTCTTCCAGCACTGTGGTGAGGATGGTGGGCACGTTGAAGACTTTCGCTGACTTAGCCAGCGCAACGACATTATTGACAATCATGGTGGGTTCGTGACTGTGCAGATTGGTGAACTGATAAGGCTGATGGTCTATCAGCACGAGAATACTGTCCTCGGGGCGAAGCAGGCCGGCAAGGCCGGTTTTCGGATTCTTTTCCATTTCTTTTAGCATTTAAAATATTAGTCAATAAGCTGTTTGATAGCTCGAACGATCAATAACCAAAATTGCATCAAAGAGGGAGTGAGAAACGATGATAAATGATAAAAAAAACCGTTAACAAATGTCAACGGAAACAAAGTGGAAACAAAAAGGTCAAATAGTAAAGTGCGGTTTATTTTTGCATTGCCTGTTTGCGTACCCGGCTAAGCGTTTCTTTTGTAATGCCGAGGTAAGAAGCAATGACATGTTGTGGGAAACGTTGTAAAAAATCGGGGTGGCTGTTGATAAAATCAATGTACCTCTTTTCTGCAGTATAACTAATGGAAGAAGCTATTCTTCTTTGTGTAGCAATATTGTTTCTTTCGTCCAGCAGCCGTAACAATTCACTGAAAGCCGGGATCTGTTGCACCAGTTTTAAGGTGTCGGCTCTTGTAATGAGTAACAATTCAGTATCTTCCCAGGCATCAATATAATAATTCGAAGGCGTGAGCATTACCCAACTCTCACGGTCGCCCACCCACCAGTTTTCAATACTTAAATGCACAATATGTTCCACCCCTTTGTCATCCACCAGGTATTGTCGCATAGCGCCTTTGAGAATAAACCCAAAATACCTGCATACATCACCCGCCTGCAAAAAATATTGCTTCCTCTTTATTTTCTTTAGGGTAAACGCGCTTTTAATCAGCTCAGACTCGCTTTCTGAAAGTGTTGTAGAAGTGTAGTTGTTTATATACTTAAGAAGCGGCTCAAACATTGTTGATTAGCTATTAACCGATTGGCTATTGTATCAAAATTACGGATAATATACTATAAAAAGAGCAGCTTCCGATCCCTTCCCACTTAACTACGTCTTGTAATGATATTGTTTAAATATTTCCTGCATCTGAATAGGCTTGCCTCCCTTGAGCTTGCTTTTTTGGGCAGCTTCTATAAAGGCACAGATCTCCAGCGTTGCTGCTGCAGGCACAGGTGAAATACCTGTTTCAAAGAAGTCTATAATTTTATGCAGTATTCTCTCATAGGAATATCCACCGTAAGTGGCATTGCCCGT
The DNA here is from genome assembly GCF_011759375.1 of Paraflavitalea devenefica. NCBI lineage: Bacteria > Pseudomonadati > Bacteroidota > Chitinophagia > Chitinophagales > Chitinophagaceae > Paraflavitalea > Paraflavitalea devenefica. The sequence goes on along the minus strand of NZ_JAARML010000005.1, from coordinate 168,596 downwards.
TTCACCAAAGATGGTGCCGCCATAGAGCGCTTTACCGCAACGGGTGCCGCGGAAGGTACCCATCCTGCCATCTTCCCACACCCCCACCACCAGGTCCATATCATTCTGATAAAAACGGGTAACCGTTTTGCAACCGGTGCCCATGGCCGTAAATAACATTTCAACGCCATGAATGCCGTACCAGTAAAAGTCGATATGCGTTTTCTCGAGCTTTGCCGGACTATAGGCATCGGCAGCAAGGACCTTTCCGATCTTTTTTCCACTCAGCACCTCTTCCATGCCTTCGGTGAAACGAAGCGAGGAGGCAGAAAATATGGGAACGTTGTTTTTCTTCGCCAGGTCAAAAATAGCAATGGCATCTGCCATCGAATTGGCAATGGGTTTATCAATAAATAGCTGTTTACCTGCCTTGATCACCTGGACCGCCTGTTCACGGTGCAGCCTGCCATCATTTGTTTCGAGCATCACCACATCGACCATACCCAGCAACTCGGGTATGGAGTTGACGATCTGCACACCTTTGGCCTGGACCGTTGTAATATATCCGGGTATCCTGCTGGCGCTGGTTTCAATGTCCCTGCTTCCATAGGGATAAGCCGCCACTACTTTATATCCTTTAAATGCGTCGCCGGTTGCCGGATCATTGAGCAAAGCGGTAAAGGAGGTACTGTGCGAGGTATCGAGCCCGATAATGCCAATGCGCTTACCAGTGGCAACAGTACCGGCCGCCATTCCACTAAAGGGGAACTGCGAAAGAACACCTGCGCCAATGCCTGCGCACACGGTTTGTTTGATGAAATCTCTTCTATGTTGTTTAGTTGTCATGGCTGTGTGTTGTTTTGACCAACGACACCGTTTACGTACACGTACAATAAGCGGGGGATGGTCCGTTTATGAGTAAGCTGACTTGTTTAATAGTTGTAAAACCGGTAATTCTCCCGGGTAATAATATCTATCGGCATGAAGCTGACCTTTTCTACCGGCGAAGAGGCCAGGGTCAGGTGTTGGTAAAGCGCCATCACGCCCTTGTAAGCCTGTTCCAGCGGCTTTTGACAGATCAGGAAGTCAATAACGCCCTTATTGATGTATTCGATGTTCTCATTCAAAAAATCGTACCCAACCAGTATGATCTTCCTGTCGAGTTTTTCTACAAAGGCCGCCACGTTAGATACCCGCGAATTGGTGACGAAGATCACCTTGATATTGTCGTGCTGCTTGAGCATAGCGGCCAATCCTTTTTCAATAGATTTAGGATCGGTTTTATTGATATTGATCTTTACAATCTGGTTGTCCCACCGGTGCGTACGGAAATAATTGCGGAATCCTTCTTCCTTCTTTAATAGATGGTGCTGGTCATCCAGCTCCTTGGAAATATTTACAATGAGTATCCTGTCATTTTCGTCAATCAAATAACTGACCAGGTGTGCTGCAAGGTTACCGCTCGCATTCAGGTTCGGACCAATATAGGCCAGGCTCCCCTCACCAGGCAGATCGGAATCTATCAGCACATACGGGATGTTCATCTTCCGGCATTTTTGGGCAAACCCAACAGATTCTTCTATAAAAGACGGGGCCAGCAATATGCCATCAGGCTTTGTCTTCAGTAAAAGGCGCGATTGCTGTAAAAAAGAATCAATGGAGTCCTGGTCATAAAAGAACTGCTCTACCTGTACCCCATAGTGGCTGATCTCTGCAGCAGCCATCTCCAATCCTTTTAAAGGCCCCTCCCAGAAACTGGTTTCATTCGATTTGGCTGGTATCAGCGTAGCGATCCTTATTTGTTTCGCCAATGCCAACCGCCTTGCATGAATATTGGGCTGGTAATTAAGCTCCTGTATGATCTTCAGGACTTTTTCTTTTGTCTTTGGGGCTATACCGGCCCTGTCATGAATTACCCGGTCTACAGTACCTATAGACACGTTGGCCCGCCGGGCGATCTCTTTGATCCCTGAAAGTTGATGCTCTTTTTCCTTCGATGATTTCATACTCTAATATACATTGTTATAACATACCTGCACTCAGGTTATCGGTAAACAATATGGCATGTTCATGGCGTCTCAAAATAGAAGCAGGTACGCTTTCATCAATGGTATGATGGATGGTATTGTACACGGCTGTGGCCTTTGTAGGCCCCGGCACCATACAGAAAATGTCTGAAGCTGCCATCAGGGCCGGAATGGTAAGGGTGATGGCATGTGTGGGAACCTCGGTGAGTTGTTTAAAACAACCATCGTGCACCTGCTGTAACCTGCAAGCCTCGTCCAGTTGCACTTTTTTAACCAGTACGGGATCATTAAAATCAGCCACCGGCGGGTCATTAAAGGCGAGGTGACCGTTTTCTCCAATACCCATGCAGGTAATATCAACAGGATGGTTCCGCAGCAGTTCACTATATCTGTTGCATTCCGCTGCTATATCAGGATGATTACCCTGTAAGTAATGAACAGACCTGAACGGCACTTTATTTAAAAGGGCATTCCGTAAAAAATTGCCAAATCCCTGTGGTGCATCGGCAGGCAGGTCAATGTATTCATCCATGTGAAAGGCATTGACCCGGCTCCAGTGAACAGGCGCTTGGCTGAGCGCCTGCAGAAACTCGTTTTGCGAGGGCGCCGCAGCAAAGATGATGTTCACTTCCTGTTGCACCTGTAGCAATGCCTGTATGGCAGCAATGGCCTCCCGGGCAGCTTCCGCTCCCATGATGGCCCTGTTTTCATAGGTACGGACCAGCAGTTTATCCTGTTTGAATTCTTTTATCATATCTCGTATCAAAATGATTTTTCCCTGTATAATATATCACCCATCACCATCACGGCTTTTACATGAAACTGTTCATCACAAATGGTGATATCGGCATCCATACCGCCCGCCAACGTACCCTTCTGTTGATGAATACCCAGTATGCGGGCGGGTGTGGCCGTGATCATCTGCACTGCCTGTGCCACCGGAACGCCGGCCAGCACCACCATGTTTTTTACCAACTGGTTGGCGGTAGCCACACTGCCGGCAAAGGCCGATCTGTCGGGCAGTTTGGCAACGCCGTCTTCGATGATCACTTTCAAACCGGTGTCCCTGTTTCCCAGGATACTATCGCCTGGCGGCATGCCTGCGCCACGCATCGCATCTGTAATAAGCGCGATACGTTCAGGTCCTTTTATTTTATAGATCAGTTGTAACAACGGGGCCGGCAGGTGTTTGCCGTCGGCTATTATTTCAACATCCATTTCATCAATCAAAAAAGCCGTTTCTATAACACCTGCATACCGGTAAGCATTCCGGCGGGTAACACCCGACATACCTGAATACAAATGCGTAGCGAGTGTATAACCATTCTTAAATCCTGCTGCCGCTTCTTCATAGATGGCATCAGTATGTGCCAGCGAGGGTAGAATACCATTGTCCTGCAGGTAGTGCGCAAATTCGATAGCACCCGGTAATTCAGGCGCCGCACTCCAACGTTTGATGACTCCACCTGATGCCCGGACGATCTCTTTGTATTCCGCCGGATCGGGGTTGCGGACCCAGGCAGGGTCTTGCGCACCACGCTGGCTCATGGCCAGGTAAGGCCCTTCGAGGTGCACGCCCAGGAATTGCGCCCCGCCCGTTTTTTGTTGCGCTACCTCCCGGTAACATTGCAGGGTTTTAATGATCCCCGCTGTGTCGCTGGTGAGTGTTGTAGGCAGCATGGCAGTGGTGCCATATTGTAAATGTGTAGTGGCGACCTGTAAGAAATCCGCTTCACTGCCGTCCATAAAATCACCCCCTCCCCCGCCATGCACGTGAATGTCTATAAAACCGGGCATCACATAATGGCCTTTCGCATCCAGTTCAAGGGCGCCGGGCACTTCTATATCCCGCTCCGAAATATCAACGATCTTATCGCTTTTGATCACCACCGTTCCATTGTTCAATACCCTGAACGGTGTAATGATGTTCCCATTGATAATTTTTATTGATCGCTCACTCATGTGCCACTATTTACCATTATTGAAGAACCAGTTTCTTATTGGAACGCCAGTACCTGATACGATGCCCGTACACGGCATAGAATACAAGGTATAAATAACAAGGCACTAATACCCAGTACCCCTGCCGGAGCCCGTTCGAATCGGCTACGGCTCCATAGATAAGCGGCAGGATGGCATTACCGCATAAACCCATGATGAGCACAGAGGCGCCCAGCTTGGTGAATTTTCCCAATCCATCTAATGCCAGGGGCCACATGCCTGCCCATATCAGGGAATTGGACAAACCCAATAACACCACAAACCAGATAGAGATATCGGCTGTATGTCCTAAAAAGTTCACCTTCCCATGTGTAAAAATAATGAGCAGCGAAAAGAGGGTGCCCAGTATGGTGCATACCCGCAAGGCATTTACCTGGCTGATAAACTTAGGGATCACAATGATGCCGATAATATACCCGCAAATGGTACAAAACAAGGTATAGGAAGGAAAGACTTTGGCTTCCAGCAACTGGATGTTCATAGAACCGGCATAACCAATAATGGTATCAATGGCTATTACCTGTGTGCCCACATGCAGGAAGATACCAATGGCGCCTAATACCAGATGCGGGAACTGTATGATGCCCGACTTACCCTGGTTGGCTTGTTGCAACTCGGGCGATTCATGCTCTGTATCGATATCAGGCAGTGGAGAAAACCGGATCATTAAACCTAACAGAAAAAGAAAAGCGCCCACACATATATAAGGAACAATTACCCGGCCGATCAATTCATCGAGGGCCGCTTCTTTTTGCACCGCATTCATGCCCGGCAACTGTTTGAACAGGTCGCTGTCGGTGGCCTTTAATACCACGGCTGCAAAGATGAGAGGCGCCAGTATGCCCGCCGCTTTGTTACAGATGCCCATCATGCTGATGCGCTGTGCGGCTCTTTCTTTAGGTCCCAATATGGTGATATACGGATTGGCAGCGGTTTGCAGAATGGCCAGCCCGGTACCCAGTATGAACAAACCCAACAGGAAAACAGCATAGGTACGGGTAGCTGCTGCGGGAATAAATAAAAAAGCGCCCACCGCCATGATCCAGAAACCGGTCATCATACCTTTTTTAAACCCGGTGGCCTTGAGCAGGTACGAAGCGGGAACAGACATGATGAAATAGGAGATATAAAAAGCAAATGTCACCAGGTAGGCCTGGAAATGACTAAGCTCACAAGCGATCTTGAAGTACGGGATCAAAATGGCATTTACCCAGGATACGAAGCCGAACATAAAGAACATTACACCAATGATGGTAATGGATACAATTACCTGTTTGCGGCTCAACGAATCAACTGAAATGGTTGTGTTTTTTGTCATGCTGTATGTTATCCTGGTTAAGGTGTTATGGTAAGGTCAACCTGCCTGATCACTTGTTGTGCCCCTTCAATATTCTGGTTCCAGGCAATAAAATACACTTTATACGTGCCCGGCGTTTTGTAAGTATAAACATATTCCTGCAGGTAATCTGTATTTATTCCTTTCAGCGACAGCGCCCAGTCGGGTCCCAGATTGACCGAATCACCGTAAATGGGTTTTGATATGGCCCAGGTTTCGGTTAACGGATCATTGTAAGGGCTGGCCGGATCGAAGGGAACGTATACCGGTATAACTGCTGTAGGGCTATACAATGGACTCTGCGGATTGTAGATCGGGTTGGCGGGGTTGTAAAGAGAATAGTTGGGATTAAAAATAGAATCGGTAGACTGCTTGTATGTATTCCCGAGCAGGGATATTTTGGTGGAGATAATAGTAGATTTGGAAGGCGCGTCTTTCGGATACTGATCAATGATCCGGAAACCGGCGTTTTCCTGGTCTGTGAGCAGCAATTCTTTGTTTAACACCAATGGCGCTTTGCTTCTTACCACCACCGTTTGTATACCCCATGAACGGGCCAGGCCGTTTGTTTCCTGCGGTTTGGTGATGTATTTAAAACCGATGTACACCGGTTTGCCAGGTGTAAACCAGGAGCTGATATCTGCCTTACCAGAGGCCACGCTGGTGGCGGCAGTAGCGAGCGTAAAGCTGTCGGTAATATTGGCCCAGGTAGCTGCCTGTATATTGGCAAGGTCATTTTTACCGTTGTAGTCGCCGGAAATCCATACAGAAAGCTGGTTGGTTTGGGTACCGGTGCCAGATAACTGAGTGGCAAAATCAAGCGCAACACCTTTTCCGCTCACATTTATTACACGACCGTCTTTAAAAGCATAGTCGTTAAACCCTTCACCGGAGTAAAACGCAATATTATCCTGTTCGCCTTTAAAACTAAACAACACCGGTTCGCCCACTTTAAAGGTTGTTTTCTTTACAGTCACTTCAAATGCCGGGGCGTCTACTTTTCCCAACTTTTTGGAGCAGGAGCCGGCCAACAGGCAATAGCCTATGAACAACCATAATTTATATTGCATAGTCATGTTATTTTATAGGTGATTACCAACCGGAGTTTTGTACCATTTTATTATTGGTGACCATTTCTGCAGCCGGTATGGGAAGCAATAAATGTTTGGGGGTTTCTGTATTGGAATAATAGCTGATGAATACAGAACCGGGCATATCGATCGTCATGGTAGCGGCCATTGCCTGGCTCACCTCGTAATAAATACCCCACCTAACAAGGTCGGCCTTTCTAAGGTTCTCGAAATTCAGTTCACGCAGCCTTTCATCCTGTATGAATTTCCTGAACGCTTCTTTGGTGGCGGTAAAGGCCGGCTTTACATCAGCGTCCGTCAACAGGTAAATGTCAGCGGTGGCCGAAGCGTCTGTTCCGCCTCCGCCGGTAATCGTAATGGTTGGCGCCGAAGTATATTTACCGTTGTTGTAAAACGTAACGCCGGTGACGTCGCGGTCGAGGTCGATGCGTGTTACGGCACCCGCCGTGATCACGGCTTTAGCCGTTGCGCCGCTTCCTCCCCCACCGGTGATGGTTACAGTTGGCGCCGATGTGTAACCGCTTCCACCGTTTGTTACGGTAATGCTTTTGATACCGGTTGACCAGGCCCTGCGTCTTACCTTGTTCACCAGGTCGATCACTTCCGTAGTGGGCCCCTGTAATTCGTTCTGCGCTTCAGCATACATCAGCAGCACATCCGAATAGCGTAATAAAGGAATATTGATGGGCGAGCGGGTAGCCATTTTGGGTATGAGCGTTTCATATTCACGCCGCCATTTACCGGGTGTTCTGGTATACTTCCCCGCTTCGGTAGCGATCTCGTTAATGAGCGTTTTGGTACCGCTGGCGGCAGGCAATGCCGTGTAGTTAAAGAACGGAATACACCAGAACTTTCTCAAGTCGCCGGGTTCATAACTGTTGTATAATTTGGCCGTATAACTCATGTAGGCATCGGCCCTGCCCGTGTTGGTATTGGCGGTGGAAATGCCGTTGATCCAGCCGTTTCTTCCTGTCTCAGAATAATTATCGGTGCCATTCCCCACAAACTCCACTTCCCAGATACTTTCTTTGATGTCATATTTTTCCTGGGCCGTTGTAATAAAAATATTGGAATAACTGGCATTCAACTGGTGGCCAGCCTGGGTGTCGTCTATGATCTTCTTTCCCCAGGTAATCACATCCTGGTACCTTGCTTCCTCCTTTACAGGGTAGCCCGCCATATGGAGGCATACCCGCATTAATAGGCCCCTGACAGCAGATTTTGTTACACGGCCACTAAAACCGACGGTGTTAATAGTCGGTACCAAACCTTCCGCCTCGGTCATGTCTTTGATGATCTGGTCGTACACTGCTTTATCAGTAGCTTTTGCTATATGTACATCAATGGCGGAGTTGCTCGGTTGCAATTTCAGGGGAACGCCGCCAAAGTTCTGCACCAGCAAAAAGTAAAAGTAAGCCCTTAAAAAAAGCGCCTGCCCACGCACTATTTGTCTTTTTTCTTCGGGGATGGCTGTATTGTTGTTTACATTGGCGAGTAAAATATTAGCCCGGTTAATGCCATTGTACAACTCTCTCCAAAGCGCCGTAACATAGGTATCACTGATGGTATTGTTATTCCTGAATGCGCCTACGGCAATGGAACTCCTGTTCATATATCCCTCATCGGCCGACCAGCCTAAGAGATAGAGGGCATTGTTCCCATACAGGCCGTCGGAACCCAGGATATGATACACCGCCGTTAAGGCGTAATCCAGCTCCTGCTCCGTTTGATAATAATTACCCGGAAAAACGATATCCTCCGGTTTGGCATCAAGAAACTTATTACAGGAACCTGTTGCAGTCAGTAACACCAACAACAGGAAATGTATTCTTTTCATACTGGGGAGTTTATACGTTTTAAAAATTAGCTTTTACACCAAACGTGATGTTCCTTGCCTGGGGATAGGCCGAGTAATCATACCCGGGCGTAAGAATATTGTTGCGTGTAGATACTTCAGGGTCCAGACCGGTATAGTTAGTCCACGTCAAAACATTCTGCATGGCCACATTCAGCGACAAACTGCTCATGAACAGTCTTTTTATATAACGCGTGGGCAATGAATAGTCCAGCGACAGTGTTTTCAGCCGCAGGTACGACCCATCTTCCACATATTTCGAGGAGTGATAACCGATCACCCCTTCTCCGCCGGCCCTGAAGTTTTCATTGGTGGGATTTTCCGGCGTCCACCTGTTTATATACGAGGCATACTGGTTCATGTTCTTTCTTCCGTTGGTATTGCCTTCAAAGGTGATGCGGTTGGCATTGTAGATGTTGTTACCATACGACCACTGGAAGAATATATTCAGGCTAAACCCTTTATATTTAAAGTTATTGACGAATCCACCCCAATGCACAGGCTGGCCGCGGCCAATAATGGTTTTGTCATCACTGTTCACCACGCCATCTCCATTGAGGTCTTTATACTTTACATCGCCCGGCTGAATGGTATTCCTCGGCTTGCCATTGGTGGGCACCTCGGGTTTCAATACATATACACCGGGAGCGGTATTGTTAAAATCACTGTACTGGTAATTGCCCAGCCAAACATAACCTACCATCATGCCCGAAGGTTTGCCGATCTCGGAGGTATACAGGTTGTCGTTATAGTTTACATCTGTGGTAACGGCATTGTCGAGGTTGCGCTGCCCTTCTGTAAGCGCCAATACCTTGTTCCTGTTGAATGTGATGTTAAAACCGGTTTCCCAGCTAAATGAACCGGTTTGAATAACACGGGCATTCAGCGACAGCTCAACACCTTTGTTTTCGAGCTTGCCGATGTTTTTATACGCGGTCGAAAACCCGGAAGTTGGCGGCAACTGCGCATTCAGCAACAGGTCATCTGTTGTTCTTTTATAGAGATCAACTGTCAGCTCTACCCTGTTGTTGAAAAGTCCCAGTTCATACCCAACATCTATGGACGTGGTCCTTTCCCAGGTAAGGTCTGCATTGCCCAGGTTAGACTGATAAACAGCCAATGTGGGGGTGGCGCCATTGAAAGAATAACCATTGGTGGAAGTGGTCAATGCCGATATGTAGCTAAAATCGCCCACGCGGTCATTACCTACGATGCCGTAGCTGGCCCTGATCTTCGAGTTGCTGATGACGTTGCTTTTTGACAGGAATTTTTCATGGTGCATATTCCAGCCAACAGCGGCGCCGGGAAAATAGCCCCACCTGTTACTGGCTGCAAATTTGGAGGAACCATCGGCCCGGAAGTTAAGTGTGAGCAGGTACCGGGAATCATAGCTATAGTTCACCATGCCGCCATACGAACTGCGGGTATTGTACGATCTGTGCGAAACGGGGTTAAAGGCGATGCCATCATTCAGCCCGGCCATACCAAGACTTTCATTGGGCAACAGCCTTCCGGAATAACCTTCGGTGCGGTACCTGTTCTTCTGGAAACTCAGCAGCGCCATGGCAGAGAGCCGGTGTTTTTCGTTAAACACGTGGTTATAGGTAAGTGTGTTTTCGTTGGACCAGCTATTGGTATAGGTATCCTGTACAGAACCATTGATACCATCTGCATTGTTGGGATTGGACGGGCTTCCTTTGGTTGTCTTTGAATTATAGAACCGGTCGTAGGTATAACTGTTGTTCCGGATGCCACCCGTTAATTTTAAAACGAGGTCTTTCGAAATGTTGACACTCACATTGGCCAATCCTTCCAACTGCCGGTTGTAATCGTACTGGTATTGGTTTTCCAGGTCTATCACGGGATTGATCCTGAAATCACTGCTGGTGATAGACGATTCATCAGTTTCTTCCGCTAACAGGTCCAGGCCTGCATCCGGGAACCCGACGGGCCTGTATGCCCATGTTCTGAACATGACATAGCTCGATGTGCTGGAGGAAGGACTGCTGCTAATGGTTTGTCCCCAGGACGTAACGTTGGTATAGCCCGCTATAAAACCTGCTTTGATACGATTGCTGATGTTGTGGTCGAGCGATATTCTGCCCGTATATCTTTTGAGGCCGGTATTGATAACAATACCCTCCTGATCAAAGTAAGATCCCGACACGGAATATTTTGTTTGCTCGTTACCCCCTCTTACTGCGAGGTTATAAATATTGATCTTTCCCTGGGTGAATACGTAATCCTGGTAATTTGTTCCTTGTACGTTTTTATAGTCTTCTATCGATTTGCCGCCGGCTATGTATCTCCATGATTCGGGTGCGGTGGGAAACCGTTCCAACTGGTATTTTACAAATTCATAGGGGCTCATGAGCGCTATTTCTTTCCGCTTCAGTTGAAACCCGCTGGAGGCGCTCAGTGAAACCACCGCCTTACCGGCTTTGCCTTTTTTGGTTTGGATAAGCACTACCCCGTTGGCGGCCCTTGAACCATAGATGGCTGTTGACGACGCATCTTTCAAGATGCTTATCGATTCTATATCGTCCGGGTTGATGGTAGCCGGGTCAATATCTTCCACGGGGAATCCATCAATGACATACAAGGGCGAGATGCTTTGGGTTAAGGAGCCCGGGCCCCTGATCACAATGTTCATCCCTCCACCGGGTTGTCCGTCGGAGCTTGACACCTGTACCCCAGCCAATCTGCCTGCCAGCGCTTCAGCAAAGGAACCTACGGGTGCCTTCGATATATCCTGCATATTGGCCTGCGCCACGGCCCCGGTCAGGTCGCCCCGCTTTACCGAATTATACCCCACAACCACCACGGCATTGAGCGAGGTGTCTTTGGGTATCATCCCTACATTTACCACGGTCCTACCCTCCACTTTTTCCTCGTGGACTTTCATACTAATGAAAGTAAAAACAAGTACATCTGCCGAAGCTGCCTGGATGGTATACCGGCCATCTTCGCTGGTAGCTGATTTCCGGCTGGTGTTTTTAACCGATACGGTTACCCCTTTCAAGCCTTTGTTAGTGGCGGCCTCCACTACCCGGCCGGTTACTACCGGCTGGCTCTGCGCCCGGCCTGTTACCGGTAAAAAACCGGTAATCAACAATGCCATGAGCCAATAAGAACAAGAAAAATGAAGCCTCAGGAATATACAACCTGCTTTACATTTTCTTTTCATAACAGAAACAGTTGAATTGATGAATGTTTTGGTTGTTCGTGTACGTACCCGAGGATAAGGTTGAATAGGCGCTTCCGTTGCTGTAAACGGGTTTATTTACAGGTCAGGCAATTTTCAATGGCAATCATTACTGTTTACTAAATTCAGCTTTGATAAGGTTGTATTTCTCCGAAGCGGTGACGGGGTCCTGGTGGCAAAAAATAAGAATGCCTTCGGCATAATGATGACTCAGGCTCAATACATTTTTTACATATTCAGGAGTAGAAGGGCCCAGTCTTGAATGAGCTGAAGCATAGATATCTACGATCACCGGGAAATCCTTCCTGAATAATGTACGCAACGTATCTATTTCTTTTTGTACCATGGTGGGATCCTGCAGGTTGGCGCGCACCGATTCGGCCCTGTAAGGGAACAATATTCCATCCATTAAAGGACCGTAGTTCGCCGCAAAAGCGGGTGTTACCTGGCGGTAATACACACAGGGGATGAAAGCCAGGCGGGGATTGACCTCTCTTGCTTTTTGCAGGCAGCTATCTGTAAACGCGGGGGTAAAGCGGGTGAGGTTATGTGCAAAGTCATCGATGCTCCAGGCTACGAGACTGGGTTCCTTTACACTTAACAGGGCAATTTCGGTAGCCCACCTTTGGTAATCCTGCGCGTAAGGTTCTGAATCAAATTTGGAGATGGGCTTGGATTCTGAAGGAGGTAATATGGTTACCCAAACTTTGATGTTATTTTTTCTCGCTTCCGGAAGAAACAGCTTCAGGTCGTCCCAATCGTTCACATTGTGCCAGATCAGCCAGTGATAGGTATTGGCATGCAGGTCCTTTAACTGATCAATCAGCTTTGGAATATCTACCCTGTCATCCGGCCCTCCTTTTCGCGGCGGCCTGGCGTAGGTGCCATAAGTGTTCTTCAGGTTGTTGGTACGGATCTCGCTGGCCGGTACATCACCAGCCGAGCGTTGAGCTTTTTTATTAGCGCAGGCCGTCATCAATAAGAGGCTCAGGAAAACAAGCAGTTGTCGTGGCATGTTGTAGTAATTAATACATTGTTATAATTATTTTTTTCGCACACCAATCTGCTGCATCACGGTATTGATGGCAGCAAACACCTTGTCTTCCACATTTTTTTTAAAGGGTCCGGGCATCCCATAGTATATCATGTTCTCCACTGCTTCATAACCACCTTCTGCCTGCACTTTTTGGGTGGGTATGTAACAAACCACCTCATTGCAATAACCGGCCACAAATAGCCGCTCTGATGAAAATGCTTTTTTTGCTTTCAGCGAATAATCCACCACGGTTTCACCACTCAGGGCCAGTAGGGTCAATTTGTTGCCGATGCGCACAGCCTGCACAGGATATGGGTGTGTTGACATATCCCAGCCCCTATTGTAGGCCTCCGTGACCAGCCGGGCCCTTCTTTGTTTAAAACGGCTGCTGTCCAGCAGTTCCTTTTCCATCGCTTCCCGGTTAACCGGTTCAAAATCCAGTTTGGTGGTAGTATAGGCGCTGCGCAAAGGTGCGCCCACGGGCTCGGTTTTACCGGCCAGCACCACCTGTACAGCGCCGGCCAGCTCTTTTCCGTATTTTTCTGCCAGTTCCAGCGTTCCTCTTGGGATGGGATTCTGGTCGCCGGCACAACCGGTAAAAAACAAGGCTGTTGCTTCAGGAAACATTTTTTCCAGCTCAATCTGTGCAAAGCCTGCATAATCGCCATTCACGATGTTACTGTTACTGGTAACCGTCGTATTGTGGCAGGCATAACCAAACAGGATGGCTTTTACTTTTCCCTCCGCGTCTTTGGCCGCCAGCACCGGCACATCATGATCAACAGCCCCGGTAGGGTTTACGCCATTCGCAACGCCCTTTGCCGTGAACTGCCGGCGATTGGCAGCAAATCCTGCGGTTCCGTTCCCATAACTCAAGGTCATAGGGACCAGGCTTTGCATGGCCATATCGATCGCCTGCATCAATTTATCCGTCAGATCCATTGTATACCGCGTAAAAACTTGTATGGTAGCCGCATCGTACTCTCCTATGATACTTAGTGCAGGCCATATCATAGGGCCTGAATGGGTATGCGAAGCATTGAAAACAATCTGCGACCGTGCAATACCATATTTCTTTTGCGCCCTGTCGACCACGGTTTCAGTGATAGCAGAAGTTAAACCCAGCACATCCGTGGTGATGATCACGATGCGGCTGGAGGTATTTTCCTCTATTACCAATGCCTTTGCCCACAGGTCATGTACTTTGGTTACCGCCGGTGTTGTACGTACTGCATAGCCGCTCAAATAGAAAGGCAGTTCAGGTGTTATGCTTACCCTGCCTGTTCCAACCTTGATGCCGCCTGCCCAGGATACCTGCTGCAGCAATACAAAAAACAATAGAAGCCTATACTTATTTGCCATTGGCGTGGGTGTTTCTGTCTTTTTTTACCAGCGGATCAGGAATACTGATCAGATCCGTAATTGTTTTTCCGTTCCGGTCAATACGGGCCAGCGCGTAAATAGCGCCAGCAGGCGAAACAGCAATGGAATTTACATACAAGGGCCTGTCGCCATTTTCATAAAACACCGGACCATGATCGCTGTACTTGCCGGAAGGAATATGGTAGGTAACCAGGTGCAGGTTTTCCAATCCCCTTGCAGCTCCTTTGGCAATTTCACTCAATCCGCTAATACGCTTTCCATTGTGATAAACAGGCCCGCCTGTTAAGTAATAAATAGTCTCCTGGTCGGGGCCCAATTGAAAGCCGAGATAACCATAGCTGAACTGATCGAACATGCCGCTTTTTTTGGACAGACCCGACGTGATGCGCTCTACGAGTTCGATCTTCTCTTCGCGTGGATCGAATTTAAACAGGTAACCGGAATTTCCATGCACGCCATACGCCACGGCGTTTTCCGGATGCCAGAAGACTTTTCTCCAGTTATAGCCCATACTGCCCGGTTGCGTAGGATCGTATTTCCCAAAGTAATCTATCCGCAGGTTACATTCCTCCAGTTTACGCAATAAGCGTGACTGCGGCTCATAAGCATAGATATCCCCTTCCGCCGTAGAATAGTACACCGTGCCATCACGCTGATCAATGAACAGCGATCTGCAAAGCGACCTGAAGTCATTACCCGGCGTACCATCCTCCCCTTTACCAGCCGTCCTGCCGAGGTCATTCATTTCACGGGTGTCCACGTTGTAGTGAATAAAGTTGCCGGAAGGCCAGGAAATGCAAAAGATATTTCCCCGTTCTGTATCCATGGTCATGGACACCGCTCCTTCGCCATCCGGGATGATGGCATGATCCTCAAACCGGCCGGTTTGCCGATCGTACGACAAAATATGGCCGCCCTTGTACAAACCATAACCTTTGGGCGCGTGCTGTGGCAAACGGTCCATGCCATCAATTAATTCATAATATCCCACATGCGTGGAGAAAAAAAGCCTGGAGCCTCTTTCATAAAATTCCACATGGCTTTTGCCCTGCGAAATGAGGTTTTGTCCCTGCTCGCCGCAGACCTCCGTCAGGTCACCCAGGAACGAGATGACATTACCAACAGGGGCATAAACATATATCCTGCCGGCCACATCATGTTTTTCAGAGGAAAGCACATAGTATACCCTACCGTCACCGGCTACCGTAATGGCATTATAGGTATCGTGCGCCCATTCAAATCCTGAATCAAAAGTTTTCGCGATCAATGTTTTCTCATATGGCTTAGACGGCTTCAAAACAGCCTGCTCACTTTGCTTACCTGGTTGCATGAACTTCTTAAACTTTTAGTTTCTTAATGTTTGATTTTATCGGCGTTGTTGCTAATGTTCTTTATTACGGCGGCAATTTTTTCCATTTCTTCCTTTGTGCCCAGTAAAACGTTCTGTGGTATCCATACGGCTTCATTGCACAGCAATGCGTTTTCGGGGCATTTGCTTCTCTCCCTGTATTTATTAAAATCGAGCAGGTCTTTTGTATAAAAACCTTTATAGACCCTGGAGTTGAAAGCATCGCGCATAAACTCCTGTGTATGCATTACCTTATAGCCACCGGAGCAAGGCAATCCTTCTGCCGCCAATGCCTTGATAAATGACTGCCGCGCCAATCCTTTGAAAGCTTCCTGGTTATACCGGAACGCATACAGGTGCCAGGCGCCCTGTGTAACTTTATCATTCAGTTTGATGGGCGTAATACCCTTGATGTCTTTCAGCATGGAAGTTAAGTACTGCGCATTGCTATTGCGGGTGGCGGTTTGCGCTTCCAGCCGCTTTAGTTGCGCCAGGCCAATAGCAGCCTGGTATTCGGTCAATCTTACTTTACCGGCTTTCATCGAACTTTCAGCAGCAATGCTGCCGGTAGAAGTAGCATTACCGTAGCCGAGGTTATGGGCCGCATAACATTGATCGATGAGTTTTTCATCATCCGATACAATGGCTCCCCCTTCACCGATCGGCAGGTTCTTGGAGTTTTGAAAACTGAAGCAGCCGGCTTTTCCTATGGTACCTGCTTTTTTGTGATCATACTCTGCCAGGTGCGCCTGGCAGGCATCTTCAATCACCAGCAGGTTGTGCTTTTGTGCAATACGCATGATGTTGTCCATATCGGCAGGCAATCCCAGTATATGCACAGCGAGAATGGCCTTTGTACGTTTGGTGATCAGGCGCTCTATCTTAGTAGCATCTATCTGAAAGGTAAGCGGATCGATGTCTGCAAATACAGGCATGGCATTGTTGGCCAGTATGGCTTGTATGGAGGCAATAAAGGTATAGGGTGTGGTAATCACTTCATCACCGGGTCCTATATCCAGCCTGTTCATGACCGTGATCAGGGCATTGGTGCCGTTTACTACCGTAAGGCATTTTTTTGACCCCAGCATGGCAGCCCATGTTGTTTCAAATTCCGTCACGATCTTATTGCGCGACCATACGCCGCTTCTTACACTGTCGAGGAAGCGCTGCTCATCTTCACCCTGCAGCCACACCGGCCACTTTACCCAATCGGTGGGGTTAAATGTTGGCATGCCACCCAATATAGCCGGTTTGGCAGTTGACGTGTTAAGTGATGTGGCCAGGGAATTGTTGAGCAGGCCCGATGATAACAGCACACCGGCCGTTCCCAATGAACCGTTCCTGATGAATTTGCGTCTTGAGGTATGACTCATTCTTATTTATTTGCGTGATAACTATATAAGCGATACTATAATAAAGGATACTGAACTTTAACGGGACATATTTTGTAAACGGGCGCAGGATAAAAGGTGTTTTTGTATCAATTTCGTTAACGTACACGAATTAACGGAAAAGCTTTCTCCCAGCCAAACTTTTTTATCAAATACTTCATTTCTTAACAAAAGAAATACCCTGATCATTGCGCCACTGCATATATTTTTATATCCGACAGATCGAAGTGCAGCTCAACCACCTGTTGGCTTTTTTTAATGACTGTAACAACCCGGTTCTGTGCCGCCAGTTCAGGGCTTACTACTGTTAAGGACGAAACAGGAATGATGCGGGTATTCACTTCCACCACCAGCCTGTTGTCTTTAGTATCAGCCTCAATGCCGTTCAGGACAGGTACATTGCTTATATCCCTGATCACCGGATGAGGCTTACCCACCAGGGCCGTATTCAGAAAATGGAATACTGTTCTGTCCTTGTGTTTCCTGGCCCTGATGGCCCAATTGCTGTTCCCTGCTGTTTGCACAACCGCCGGTGTACATTTTCGGGTTGTCAACAGGTTGTTTAACACCGGGCCGCTGGTAGCCGTTTTAACCAGTATCAATTGTTTGTATTGACGCGCCAGCAAACCGGTTGAAAACGGCACGTTGCGCCTGTTCCCTTTTTCATCATGTGTACCAAATGGCAATGCCAGCCAGGCTGCACCGCCTTTTGCCAGGTAAGTACATAATGCCTGGTACTGCCTGTCCGACACGCAAGCCATGCTATCGATCACCAGCGGGGTATTTTCGGCCAGCAAGGCATCTGCACTGGCCAGTTCTTCCCACCGTACAAACCGGTAGCCGATGTTATGCTTCACAAATTGTTCCGACCAGGCTTTCACCTTGTCCCAGTGTTCTTTGCCATCCGTTCCTTTCCATCCATTGGCCCTGCAATAGCTATTGTTCGCCAGTCTTACTTCAACAAGGTCCTGCCCTTCGTGACAATCGAGGTTACTGTAGTTGATCTCCCAATTGTTGATGGGTTGTATCAGGTCTTCCACTTCCATGGCGTCAGCCGGATCTTCTTCCAGTCTTTGATGAAAAGTGCTGGCCCAGTTGGCCACTCCCCAAAAACGGGCAAGCGCCCAGCCGAGGTACCCACCTTCCCGGTAAATGGTATAGCTCAGTGCGATGGCCGGCGCATGGCCCCGCTTGCGGGCAATATCCTTTTGCTGTAATGCTTCTGCATCTTTTTCCACCCAGTGCACGCATTTAATATTGGTGCCTACATTCTCCAGCATATAGAAGTCTACCTGCGCGGCAATCCTTTCGAGGTTCAGCGAAACGGCATTGAGCACTACCGGGCCGGTGCTGGAACAACAGGTCATCAACGGTTTCTGACCGATCGTTTCCTTTACCATCTTTACATGATCGGTAATGCTATCGTCTTTCATTTTCAGCCAGTCCCTGAATACAGGATTGTCATAGTTGCCCCATTGCAACATGGGTTTGCTGACATCTCCCCAGAAGGCTTTTTCACCAAAAGGAGGTATTTCATGCCCATAGTCTTTTCTGAACCGCTCCCTGCACCAGGTACAACCGCAGGTAGTCAACCCTGCATAGTTACACATATCATCTACCTGGAAGCCATCGCATCCTACTTCCTGTTGATGCCGCTGTAGGTATTTGCGGTGCATATCCAGGAAGTGGGGATTGTTGTGGCAGAAGGTTTCCAACTGGTATTGTTTGGCATAACCGCGACTGCCATCCCTGATATCCACTTCACACAAGCTCTGGAAAAGATAGCCTTCATACTGTGCATATTTCGCAGCAACAGGATCATGAAATAATAGTGTATGATGCCGCTGCGATTTTTGCAGGGTATGCCATTCGGCATTGCCCCGTGGCCGCTCCACATGGTTGCACGAGTAGTGCTCCATGAACCGGATACCCCGCTGGTGCAGTTCTTCTTTTACCTGGGCATAGTAGCCATGCAACTGGCCAAAGTAATTGGCAAAGTCGAACCGTATATGAAATCCGTAATTGATGGCTGTGTCAATGTTTGCTGCAGCAAACCCTTCGGCGCGCCGTTTAATTTTATCAACGATCTTTTTCTGTGGCCATTGCAGGTCTTCTATCGTACTCCACCAGCTTGCCATTCTCCGGGAAATAAATGGCCCACCCGGTACTACCGGTGTCTGTTTTTCCTGTACCGGGTTATTGCCACCAGGCAATACAAGAGATGATGCGTGGCCATCCGCCATGTATATTCCTATACCGGACAAAGAAACCATTCGAATAAACTGTCGCCTGCTGTTTGCCTGTTTCATTGCTATAAAGGGGGATTAAAAAAAGAGCATTATTTTGAAATTAAGCGATATATTCGTGTACGTTAACGAACAAGAACCAAATCTACCGTTTCAACGCATCAAAAACAAAAAAACCTGATGACCCGTATCAAATCCGCCTGTCAGATGCCTTCGGCAACATGGTCCATTCGCTGTCTGTACCTATTCCTCTTTTTTGCGTGCAGCGCCGTTACCGGTTGTAAAAACAACGCAACTTATCCAGGCCCCCTCCCGCCCGATCAGGCAGTACAAAGTCTTTCCATTGTTCCGGGACTCAAAATAGAATTGTTCGCCGCTGAGCCCCATGTAGCAGATCCTGTTGCCATGGAGTTTGATGAAGATGGGAATTGTTATGTGGTATTAATGTCGGATTATCCCGAACAGCCTGAACCGGGAAAAGAAAGAGGACAGATCCGTGTACTCAGGGATACCGATGGAGACGGGCGGATAGACACTTCCATCGTATTTGCCGACAAGCTATCTGAAGGCACCAGCATTTTGCCCTGGAAAGGCGGCTTACTGGTTACCGCCGCACCGGAGATCCTGTATATGAAAGACACTACCGGCGATTTTGTGGCTGATACCCATGAAGTGCTTTTCAGCGGTTTCTTTAGAGACAATCCCGAAGCACAGATCACCAACCTGCGGTTTGGCGCAGACAACTGGATCTATGCCAACAACAGGGGCCAGGAAGGCAATATTACTTTTAAAGATAACCCGGCGGCGCCACCGCTTTCTGTAAAGGGCGCCGACTTCCGGTTCAGACTCGATCGTCATCTTTTTGAACCGGAAACAGGACCGGGACAGTTTGGTCAGGCATTAGATGATGATGGCAACCGGTTCGTGACGGAAAACTCGATCCATATTCAGCAAACACTGATCCCCTGGCGCTATACCCACCGGCACCCCTATCTTCCTACCGTCAGATCGATCAGGAATATATCCGACCACGACCCCATTATGCACCAGCAATCGGCCACTCCCTACTGGCGGGCAGAACGCACCAAAAGGAGGAATGCCGAATTCCAGGCCAGCAAACTGGCCAGGGTAGAATATGAAAGAGACCATTTTACCGGGGCTTCCGGAGGAACTTATTATAATGGAGATGGGTTGCCTGCCCCATTTTACGGAAATGTTTTTACCGGTGAAGTAGCCGGCAACCTTGTACACCGGGATGTACTAACAAGACCTGCCGATAGTATTTTCTTTACAGCCCGGCGTGCGCCGGGTGAAGAGAAAAGAGAATTTATTTTTTCGACAGATACCTGGTTCCGGCCGGTGAATTTTTGCAGCGCGCCCGACGGCTATTTGTACCTGCTCGATTTTTACAGGCAACACATTGAAACACCTTCGGCCATCCCGGACGACCTGAAAGCCGGTATGGATTTTTATAATGGCAGTGACAAAGGCCGTATTTACCGAATCATGCCGGCAGGCAGCAGGTACAAAAAACCGTCGTTCCAATTAAGCAAAATGAGTGGTGACAGCCTTGTGCCCCTTTTTGCTCATCCCAACCAATGGTATGCCTTGCAGGCACACCGGTTATTGGTAGAAAGACAGGATAAATCGGTTATACCTGCTATAAAGAAAATGTTCCGGCAAGCGGGAGATGCAAGGGCACGGTTGCATGCCCTGTATGTGTTGGAAGCTCTGGATGCCTTGGATATTTCCATCGTGCAGCAAGCGCTTACAGACAGTTCGGCCAATGTGCAGGCGCATGGCCTGGTACTGGCGGAGCATTATCCGGCCTGTGCACCAGTCATGATTGCCCTGATCAAAAAAGGTTCAGCCCAGGTTGTGCTGCAGGCCGTACTGAGCCTGGGGCAGTTCAATAACCAATCCGTAAGAGATGCCTTTGTACAGGCATTGAGCCGTTATGGATATCATAAACCCGTGCAGATGGCTGTGCTAAGCGCTGAGGCAGGTTCCACCTCTTATATGCTGGAGACACTGCTCGCCAACAATATTTCCGACACCACAAAATTTGCAAACACCTTCGTCCAGGATCTTTCTTATTGCATTGGGGCCAGGAATGACCAGGCGCAGGTAAACCATTTTCTTACACTTCTTACCCACCCTCCCCTGCCATTGAACAACCGCCTTGCAGTTGCCATAACCGGCTTTATGAATGGCATAGAAAAATCTACGAACGCCTCGCCTGCATTAATAAAAAGCATCAAAGATCTCAGGACCGGCTTACACAACATAACGAATCAAACTGTAGCGGAACTGAACAAAATATTTACTACTATTCACTAAGTCATGAATACACGCAGACAGTTTATCAAAAGCACGTTGGGCATTGGCAGCCTCGCATTGGGCAGCGCCTTGTTGCTGAGCCGTTGTAAAAGCAAGAAAAAGACCTCCTCTGCATCCTGCAATGATGTAAGTGGCGTTAGCAAGGAAGAACAGGAGAAAAGAAAAAAGCTGGGCTATGTGGCGGTCACCCCTGTGGCAGACAGTAAATGCAGTACGTGTAAATTGTACCTGCCGCCGGCACAGACAGGTGATTGTGGTCATTGCGCCTTGTTTAAAGGACCAGTGGAGGCCGGAGGTTATTGTACTTATTTTGCCCCTTTGTCGGAAGAATGAGCGGCCACCTATTATAATACAAGCAGGGGGCATAAGCCCCCTGCTGTTGTTTGACTGTTGCTACTAATCTCTCCTTATCAGCGATGCGAGTTGATTCTTTGAGGTTCCGGGAGCTCATCTCTTGGATCTATGATCACACCGGCTTCCTTCAGGATATTGATACTGTCTTTCGCAAATAATATTACAGCATTCATATTTCCGGGATCTGTATAATGTAGCTGCATACTGGTACTCCTGTCTTTGGTGAAATAAAAGCTGATATAATAACCAGGAAGGCCTTCTGTAACATAATTACCCACAAAAAACAGGTTACCATAGTTCGGCCTGGCTTTCCAAACCTTGGATTCAATCTGCACCTTTTTAAACAGTTTCGCATCGGCATTCCCGGGAAACGATATATAAATACTGTCGTAATTGTTGCATATCGTAAAAGTATCTGCGGCTCTTGTTGTAATACGCAGCGGCTCGTTCCACGTAGCAATGCCGGCAACTTTACCGTCCTCGCCTGGCTTCCTGGGAATTGTTCCGAAGATCACCCAACGGTAAGCTTCCTGGCCGCTTTCGTTTTGATCAACACAACTTGTCAACAACAGTACGCCTGCTGCGAGTAGCCAGCCTATCCTGATTTTCATAGTTTAAGGTTTGTATAGATTGTCATTGATTACTTCGGGTCCAGCGCTGCTGTTATCCTGGCGGCCAGTTCCTGCAAATGATAACGGGTCATCGTATCTTTTGCAAGTGGCGTAGCGGCCACGATGTCTTTCTTTAACTGGACGAGGTGCGCCCGGCCAATGGAGGAGGCGTCCACATCAAGTGGGTTGGTCTGGAAGGGGCTCATCTCTCCTGCCGGCGCTTTGATGAGTCCCAGTACACTCCTGAGGTAAAACTTTTGCAGGTTACGACGATAAATGTCAATGGATTTGTGCGTATACAATTCACTCCAGATCCCTTTCTGCAGGTCGCTGAGGTATTCCAGTGGTGCATATCCTTTACCGTCGGAAGCTGCATCATCATTACCCAGGTCATTCAGCATCTGTGCAGAAAGCAGGTAGCTGAGTACCTGTGTTTGCATGCCGCGCACCAGGTCTACAGGGTCCTGGTAAGTCCGGGCCATGATGGCCGTATCCAGCATCCAGGTGGGTGTAATGAAGAGTTGCTGTTGCAGGAAACGCACGGCTTCTTTTTGTATGGACTTGGGTACTGCTTCTATCTGCGGACCTTCCTCCTCCCGCATTTTTGGGGTATTGTATTTGCCGCCGATGTTGGTGACCACATGCCCCATGTAGCGCATGAACTGACTTCTAAGCTCCCTGTGTATTGTATAGAGGTCCCTGTAATCTTCATTCGGCTCGTAGGTCCATTGGAGCATATTGGGCATGATCCGTTGCAGGTTCTTAATACCATACAGGCTGGCCTTCATGGCATCATCGCCCAGGTCTTCACTCTGATCACGCGGATCATCGGCCTCTTGTTCTGTACCAAAGTAATATTTCCGATCTTTCAGTTTTTCTATGACCCATTTGCCGAGTACAGGGACTTCCGCTTCGGGTGTTTTGGCATCGGGCAGCACGCGGTATCCCCACTCAATGGCCCATTTGTCGTAATAATTGATCCGTGGGTATAAGTCACTTCCTGTGAGTCCGTCCTCCGGTTGCGCCACATAGTTAAAACGGGCATAATCCATAATAGAGGGAGCAATACCATGCTTACGTACCCATTCCTTGTCACGCAGCTTCTCTACCGGATAGGCGGTGCTGGCGCCGAAGTTGTGCCGTAATCCGATCGTATGCCCTACTTCGTGGGAAGATACAAAACGGATGAGGTCGCCCATCAGTGAATCACTGAAGTGCATCGTGCGGGCGCGGGGATCGTTGGGTGAGCACTGGATGAAATACCAGTTGCGCAATAGCTCCATCACGTTATGGTACCAGTTGATATGGCTTTCCAGTATCTCGCCGGTGCGTGGGTCGCTTACATGCGGACCGCTGGCATTGGCCACTACGGAAGGTTTGTATACGATGGCAGAGTAACGCGCATCTTCAAGGCTCCAGGTGGAATCTTCTTCTTTGGTGGGAGCCAGTCTTGCATAGATCGCATTTTTGAAACCCGCCTGTTCAAAAGCGCCCTGCCAATCGTTCACGCCTGCGATGAGATAGGGTATCCACTTTTTGGGGGTGGCGGGGTCAATATAAAATACAATGGGCTTCTGTGGTTCTACCAGCTCTCCCCTTTTGTATTTTTCCATGTCCTGCGGCTTTGGCTCCAGCCGCCAACGGGCGATCATGGATATGGGTTTTATACCCTGCGGATTGGCATCAAAATCGACATAGCTGTTGCTAAAATAACCTACCCGTTTGTCCCAGTAACGCGGGGTCATGGGCCTGGACGGCAGCAGTACAATAGAGCTGTTCAGCTCCACAGTGGCTACGCCGCCGCCAGTGCCCGACCGCGCATAGGTTTTAACGGACTTAATCTCCAGGTTCAATGGGTATGGCGTTACGCTAACGATGTAAGATTTATCGGCCTGTAAGGCAGCCAGGCCAAATGCGGTTTTGGCAATGGGATTAAAATACAGGATGTCGTTATCACCATTCATGTAATCGGTAAAGTCAATTACTACGCCGGCAGAGTCCTTCGAGTAAGCCTTGATATCGAAGGCGCCTACGATCGGCTGCAGGTTTGAGTTCAGGACGGCTTTGTGCATGGACTGCGTGGAATCTTTGGACCATTCATTGTACGATACACTGCGCAGGAAGATCTTCGTTCCCGGTCCTTTTTCAAACCGCACTACGTGTTCATTGATCTGATCGCCTGCATAGCCGGCCATGCGGGTACGCACATCGGCGCCGCCTTTCGAAAGGCGGTTCACCACCACCATTTCCCGGTTGAATACAGAATCCCTGATCTCCAGGAAGTACCGGTCATTCAGCCCGTATACATTGAAGATCCCATACCTTGCTTTTGCCTTTGCCGTGATCAAGTCGGAGAATTTTTTGATGGGCTCTTTCACGGGCTGAGCAGGCTTGCTCGTGTCTTTTACTTCATTGGTCGTCGCTTTTGCTTCTTCATGGTGCCGGTGTTGCCGGGCTTCGGTGGTACGGAAAGCAACAAGCAATACGAACAGGATACAAATACGTTTGTTTTGTAGCATGATTAGATTGTATGTTTAAAAGAATTACGCTTAGTTCGGGTTCTGCTCCATTTCAGGATTTAGTGCAATCAGGTTAATAGGGATTGGGAATACATACGCATTGCTGTTGGGTTCCAGGGTGAAGGTTTTGCCATCAAAGGTCCTGGTAACCGTTTTGGCAAACTGCGGGTCTTTGTTCAGCCTTCGCTGATCGAGCCAGCGCAGTCCGCGGCCAAAGAACTCCCTTCTTCTTTCTTCCACTACTATGCGGAGTGCATCGGCGGCATCGGTGGCCGTGAGGTCTGCATAATCCGCCGGGCTGAAACGCATTTTACGCAGGTCGTTCACCATTTGCATGGCTTTGTCTTTATCACCGGCACGGGCGAAGCATTCAGCTTTGGTGAGCCATAGATCAGGAACGGTAAGGCCTACGGCCGCCCTGTCGGGTGAGCCTCCTGAATACCTTTCCCTTGGGTAAAAACCCAGCCCGGTGAAAGAAGGGCTCAGCTTGCTGCCTGGCTGTACAAACAGTTTGTAACGGATATCCTTAGTATCCAGCAAAGCCAGTAACGCGGGATTTAATTGCGCCGGGTTAAAGGCATTGCGCTGTACTTTCCGGAGGATAACCTCTTTATCATTAAACTGACTGGGGAAAGTATAAGTAGCGGTGGCTACATAGGGATTGTAATCGGCCAGTGCGCCTTTGATGGTGAGGGCACTGTCGGCGAATGCAGCTGCCTCGTTGAATGCTCTCATATTCAGGTATAGCTTCGATAGTAAAGCATACGCGGCAGCCTTGGTGGGTTTCATATTAGTGGGCTGCGTCAGCGGCAATGCCGGAATGGCCGCCTTCACGTCGGCCAGCATTTGTTCATACACTTTTTTTACCGATGCCCTGGTAAGGTCTACAAACAATTCCGGTGTCAGTAATAAAGGAACACCAGGATCATTAGCCGCTGTTTGTTCATCATACTGCTTCGCATATATACTCATCAGGGTGAAATAGTTCATGGCCCGGTGCACCAGCGCTTCGGCCAATGTTACCTGCTTCAGGCTGAGCGTACCGTTTTTGCTGCGCATGATCCCTTCAATGATCACGTTCATTTGATAGATAGCCCGGTAGGGATAATTCCACTCGTAGTCATCGGATGTGGCTGTATAGAAGGGTTTCGTCCAGGTATAGACCTGTGTCCATATCGGGTTCAGCTTAACAGCGTTCAATACTTCGGGGGCTGTGAAGTCCACATCGTCCGAACTCAGCAGGTTGGGCAGGCCGTATGCCGGCTCCAGGAACTCCCTGTTATTGACCAATGCCACGTAATCGTCGGTATACTCCAGTACCCGGCTGTTCTGTATGGGCGTTTCGTCAATGTATTTACGGCACCCGGTCAGGCTCACAACAAACAGGCAGATGGAAACGAGCTTTATATAAGTATTCATAAAAGTCAGTTTAAGGTGTTAAAAGTTGGTAGCAAGCCGGAAACTATATTTTACAGAAGGCGGCAACTGAAAGCCGGTACCTGCACTATACAGGTATTCCGGATCGAGCCCTTCCTTGTTCTTGGCCCATATCAGTCCCAGTTCACGTGCAACGGCTGAAATGGTCAGGTTCTTCATACCAATTTTGCTGACGATGGCAGTGGGAATGGTGTAGGCCAGTGATACCTGCCTGCACTTGATATAGCTGCGACTTCTCACCAGTTTGTCCGATTCAATGTACCGGTTGATGCTCTGGTAGAAGTTGGCGCCTACACCGTATACCATGCCGGGCATATCCGTAAATGCTTCATCGCCCTTTTTGCGCCAGCGGGTGGCAATATCCTTATTCCGTCCTACAAACCCGTTGTTGCTGAAACCATAGCCATTGGCCGATGGCATGCGGAAAACGCCGCCGAAGTTGAAGGAGATGTAGGCGCTCAACTCAAATCCTTTATAACTAACGGAGTTGTTGAAACCGCCAAACCAGGGAGAAGTAGTACGGCCGGAATAGGTACGTATATCCTGGAACGGATATTCCATGATGGTATAGGTTGTTTTACCGTCCGGGCTTTTGATCAGCGCCTGGCCGGTACTGTCGAGGCCCGCCCAATTATAGGAGAACAGGTAATCAACCGGGTAACCCTCATACAGTGTTTTGGTATCAAAGGAACCTGTAGGTCGCTTAAACCGGGCGTCTTTAACGATGTTGGTATTGTAAGAGAGATTGAGCGTAGTGGTCCATCTCCAGTTTTTGGTGAGCACCGGTACTACTGATACGTTGAGGTCTACCCCTTTCCCATGCAGGTTGGCCGTGTTGAATAAAAAGGTAGAAAAGCCGTAGGTGCCATTGATCGGCATTTGCCAGATGATGTCGGTGCTTAATTTGTAGTAGAGCTCGGCAGAACCATACACCCGGTTTTTGAAGAGCGCATAATCAACACCCAGGTTGATCATCCGTGTTTTTTCCCAGGTGAGGGTTGGGTTGGCGGGCGAGCTGATATTGCCATAGGGCTGACCGGTATAAAAATCTGCCCCCAGCAAATTGATCACGGTTACCGGCGCATATCCCTGCGGCGCATTGCCACTAAAGCCGTAGGTCATTCTTACGCCGAGGTTATTTAACCAGGCCACCCGCTCCAGGAACGCTTCTTTGCTGGCATTCCATTTAAGCCCGGCCGACCATAAGGGAATGGCTCTTTCACGCTTGCCTGCTCCCAGCAGGTTATAATCATCAAAACGGGTGCTGCCGGATATAATGTATTTGCCCAGGAAAGTATAAGATGCATTACCGTAATAAGATAAAGACCTGGTGGTAAATTCCGATATAGCGCTGGTGGTAACCGGTATAGATTGAGTACTGCTATTGATATCCTTATAGGTAGCGCCTACGCTTACTGAGCGGTAAAGATTGATGGATTTATCTACCCCATAACGCGTTTCGGCGGTGCCCTTGTCGTTGGTTTCCCGGATCTCCGTTCCCACCAGTACATTCACCTGGTGTGTATTGTTCCAGTTTTTGTTGATGCCGATCGTTCCGCGCAGGTTATAGCTTTTGCCCTGGGCATTGCTGAGCACCGACCTTCCGCCTTTGGGTAACCCATTCCATACATAAGTGGGATAAAGCCCGGTGGCTTTGTTCACCAACATTCTTGCCGCATAGCTTTCCGGCTCATCGTAGGTTTCTGTCTCCGCGAATGTCCTGCTGACATTGCCGGAGAGATTCAGGTTGAGCCAATTGGTGATGCTGGTATTGATGCCTACGTTCAACGTAACATTATTGCCGTTGGCAATTGAATTGGAATAATTGAGCTCATCAATGGGGTTATAGCTGAAGGGCAGGTATCCACGGCTTTCGAGGTACCTGGCCAGCGTAGGGATCACCAGCACGTCATAATATATGTTCTGGCCGTTCGCATCTTTCAGCATATCATACGGCCTAAGCCCACCGGGGGCGGTATTTAAGGCATTAACAGCGGCCATGTTGAGTTTATCCCGCTTATTACTGTAATTAAGCCCGGTAGTAAGGGTCACTCTTCCGTTCAGCAGGGTGGCTGTATTGCCGGCATTGAGGGAGTATCCCTTGTTTACATTGCTTCTGTATACCGGTTCATCCTGGTAGTAATAACCCGAAAAGTAAAAAGAGCTATTGGGGCCACCGCCCGAAACAGACAGGTTGTACTGTTGCGTGGAAGAAGGCTGCAGCAGGTATTGACGAATTTGTGCACGGTTATCGAGCAGGCCGAGGCTGTCGAGCGATGCCTTCATCTGCGCTTCTGTGATCTCATTCCGTTTATAACGCCAAATGATTGCTTGCGCCTGGCTGTTGTTTTCAGGATAAAAGACGCCGGGATTGCTCCTCGGAAGAGGGTCCGGGAAAATACC
The DNA here is from genome assembly GCF_011759375.1 of Paraflavitalea devenefica. Lineage (NCBI taxonomy): Bacteria > Pseudomonadati > Bacteroidota > Chitinophagia > Chitinophagales > Chitinophagaceae > Paraflavitalea > Paraflavitalea devenefica. The sequence goes on along the minus strand of NZ_JAARML010000005.1, from coordinate 140,034 downwards.
TTTGTCAATATGTTCTTTCTCCAGGTCAATGTATTCGGCGGAAGAATTGATAGGGTAATAATCCATCCGCGGCCGTGCACTGGTACCATAGGTAGTGGAAAAGCTGAGGGTAGGTTTGCTGTTACGGATGCCCTTTTTGGTAACTACTACCACCACCCCATTGGCAGCCTGCATACCCCAGATAGAAGCGGCAGCGGCATCTTTCAGGAAAGTGATCTGCTCTATATCATCGGGGTTAAGGAAATCCAGCGCTCCGCCCGAAATGGATTGCTTTGTAACAAATCCATCTACCACCAGCAAAGGGTCCATACTCACCTTTGACTCAGCCGTATAACCAGGAATGGTAGAGAGGCCACGTATCTGGATAGAACCACTACGTGTTTTGCCGGCTACTGTAGCGGTAGAAATATTCACGCCGGCTACCTGTCCCATCAGGCGTTCGAGAATACTGGTAGAGGGTATTTTAACAAGGTCTTTCGCGGTAACAATACCAAAGGAACCGGTAGCCCTTTCCCGCGGAATGGTTTGGTAACCGGTAGATACTACTTCTACATCATTGAGCTTGTTCACCGCCTGCTTCAATGAAAAGTACAGAGAACCTGTTCTGCTTTTAACTACGTGTTGCAGCTCTTCGTATCCTACATAGCTGATGGTGATCACATCATTCAGGTACACCCGTACGCTGAATTTTCCGGCAGCGTCGGTAGTGGTTACTACCTGTTGCCGGCCCTTCACCAATACCGTTGCTCTTGGCAGTGGTTTGCCGGCTGTATCGGTTACTGCACCGGTAATAAGGAATGCGGCCGTATCTTCCAACGGAGCCGGCGCCTGCACTAACACCGTTATACTGGAACGCGGTTTTTCAATGATGAGGATGGTTTTCTGCTCAATGGTATATCGTACCGGCTGATCTTTCAACACGAGGTTGAGGAAATCAACCAGCCTCATATTTTTCGCTTCTACGGATACTGGTCCGGCCTCCTCCAACACCTCGCGTGCATAGGCCACCCTATAGCCGGTTTGCTGCCTGATGGCAGAAAACACCGTTTTCAGGGGAATATTTTTACCGGAGAAGGAAACAGACTGGGCGATCCCTTCGGCCGATACGTTGAGGAAGGTTACAGTAAGCAATAAAAAGGTCAACTTCATTGCCAGCAGTGTTTTGGTTGTTAAGCAGCTTTTAACCAACCTTGTAGAGTTGGCTAAAAAGAGCAGCAGCTCTGAGCGGACAATAAGTGTCCGCGCAAAAGTTTTTTGCATACTTTTGTTTTGGTTTGGTTAATTGAATCAGTCTCGCACGACTTTTTTTATAGATCAAACTGCTGCCGTTCCGCCTCCTACGCGGAACGGCTTTTTTGTTACCTTGCCCGAAAGCGTCTTCCGGACAGGATTGCACCTTATTTCAACGGGATTGGTTTAATTAATTGTCAGTTGGTAATGACCAGTTTTTTGGTTCCTTCCATCCGAACATGCATGCGTGATCCTTTGAGAAAGGCCAGTACTTTTGACAAAGGCACATCCCGTCCCATTTCTCCTACCAATGTGACGGAAGGTACTTTGCCTTCATATACCACTTCTATATCGTACCAGCGGGCAAGCTGCCGCATGACTTCTTTTAAAGACTTATCGTCGAAATTGAATGAACCGTTTTTCCAGGCCATGACAGCTGCTATATCAGGATTGTTAATGACTGATAATTTATCATTCCTTAACTGTGCCTGTTGACCAGGAGAAAGAAGCTGTGAGCTATGAGCTGCGAGCTGCGAGCCGTTTTTCACGTTTGCCGAGACCTTCACTTTGCCTTCCAGCAGCGTTGTTCTGAGCGCTTCTTCGTCGTCATAAGCATTGATATTAAAATGCGTTCCCAGCACTTCAACCCGGCTTCCACTCCTGCCCTTGAAGGGAAGTATGGAAACCCCGAAAGGTTGCCCTGGATTCTTCGCTACTTCAAAGTAGACTTCGCCGGTAATGATCACTTCTCTTGTGCTACCAGTGAAGGCAGTGGGATACTGGATGGAGGAAGCGGCATTCAGCCATACCCTGGTACCATCGGGTAAAGTAACCTGGAACTGTCCTCCACGTGGTGTGGAGAGTGTATTAAAGGTGAGTTGTGAGCTGTGAGTTGTGAGTGCTTTTGCGTCGTATACCAGTTGACCATCCTGTTGCCGTACGGTAGTATTTCCTTGTTGGATCACCTGGTTGCCTGCACTGTCCAACATTACTACCCTGCCATCGGCCAGGGTGAGGGTAGCTTTGTTACCACCTGGCGGTACATCGGTTTCAGGTACCGCTACAATGGTTGTTTGAGCCGTGGGTTGCAGCACCCAATACAGGCCGGCGCCCAACAGGACAATCAGGACTGCTGCGGCAGCCCACCAGCTTTTATTATTGGCTATACGACGCAACAAGGAAGGCGGTGCAGCAGTCACGTCCGCTTGTATAGTAGCGTCCATGACTGCCTGCAGACGGGCGTGCAAACGGGTATGCACACCAGGATACGGGTCCGCCTCATACCGGCCCGATGCCAGTTCCTGTTGCAATAGTTCTTCTATTTGTGGGGCAATGGCCGGATCGTTCAGCCAGATGAGCAGTAATGCCTTATCACCTGTACTGATATTGCCTGTTACATATTCGTCCAGCAAAGCCTGTATTTGTTCATTCGTTGGCATAAATTCCATTCGTTTAGAGCCGGTACCTGTATATAGTCACATTTTTACGGAGACAGGGTGGTCGGAGGTTGAAAAAAGTTTATAAAAAATTAATCCCGCAGGAAGATGAGCAATAGTACTCCCGGAAAAAAGCAGTCGTGGTGAGTTGCCACATGGCTGCGTAAAAAGTTGAGCGCCTTCACAATATGCTCCTTTACGGTATTGCGTGATACCTGTAACTCTGTGGCGATCTCGTCATAACTTTTTCCTTCCAGACGGCTCATCATGAATACCTTTTTCCGTACTGGCGGCAGGGCTTCCATGCCCTGCATCAGTTGGTCATAAGCCTGCCGGTATTCCATTTGTACATCTGGCCGCCAGTTCGTTTCTTCCAGGGGGATGTTGTCAACAGCGATAGTAGTCGCCAGTTTTTGCCGGATGGTATTGAGTAGTTTGTGGCGGGCGATGCTATAGAGGTATCCGGCGAAATTGGTTAGGTCCGGCAGCTTTTGCCGGTTGATCCAGATGGCAATGAAAGTATCCTGGGTGAGTTCTTCGGCCTGGGGGGCTGATTTGCAATAGGCCAGCGCCTGACCATATACTTTTGTCCAATAGACGTCTACGATCTGTTTAAAGGCGGTCTCATTCCCCCCGGCTATTTGTTGCAGTAGCTCCTGCTCATTATGTAAGCCATTGTCTGTCAATCAGCACATATAGTTTTCGGATGAGCATAGGTCAAGGTATAATGGAATGGTGTAGTAATGACAAACAATAGTAAAATTGACACGAAAAACGCGACAGGGCTGAAAAGTAGTAAATATGTGGGAACTGGCAAAAGGATGATGTGTTTTCCTTTTACCGCAGCGTCCCCGTTGGGAGACGCTGCGGGGAATAGTCTATGGAGGAGGTAGTCTATTTCAGTAACCTTACTTCAAAAATATTGGCTGTGGCAGCGTTAGGCTGGGCAGCAAATTTCACCCTAATGCTGGAGGGAGGATTATTCAACAGGCTTTCCGGCAACGCATAGTCTACATCGGTAAAGGCATCGGGGCCTGTGCCTTCCATTTTCACCGTTGAAAGTAATACATCATTTACATAGATATCAAAGCTCCTGTTGCGTTCACGGCCATAATAAGTGACGCGTAACTTTTTTGCCTGCCCGCCTGCATTGCGCAAGTCATAAGAGAACCATCCCTTTGCATTGCGGAAATGGCGCTCCCGGAAATAACCGGTTTCTGTTTGTTCTCCTTTGAAAGCATGGTCCGATTCAGGTTGCTGCTCCCCGGCATATACCACATCAACGGTGATGGTTTCCAGCGCCATCCGGGCCTGTTCCTTTTCCTGCATCGCCTTCTTTACCTGCTCCAGGTTTTCCGGACGGGTGTAGGGAAAGTAGATAACATAACGGCTGTTGTGGACCCTGAAGAAAGGTCGCAGCACCAGTTTTTTGTATTTGGGTTGATAAAAGAGAGCGGGAGCTGTAAAGGATAAAGTGGTTAGATTTTTAGTGTAAGGCAGTAAGGCGCTGGCCATGTTATTGCTCTCGCCTACAATGAGCGGCGCTTCATCCTGTGGCACCAACGGCCCACCGGCAACATGCCCCATCCGGCTGCCATCGGCAAACAGTCCATCCAGGCCGGCAGTATCCGTAGCTGCTGCCAGTACGATAGGGCCACGCACAAAAGACACCCATTGTGAGCTATCCGGCAACCGCTCCACTTCAGTATGCTGCGGCGGGTGGATACTGATTATATCATTTGATTTCCATAGCCGGTTGATAGCGATATAAGAACCGCCATCAGGCCGTATAGCAACCTGTTTTTTGTTGACATAAACGCGCATCGTACCCGGTGTTACCCAGGAAGGATTACGCACATACACCGTAAAACGGGCCGGCTTTGCCAGCGACAACCGGATCTGTGACTTGTCTTCAAACGGGAAAGCCGTTTCCTGCGTGAGCTTCAAGCCCTTTTCTTTCCATTCGAGGGTGGAATGTATGAACAGGTTTATATAGAGATCATTGTTCGTATGCGCATAAATCAGTTCCCCATATTTCCCATGGTTCTCCAGTCCGGAGCCTACACAACACCAAAAGCCTTCCTGCGGCTGTGAATATACCCGGTAATGCTGTGGGCGCATGGGCGTGAAATATACAAACCCTCCTGTGGGACTTTGTGAAGAAAGGATATGATTGTACAGCGTTCGTTCATAATAATCCATGTAGGTATTGGAAGGCCTGGTCAGGAACAGGTGCCTCGTGAGCTTGAGCATGTTGTACGAGTTGCAGGTCTCCGGCCCTTCGCGCGATTCTACCATGGAACTGAAATCACTGGCCGGATGGAAATGCTCCCGCACGCTGTTGCCACCAATGGAAACTGTTCTATGCCGCACAACGGTATTCCAAAAGAAATCAGCCGCCCTGGCCCAAGCCGTATCCTGCGCCACTTCAGCAATCCGCTTGTACCCGATTACTTTGGGAATTTGGGTATTGGCATGCATGCCGGTCAGCATGTCCTTTTGCTGCAACAGTGGATCGAGGATGTGCCGGTCGGAGAAGCGGCGGGCAAGCGCGAGGTATCGCTGATCACCAGTAGCTGCCGCCACATCGGCAAATACTTCATTCAGGCCGCCATGCTCACTGCGCAGCATCTGCTGTATCTGTTCATCGGAAAGGTTGGCTGTCAGCTTCACACACCAGTCGCACAATTTCAACAACAAGGTCTTTGCTTTTTGATTGCCGGCAATGGCCCAGGCATCATATAAGCCTGCATATAGTTTGTGGATATTGTACAAGGGCACCCATTTCTGGTTGAGCGAAAAAGCGCCGGCATCAATTTTACCGGCTGCCACCGCTGCCCACATGGCCTTACCACCAGGAATGCCACCGATGTATCCATCCCCATTGGCCTGCTGGCATTGTTCCAGTTGGTCAATCATATAGTCCAGCCTTTGCTTCACCCGCTCCTCTCCTGTTGAAGCATACATGAGTGATAAAGCAGAAAGGTAATGCCCGCCGATATGACCATCCAGACCGGTATTTTCCCAGTTGCCATAAGAAGCTGCTTTTGCAGGCAGCCCGGCTTCCCGCCGGAAAGGCGCCAGCAAGCGGTCGGGATCGAGGGAAAGCATGTAGCGCTTATCGGTTTGCTGCGCTTCTTTGAAAGGGCCGTCGAGGAGGCGGACTGCGTTCAATGGAAAAGTTTTTAGCGATTGCCGGGCAAAACCTGCGAGACTTATGCTGAGCAAAAGAACAATACTGACTATGATATTTTTCATGAAACAATGATCATTTAAAACCGCAGAGTCCCCGTTGGGAGACTCTGCGGAGAATAAGATAAATCGAAGATAAGCATAAAGCGAGTGGTAAATGGCGAGTGGCGAGTAGGCTTTAAGAGTATCTTGCTAATAATCTGCCCCACTCGCCATTTACCACTAGCCACTTGCCTTACTGCGGATATCCATCATTCTGTTTCAGGTTACCATTCTTATTGAGCTCTGTCCGGGGAATGGGATATAGGCTTCTATAACTGCCATTGGGAGTATGCGATAACCAGGACTTGGTGGTGAATACGCCAAACCTGATTAGGTCCTGCCTTCTTCTCGCTTCCTGGTTGAATTCCCAACCCAGCTCATCAAGGAACCGGCCGTATTGGATATCGCCCCCACCCTCATGGGTAGTATTAAGATGATTACGCAGACCATAATCATATACACTGCCACCCAATAGTTGTGCGCCGGTAACGGTAGCTTTGGCAGGATTGGATTTAAAGTTACGCTTGCGCACATCAGTAACGATAACCGCCGCTTCATCCGCTTTGCCGGTACGCAGCAGGCACTCCGCTTTCATCATCCACACATCGGCATACCGGAATAAAGGCCAGTCATTGCTCAACTGTACGCTGGCTTCCATTTTAATTTCAAATTTGCCGAGGCGGAAACCATGTATCTCATCCGACTTATCAATGCCCGGCAATTGATTGATGAAGGCAAGCGGCTGACCGGAAGTAGCACCCATGGTACTTTTGAGTGCCACACCACTGGCAGCATATTGCTGCCCTTGTATCCAGTTGCTGGTAAGACGGGCATCATCCGGATCAAAGCTGCTGATAGCCTGCGGTATAGCACAGATACCACCCCAGGGCGCCGACTTGAGGTTATAAGTAGCCTGGTTGGCAGGCTGCAGGGTTTGCATGTGGATATCAAATGCATTCCAGTCGGTCACATAGTTCTCATCCAGCGGCAATGCGAAGATGATCTCTTTGGAATTTTCATTATTAGTCTTGAACACCTCGCGCTGGTCTGCTTCCAGCACATAACCGGCGCCGGAATTGATAACCGCATCACATTGCTCTATGCATTTGTCCCAGGCAGACGTGCCGGTATATACAGCCGCATTGAGGTACATTTTTGCCAGCAGTGTATGGGCCGCCCATTTGTTGAAACGGGCATAGGTAGACTGGTCATTTTTATCACTGAGCAAAGGAAGGTTGTCCGTAATCTCTTTCACTATAAAGTCATACACCTGTTTCCTGGTGTTTTGCTGCGGCAGGAATCCCGCGGGCACGTTGAAGTCAGTAACGATGGGCACATTGCCAAACAGATCGCACAACATGTAGTAATAGGAAGCACGCAGCACTTTCAGTTCTGCAATGACGTTCTCCTTTCCCTGCGTAAGCGGGATACCGCCTGATTCCAACTGGTAGATGATCCTGTTGCAATTGGTAACGCCGGCGAAGGTACGGCTCCAGCAATTGTTGATGACATCGTCGTCGGCCGTCCATTTGTGTTCATGAATGCGGCGGAAGATACCACCATCCACCCAGCCATTGGGGCGGGCAGGTGTGACCACCTGATCGGCGGAGTTTTCCTGGGCGCGGTGCACCCCATTCCAGTTGAGCAAGAGGGAACGCCAGTTTACATAAGCGCTTCCCACCAGTGAGTTGAGGTCATCGCCACTGGGATTGAACTGGGAGGCGATGATCTGGTTGTAACTGGTATCTTTCAGTTTGGTACAGGACAGCGTGCAGGTAGCGGCTATAGCGGCAGTAATAATATATCGTTTCATAATTGGCAGCTTAATCGTTAGAAATTTAAGTTGAGGCCCAGTGTATAGGTACGTGTGGTAGGATATTTATCCCGGTTGTCATTACCGGGGTCCAATCCCAGCCTGTTCACTTCAGGATCAATGCCCTTATAGCCGGTGATCATGAAAGTGTTGAGCGTAGACACATAGAAGCGGGCCGATTTAATGAAAGAAATACCTGTCTTGGTAAGGTTGTATCCCAGCGTAATGTTATCTACTTTCCAGAAATCGCCGTCTTCCACATAATGGCTGTTGAATTCCAGCGGAACGTCTTTGCTGAGTACGGCCTTGCCAAAGATCTTATCGTAGGCAGATTTCAGGCGATTGTATTGCTGGATGTTGGTATTCTCATAGTACATGCGCTGGAAGTTGAGTATCTGGTAGCCAAAGGCGCCACGCATGGTGATGGCCAGGTCCCAGTTCTTGTACCGGAAATTGTTGTTCCAGCCTGCATAGTATTTGGGAAGACCATTGCCCAGTACTTTCTTGTCTTCAAAAGCATGGTTGAAGTCGTCGTACTCCACCGGTTTACCGTCTTTGCCTTCATAGATCCATTTGCCATCATCGCTGATATCAATGACTTTGAAGCCATAGAAGTTGCCGATGTTGCTGCCAACATCCACCCTATGTGTGAATGTTTGGATCGGTTCACCGGTACCACCGGTCGTGAAGTAGTTATTGGTGAGCTTGTACAGGTCGTTGGACAGGCTGACCAGCTTGTTGGAATTGGTGGAGAAGTTGACACTGGTGTTCCATACAAAGGTCCTGGTTTGGATGGGCATATAGTTCAGGATCACTTCTATCCCTTTATTCTGCATTTTACCTACGTTGGCACGCGTACTGGTGAAAAGATTGGGCGGACTGGGTACCTGGTAATCATACAGCAGACCATTGATGTTCCTTACGTAATAGTCTACGCTACCGGAGATCTTTCCTTTCAGCATGCTGAAGTCGAGGCCAATGTTGGTTTCGTGCTTCTCTTCCCACTTTAAGTTGGGATTAGGATTCTGTGAAGGCGACAGTGTTTGTATCCACTGGCCATCCATGTAATAGAAGCTGCCATATCCCAGCAAGGCCACACCACGGAAGAGGTCAACAGGCTGCGTACCCGTAACACCGTAACCTGCGCGGAGCTTGATATCATCAAACAACTGCTGGTTTTGCATGAACCCTTCTTTGGTAATACGCCAGCCTACAGACACCGCGGGGAAGAGGCCCCAGGGCTTTTCAGCGCCGTATAACTGGCTGGCGGCTTCATAACGCAGGCTACCCAGCAGGAGGTATTTATCCTGGTAGCTATAGGTAAGCCTGCCGAAGAAACCAATGAGGTTGGTTACACCCCGGTAGCTGGATTGCGGCGCGAGCCCTTCTTTAAGTGCTTTACCAATACCTATGTTGTTATAGGAGAAGAGATCGGTGGGAAAATCCCAGTTCTGCATCCAGTGGTCTGAGTAATCATTTTCCTGGTAGCTGTAGCCGGCGAGCAAAGAAAAACGGTGATCAACAATACTCCTGGAGTATTCAGCCGTCAGTTCCATAAGGCGGTCGATGATCTCCCGCCCGCCTACAGAAGCAAAACCATTGCGGGAATCCCGGCGGTTGGAAATATGCTCTTTGGTTTCGGCATATCCCCTGCTCTGGTTGAATTTGGAATAGGACAGGAGGGCATTTAACCGCAGGCCCCTGACAGGCAAAAAGGTAATGGTGGTGTTGTAACGCATATTCTGCGAGGTGTTCCTTCCGTCACTTTCATACAGGCGCGCCAGCGGGTTCTCATAGTTGAACTGGCCTGTTTCCTCATGCCAGCGGCCGGTGGAATCATAGATCGGCGCTGTCGGGTTACGGATAAGCGCCTGCCGGTAGGTGTAACCATTGAAGCTAAACCCATCGCCGGTGGTGGTAAATTTATTTTGTGAGCTGATCATACCGAAGTTGAACTTCAGCTTATTGTTGAACATGTTGTGGTTGATATCCACCCTGCCGGTAAAGGTGTTATTATCCGACTTTTTAAAGATGCCCTGCAGCAACCGGAAGTTGATGTTGGCGAGGTAGTTGGTAGTACTGTTGCCACCACGGAAGGTAAGGTTGTGCACGTGACTAATGGGCGTTTGGGATATTTCTTTCAGCCAATCGGTAGAACTGCCCAGGTCGAGTACCGGTTCCCGGTCGCCATCGGCAATCTGCTTGCGGTAATCGGCGGCAGTGAGCATGTCCAGCTTGCGGGCAATGGTTTGGGTGCTTACCGAACCACTGTACTCAACGGAATTGGTATAGTTACCGCTGGCCCTGCGGGTAGTGACGATGATAACACCGTTGGTGCCGCGTGTGCCATAGATCGCAGCCGCAGAACCATCTTTGAGCACGTCAATGGATTCAATGTCTTCGGGCGCTACGGTTTTGAGATCGCCGGGAATACCATCTACCAGGATCAGCGGATTGGCATTGGCGCCCAAGAGGGTCGTATTACCACGCAATAGTATTTGTGAGCCGCTGGTAGGATCGCCACTCGGAGCGGTAACAGAAAGTCCTGCCACTTTACCCTGCAATAACTGACCGGCGTCCAACACAGTCCCTTTGGTAAAGTTCTCTGCTTTTACTGTGGCTACTGAACTGGTTACCTCCCCTTTCTTCTGTGTACCATAACCAATAACGATCACTTCTGTCAGGTTGCTGGTAGCTGTTTTCATGGTGACCGTCAGCGTAGTCCTGCCGCCTACCGGCACATCCTGCGCCACATAACCAATGGAAGAAAAATTGAGTATGGCCTCTTCTTTCGAAATGGCGATGCTGAAGCTTCCGTCAGCGGCCGACATGGCGGTGTTGCGGGTGCCATTTTCCACGATGGTCACCTGCGGAATGCCTTTGCGGGTGCTGTCTGTCACAAAGCCGGTAACCGTCAGCTTCTTTTTCACCACATCTGTAGAAACGGACGACGATGCAGGCGATGCATTAGCGGCTGTAACAGCAGTATTTACACCTTCGATCCGGTCTTTGGCAACGATGGTATAGTAATTAGGTTTTACGTAGAGGAACACAATGTTATGGGGATACAGAATAGCTTTAAGCACTTCCTCCGGTGTTCTCTTTTCTACATTGGTGAAATCAAAACTGGTTTGTTTGCCTTCGAGCAACGCGGCATCATACACAAACTGTGTTCCGAATACCTGTGTTACTTTTTTTAAGGCGTCCTGCAGGGAGGAGGATTTTGCCTGTGCATATAGCTGTGTAGTAAAAAGGCTAAGGCATAGGCATGCGAAGAAGCATCTTCTCAAATGATAAGCAATCATTGTTAGCAATTTTTAGAATAAGTAATCAGAGACCACAGCACGCTTATCTTGGCCGGAGAATAATGGTGCTGTCTTTTTTTATAACCTGTGTGTTTAAAACAGTTGACAATATGAATAAGGCATCGTTCAAACTATCATAGAGAATAGGTCCGTTAATCGTTTTGCTGCCCATCCGCGGGTCTTCCAGCACGATCCGGTAGCCAAAGTTGTCTTCGAGGTACCGGGTGATCTCCTGCACCGTGGGATTTTTAAGGATCAGCTTGTTGTGTTGCCAGGCGCTGTAATCGGCGGCATTGGTGGTATCCTTTAATACCTGTTGCTGCCGGGGATCATACACTACCCGGTCACCCGGCTTCATCACGATGTTTTTGTGGGCAGGATTGCGGAAGAACAGCTCTATTTTACCCGATCCCAGGACCACTTCTGTAATGCCCCGCCGTTCACGGATATCGAAGGAGGTACCGAGCACTTCCACGGTCAGATCGGCCGTATGCACCCTGAACTTTTGCAGTGCCTGGGTGTTACGCTGAAAGGCTTTCCTGACTGTAAAAAAGCCTTCTCCCCGTAACCATACATCCCGTGTAGGCACTTTATGCCAGTCATCTATATATTGAAGGGTCGAATTAGCATTGAGGGTTACTGTAGAGCCATCGGGCAATACAATGTTTTCCGTGCGGCCATATTGGGTCTGGTACAGCTTCCTGGTATCGCGTGAGATGTACCACGTGGCAGCTACTGTAAGCAGGATGCCTGCCACCACAGCTGCTGCGGCTAATTTCCATAACCTGCGGACCTTTCCCCGTGTGGGTTGCATTTCCGGGCTGTTTTCTGCAGCTACCGCCTGTAGATGCTTTTCAAAAGCAGCCGCCACGATGGCTTCATCCGGAAACTCTTCCCGGAAAGCGATCCGCTCCAGGAAGGACCTTGCTACCTGCACCTGCTCCGTGGCGGCCGGGTATTGCAAGAGGAATTCTTTCCAAAAGTCCACCCGTTCAGCCGTGGGCTCAATGATCCATTCCTGGAAGGCAGGATTACAGATAAAGTCCCTGCTGCTGAAGTTTTCATACGCTTTATAATCAGGCATCTCCATTGCTATAAGTATATATAGTGCCGGGAATAAGGATAATTACCCCACGGCAGGGAAACTTTTTTTTATTTTTTTGCCCAAGGGATCAAAAATGCACGGGATAACGGTTTAACATTGACCAGAAGAGCAGCCAAACAGGAAGGGGAAGGGTGTTTTTTAATTGCAGTAAGGCCCTGGCCATGAGTTTATAAGAAGCCTTTACCGAGATATCCATGATGACGGCAATTTCCTCATAGGACAGCCCTTCATAAAAACGCAGGAAAAGGGCTTCCCGTTGCCGGCCGGTAAGCTGCCGGAGGGCGGCCTGTATTTGTTCCTCCATATCGGGCGAAGCTTCATAGCGGCTGGCGAAATGGTGAATGGAGAAATCGGGCTCCTCTTTTTCATCTGATAAGGAGACGTGCTTTTTTTCCCGGTTTATTTTTTTAAAGAGAGAATACCGGAATGCAGAGAAGAAGTAGCTGTTAATCGCCTCCGGCTGCCGGTGCGTGTCTTTTCTTTTCCAGTAATCGAGGAAGATATCCTGGATACTGTCTTCAATCAGAATGATATCAGTGGTGAATTTACGGCCGTAGTTGTAGAGCCTGGTGTAGTAGCGGGTATACAGGTTCCGGTAATTATCTGATACGCTTTGATCAAAGTATGGCTGTTGTTTTTCCCGCATGGTCTCAGGTTAACGCCCGTTGAAAGCAATGGCAGTTGCGCTGACCGCAATGTAGCAAAAATCCTTTAAGTGTTAAATAAACAATTATTTATAGTCCGCAGTGTCCTGAAAATCAGGCAATCAACAGGCAGTCACGCGCTAATGAATACTTACAGTAACAGTACTGTAATAAAATCCACCAATAGAAGGGCCGCCTATGAATGAATAATAGTATTTGTTCAAAAGGTTGGTTGCCCCCAGTTTTATACGAAAGTCACCCTTGATAGTATGGTATTGTACCTGCGCATTCAGCGTGTTATATGCCTCTACCCAGCCACTGGCCAGCGACGATTGCCAGAGATACCTGCTCTGCCACCTGTAGTTTACTTCAAAACCGGTATGCGGAGTAAGAGCCGGATTGTCAACAGTAAGGTTATAGATCCAGGAAGGAGTATTAAAGCTATCCTCCAGGCCATCATTCCGGGAAGTACGGGCCAGTTTGGCCATGGTAATATTGCCGCTGAGCTTATAGTAGTTGGGTAGCTCCCAACCAATGCCCAGGGTGCCCCCATAGTTATTACTTACCGTTTTGGAATTGGTCCAAAGACGGTAACGGTTTTGTAATTGCCGGTTGTTCAGGTAGTACAGCAGACTATCCGGAGAAGCATTCCGGGGAATATTGGCTTCTACCTGCGCCATCAGGTTGCTGTACCGGTTGAAGTAAAAATCCAGGTCAATGGTGAGTTTGTTGTTCAGAAGCTGCGCCCTGTAGCCGGCTTCAATGCCCTTTATTTTTTCCGGCTCCAGGTAGGTATAGTTGTTTCTCTTCAGTAAACCCTGGTTCTTTTCCATCGCCTGTTCCAGGGTGAGCCCATTCGTGTTCACATCATTGGTATTGGCAGCCTGGAAAGCATCAATAGAAGCACGCAGGTAACTGTTTTCAAAGATGCCCTGCGACATGACCGGCAGGCCGCCCACTCTTTTTACACCTCCGCTGTTGATGTTGGAAAACGCTTCAAACAAGCTCGGAAAGCGATAGCCCTGCTGAAAGGCCAGGCGAAAGTTGTGCTGTGGCCAGGGGGTATATACCAGTGCGATCCTCGGATTGAGGTTGGCATTGAAATACTGGTTCTTGTCTATCCGCAACACGCCATTGACCCTCAGTTGCTGGTTCAGCAGGTATTTGTTTACCTGTATAAACCCGCCTGCTTTCCAGTAAGTGAGGTTACTACCCTGCTTCACAGGGTTAATGAAGTAGTTACCATCGGGCACCACCACATATTGCCTGTAATCGAAGCCATACATAACAGACAGTTTGTAACGGGTATAGAGTTTTTTAAAAACATCATCCGTAAGGCTGTGTTGCATTTCTGCATGGTACATAGCCGACTTCACCCGAAGGGCAGCCCCCATATCCCAGTTGTTGATGTCCCGCAGCCGGCTGATCAAGTCATCTGTTTGTGTGGTATGAGGTTGCGGCCGGCCATTGTCGGCATAACTCCTCGCTTCCTGCATGGCAACAGGTACAGCAGCGCCATTATTAATGGCCGTATTAAAGCGACTGGTAAAATCGGAAAACCAGGTGTTGTCCGACTTAAAGCTACGATCTATGTTTTCGGCCATGGAGCGGATATTGTACGAATCGCCGGTGTTTTCTGTGTTCACATAGGTCCTTACCTGCAGGCTGCCTGTTTTAAATAGCACACTGTGTTGACCCGTCACGTAGTTATCAAGCCGGAAGCGATTGGTTCGCTGGTAAATGGTATTACTGTGCGCTATCCTGAATGTATACGAGAGCTGAACGTCGTTTTTAAATTTATAGGCTACTGTCATATCGCCTTTGACATTCTGCAGCCGGTAACTGCTCATGTCTTTTTCTGCATAACCGGTGCGGCTTACTACATATTGCCTTCCATTTACGGTCAGTGTTCTCCGGTTGGAAGATTCATCAGCATATATGTTCACCGCATCTTTGCCCGGATTCAACGCTCCGGTGAGGCCTGTTGAGCTATTTGCAGTAGGATTAAGGTCGGTCTGATTATTGGCATACCAGTCTGTCCCCTCCGCATACGTTACATTGATCTTAAAAGCCAACCGGTTCTTCCAGGCTTTGGCCCAACGTAAAGCAGTTTCCGAAAACAGAGCAGGTTCCTGTTCATGATCGCCCATATGGTTTACGCCTGTTCTTTGTGCAAAGCTTAGTCCTGCTGTCTGAAATGGATCTTTAGTAATAAAGTTAGCCGTTCCGTTGATGGCATTCATGCCATATAGTGCAGAAGCTGATCCCGGTACTACTTCTACACTGGCAATATCAAGGTCGCCAGGCCCCAGCGCATTGGCCATGGGCGCACCTATATGGGGCGCCTGGATATCGGCGCCATCTACCATTTGCACAAAGCGCACGTTGGTGGTATTGGTAAACCCTCTTGCATTGATCACTTTAAACCCAAGGCTTGGCGTAATCACCTGAATGCCTTTTATGTTTTCTATAGCATCAAAGAAAGAAGGCTGTGTATGGTTTCTAATGGCCTCACCGCTTAACTTTTCAATACTGATGGGAGCCTGCAAAATATGCTCTGACCGGCGGGAGGCGGATACGACCACCCGTTCCAGCTCCTGGGCCCTGGCGGTATCTGGCTTAGCCTCCTGTGCCTGTGTTACAGCAGCCATAAACAGCAAAGCGCACAGCAGACTATATATAGTAAATGATCCCGTAAGCATTGGTTTGTTGCTGCAAAAATAGGGAGGTTCATCCACGACTGATTAAATGCGGCCCGCATAGTTTCCTGTCCTGTAGTAATAATCTTACAAAAAACCACAAGTCATTCTACAGGCACTCATAAGGCATAACCCGTAATTTGCCGTGATAAACCGGTTTACGTGCCCTTTACTTTTTTACCGCACCGTAGCACCGTAATGGGCTTCTTAGCCCAGCCGGCAAGCACGCCACCCTGAAACCGTAAAGTATACCAACATTTACCATATTTCATAAAACCACTACAATGATCAGAACGATCCTATCCTTCCTGTTTTTATCCATCTTTTTTGCAAGCCAGGCACAAACGGGCAATATTGGTATTGGCACCAGCGCCCCCAACGTCAATGCGAGCCTGGAACTTGGTGCTGCCAATAAAGGGCTTTTGCTGAACCGTGTAGCACTTACTGCGGCCGATAACCCGGCTCCGCTGGCCGCCCATGTGGCAGGCATGGTAGTGTATAATACGGCCACTGCCGGTACCAGTCCCAATAACGTTAGCGCGGGTATTTATTTTAACAATGGCGCACGCTGGGTGAGGTATGAACCCACCCCTACGGGGTTGTTTGTAAAAAGCGCCGGCACACAAATGATTAACGGCGCCGCAGCCATTACTGATTGGGCGGTAACCACCAATAATTTTGGCAGCGCCTGGAATGGAAGTGTACTTACTGTGCCCGCCGGCATGCAGGGCTGGTACAGCATCAGCGCAGGTTTTCAAACCAATGTTGGCGGGGGCGGCTCTTTCCGCACCCCTTTCCTCCACATATCCATCCGGATAAATGGCGCTGATGTCGCTGTCGGAACCACCTCGGTGCAAGTATCAGGCGGCGTTGTAGCCGGCGATCCACCGGGAAGCGGCTCCGCTACAACATCCATCCATTATTATTTGAATGCCGGTGACCAGGTAACCATAGTGGGTAGCCATTTGACCTATTCTATTCCCGGCAGTGCTTCTGTTGCCATTAGCGCCGATCCGGCACGCACTTATTTATCCATTTTAAAGCAATGACGAGCAATTATGAAAACATATTCCTACCTGTTAATACTGCTTCTGCTTACTGCGGCAGGTCACCGGCTTGCAGCCCAATGCCCCGGCACATCATCCACCCCTTTTGATGCGAGCCGTGGCGGGGTTACTACCACCAGCGGCAGCCTTATATTTTCCGGCCCCGGGTCGCAATACGTACAGGATGGCGGCCTTGATAACGGCGATGGGGGTACGCTTACCATACAAGGAGATGTATATATTAATGGCGATCTGCGGCTGAGCAACAATAGCAGTATTGTTATTGAAAGCAGTGGAAAGCTGTTTGTATATGGTAACCTGTATATTAATGCAGGTTCTACGCTTACCGTTAACAACGGCGGTAATTTCTATTTTTATGGCAATGAGTGGATCAACCAGCCGGGTGCTGTGGTCAACAATTCCGGTGGCGCCGGCATTATCTCACTCATTATGCCCAGGCCGGCAATAAACACCAACGACCCCGTGAGCGGTAGCCTGCGCTACCCAGCTAATGCTACGGCCTATACCGCCACCGGCAATACCATTCAATATAT
The DNA here is from genome assembly GCF_011759375.1 of Paraflavitalea devenefica. Lineage (NCBI taxonomy): Bacteria > Pseudomonadati > Bacteroidota > Chitinophagia > Chitinophagales > Chitinophagaceae > Paraflavitalea > Paraflavitalea devenefica. Next base: position 122,968 of record NZ_JAARML010000005.1, on the reverse strand, counting down.
AGATGGCGGCGGCGTGGACATGAATGTATCCATCACCAACTATAATCCGAATAATGTTTCTTTGTGCAACCTCGATAATTCGGCCGCGGCAGGCAGCAGCGATACACGCCTTAGTGGCGCCTTTGGCTTTGCTACTGCCGGTGGAGATGTAGCCCTGAATAACAATAATTTCATCCTGACGGCCACAGGCAGTTATATACATAGTGCCATCAATGCCTACGAAGGGTATTTTATCAGCAATGGCACAGGCGTATTGAAGAAAGAAGGAGTTGCCAACAACGCAGCTTATACATTCCCTGTAGGACAGGCTGAGAGCGACTATACGCCCCTTACCCTCACCAATACTTCCGGGTCGACCAATGATTATAATGTACAGGTGAAAAACTATGCCAATTCAGGCGCTACAGAATCGGTGCCTGCAGAAGGCATAGATCGCACCTGGCATGTATATACTGACACACCCGGCACTGCCAATATATGTTTACAGCACAATTCAGCCACCAATCCCTCGGGTACCGGAACCAACGGCAGCTCGTTTACCAATACCACGGCCTTTGTAACCCAACAAACCAGTGCGGGTTTCTGGAGCACGGGTACACAAACCGATGGCGGTTCTCCCATCAGTTCCCACTGTGCCACCTATACCGTGCCTTATTTGGCCAGTGATGCCACCGGTTATTTCAGTAAGGCCAGCGACCTCCTCTCTCCCCTGCCGGTTACCGTTGCGAGTTTCCGCGGTGAGGTAGTGAACTGTACCGGCCAACTGAGCTGGACAACCGCCAGTGAAAGCAATAGCTGGAAGTATGTGGTGGAGCATAGCGTCAATGCTGTTGAGTACAGGCCGGTGGGTGCTGTCAGCAGCAGGAACAACCCCAATGGCGCTTCTTATCATTACAAGTATACTGGCATACAACCGGGTGTCAATTATTTCCGCCTGGCGATGATAGATAAAGACAAACGGCAGGCCTACAGCGATATTATCAGCCTGCGTTCGGATTGTGCTGCTCCGCTGCTCATCGCTCCCAATCCCGTGCAAACCGTATTAACGGTAAGCGGACTGCGGGCCGGGCGCCAGGTAGTAGTCGTTAATACAACCGGACAGCAAGTGGCCAGGGAACTGGCTACCGGCAACCTTGTTCAGATAGATACCCGGAATTGGGTGAAAGGATTGTATATGGTGATGATCGTAGAAAATGGTAAAACAGTGAAGACAGAAAAAGTGCTGAAGCGGTAACCCCACAGCGACCATCAGACTGAATAGATTGCATAAATAGCTGACCCGCAGGGTTAGGTATTAGCGTAATTTCTGGGCATTAAACCATTTATTTTATGCGCATTACAAACCTTACCGCCATTTATCTTTTCCCATTGTGTCTATTGCTGGCACAGCCCGACGCTACCACCGACTGGAAAGCCGCTGAAGCCCAAAGTTGTCCTACCCCCAATGATTTTCATTTTGAATATGATGACTTCGGGTGGACAGGGAGCTCCTGTTATTATTTCCACATCACAGAGAAATACCTCGTTTATCACGGCAGTTCGTTTACGCAGCCGGTAGCCCTGGAAGTAGAGGTAGTAGATGTGGCGCCCTGGGGCACCAGCAGTTCCACGCATTGGGTGACTGTTAATCCCGGACAGACCCGGCTTTACCTGGGCCAGGACCAGGAAGAATGGAATGACCTGGATTGCAACGAATCGCAGGACTGGGGAGAAATGAGCTACCATACTTATTATCTTACCGGCAATTATGATTGTACACCGTAAGTACTTAACAAACAAAGCCATTTCCCCGCCTATATGCAGGGAGATGGCTTCCCCCCGAATCCCATGCAACAGTTTTCCAGACAAGATTGTCAAGCAAGAAAATGAATGATGAAACCTACCTTGCTTTTCCTGGTGGCCTTACCCCTTATTATGATTGTGGCAGCCTGTAAAAAAGACGTCCCTAAAGGAACAGCAGCTGTACGGCTGGGCAAATGCAGCGTTGAAGTATTTGGAAATGACGAGGTAAAGATCTGTTATGACAGCCTTATCCATGAATCCCGCTGTCCGAGGGGCGTTTATTGCATATGGGGAGGTATGGCAATAGGAAAATTTACCTTCTCTGTTAATACTGATCAACATACCTTAATCCTTGCCCCTTCCTGGCCTGATACTATTGTGGGTAACTATAAGATCAAATTATTGAATATCGACCCTTATCCCGGTGCGCATCCCCGCCCTCCCGCCACTGCCTACTTCAGGATCACAAAACTTTAATCAGCTCAACCGTTATCAGTCCAGCTATCATGACAAAATGACCGCTGCTACACTTTATCGTTGATATATATCAGCAAACCAGTATTATTGCAGATGTTAGCCCTTGTCACACCATGAGAAACATCTGCTTGTTCGTTCTATTATTACAGTCACTTGCTGCTGCAGCACAAACCAACCCTGCGGATACGATCATCCGAAAGCAATATTTCACCCAATCATTAAGCGGTTCTATTACCCTCGATGGCATTCCTTCAGAAGAAGCCTGGAATGCCGTGGAATGGGGCGGCGACTTTACCCAATGGCAGCCCAATGACGGCAAACCTCCCTCCCAGCCTACCAGTTTCAAGATCCTGTACGACAAGCAATTCCTGTATATTGCTTACCGTTGTCATGACGCGGCGCCGGACTCTATTATCAGACGAATGAGCCGGCGGGATGAATTTCCCGGCGACTGGGTGGAGATCAATATTGACAGTTACCATGACCTGCGTACCGCTTTTTCTTTTACCCTTTCAGTATCGGGTGTGCGGGGCGATGAGTTTGTATCGAGTGACGGCAATAACTGGGATGCCAACTGGAACCCTATCTGGTATGGCAAAACGCACGTGGATGCGACAGGCTGGACAGCCGAAGTAAAGATCCCCCTTAGCCAGTTGCGGTATGGCAATGAGCCGGAAAAGGTATGGGGCTTCCAGGTGACCCGCCGGTTGTTCCGCAAGGAAGAACGTTCTACCTGGCAACATATTCCCCAAAACTCCGGCGTATGGGTAAGCCGTTTTGGCGAACTGCGAGGCCTGAAGAATATACCCATGTACCGGCAGGTGGAAATAGCGCCTTATGTGATTGCACAGGCCGACAAGTATAAAAAAGAAGCAGGTAATCCATTTGCCAAAGGGTTCGACACGAAACTCACCGCCGGCCTAGACGGCAAACTGGCGGTAACAAATGATCTTATCCTCGATTTCACGATCAACCCTGATTTTGGGCAGGTAGAAGCCGATCCTTCGCAGGTTCGCATTGACGGATTCCAGAATTTCTTTGGAGAACGAAGGCCTTTTTTTATTGAGAGCAGGAATATTTTTGATTACCAGTTAACGGGCTCTGAAGCCGGTGGCGACTATGATTCGGACCTGCTGTTCTATTCCCGCCGCATTGGCAGTTCGCCGCATGGTTATCCCAACGTGGGTCCTGGAGAGTATGTTAAGTACCCGCAAAATACTTCGATACTGGGCGCAGCCAAGTTCAGTGGCAAAACAAAGAAAGGCTGGAGTATTGGCGTGCTGGAAAGTATCACCCAACGGGAGATGGCTACGATTGATGATGCCGGGAACAGAAGAAAAGAACTGGTGGAACCGCTGACCAGTTATTTTGTAGGCAGGTTGCAAAAAGATATTAAATCGGGCAATACGATTATAGGGGGCATTTTTACCGCCGTCAACCGGGAGAAAGGGTTGAGTGACCTGTTGCACCGCAGCGCCTATTCCGGCGGGCTTGATTTTGTACAGTTCTGGAAGAACCGCACCTGGTACCTGCGGGGCAATGTGGTATTCAGCCAGGTGCAGGGCAGCAAGGAAGCTATCCTGAATACCCAAACGGCCTTTGAACACCTCTTTCAGCGCGCCAATGCCCCGGAGGTATCGGTGGATAGCAACCGAACCTCTCTGACCGGCATGGGCGGCACCATCCGCTTTGGCAAGATTGGTGGCCGTCAGGGAAAGGCGGGCCAGTTATTACGATTTGAAACAGGACTCACCCTGCGTTCGCCCGGGCTGGAGTTGAATGATATCGGTTTCCTGCTTACTTCCAACCAGATCAATCACTTTACATGGGCCGGCGTGCACTGGCAAAAGCCCTTCTTCCTGTTCCGCACTGCACGCATCAATTACAACCACTGGTCAAGGTGGGATTATGGCGGACAATTCCTGTACCAGGCATTCAACACCAACACACACGCTGTCTTTAACAACAACTGGCAGTCGGGCACAGGCCTTACCTGGACAGTATATGAAGTATCCAATACCGATCTTCGTGGCGCTTCTTCCATGCGGCTGCCGGCCAACCTGGCGCACAACCTTTATGTAAACAGCGACTTCCGGAAGAAGGTTGCTGTAAATGCGGGTATCTTCAGCCGGTGGGGATTTAACAATACATTCAAGCTATACGAACTGGAGGCAGGCGTGAGTTACCAGCCGCTGAATGCCTTAAAGATAAGCCTCAGTGGCAGTTACTCCTATTACTGGCGCCGGCAGGACCAGTTTGTGGACGCCATTCAATATAATAACACTACCAGGACAATCGTAGGTGAAGTAAAACAAAATACGCTGCGCTTCACCGGCAGGCTGAGTTATAATATCACACCTGATCTAACGCTTCAGTATTACGGGCAGCCCTTTATCACCCGCCCGTTGTATGACCATTTTGGTTACGTAGCTGATCCACTGGCTAAAAAATACGATGACAGGTTTTATGTATTTAAAGCCAATGAGGTCAATTTCAATAACGGTCAATACCAGGTAGATGAAAATGCCGACGGCACACCGGATTATAGTTTCAGCAAGCCTGATTTCAATTTTGTACAGTTCCGTTCCAACCTGGTAGTACGCTGGGAATATAAGCCCGGTTCTGAACTATACCTAGTATGGTCGCAGGGCAATACACCCGATGCTGCTGCTGACCTTGACAGGCCACTGGGCAAGAGTTTATTTGACCATGCTTTTTCAAATGACCGGGCCCGGAATATTTTCCTGATAAAATGCACTTACCGGTTTGTACGGTAACGCACACAAGTAACAAGACTACTATAATAAAAAAATAGATCCTCCACTGATATTTTTTAGTCTAACCGGCCTATTTTTGGAACCTATTAACAATGATCCCTACCCCATTTATGTGTATCAAATTTACCGCCCGGACTACCAGCCAAAAGATGCTGGCTCTCTTTATCGCCTTTTTACTTTTTACATTTACCGGCATTAGTCAGCCTGTTAGCTGTCATCAAACACTGGATAGTATAAAAGCCTATATGGAGAAAAACTATGTAGGATTTACAGATAAGGTAACCCCTGCCACCCAAAAGGCTTACCAGGCACATACACGCCAATCTTATGCTTATGCGAAGACTGCTCAATCAAGGGCTGACTACCTCTTTACTATTCGCCACTGGATTAGTTTTTTCAAAGATCATCATGTTTTTATAGAGGTACCTGCCGACAAAGCCCATGTGGAAATGATCAGCTTGGACGAACAGGCAGTTAGCCGGTTGGGCAATACTCCTGCCTCCTCTATCGAAGGTATTTATTACATGCGCGATTCCACTTACAAGGTGGCGGTGGTGAAAAGTAAAAAAGGGCTACGTTCCTACACGGGCGTAATAGTTAATTCCCGGACACCCCTGTGGAAACCCGGCCAGGTGAAGTTTGAATTGATCAAAACAGGCAAGGATTCGTACCAGGGCATCTGGTACAATCGTAACCATGATGTCCGCTTTTCCACTATCGGATTTAAGCAACAAAACGGATTCGAGCAGGAAGGCTGGTATAAGCAGGGAACTGTGATAAAAACGGAAGCTGCGCAACCTTTGTTTGAAGAGGGACTTAATGCCACTGTCTCTTTCAAAACCATCAATGATTCAACCGGTTATATACGTATCAGGAGCTTTGACGGTGCTTACGCCAAAGCCATTGACTCTATTATAAAGGCCAACTTAAAGCACATTCAATCCATGCCCAGACTCATTATAGACCTGCGGGGCAATGGAGGTGGCAGCGATCATTCGATATCCTTCCTAAAACCTATCATTTACACCAATCCTGTAAAAAGAATTGGTCTTGACCTGCTGACCACCCCTGATAATATAGCCGCCTGGGAATATATGGTCAGTAAATACCGGGGCAAGCTTCCCGATGATTACCTGGACAAGATATTACAGCGGATTTATCGTGGAAAAGGAAAAGAACGGGAGCTGATCCATTTTGCAGATGATGAAACAGATAGCCTGCCAGACATCTGGTCTGCCCCTGCCAAAGTAGCCATCGTTATTAATCGTGGATGTGGCAGCTCTACTGAAGAGTTTTTACTGATCGCCCGGCAAAGTAAGAAAGTAGTTTTTGCCGGTGAGCATTCCAAGGGCGTATTGGATTATTCCAATATTGTTCCGAAAGATTTTTATTGCCCCGCCTTTACTTTATATTATTCTACCACCCGCTCCCGCCGGATTGATGTGGGACTCGGCATAGACAATGTGGGCATACAGCCCAATATCCCACTCGACCTAAGTAAAAACAACTGGCTGGAAGAGTTATTGAAGAAATTTTAAAGACTCCTACCGGAAGTTTATTTCACGGTGAAGCGTTTTACATCGCCCCTGACAGTTAGCTGCGGATGGATCACGACTGCCCGGAATTCATATTCTTTCCCTTTTTCAAGTACCGGGAGCGGCATGGTAAATGGCCCTTCTGCAGTGGCTTCTACAGATGAGGTCTTTAACCAGGTAGTGCTGTACAGGTTTTCGGCAAATCCTGCATAGGGCCTGTATTCAAAGAGCAGTTTGACTTTATCTGTATTCCCCTTTTTTAACAACCTGCCTTTCCCGCTCACTCCTTCAGGGGTTATTGCTGCTGCCAATGTTTCAATCACCGGCGGTTCCAGGGCCGGTTCAACATGGGTAATTTTTACGGTAATGGGATTGGGCCATTTGTAGTTGTCATAAACCCTTTGGGCCCTGGCCACTGAAATATGCAGGCCATCGTCTTTCTGTTCATACCGTGATTTTACATCCAGCTCGTTCTTGTATTCCGTCACTTTATCATTCTGGCCCAATACGCTGATGACTGTATTGGGTGTGGCCTTCACTGAACCCAATACAAATTCTTTGCGGTCTCCTTTTACCCAATCGGGTATACCGGTAATGACTGCATACACCGTGCGCTTGTCTTTGGATGCGGTAAACCAGATATTCGCTTCATTGGTTACAATCCAGGGACGCACGCCTTCTATTGCCTCCTGATTGATGAAATGCCAGGCTGCCACTTCCCTTAGTTCTATTTCCTGCTCATAAGGAATGTATCCATCGGGATGCGGCCCCACGTTCAGCAGGAAATTACCTCCCTTAGCACGGGCTTCTACCAATAGTTCTATCAGCCGTCCACCTTTTTTGATATCGTCATGCGTTGGCTTGTAATTCCATTGTGTACCCATGGTAACACAGGACTCCCAAAACTCATTCAGGGCTACGCCTGGCAGGGTTTGTTCAGGTGTATTGATGGCGCCACGGGTAATGACTACATCGGGCTGCAGTTTCCAGGCAACTTCCTTACAGGGCTCTTTCGGTTCTCCATCAATAAAGAGGACATCAATTTTGCCAAACATAGTAAACAGCTCTGTCGTCTGTTTCTTCACAAGATCATCATAGGCGTCGCTGGTCTTCTTGTCGAATTTCATATCACCCCGTTTGATGAGGATATTATTCTCGTACAGAAACCGGAAATCTTCCGGCGAATAGTAGAATCCCACTGCCAGGCCGGCTTTCCGTACCCCTTCTACGTATGTCTTTAAAAGATCTTTTCCATAAGGCGTTTTCATGATATTAAAGTCGGTAGTACGGGTATTCCAGAAACAAAAGCCGGAATGATGTTTGGCGGTAAAAACGATGTATTTCATCCCGGCCAGCTTTGCCAGTTTGGCAATCTCAAAGGCGTTGAACTTAGCGGGATCGAAGGTTTTGGGCAATTCCTTAAAATAACGCTGCAGGTAATCGTCTGAAGCGCCTACCAGGGAATGGCTGATGGTGATGCCAAGCTGGGCATCTACATTAAAGTGGATAAACATCCCGAACCCAAGGTCGCGCAACCATTCCTGGCGTTCCGGTTTGTTTTTGTTATTGCTGAAGCGATTATCGCTTTGTTCTTTTTGTGCAGGGCATATATGCACTATTAAGACGAGTACTGCCAAACAGATTGTTTTCATACGTTAGTTTTGTAATACCGTGTACAAGCAATTGCCGGCCCGCAACTAAATGATTATTAAGGTACGGTTTGTACCCGGTAATTACATTGTACTCATCTATTTTGGCAAGGGCCGCCTGCAGGCAGCGGAGGGATCATGAGTTTATTGAACTGAGCAATATTGTATGGTCAGCTTAATAAAAGTTACGTAAAAGGGAAAGGTGGATATGTGATCATGGCCGATGGCACAGAGCTGGAAGTTTCCCAGCGGCGTAAGGGTGAATTCTTAGATAAGCTGGCGTTGTAAGCTTTGCCTTTGCGTCAATCTGCTTTAACGCTACCTATTACACAACACACGCTTATACACAACCGGCAGGAACCCGCAATCCGCATGGCTGTAGCTAATGTAATTGACAAATTCTTATCAACATCTCATGGTAAGTTGAAAACTTCTTGCTAATATTATGTTGTACATAATAACGTAAACCAACCTATACTATCCATGAAAAAGATTTACTCATCAACTATTGCCTGGCCACTCTCCCATCACGCATCACTGATCTTACTGCCGACATAGCCAGCCTGGTTTTGCCACCTGCCCTATAGCCATTTTATTTTACAACAAGGACATCCCTTGCTTATAACCCTATTGTCTCCGGTATTCCCGGAGAAGTACCCTGTTATGCCTAACCTGCTACAGTAAAAAATAGCTGTAGCCAAACAACCAATTTGTCAACCAATTAAAACTAAATCTTATGATCAGAAAAAAGTTACTCCCTGTAATGATCCTTTTATTCTTGCTGCCTGTGCAACTATTGGCACAACAAATCACCTTTATCATAAAGGACCAACAAACCGGCTTTGCTGTTCCAGGCGCTACAGTCAGCGTAACAACGCCCAATGGGAAAGCCAGCTCATTGCAAGCCGCCAAAAATGGCAAAGCGCTGTTTGATGCCAGCACAGGAAGACATGACTTCTCCATTGCGGCGCCGGGCTATCAAACATTGACCACTTATTTTGTAACGGGTACCGACCGGGCTATTGAAGCCCATATCAATCTTGATCCTGTCGCTACCGCTGCAACCACTGAGGCCAGGCAATGGCCCGTGAATAAAGACCAGCTGGTGATCAGTGGTTATGTTAGGGATGCTGATGAAAATACACCGCTGGCAGGTGCGCAGGTAAGCGTCGGTGCTTATAAGACCGTATCGGACAATGAGGGTTACTTTTCTGTAGCATTCCCAGCCTCAGCAGCTGCTATTGCGGAAGGCAAAACACCGCCGGCCATTGCCATACGCATAGCGAAGGCCGGTTATGCAGCCTATACCATTCAAAACTTCTATGCGATACCTGATGTATATACGCTAAAGATCGCGCTTACAGCTGCCGGCTCACCACGGCTGCAGCAGCAGCCGGGAGCAACACCAACAGAAGAAACAGAAGTACATAAGCATGGTCTGTTTGACAGAACAGCCGCTGAGGAACAGCAACGCTACGCCGAACCAGCTGCCATAGCTGCTGCCCAAAAGAATGAGGCTGCCGCCGCAGCACTGGCCGTTGCCGTACCTGGCACCATACGGGTGGGCACCAGTTGCTCCTGCACCAGTTGCAGCGTGGTACAGGTGATGAGCCTGGAAGCCTATACACAAACGGGCCTGGATGATGAATGGATAGCCAGCTGGGGAGCAGCCTCCTTACAAGCTGGTGCAGTGGCCTATCGTACATACGGCGCCTGGTATGTATTGCACCCGGTGGCCAGCAGTTATGATATTGCCGCCACTACCTGCAACCAGGCCTGGCAAAATGATGTAGCTACCAGTACGAAGAACGCGGCCATCGCTACAGCCGGCACCGTATTGCTGAAGAACGGGGCTATTTTCCGGTCTGAATATTCTTCTGAAAATAATAATTCAGGTTGTGGCAATGGTTATAGCGGCACCGGTACTTCCTGGCCCTGCATATCGGATCCACGCTGTGCGGGCAGAGCCAAATTCGGGCATGGAAGAGGCATGTGCCAATATGGCTCCAGCTTCTGGGCCAGCGATAAAACGTATGGCTGGATACTGGACCATTATTATACGCCGGGTGGTGTGAGTGTGCAATTGCCTACTGCGCCTGGTGTAACCAGGATCGCTTTTACGGTAAAAGACCAAAGTGCGGGTACGGCTATTGCCAGCGCTACTATAGCCGCCACCAAAGTGGGTGGAACAACCACTACCCTCACTACCAATGCCAGTGGCCAGGTAGTGTTTGGGGCCGATACAGGCCGGTATAATATTACGATCTCTAAAAGTGGCTATAATTCCCTCACCACTTTCTTCATCGGTAGTGCAGCTGATGATTCCATTGCAGCCGATATCAACCTTGATCTATCGGGTTCAGTAGTTGCTGTGCCGGGTATTCCTTCCACTATACGAGTTGCTACCAGTTGCGCCTGTACAACACCCTGTAGTTCGTTATCGGTACAGGTCATGAGCCTGGAAGCGTATGTACAAACAGGTTTGGATGATGAGTGGCTGTCCAGCTGGAATGCTCCTTCTTTACAAGCTGGTGCTGTAGCCTACCGCTCACGCGGCGCCTGGTATGTGCAACACCCCTTTGCCAATAATTATGATCTGTCGGCTGCTGTCTGTCACCAGACCTGGCAGAATGACCGGGCTGCCAGCGTGAAGAATGCAGCCATTGCAACGGCTGGTGTAGTACTGATCAAGAATGGCGCTATTATAAAAGCCGATTATGCGTCAGAGAACAACAATGCCGGTTGTGGTGATGGGTTCAGTGGCAATGGTACCACCTGGGCCTGTATATCCGATACACGTTGCGCGGGCAGGACCAATAATGGCAGTGGGAAAGGCATGTGCCAATGGGGTTCCAGTTTCTGGGGTACTGATCAAACATATGCGTGGATCCTGGATCATTATTACGGGCCTGACACAGTAACCATTCAGGTACCTGCCGCCCTGATGGCCGCTCAACCCGCAACAAAAACCAGTGAACTAACGCCAGATACTGATAACCTGCGGTTATCACCCAATCCTGTTACCGGTTCTGACGTGAAAGTAACCTACCTGCTGAAGGAGGCTTCACAGGCGGCAACGATTACCCTGACAAACCATTACGGCAGCATGGTGCGTCAACAACGGGTAATGTTGCAGCAAGGTCATAACCAGTTGACCTTACCTACCGGCAAATTAAAAACCGGCTTATATACTGTGACGATCCGTTTACAAACCGGTAAAACAGCCAGTAAAAAACTGATGGCAACGGAATAAAAACGATTGCTTTTTTAACCTTCAAATACAATTAACAACTATGAGCATCACAATTAGCAAAAGCATGTCCCTGGGCATGTTAGTACTTATGGTAACTGCATTATCCTGTAGCAAAAACGAAAAACCTGCTGCACAGGAAGAAGCGGTTGTTGAACAAAAAGCCAGCGATGAGACTACTACACTTGCCGCTGCGGCCAGGATCCCTTCACCCGTTCCCGGCAAAGTGGTAACGTATCCATTTGGTATTGTAGATCCCCGTTATGCAGCGGGCTACCATACAGGAGATGATTATGCCGCTCCCACGGGTACTCCGGTGGTAGCTGTTCTGGGTGGCACTATTGCCTGGTCAAACAATACTGGTGGCGCCTATGGCAGATGGATTGGCCTGCGTGCCACCAATGGCCGCGATTATGTGTATTGCCATCTCTCTGTTCGCTCAGTGAGCACCGGTGCTACGGTAGTAGCAGGTCAGAAATTGGGTGAAGTAGGTGCTACGGGGAATGTGACAGGTCCGCACCTGCATTTTGAAGACCGTCCCAGGGGAGGTGGCTATGGACAGGTACGCAAGCCAACCTGGTAATCAATGACCGTAAAACCAAACAACACCATGAAAAACGAACCTTGATAGCAATACAACGTCACTATGCAGCCGGTAGCTGACAGTTGACTGTCTGGCAATACAAAGAGGCTATCTCCTGTGTTTACAAAAACAGGGAGATGGCTTCTTTTAGTTTGAATAAATGTTGCTCTATAGAGGAGCACTTATTTTTTCATTATTACGGTCAACCCCTTTTTCAGGTCTTCCGCGTTCATGACCGGGCATAATTCAACTTTGGCATGCAAATTCATAAAAAAGGGCTCTGCAATACCAGGTATCTCAGAGGGGTCCTTCAGATCAAATACCATAAAACAAGACCGTTGACCGTCTGACGCATGAAAATAAGCTGCCTCAGGTTTCAGCTTATCCATAGTAGTCTCAATAATTTGTGGAAGTGTGCCATCCGATATCGCTTTATTAGCGGCGGTTACATCCATAACAACTCTTAGCAATGTACGCATAACTATAGGTTTTACTGGTGGAAAAACATTAGACCTCACTGCGGGAGTGTTCACGCATACAGATTAATCGGACGAGGTTACTTTGTTTGAACGGAGAGATGGAAACTTTGGATGAAGTAAAGGATAGGATTCTAAAGATAACGATACCTATCGGTATGAGCAAGTTGTTTTTCAATAGAACCAGTTGAAACGCATGTCTGCGCTTTGCACGGAACGTGCAAAAATACCGTCATTATACGGGTTGGCCATTTCATTAATATGCATTAATTTCACCATCCGTTAATTTTTCCTATCCTTTTTATTTAAGGCAAAGATTGGCTCCCCACCTAAGCGCTGCATGGCCTGTATGTTTTACTCCTTTTGATGATCTTCTCTGATTAGAAGCCTCTGTGTTATAAGTATTATAGTAATTGCTAAGAATCAAATTCATGCAATAGGGCTCTTTATTACTTCACCTTAAATTGATTTTTCAAATTTCTGTTTTGATTCTACAAGAGATGAAATATTCGACTATGGGCGGATGCCGAAAAGCCATTATCAGAGTAGGCATAATTTAAAAAATCAAAATCTATGTCAAACACTTCAATTACTTCTAAGAAAAACAGTACCGCAAAAAAGCCTGCAGCGTTGGATTCCATCAGGACCATACAGCAAATGTGGGACGCAGCCATTCAATACTTTAATGATGGGGAATATGACACGGATGCCATATACCTCATTTACAAAAGTATGAGCCCCAAGCTTACTTACCAGGATATTGCCAACGTGGTAAGTGCTGTATATGGAGACACCTACTGGACCGGCATTCAGATGGATTATGCCATACTTTCTAAAAGCCTTGTACAGGCACTGGGTATAGACCGGTCTATTGCTGACGAATATGCTAAAGTCGCTTTTTCACAATGGAGGGGGATACTTTGCCGTAAAAACATTTATGACATTGGCCTTATTCCCACACCCGGTTCATATACCGAAAGCCTTGATATTGTGTGTAACGAAAACACACCATTGCAACCTCAGCAATTAATTGAAAACTGGAACAATGAATACTGGAAAACGCCCATTGTCGGTAAGAACTATATTTACGCACGTGCGCAGAATATGGCTTTTTTAGGGGCTATCACACCTAAAGTACAGATGTTTTATACCACCGGCGGTTTTAACCAGCCTCCTTCTTCCTGGATCCAATGCTACACGGAGAAAGGCCAGGCTTCTGAAGGAGATATTTTATTAATGGATGGCAAACCAGGCCCCCTAGGTCAAGGTGTACGCGGTGCCTCTGAGGCGTTCTTTTTTAACCCAACCTCCCAGGATCATGTATGCGTTATAGCCGTGTTGAACTATGAGTTTTTTGAGAAGAACGATCCGTTGAAGATCACACCGGGCAATTGGAACTCCCAACTCTGGATAACCCATAACGGTGCAGCAGCCTGGCATAACCAGGATCCGCAGAAGCAGGCTGAAGAAACACTGAAATTCTATAACCAAGACGGCACAGAGGAAAAATTTGCTTTCCTGGTACAATGCAGGAATGTCCCTGCCGGTTCAAAGATCTCTCTGCGCAATGATGATCCTGCAGCTAAATTTGATACAGGCCTTATTGAAATAGGCAATGAATCGCAGCATATTGAAAAAGTTGTCAAGCTGCCCGCTTATTACAAAGGCGACCTGAAAATTAAGTTGCAGGGACCTGATGGCAAGTTATTACCTGCACATGCTGCCGTTGAAATTAAAATGGCATGGGTGCTTGAGCATGGCCATCGCCGGTATATAAATGCCATAAACCAACTGAAGGCATTCGATACCGGAAGAAATGCACAGGATGTGTACCTGCCGGTTGGTAGCTTCACCTTTACCGGATCGGGCACTAAATAAATGCAATTTCTCCCTTGACAGTCGGAACCTGGGGTTATACGAATAGCCCCGGGGTCCGACTGTTTTTTTTGCACAAGCCGTATATATGGGGCATTCGCCTGGGTATTATCCTGTTTGTCATTTTTTCCTTTGAAGGCGGTGTTATGGCTTCCCGCCTGGCCCATACGGTAGGTGAGTGCAGCCTATTTCCTGGTGACAGCCTTTCTGTTGATGCGGGCCTTTCAGCAAATACCATTGCTGTAGTAAAAATTGGTATATCAAAATTCAAAGCCGTTCCTGTCAATTTCAAAACTCCCCATAAAGTTTGACCTGAATTCGTTTGTTTTGTTGTTCATAAACCCGAAGCCCATTTCTGATGCGTACAACAGCCGGCATAATCTTACTTCTTTTATTGGTTTCCCTTTGCAAAGGGCAAAGGCTGGAGCTGCAGATGGACACGATCAATAGCTATATGAACAGCCCCGGAGATACCATCCGGAAATATTTTGTTTTTAGCCCTTACTCATATCCCGCTCCCAGGTATTATCTCCACTCCAATAAAAACTATACCACAACACTTAAAGAGCCTTATTTAAAGATAGGCGCCTTTTATGCTAAAAAGCTGGCGGTCAACTATTCCTTTGCCCATGAAAAAATACCGGAACTGGCAACATTCGCCAATGACACCACTGTCTTCAATATTCTATATTTTGACAGCTATTCCGGGAAATACGCCATTCCCCTGTTCGATTCATCTGGTATTATTGTAACCGTCAATGGCATCAACCGGGAGAATGCGGCGCAATATGAATTCCGTATCCTGGAGAACAAAACACAAGTGGTGGTGCCCTGGACCCGGCCCAGGCTTTTTTGTAAAGCTTACCTCACGACTCAGATTGCTCAAAAAGATAAAAAAGACAAAACTGTAGCTTACCTGGGCCAATTTAAAAACGGGTTCGGGAAAAGCCTCACCATCCAGGTCAGAAGGATTGACCAGCCCGATCTCATCCAGGTGGCACTATCGGCTGTCTGGATCAACCAGCAGCCTACCGTAATAGCCACTTTTGCACCTGCACAATTGTCCGACTTCCTGGAAACTATCAAGAGACAGTGGATGCCCAACAAGCACCTGGAACCGCTGGCAGACTGGACAAAAGGGTATCCGGCATTGGAACTAAGGCATGAATTTGAGCCGGACGAAAACAACCTGATCTTTTACCTGGATGAAATAGTGGAATCGAAGGAGATTATTGAGTATAACCTTGTTCATGGCAATGACAGTACAGGCTGGAAGGTAAATGACTTTAACCAGAACTTCATCTGGCTGCGGGACCTGCAACCCGGTCGGTACAAACTGCATATCAGGTATAGTGTACAAAGGCAGCATGTGGCGGTTTATCCTTTTACGATCATATCTGCATGGTATCAAACGATCTGGTTCAAAGCCGGGCTTGCAGCAGTAAGTGTACTGGCTACCGGTTTTATTATCCTGCTGTTCAAAGCAAGGAGGCAGACACGCAGACTCAAAATGCAAGGCATACAAAAACAGTTGGTACAAACACAGCTCAAATCCATCCGCTCCCAGTTTAATCCGCATTTCGTTTTTAACTCCCTGAATTCTGTCCAGGCATTTATCACCAAAAACGAGCCGGATAAAGCCAATCAGTACCTGATGGAGTTCAGCACCCTGATGAGGAATTCGTTGAAGGAAAGCAATCACGAATTTGTGAGTATAACCAAAGAAACAGACATGCTCAGCAGCTACCTGAACCTTGAGCAATTGCGTTTCGGCTTTAGTTATATTATTGATATTGATCCCTCAATAGATGCCCATGCCGTGGAAATGCCCGGTTTGCTGCTGCAACCGCTGGTGGAAAATGCCATCAAACACGGCATAGCTGCCCTGCATGAGCAGGGAAAATTGGGTGTACACTTTGAGAAAAAGGGAGCAGACATGCTGGTGCGTGTAACAGATAACGGCAAGGGAATAACTGCAGACAGCGATAACGGAGGATTTGGTTTGAAACTCACCCGGGAACGCATCAGCTTGCTGAACGAAACACTGGAAGACCAACATATAGCGCTGACAATAGGCAGGGAAAAAGAAATGACCTGTGTGGTTATACACTTTAAAAACTGGCTGATATGATAAAAGCAGTGATCATTGACGATGAAAAGAACAACATTGACAACCTGTACGGGCTTTTAAAAAAGCATGCACCGGAAGTGGAAATAGCAGCAACCGCTACCAATGCGGATGACGGGATTTCCATCATCATGGAAACTGCTCCCGACCTGGTATTCCTGGATATCCAGATGCCGGGCAAAAACGGGTTTGAGGTATTAAAAGCGTTGCCCCATTGCGAGTTTGAGGTCGTTTTTGTAACAGCTTTCGATCAGTACGGTATTCAGGCAGTGAAATTCTCTGCTATTGACTATTTACTGAAACCCGTTAACACGCATGAGCTGAAAGCTGCTGTTGCCAAGGTGAAGGATAAGCTGGAACAACGAAAGCAAAACTTCCAGTTGGAGAATCTGCTGAAGCTGATCAGGCAGAAAGATGAAAAAAAGGAACACCGGCTGGCCCTGGCCACTACCAGGGAAATGCGTTTTGTGAACCCGGATAAGATCATCCGGTGTGAATCTTCTAACGCCTATACCATCTTTTATTTAACCGGAGGAGAAAAGATCACGGTATCCAGACCCATATTTGAATTTGAAGAACTGCTGACAGATTATGGATTTATACGCTGTCATCAGTCGCACCTCGTCAACAAAAGCTTCATCAAAAGCTGGATAAGGGAAAACGGAGGGCATCTGCTGCTGGATGATGATACGGAAGTACCTGTTTCAAGAGGCAAAAAAGAAAACCTTGTACAGGCATTGATCCCGAACAGGAAATAATTATTCACCTTTAATATAAACTGTATATGAAACCGGTTCTACTGGCTTTCCTGGTATTGTTATGCCCTTACCTGAATGCACAAAACAAGAAACCCCTGGCGATTGAGGACGCTCAAATGAGCGATTACCTGGCCAAACGGCAACTGCCCACTTTAACTGTCAAGGTGCTTGATGCCCCGGGGAAAACGGACATCAAATGCACCATGGTAACCCTTGGCACCAGCTTTCAGATTACCAGGCACACCATCACCAATGAAAAAGGCGAAGCCCACATCACGCTGGATCAAAACTTACCTTATCAGCAGATATGGCTGAACGTGGGCAATTACCTGTATACCGGCGTGTATGTAAATACAGACCTGACGGTAACGATCAATGCTGTTAAAGCAAGGCACAAAAGGATCTATTTTAATAGCGATGGTGTTGTGTACACCGGGACCGACGGCGCATTGAATACTGCCATGACTAAACATGTACTGTACAAAAAAAGAGAGCAGGATATGTTGGAAAATACCCTCGAGACAGCGTTTCACGGCAAGCCGCTGGGCCATCCGGACACTACATTTTATAAAAGGGCCGATTCAATATATAAGGAACTATCCCGCCTCGACGATGAATTTATCACACAGTACCCGGCATTTGAATGGGCTGTGCGGAATGAAACGGACTCCTGGTTTTATAGCACTATATGTATCGTACATTGCGGCGGTGATCTGCCGTCCAACTGGTTGCAAAAAATAAAGCAACATACACCCTACTTTACCAGCAATGATGGCGTATTATTCTATCGGTATCTTAGCCAATATACCCGGTTCCATAAGGGACTCCCCTCCACAGGACCCGCTTTCAGGAACCAGTTAACTTTTATTGACCGCCATTTTGAAAGGCCCAAGGCGGATATCCTGAAGCTGTCCCTGCTGGAGGCCTATAAGGATACATTCGCTACCACCTACCCGTCCATTATACAAAGCACCCGCACCAAATGGTGCAGGAAGCGGATGGAAGAAGAACTGGCGCAGGCATTCGCGCGGCAAAAGGATATTGACAGTCTGCTGGCATTACAAAAGAGCCTCGATAAGGACAGCATTTATATAGGTACACCCCTGGGGACCCTGCCTTTTGACGCTAATCTCTACAGGCTGGACAGTATCGGGAATATAGATGACTTTATTGTCCATTTGCAATCAAAGTTCAAAGGCAAAGCGATCATTATAGATCTTTGGGCCACCTGGTGCGCCCCCTGCCTGGGAGATCTGCCTTCCAGCAAGCAGCTCCATGAAGCAAATAAAGACCTGCCGGTAGCCTATGTTTACCTGTGCACCAGCTCCAATTCAAGTATAGCGATTTGGAAAAACAAGGTGGCAGGCATGAAAATACCAGGTACACACATTTTTATAAACGATGCCATCCTGAGTAAACTGAGGAGCAGGCTTGATGCGGAAGGTGGTTTTCCGACGTATGTGGTCATAGATGCTGTGGGCAAGAGCCATCCCAAGACCATTACATTGATGAGTCGTCTTAACCGGGAAGAATTGAAGAAGGTTACCGGGCTAAAGTAAATTACTTACTGCGCCAGTCCGGCAAAGCTGTTGACGGCTTTGATGCTTTCGGGCAGGCCGGCCACTACCTGTATATTGGTAATGATCTTCAATTCGCCGGAGAGTTTTTTGACAACCGCCAGTTGTTCCGGTGTCAGTTCCTCATTGCCCCGTTTATGGGCAGCAGGCACCAGGGAGGAGAAATAAGCGGAAGCCAGGAATTCAGCAGCAACCTCATAGGTCTTCAATTCTGTAGGAGGAATGGATACCGGCTGCTTTTTAAGCTGGCGGATCACCTCAAACAGGTAACCGGTTATAGAGGGATCATTTTTAATGCTGTTGGCCAACCCGGCGAGGGCTAATAACTGCAGGTCGCCACGATACCAGGGCAGTAAGTTATAATCGGCAGGATCTGCCTCTATTTGTTTTAATAAGGCTATAGTTTCAGGACTGGCTGTACCGGCCAGTCCTTCTGCCACTGCTATATGCTGTTGGTATTGGCGACCGGCAGGTAATGCCGCAGGGATCAATAAGGGTTGCCCGCTCAGCCGGGCCACCATGCCCAATGCCACCAGTGTATTGCCGGCAGTAGTGTCATTACTTACCTGTTGTAGCAGCAAATGGGTATCCAGGGCCGGCGCTTCCCTATTGGCGGTCAAGGCTGATAAACCATAGGCTTTGATGGCCAGGTTACGGATCAGCGGAGACTGGTTGCTGAACAAAACCACCAGTAGGTCCCGTTGCTGCTGGATGAGCTCATAATAAGGCTTTTCACCGATCTCTATAGAAGTGGCTGCCTCCTGCTCACTGTCATACACCTCTCCGAGGTAGGCATATTTAGCCGGCATGACGCCAATAACGCCCTTCAGGTAAAGATAGCGTTGCTCAATGTCGAGCAGTAACTCCAGCACCAGGTCTTTTGACTGTATCTTATCAAGGATACAAAGTAGCAACAGCGGACGAATAGTTACCTGGATGGCTGTGGTTAACCGTTCCTGGTAATAGATGCGGCTGAATAGTTCTCCCAGTATCTCTTCTTCCCTTTCCGCCTCTACTCCACCGTGTAATTCCAGCAGCATTTCCGGAATGTATTCAGCAGTGTCAAAAGGATCTTCATACGACGCCCACTCTGTGGAGGCGAGGTATTCCTGAAAAGCCGCTTCAAAGTCGTTATTTGCAACTGCCATATTTGACTGTTTTAAGCTTGCCTTTATATTCGTAGGCGTATATGATGCGCATCTTATTTTTCTCCGCAAACTCCCGTAAGGCCCGGTCACAACCACCATCTGTTTTTTTACAGGGCGGCAATGGAAATTTGAGCTTCCAGTAGTTCGTCTTGGGATTACCAAGGGATTTAATAAATAACGTTTTGCCTTCCAGATCGGTACGGGTTGATATTTGTTTCAGCAAAAAATATTCCGAATCACCATGCACACCAAATTCTGTCCATTTGGGCGGGGATACTCTTTGGCTCTCAAATTCGCCCAGGTATTCCGAACCATTCATAAAGCGGGCGAAGACGGTGTGCAGGCCGGAAGGATCTACGTATTTATGGGGGTCTTTTACGTACGAGTACAAATTAAAGTCGCCTGAAATAAGGCGTATGGGGTCCTGGCTCAGGAACCTGCCTTCTTCGGCACTGTAATACCGGAACCGGTTGTAATAAAGGCCGGTTTCAGCATCCTCATACTGTCCCTGGAACCGGAAAGGTATGAATTTTTTATCTCCGGCGACGCTCATAGCGCGGCCATAAATATCCAAGGTACATTCCCATACCCGTTTCCCGGCCTCATCATAAGCAGCCATTGGCGTGCCGAGGTAATCGGTAATAATGCTGTACGCGGTGCCGTTCTGTATTTTGGCGCAGGGCACGGTAGTCTGGTCACCGTCAAATACCCAGGTAATGGCCGTAGCCGCCAGGGCAGGATCATTGGGATTGGGTTCCTGCTTATCATATTGTATGGCGCCCCATTCATTGATCACGGCCTGCGGCTTTTCTTTTTCCGCATAGGTCCATTCATGCAAGGGCGCTTCACGGTCCCATACCCAACGGGTAATGGTACCATCAAATGATTTGGAGATCCGGCGGCCCAGTGCATCGTAGGTAAAGGATACTATTTTACCATCGGGCCGTATCACTTTTTTCAGCATGCCATCAGCATACCATTCATAGCGTGTAGGTCCTGCGCCGGCATCAGCCCGTTTGGGCAGCTTCCCAATCAACCGGCCCATATCGTCATACTCATAGCTGTATTTTTCGCTTTGTAATAAAGCGCCTGCCGCGTTATAAGTACGATCGCCCCGCTCTGTGGTTTCATAAATATTGCCGGTTCTGTCTACCGAACGATGCAGGATGCGGTTATCGGCATATTGCGCAAAGATGAGGTTACCGGCCGCATCATGTTTAAAGCGGCTGCCGGCCTGTGCTAAGGCATCGAATACATGGGTAAGGCGCTCGCCCGCATCCCAGGTGTATTTTTTCCAGTGGAGCGCCACTCCTTTGCGACTTACTTTATGAATACCAGGCCGGCCCGCCTGATCATATTGCCATGCCCCCGTTAGTCCTCCTGGTAGCATCCTTTCAATCTCCTGTCCTGCCGGGTTGTACTTTACCTGCACCTGCCATAATAGCTGATCAGCCTTCGCCTGCATACCCGTTACCAACCCCAGTTCATTCCGCTGCAACTGAATATCGGCGCCCAGGTTACTGGTAACGCGAATACGGTTGCCCAGCTTATCATACACACTGTGAATGGTATATTGGTCCTGCGTTTCTTTCTCCACATAACCCAGCTTATTGCGGGCGAGCCGTATGGTACTGTGCTCATTCACTGCCTCAATGAGATTGCCGATCTTATCATATCCAAACAGCAACCAACTACCATCATGGTGTTCTACCCGCACGAGGCGCCCATTGGCATCGTGTTCATAGCGGGTTTGCCGGTTACCGGGATATTTTGTTGCGATAAGCCTGCCCGTGGCATCACGCTCATAGAAGCGTTGCAGGCCATCAAAGCTGGTTTCCTGGATGATCTCTCCACGTTTGTTATACCCTACCGTATAATACCTGCCTGCTTCATTGACAATACCGCACAACCTTTCTTCGGTATCATACAGGAAGCTTAGTTCTGTATTTTCCCGGATACGCTTTTTTAACTGCCCCATGGGCGTGTATTCAAAACGCACCTCGCCAAATTTATCTTTGATCTGTACAATGTCATCATAAGCGTTGTAAGCCATGTGCAGGTTATTTCCATCCGGCAGGTGGCAACGATACAACCTGCCCAGCCCATCATATTCATAGTACCTGAGCTCACCGGCAGCATTGATGGCCTGTACACAGCGGCCCAATGCATCGTATTTCCAGTGATCGGTGGCGCCATTGGGCATTTGCACACTGGCCAGGTTCTCATCTTCATCATACGTCAGCCGTGTTTTCTGGCTGCCATTGGCAATGAGGATTTCCAGTTGCCCTTCTTCATTGTATTCATAGGCAATGGTCTGCCCATTGGGATAGTTCACAAAACGGGCCCTGCGCTGTGTATCATAAGCATAGGTCTCCGTGGTACCATCCGGGTTGGTGCCCATGGTGAGCTGGTTATAGTCGTTGTAATTAAACTGCAGACTATTGCCATCCGGCAGTTGCTTTTCCTTTAAACGGTTCTTATTATCATATACATACCCCGTAATATGCCCTTCCTCATCAATTTCCCGGT
This sequence comes from Paraflavitalea devenefica, assembly GCF_011759375.1. NCBI lineage: Bacteria > Pseudomonadati > Bacteroidota > Chitinophagia > Chitinophagales > Chitinophagaceae > Paraflavitalea > Paraflavitalea devenefica. The sequence goes on along the minus strand of NZ_JAARML010000005.1, from coordinate 100,424 downwards.
ATATTTCAAAGTCTTCCGTGTATTCTGTGTAACAGTGATTACCATAATGATCTGTCTCCTGTATACACAGGTTGTTTTCGTCATAGAATAAGGTCGTTTCTTCGCCCAGTGAGTTGGTGACTACATTGTAGCCTTTACCATATTCAATAAACCCTTCCAGTACACCTCCCTCACCCCAGGTGTGTATGCAGCGTTTGTACTGGTCATATTCCCAGTAGAAAACCTGTCCATTACGGTCTGTTTTTTGCACCATCAGGTGTTGGTTATACTCGATTATAACAGGCTGATCCAGCGCATCGGCTATTCGTATTAAATCGCCTTCCTCATTGTAAGCATACGTTACCAGCACCTGGCGCGTATCCCGGTGCTTTACTTCTACTTTGGTAATACGGTGATCATTGTCCAGTTGCAGTAAAAGCCGCCGCCCTGCACTATCGGTAAGCGCCTGCAGGTATTTACCGGTATAATGCAACTGGATGCGGTTACCCTGATAGTTTTCTATGAACGACAGGCGCCAGGTGCCTGGCACTGTTTCATGATTGAAATGGAAGTATAAGGAATCATTATAGTCTTCCACCAGGAAGTGACCATTCTGCTTGCGGCGCAGTAATAGTTTTTCCTGCGGATGATAAAATTGCTCACCGGGTTGCAATACAGGAAAGGCGGTGAGCCGGCCATCGGCCAGCAAGAGCGATAAGGCTTCCTCTTCGGGCCATAGCTGTATACAACGGTCATAGCTTAATTGCACACCGTGCCCCAACACGCTTTGGATACCGGAATCACTGTCCCAGTTACGTGTCCAGCGCAGGGGTATCGGACCGGGCAATTCAAAGTCCGTATACTCATAGTTCACGCGACCGGTAATGAGGTCTACCGGTTCAAAACCCATTCTGCAGAGTTTGCTGCTGAGTTTACTGGTGGCGGGAAACCTTTTAAGTACTTTTTTATTGAGTACTTTCAGGAGCTTGCCACCGATCTTGCCGAATATTTTCAGAAAGGAGCCCATGACAAATGCCTTGAGCAAAGCCATGAGGCTGAAGTTGGGCACCAGCGGCGCTCCTACCATAACGGGCTTGCCCCATTGCAGGGGAATACAAAAAGAAGTAGGCAGGTACAGGGAAGGTATGGGAATGAATTTGCGGCCGGGGCGGAAAGAAAGTGGCAAACCAATGTCATTACAGGTCATGAGCATATACCCTGCCCCGCTCATGGGCGCTCCATCCACCAGTACTTTTTTACTGCCGAAGAAGTTCTGGCTGTCATGACCAATAATGGGAAATATAGTAAACCCTGCACCGAAGGGAATGTGTACAAAAGTGATGATCATACCGGCGGTATCGGTATTACCCCGCGGCACACCATTCACTTTTACAGTAGCCCCGATGAAGGGAATGTAGTCAAAGGGATCGATGACCAGCCCTATGTATGGATGTGGCAAGGGGACAAAAGGGAAAGGCAGGTTCACAAAGTGAATATCGATCCCTATTACGGGTTTTAAGTGTGTATTAGCAACGTACATGACTGTTTACGTTTCAGATTTCTATGCCGGCTTCTGCCTGGCGTAATTTCTTTTTGGTATAATTCTTTTTCAGTTCGGCTACGGTGTGCTGCCAGTCGTGGTCATAGGCCACCTCCATTTTCTCTTCCACTGTCCTGATCAATGCAGCATCCTGTGGCCGCTGTTGCTGCACCAGGTCATAAGCCATGAAGGGATATTCTGACGACTGTATTTCTTCTACGGTGAGCTGGTCTGTTAACAGCAATGCACTGCGGGAGGCTGCCAGGCTTTCCTCCCGGAAGTTTTTGTACTCTGCAAAGACATACGCTTTGTAGTAGGCCGAAACAGCCTGTGCAGTAAAACCAAATTGTACGGCCTCATCACCCGCTTTCATAAACCATTGCAGCGCCTCCCTGCGTTCTTTCTGCACCTGGTAGCAGGCTCCCTTGTAAGTATAGTATTGCAGCAGCAAGGGTTTCATGGATTCATTGCCGGCCATTATTTCCTGCCGGCAAAGGCGGATGCCCGTATCCAATAAGTGCTCTATGGCGGGGTGATCACGGAAGGGAAACAGCATGCCGGCATAGGTGATATAGGCAGTGGCCAGCAGCACTTTATCGCCGCTCTTTTTAGCCGTTTCAATGCCCTTTTCGCCCCAAGTATTTAACAGTGGCTTATTCTTTTTAGTGGATGCATCGCCCATTTCAAACATACACTTGCGGAAAAAAGCATAGGGATCGGTGGTGTGGCCACTGGTGGCTATCTGGCGTATGGCTTCCTGCATCCGCAGGTCATGGCGAAGGGTAACAGCTTCATGCCGGTATTTTTCAAATACTTCGCCCCAATAATTGCTGTCTGCATGATCAAACAACAGCAACTGCGTACCGGTAGGTCTTAGCTGCTCCATCCACCGGCATATCCATTGTCTGAACTGGCGCGGGTCGCTCATTTGCTTGGGAAGCAGGCTGAATACAAACGGCGTAGTGGGCATTTTTACCCAGTTCCTGTATAACTGTATCATGCCGGGCAGTAGTTCATCGCAGCCGGCATAGTCTTTTGCTGCTACGGCTTTTTGAAAGAGGCTTACTTCCCAGTTGCCGGTAACACCGGCTGCCCGCATCGCCTTCTGTTGCTCCTCCTCTTCGTATTCATGCAACCAGTTTTGTATGAGGTCATAACTATAGGTTTCTGCCCGGGTAAAAGGCGTATAAAAGAAAACAAAGAGGTTATCCAGTTTTCCGTGGGCCGAAGCTTCCAGCCGGCAAAAGCCTTCATACATGCGGCTGTCTTCCGGCTTCAGCATCCAGCGCAGGAGGGTATGATGAGGCTGCACATTGTTCTTCCACACTTTCACCATCTCATCCAGTCGCACCGTTATGGGATTGTGTTCATTCATTGTTTAATTCATTTATGATAAGGTTAGTTAGGCTTTTACTTCGATAGGGCCGGAGGCCCTGAAATAGGACTGCGAGACTGCAAGTCTCGCAGAGCGACTGACATCAACAATTCAATTTGATGGTAGCGGCGGCGATGCAGGTATCGGCCTGGCTTTGTACCTGCACAGCAGTGGAAGAAAGTAACACTTTCTCCGTACCCGTCACAGACACTTCCGTTTGCCCACCAATGTCTACTTTATTTTCAGAGGTCACATTGACGGCCGACTTCGATTGCACATTCATTTCATTCTTTCCAAAGAGGGTCGCCGTTTCAGACAACTGCCCGTCGAACTTTTTGGATTCCATGTATATCTCATTCTCCGCCAACATGGTGATCTTTTTGGTCTTGAAAGTGATCTCATCCACAGCATCTATCATCACCGTCTTGTTGGATTTCACCGTAATGTTACCAGCCCCGTCAATGAGCATGCTGTTACCATCCTTGTCTTCCACAAAAACACTCCCGTCTTTATCATTCATCACCACCTTATTGCCACTGCGTGTTTGCAGCGCCTTCACATCATTGCTGCCATTGCTGAAGGTATTGTTGGCCTTTCCATGGTACACAGTGCCTGCCACATAGGGCTTGGTAGGACTATCTCCTTCAAAACCCACAATAACTTCCTCCCCTATTTCGGGAATGAAGAACATCCCTTTGCCACCACCGCCATGCGGACTGGTAACCCGTATCCACGGCGTTTTCTCCGCACCATTCATCCAATGGAATTTTACTTTTACCCGGCCCAGTCCATCGGGGTCATGGTTATCGGTCACCATGCCGCTTTGCGTTTCGCTGTAGGGCGTCATCTGTTTGCCAAGCGGCGGCAGTTTGATCCCGGATGGTATGGCCGTAAAGTCGTTGTTGTAGTTGCCCTGTCCATCGAAGTAATGATTGATGGAAAGGACGAGGTAATCACCATAATTTTCATTGGACAGGTTCAGCAGGTTACGTCCCTGTACGCTGATGGTGCCGCCTGGTTTTAAACCAGGATGGTCGCTGCTGCCGGCAAATCGCACGTTGTTGCTGCTTTGCATGGCAGCCTTGATATTGAGCACATCATCCAACTGCTTCTTGTTGGAGAAGAACTGGTTGTTCCAGAGTTTGGGCTGGGAGGCGTATACTGCCTGACTGGCCTGCAGTACGTGCTTGCCCAGCTCATTCAGCCCCGCCTTGCTTTCTATGCTTTGTGGCGTACTGTCGTACACTTCGTGGTTGAGGTAATCATAAGCCATCATCTTACTGTTGGATGGATTCACCTGCAGGGCCATACTGAAGCGGCTGAGGCTGCTGCCGAAGGTTAAAGAAGCGGCGCTACCGGCCTGAGGAGGGCCTATATGCAGTTGCTCTCCATCATAGAAGAGCCATTCGCCGTACGTGGAACAGATGTATTGCAGGAACTGCCAGGCAGTTTGTTTATACTGTACGGTATAGGCCAGTGTTTCGGGATAGAGCGGTGCTACCTGTGGCTGCAACAGGTTTTGCGGAAAGTGTTTGAGCACATCCTGCACAATGTTTTTGACGGCCTTTTTCGTCCAGCTTTTACAGTGAGGGCCACTGTCTAAGATAATGGTGGGACTACAACCGGAGATGATGAGATTGCCTGCATGGCCACTGAAACGGTCGGCTTCTACCTGCATTACGATGCCTTTGAACTGTAAGGTACCTGCTGCGCCCACAGGCGTTACGGATGCCTGGAGTACACCTCCTATGAGGTTGCGCGAGGCCTGGAGCATGCTGCCGCCCAGCCCGTCAATAGATTCGGCGGGGCAGACCAGCCTGAAATAATGGTGATCAAATATCTGCTGGGTTAGCTGAAAAGAGGTTATTTGCCGTATGGGATTACCGGCAATACTAAGGTTACTACTGATGAGTTGTGCCATAAAAAATGTTATGTCGTTTATGGTTATAAGAGAACCAATCTTTTAAAAGAACGTACTATGCTCCTGCTTCACGTCCCGGCAGTGATGTCCCGGAAAAAGGCAACATTCGACCAAAGCCGGAGGCTTTGAAATACCCGTCACCAGCCAGAGGCTGGCGACTTATTCAGGCCAGTTGTTTTTGAACTGTGATTCATTCATTTTTACTTCTTTGGCACTCAACGTTACCTGTACCTGCATGGGATTATCAGTATTGTGGTCATAGGTTTCATAGTAGTCCACACAATGGGCATCTGAAAACTCCAGGGTTTTTAATTTGCTCATATTATCCCGGCGGTAGAAGGTGATCGTGCCGCTTTTGGTTTGGGTAGGGCTCACCATCCAATCAAACAGGTCGGTGCTGCCATTACTTTCCACCACTACGGTCACAGATCCGCCCTGCGGTATGGCGGTAGGCTTGCCGGTGCCGTCAGTAGCCTGTGAGAAGCGAAAAGCGCAATGCAGTACATTGACCTCGTCTCCGTCTACTTTTAATTTTGCTATGAATGACATGGAAAATAGATTAATTGGTGATCGTGTCGTTGCTCATTCCGGTTCGTGAGGACACGAACCGGGACGATGTGATCGTGTGCTTCAGCAGCAAAAGGGTGAAGCAATTGCCCACCCTTTTGCAACGGATATTTTATTTTACCCATTCATTTACGTGTTTACCGCTTCCCACTTCAATGGTCTGGGCGCTAATGGTAAACGTTTCAGTAATGGGGCTATCGCCGGTACTATCAAAGTTCTCCTTGTAATCTACCAGGTAACCTTCTGTGAAATTCAGTGTTTTCTGTGCAGCATCGGTATCCCGTTTGCTGAAAACAATAGACCCATCTTTACGCTCGAAATTGTTGGTCATCCATTCGAAGAAGCTGGTATCTCCGGTGGATTCAATCGTGAGGGTGATCTTACCGCCGCGGGTAATGGAGGAAGGACGCCCGGTAGCGTCGGTTTCCTGTTTCAGCGCATAGCTGCAGGCCAGCACATTTACTTCTTTGCCAGCCACTTTGAGTTTTGACTTGAAAGACATACTTAATGGTTTTAAAAATTAAAAAAGGTATAAGACCAAATAATAAAAAACAGTGTTGGGGGAATAGCGATGCATGATCCCCTGCCGCTGTAGGCAGACAACCAGGCACCATCGCCTATTCCAGCAATGAGCTTAACTTAATGTCTTCGTTAAACGTGTTTTAGGGGGAGAGAATGAAACCTATTTATTCTGCTCATACGTTGATTGCCATTCTGCCTTATCGGCATCATCACCCTTCTGGCCTTCCAGTTTGATCAAAAAGGTTTTGGCAGGAAAATAAGGCTTCAGGTGAATATCCAGGTATATCCGGTCTTTTTGAACAGGGTCCTGCTCAAAACGTTTGATCGCAAAGTCTTCGATCAGTTTGCTGGGACCGGTTATGCCATCCAGGAATTTCACAATTTGTCCGTTGAGTTCTTTGCGTGTAGATGCATTGAAGTTTTCGAATGTGCGGCGATTGAGGAAGTCCATCATCACCTTGGTTACGTAGTCAAACACCCTTACTACAGAATAAGTCTGCAGTCCAAGGTTATCGCCATTAAACAAGGTCTTGGCAGAGAATGCCATTACTTTACCGTATTCTTTTACCATGGGAATAAGCCCCAGCTTTTCCAGTCCGGCTATTTCGCTTTTCTTCAGGTCGAAACGGACGCCATCCACTTCATTGATACCGCCGAATTTTTTACCGGCCGTTACCTGCGACATGAGGGTGGTATATACCTTGCCTGCCAGTGCGGCCGCCGGTGGCACAAAGAGGTCTTCTGCTTCATCAACTTCATCAAATTTACCACGGCCTACCAGCCAGTTGCAGGTCATGATCACATTGGAGCGGTAAGGATCGCCGCTGGTGAGGTTGGCTGCCTCAAACAGTTCCATTACATCATCGGGCGTATCCAGGTTCTCAAAATCGGTGACCAGCATCACCTTGCTTTCATAAGCGATCTTGGCCCATTTTTCTACTACTTTGTTGCTGCCGAGGTAGCCGGGCAATACCAATATACTATAGTTATTACGCAGATCGAGGCGGTCATAATTCTCCAGCAGCTCTGTACGGATGGAATCAATGAACCGGGTATTGTCCAGGTCCTTCAGTTGTTCCGGCTCTACATTGATGATGGAGATGTTCTTTATTTTGAGGCTTTCTGTATTTTTAAAGAAGAGCGCCAGGGAGCGGTAGGACCTTTCCAGTTGTGCTGTTTCCTGGATGGCCGTTTTCAGGTTTTTCTTTAATACCTGGCTGGCCTGTGCGGAACGCTCTTCACAGGTGTGCACCATATCAGTAATGTCTTTGGAGCTTTTGAGCACTTCCAGCCATAGCTGGAGTGTTTTTTTCAGGGCAGCCCTTTCTTCTTTTTTGGCGTTCTCTTCGAGGAATATTTTTTTGCGTGCTTTTCTTTCCGGGTTGATGTTCTGCACGGCATCTATGGCTGATTCCAGCAGGTCGAAGCCGCCATATTTAGCCAATCCCTGCACACTTCTTTCTAATTGTTCGGCGGACTGACGTACGGGGCTCAATGTTTCCTGCACAGCAATGTCTTCCTGCGGCACCGTAGCATTGGTAAGTTTTGTACTCATAATAATAAGGTATACGTGGTTGGATGGTTTTACAATGATTAGTTACCGGCGATAACTACCTGGCTGTTTCCAGCTCTTCTACCAGCGCCTGCAGTGCCTTGATGAGGTGCTCCCTGCTTTCTTCACCTGCCAGCGCCTGCTTCAGCAGCTTATTCGATTTCAGTTGGCGGATGATCTTCTGGTATTGCAACTGCTTCATATTCACATCACCGAGGTATTCACTTTGGGCCACAATGCCTTTAACACCAAAATCGGCCAGCCCTTTAAAGTGCAGGGTCTCTTTGCGCATGGCACCTTCTTCTGTTTCAAAGGTGATGTCCACTTTCGGCTTGTAGTGCTCAAAGGCATCATCAATGCTGGTGAGTCCTTCCACGATATCCGGTTTCACGGGTGGCTCGTGTGTCAGCTTCTCGGCCAGCAATACACGGTTCTGTGGAATATCTGCAAAGGCTTCATAGGCGTCGGTTTTCACCTCGGTGCCACCTATTCCATAAGGTTCAATAGACATAGTTTATCGTTTTACGTATATGGTAAAATACAGCCTTCATACACCATAGGCATGATGTACTGCTGCTAATTGCTGACCTTACTTGTTTAGGGGAAAAACTAACGGGGTTGCTTAAAACAAAAATAAACGCAAATACTATTCCTAAAAATTAAAATAACGGCGTTGCACAAGTAAATTAGTAAAAAATCCCCACATACCCTTGTTCATCAAAAAGTTTACATGGAGTTAACGTTGTATTTACTCCTCTTCCTAATCCGCAGCGTCCCCTCCGGGAGACACTGCGGGGAAATTAATCGTTTCTCCGCAGCGTGTGATGTTGGTGTGTCATTTTATCCACACCAGTTTGCCTGCGGCGTCTGCGTCCAATGTCCATCCTGATGCCGGGGGCGTTTCCCCACTGATGATCATGCGCGACAGCGGCCGCCGCAACTGGTTCCGTATGACGCCCGACAATGGCCGCGCCCCATATTGGGGCGCATAACCCATCTTCGCCAATTGCTCTTTGGCATTCTCTGTCAGGGACAAACGAATGCCTTGTTTTTCTAATAAAGCATGCAGCCCCCGTAATTGAATATCCAGTATGTTCCGTACCATCGCCGTGGTCATGGGTGCAAAAGGCAGAATTTCTGTCAGGCGACCCAGGAACTCAGGCCGGAAATGCTGGCTCATGATCTCCATCAGTTTCCCGGAATCAGGTATCTCATTCCTGTTAAATGCATCCACCACAAACTGGCTGCCGATATTGGAGGTAAACAACACCAGCGCATTAGAGAAGTCGCCCTCCTTCCCCAGTTTGTCGTGCAGCTTGCCTTCATCCATGATCTGCAGGAAAATATCGAATACTGATTTATGCGCTTTTTCAATTTCATCAAACAACACCACGGAATAAGGCTGCTGGCGTATCTTATTGATCAGCAAGCCTCCCTCTTCATATCCTACGTAGCCGGGCGGCGCGCCATAGAGTAAGGCGGCAGCATGTTCTTCCTTGAACTCCGACATATCGAACCGGATCATGGCGCTTTCATCCTGGAAAAGAAAATCGGCCAGCGCTTTGGCCAGCTCCGTTTTACCGGTGCCGGTAGGCCCGAGGAAAAAGAAAGAACCTAATGGTTGTCCGGGTTTCCCCAGGCCAGCCCTTGATTCGAGGATCGCTTCACTGATGGAACGGATCGCATGGTCCTGCCCGATGACCCGTTGCCGGAGAATGGTATCCATTTTCAGTAACCGGTCCTGCTCCTGCGCCTGCACCTTGCCAATGGGAATACCTGTTCGGTAAGCCACGATGGCTGCCACATCGGCATTGCTTAACAATAACCTGTCATCCGCCGCAGCCTCTTCCAGCAATACATATATTGTTTGCAGGTAAACGATCCAGGCGTCGGGGTCCATGTGCTCCAGAGGACCAGCGGCAGGCGGTACAGCCGCCCATAGTACAGGGCTGAGCCGCTGGCTGAGCTGCTGGTAATGCCATTGCCAGTCTTCCTTTGTATGCTGGTTGCCCGGCTGTTGCCATTCCTCAAACAGGGCTTTCATCTCCTGCACAGCTTTGGCGCCGGTATCGCGGGTCAACCGTAAGGCAGCCATGGCATGATCGGCCAGGTCTATCGCAGCATCCGGCAAACGGCGGTCTTTGACATAACGCTTGGCCAGGCGGATGGTTTCGTGCAGGGTATGGTTGTCTACCTGTATCTGGTGGTGCTGTTCATAGCGCGGCATGATGATCTTCATCATCCTGTAAGCAACAGCCGCATCCGGTTCTTCTACTTTGATGACATCAAAGCGGCGGGCCAGGGCTTCATCTTTCTCAATGTATTTGCGGTACTCTTCGGGCGTGGTGGCGCCGATGACGGTAATTTCCCCACGTGCCAGCTCAGGCTTCAGCAGGTTGGCAGCACCCGCCATAGCACCCTGTTTATCCATGAGCACATGCATCTCATCAATAAAAAGGATGGCTTTATCAAACTGCTTGATCTCGCGGATAATACTTTTCAGACGTTCTTCCACCTCTCCTTTATAAGAAGCGCCTGCCGCAAGCGCACCATTGTCCAGTTCAAACACCTGTGCCTGTTCCAGGAAGGCAGGCACCTTACGTTGTTCAATAGACTGTGTAAATCCATCCACCAATGCCGACTTCCCTACCCCCGGATCGCCAATGATCAATACATTGGGCTTGGAGCGCCGGCTCAGTATCTCTGCCATAGCCCTGATCTCTTTATCCCGGCCTACAATAGGGTCTGTCTTTCCTTCACGCGCCCGGATATTTTTGTGTACGCAGTATTTTAATAATGCCTGCTGACTAAATGCTTCGTTTGATTGATCAGGAGATGATGCACCATTTTTTTTCTGTAAGGGATCTTCCTGCACAGCCTGCGTTACCAGTTCCTGCCGCTGGAGGGGAAAGGTCTTCAGTTGTTCATAACTGAAGCCTACACCGGGCGTGCTGAGTGCTGCCAGTATATGCAGGGGCTCTACCTGGTCCTTACCGGTCATGAGCCGGATGATATCGGCCTCATCCATCACGGCTTTCACCTGCTCGTCGCTGCTGAGCACATCATCCAGCCGGGTAGCTTTGGGCAGTGATTCCAGCCGCACATCGGCCCATTCTTCCATGTAATAAATATCCTTCTGTAGTTGTTTTAATAAAGGCTGTAGTCCGGCTTCTTTGTGCACCAGGGCTTTCAACAAGTGCGGCGTTCCAATGCGTGGGTGCATGTTCTCGCGCGCCAGCGCCTGCGCTATATGGCTTACACGTTTGGTGGTTTCTGATAAGTGAATGCCGCTCAATTGTTCTGTCATAAAATATATTTTAGAATAAGCCGAGGAAGCCTTTTTTCAGCTTCATGCTTACATTCAGGCTGATGATGCAATTGGTTTCACTGCTCTTGATCTGCTGCACGTTGAGCTCTTTAATTTTCTTTTCGCCTTTAAGGGCGCTCAGCTTGTTGCAGAACTCAACGAAAGTGATCTCCTCTCCATTGAGGCTTACCGGTATATTCAGGTTGTTGCAGAGATAAGGGGTAAACCCTTCTGCCTTAAAGAAATTGCTGGCCACCATGCGCAGCTTACCTTCCAGGTCCTGCTTGCTGATGCTGGCGCCCATTGGCTTGGGAGGTTCTTTCATGGCTGGTTGTTCATTGGCCTGTTCATTCAGGGTGGGCGTAACAGGCTTGGCCGGTATCACGATGATATTGCCGGGCTGCCGGTTGCGCCGGTTATTGTTGTCCTTTGGCCGTGCCGCTTCGTTCACAAAGACTTTACAGGTAGCCATTTGCTGCACATTGTTATTGATGACCAGGGCAATGGTTTTCAGTCCGGGAGTTTTGTATACATAACTGGCAGTGGAGGAAGTGGCATCTATGGCAGCCGTCTCGCCAAAACGCCATTCCCAGCTACGCGCACCTGCCGTGGTATCAGTAAAGGTAACGGGCATCCCTACTTCTGCCGACTGGGGACAGACAAAGGTGGGCAGCAGCAATGGATTTTCCAGTTTAGGCGCCCGGGTGATGTAGATGGTTTTGTATTCGCTGCATGTTCCATTCACCGTAAGGGTGATGGTATATTCCCCGGGCACGTCGTAAGTATGCACCACGGAAGATATATTGGTCTGGCTCACTTCATTGTCGCCAAACTCCCAACGGAATTCCTGTCCATTGCGGACATCTGTTTCAAAACGGATGGGCTCTCCGGTACGGTAGTATTCAGCCTTCGCTTTGATATGGAAAGCCAGGCAGGGTTCATAGCTCTTATACCGGAAAGCGGTGACCATCAATGCCACCAGGCTAAGGATGATCATGGTGATGATGATCTTATCATCGAGGTAAGCCGGTTGTATTTTTTTATTTTCCATCATTGAATAATTGTTTCGGGTTTCGCGTTTGGGGTTTCGGGTTGCTACCGCGGTTTAAAGCAGTTGACTAAATACTAATAATACCGTATGCTCAATGTTCAGTTAAGAAACCGCTTCACCCTTCCTGCCGCCACATACCGTTTCTTCCAGTAAGGATCATCGAGGTTGGCCAGGCTAACGCCCTGTGAAGAGGAAGCATTGACAAAAACACGGTTTTGCAGGTAAAACCCTACATGCGAAACCGGTTTGCCGGGAATGGTCGCAAAAAAGACCAGGTCGCCTTCAGCGAAATAATGACCGTCATGAAAAGGCTCTATACTTTTAGTAAAGAACTGTTCCACCGATGTGCGGGGCACGGGGATATTGTATACATCCTGCAGCAGGCGTTGCATAAAGGCAGAACAATCAATCCCTTTTTCATCGGTGCCGCCCCAACGGTACGGCGTTTTCATCCATTTATCAATAAACTGGTAGAGGGTCATATTTTTCAGACTGTCGGGATCGGTTTTCAGCCAGGCGGCATATTTCACCCGCAGGCGTTGATCGGGGCTCAAGGCAGCGAGGGTGCGATTGCTGCTATCGGCCGTGCTTACCACAATGGTTTGCCAATTGCTGGCAGCTTTCCTACTGTTGCCGCACGCAATTGCCAGGACTGCTATGATAAAATATAATATTACATGTTTACTCATCGCTCAAGGGTTGCCCCTATGGGGCAAATGAATTTGTCTATGTTAATTTCTACAAAGCGGTAGCCCCTAAAGGGGCAGAACGCAGTGTTCAATGCTCAGTATTCAATGATCAGTTAATAGCCCGCGGCATTGCTGGCGCGGCGCAGGAGGTCCAGGTCGCGGCGGGCCTGGTCCAGGTCGCGCTGCGTTTGCTCATACTTCGATTTGTAATCTTCCAGTTTTGCGGGCATATCCCCCATGCTTACTACCTTGTTGGTCGCATCCTGGTAACGCAGGAACAGGTCGAGTATATTTTTATTCATCCGGCTGTAAATACTGCTGTCTTTGTATTGCAGGTCGGTGAGCTCCCGCAGACGTACTGCTATCTGCTGGTTGAGGTACATGCTGTTTACACCGGGCTGCCGCAGGGAATCGATCAATACTTTGGCATGGTCCATACTGTTGGCAAATTTCTCCTGCGCCAGGCTCTGGGTACGGTAACGGCTCACCTGCTGCCGCAGCACTTCATTTTCTTTGGCAGGCATGCGCATGTCGAAATAGATAGCACCTGAAACCAGGCATACCGTGATGACGAAAAAGAAAAGGAACTTTAAAAATGCCCGGTCCCTTTCCCGGGTATTGACTACAGTTTGCATTTTTATGGTTTTAATGGTCAATTGTTTGAGTGGTTCGTGGGGACACGAACCACAGCGGACACGAACCACGGCCTAATCAGCCAGGAAGCTTCTCCGTTTTTTTACTGCTCCGTTCTCATGCTGCGGCACCAGGATCTGCTCTTTCACGAATATGCCTGCCTCTTTTTTCTTACCGATGTATTCCAGCCTGGACAGGTTGGCAAAGAGCGCTGAAATGATCTGTGTAAATCTCAGCACCTTATCCAGCGCCTCATTAATATCCAGGTGATTGTATTTGTAATTACAAACAGTTACTATCGCGCCCTCCAGTTCTCCCTGTGTTACGCCGCACCATTCGGTAAAGTAGCTCACCAGCTCATCCTTGCTGGTACCGGTGAAATAGTCCATACTGTTTTTAAGCATCCGCGCCAGCCCGGTTACTGCTGTGATCATGAATACCGGTGGCTGGTAGAGATAGGTTAACCGGAAATTGCTGTATTCACTGGCTGTATAGGCGGTTATCTGCTGGCAGATGAGGTGAATGGCATCGGCCAGTTCATTCTGTTGTTTCTTCTGCAATATTTTCTGGATAATGTGCAGGGCATAAAGCTCCATCTGTCCGAAGAATTGTTCCAGGCCGGCATGTACTTCCAACAGTTCATGATGACTGTTCACAGCGGTACAGGGCGGTATGTATTGTTCCACCAGTTTGACCACCTGTTCTTCCACCACCACTTTCCCTACCGGCACCTGGCCACTGCCCGGCGCCAGGGTTCCTGCTTCATTCACCGGCAACAGGTGCAGGCTATAGGCAGGCATGGTAAAAGGCAAGCGGGGTGGAGATTCGCCCGGATCAGCCGGACCAAAAGGAATACGTTCATAAGGATTGACGGACAGCACTACGTACCAGGCTTCCGACAAACCTTTGAGCTCACTGAAGGGCACCTGCAAACCAGGTACAGTAACTGCCAGGTTTTGACCACTGAGCGCTGTATCACTGTCAAACTCCAGCACATAACCGCCCCGGGTAATGGCCCGGCAATGCTGTATGCGCAGGTGTATAGTCTGTTCATTATCGAGCGAGAGGAACAATTTTACCGATGCCTGGTGACGGTCCAGCAAAGGCAAGAGGCCATAGTTGTGCTCATTGAGAAAACTCCCCACAGTCTGCGCCTGCCGCCAGGTGAATGCATGATCCTGCGCAATAAAATGGTTTTTATTGATCTTCATGCCATTGGCCCAGTTCACGGGCAAAAATTCCTGTTGTGCTTCCATGCGTAATGATTTATTCAAACGTGCGTGCGCATACGATCACATCATTCTCCCTGATGTTGTTGGTAAAGATCGTTCTGTCTGCATCTACGTATCTGGTGAATATATTGTACCATTTGGGTTTCTTGTAAAACATCCATCCATGTGGCGATCCCTGCCCGTTGACGAAATGGATACGTCCTTCCGGGTGCCGCTCATTGTAATCATTGATGAAGTAATAGAACAGGGTACCCAGTTCCATATCTGTAGGCGCTTTCGCCCTGAAGTTGGTATACCAGGCATCCTCGCCTTTCTTCTGAAATTCAAAGCTGATGAGCAAGAGGTTCTTCAGTTTGCTTTCATCCGGGTCTTCCACCGGCTGATGTACGGGATAATACCATTGTTTCAATACTTTGGGCGGCAGCGCCATAGCCTGCCGGAAAGTGTACAATACAAACAGGGGCACCCCGAATACCAATACTGAGGGCATGAGCGCTATCTCCAATCCTTCCCGGTTCATCAGGCGGTAAGCCAGCACAAAGCCCACAGCGCCTACCACCATGATGAGGAAGGTAAAGATGAAGTCGGGCCAGAAAGCCCTGTCGCCCCCCCAGGGCAGTTTGCGCTCCATGAGGTATACATGGGCCGTACCATACAGCAGGAACAGCACCTGGAAGAAAATAAAATACCCGGTATAGCTGCTGAATAAGGGCGCCCCTATGATAAGACCGGTGAGGGCAAATAACAGCGCGGCTATTACCAGGTACAGGATAGCCCGCTTGCTGAAAGGTTTGAAGCTGTTCCGGATCTTACGGGCCACGAAGCCGAGGATCAGGGAAAGGCTGAGGAACCCGATGCCCAGTAACATCAACACCTTATTGAGGTCTGGTGTTATTAATCTTTCCATATTGTCGTACTGTTTTATGGCTTTTGCAATGGTTACGATAAGTCTTTTCCAAAGCACCCTTCGACAAGCTCAGGGTGACATGATTTTTATAGCATACTTGAATAACCTAATATCGGGCTGTGTTCTTCATCTAATCTGATCAGTGCTTTTTCACGGTCTACTTCAATATTGATGGTAATGTCTGCTTCTACCGGTGCGAAGTAGTTGTTGAATACTTCCAGCACCAGGTCATTCTCCCCTCCCTGCACATACTCGGAAGGATAGCTATGCTGCAGCGGACCGATATCGTATTGCAGACAAGTATGGTCTTCCCAAAACTGGTTACCACATACCATATCATTGCCCAGCGCCTGCTCCCCTAGTCCTCCCTCCTGCTCATTGGCATAACTCATGGAAGGCGCTACCTGCCAGATGGTTACTTGTTCCTGCAACAATATCTGCAGGCAGCTTTGCATCAGGGCAAGGTTACCGGCAATCACATGCGCATAAGGCAATAACAACACCAGCAATACACCGCTGTTCCTGTTCAGCCCTTCCGGGAATCCCCAGAAATGAAAGAAGTAATCCGCCAGCAAACCACTGTCTATCCCTGTCAGCAACCGCATTTCTTCTTTCTCCAGTTGTACCCGCTGTAAAAAGAAACTGTTCTCCAGGGGCTGAAAGAATTTACGCGCAGCCGCTTCTTTCTTTTTATCCCGCCTGCTATACGCCGCCATATTGCCGGCTGCATCATTCCGGTTGCTTTCTCCCACCGGCTGATGAAAGAGCCCTTCGGGCAACAGGTCGTACAAACCTGTGCGCGACAGGTGCAGTTGCAACAATTGTTGCTTCCAGGAATCTTCGATGCGGTCAATCCCATACAGGTCTTTCCGGTATTCGCGGAAAAACCGTCCGTCGTTAATCGCCACGATATCCCCAGCGCCAGCCTGTTGCAGCACCTGGCCAATCAATGCCTCTGCTTTTATATCATAGCGGTTGGCTGATAGTTCTTCGAATAGTTTTTCTATGTCAATGATTTGGTGCATGTGTATTAAGCTGCTTCTTCTATGAATACCCGGAAAGGGGTAAGGCCTGCAGATTTCTTTGACAACTGCAGCACCAGGTCCTCTTTCCAGAAGGTTAACTGGTTCTTTTCCTGTGCGTCGAGGTAATCTTTCCTGCTCAGCACAATGCGTACATCAATGGTGCGGGCAAATCCCTGCGCTACCTGTTGCGCTACCATCACCCCTTTTTCCACCTGTACTTTTTGAGCCTTATTACCCAGTTGTAACTGGCAGAATAATTTGATGTCCTCCAGGCTCACCAGCCGGTCGCGGGACAGCAGCGCCGACTTGTAAGCAGTAATGCTTTCAGCGGCACTGAGCCGGTCGCGCCCGCCCACGGTACCGGATACCAGGATGATATCCTGGTGGTGATAGCCGTCGGCTGTTTTATAAGTCTGCAGACTGGTCCCTGCTTTCACCTGGTTACCCTGACTGCCTCCGGTACTCCAGAAGGTGATGAGGAGGTTATTGATCTTTTCAGTACCGGTGGGCCGCACTACCAGGAAAGGCGTATGCTCCCGGTGTAGCTGCCTGTTCTGCAACTGTTGCTCCAGTTTATAGATGAGCTGTTGCAATTGTTTCATTTCGCCTGCCATAAATTCACGGCCCAACACTGCAAACGCCGCACTCTCATCACTCAGCAACTGGATGATGTGCTCCACGATGGCCGCTGCATTGCGCTCGTCGAACCGGGCTATACCGCCCTGGCGCAGGAGCACCGACAGTTTTTCCTTTTCATTTTTCCGGACGGTGCGCAGGTTGTAGATAGTCCCTTCCTGGTCGGTTATTTCATGCAGGTCAAAAAAGCTATCGGCGGCCTGCAGGGGAATGATGTTCACCAGGTCGTGCATACGATAGGATAATTCATGCAATTGCCGGTTGATGACCGGGAAACAATTGAAGTGGCATACTACATCCTGCAGTACGGCAGCCGGTATGTTTTCCGGGAAAACGATCTTTATCCAGCGCAGGGACTGTTGTTGTAACCCTTGCAGGTCTTTCTTATCAAAACATTGCAGCAGTTCGGCCGGCATGGGCATTCCGGCTCCTGCTACGTTCTCCTTTTCCAACAAGGTGATGAACCGGTTTTTATAAAAAGCATTCACCTGCTCTTTGATCTTGTAAGAGCTGGTGTTCTTGCGGGTAAGCAGTTCTTCTATGTCCAGCCGCTCACCACTCACTTCTTCCTGGTTGTAGCCAGGCTCAGCCATGATCTCCCGGTCGCCATAGTACCAACGGGCAGCCGGCAGGTTGCTGTAGAACAGCCCGCGGTTCACTTCATTCCTGATCTCAAAGTAACATTGTGTTTGGTGCAGGCTGGACGGGCTACCGGCAATGCCCAGCCACAATACGGCCGGCGACAATTCCCGGCCGGGCAGGCAATGGGCTATGACCTCCTTGGCTATTTTCTCGCGGTAACAGAATAACTGGTAACCGGTAGCGAGGTACTGTACAGCGGCACTATTGATATGAAAAGGCGCCGTAGGCGAAAAGAAGATATCCTTGAACTGGTTGTTGCCGGATTCATAAGCAGTAGTTATTCTTTGTGATACAAAGAACTGGTCACTGTCGCGCAGGCGGGCGCCTTCCTCAATGGCCCTTGCATGCAACACCGCATGTGCCGGCAGCGGACCATTCAATACTTCGGGCGAAAGGAGTTGCACCATTCTTTCCAGCAAACGCCCCCTGGAGGCGGCCACCTCCCCGGAAATCTTCTCCAGCTCCAGCGCACAGGCTGTAAACAGCAGGTTGACCAGGGGATCGAAAGCGGAAGCAGATTCATCTTCCGTATAGCCCCATAGCCTGGCGGCCGTTTTTATCATCCGGTTCTTTATTTGCTCTCTGTTCTCCATAGATAAGATAAATGGTTAACTATACGACAATGGTCCCACGAAAAAGCTATCCCGGAAAACAATGTTTTCACTGGTAGCCGTGAGTCGCCCCATTATCAGAATGTCCAGTCTTTTTTTTATGCGTGAGGTGACTGCCAGCGCCACCATTTCTTCCTGTTTAACAGTTACTTCCACTTTCACGGCATCCAATCGTTTTTCATGTTGCCTGACTGCTTTTGTTAACGATTCCTTCATCAGCTCCTGCTGTTTTGAACGGGTGGCGAGGTTGTCGAAATCATGTTCCCATATAGCATTACCAAACTCGTGCTCCCCCTGCATTTCACCAAATGCCGTGGTAACGATGAGGTGCAGGTGGCCGGCCACTGATTGTTTGAGGGTGCAGCCAGGATGCTCTTTTTTCTGCATGAGACATTCAGGATCCAATGGCAATGAATAGTACTTCATGGGCATGATCAGAAAACGTTGGTAAAAGGAAAAAATAAAAATTGAGTAAAGCGGGAAGCTGTCAAAAGGAGATTTGTCTTGAGCAGGCTTCTACGCGTAGCGATATAAAGTTAAAGCAAAAATCTTTCCAAAATTATTAAATTGGTTTAAAATTTGTTGCCCGTTCAGCAAACCAATCCTCATGCAGCCTAAATTTATCGTTGTTGGTATTGATGGCACCGGTTCCACTTCCTGGATGAAAGCAGATGGCAGCAATAGTAATACTTTCCGGTTTGTACGTGATGTTCAATATGGTACTATGCAAATTGATCGTCGCTGGTTTCACGGTCCATCCAACACCATTACCGGCAGCGATTCGGAGCAGATCTTACAGCAATCACTTGATTTTATTTATCATAGGCTGGGTACGTTATTCCCCGCTTCCCGTTCGAGGCAGGTAAGACCGTTGGACATGTATGACGTGAATAGTTGCCAGCAAAGTGCTGAATACCACAAACAGACTATGCTGGCTGAGCATGGTATTTATGAACCGGCGCGGCTACCCACTCAGGTGACCAGCCAACTGTTACAACAACAACCGCTAACGGTGAATGATGTACGGATCGTATTGGTAGGACATAGTCGTGGTGGATTGGTGGTGGCCAACCTGGCGCGTATGTTGAGCCCCGTAGTCAAGGTATATTTTATGGGGCTGTATGATTCGGTAGACCGCCAGCCTTGCCTTGACGGTATGAAAGTGGAGAATGTAAAGTATGTGGCCCATGCCAGGCGTCATCCGGATGTTCATTCCCGCGGTTCATTCAGCAATACTTCCCTTACTTATATAGGTGTTGATCATGCGGAAGAACAATATTTCTACACTTCGCACGGCGGCATTGGCGGTTCTTTTGTGACCGTTCCCGGCGAAGTAGGTTTTATGGGTGATAGTTCCTGCCTGCCCACTGTATTGCAAAGTCAGGGGCGATTGGGTACCCGCGAAGTGATCAACAATCCCACACTCACCAAAAAGCTGGGCAAACCTATGGACCAGGTATGCGCCGATGGCAGCCAGGAGGCTGACCAGTTTATCCGCAACCAGGCCAGGAAATATGGCGTACCGGTAAGCTGAGCTAACCAATGGGTGCCCTATTTTTTGTATGTTTTTGTTGGTGAAAGGTGCTTTTTGCGTTAAATTGTATTAAGCTATTATGCTAACTTTTTCCATGATTGGGAATATACATTTCAATATGCGTGATTCGATCAAACCCGCCATGGCAGTGGGTTTGCCAACCGGAAACAATATAAACCGGCGTCCCGCCTGCATTTGACCCCTGTTGTCTTACTATTGCCTTACTACTCCCTTACTACTGGCTTACTAGTCCCTTACTTCTACTATGGGAGGACTATGGGTCGTCTATGGGATTACCAGGGGACTACTATGGGACAGCTATCAGGAATGTCCGGTTAAAGCGGGCCGGAGGCCCGGAAATAGGGCTGCAAGCCCTCGCAGAACACTTATTGTCTATGGCTTGTAGCGGCATGGTAGCCGAATGGTACAATAATGGCAGCCATCCTGCCTGGATAGGCTACAGGTATTCCACACATATTCCCTGCATACCCTACTCCTATAGGCCATTCTTAGGCAACCCTCAGGCCACTCTCAGGCCATTCCCTGAGCATTCCATTACCTCTTGCCTCCCAATCCGACAGGGCTCTCCCCCGGCTTTCCTTCGCTTCTGCTTCGGGACAAAAGCGCACAACTAAGGGGTGGCTCCCGCGGGAGGCAAAGATGGACGACAGAATATGTTTGCAGGAAGAACCAGGCCTTGAAGTATCAGCCTTGAATTTGTAAATTAACTTATAAGTGAATATCATTGCAATACGAGAAGTAAAATTGCCAAAAGGATACAGAAAGAAACGCCGGAAGAAGTAAGGATCTTTGTGCGCCAGTATACGGATATTGTAGTAAGGATTAATAAAATCCTGCAGGCATACTTTTTATTGTGCCATGTCCTTATTATTTCCATGCCTGGCTGATTACAGCACTCATTGGGGCACTCATAGGGGCAGCGCCGAATTTTTCAGCAAGTTCTTTTTCTACTCTGATTTTTATCTCATCTATCCATGCGGGATTACGCTTTTTGATCTCCTTATAAATAAGTCCTCCCTCTACAAGACCGTATGTTGCCTCTTTTGCAGTTGGGCTGACGGAAAAATGTTTTACTTTCTCAATGGCTATTTTTGAAAACCTTGCATCCTGTAATAATTGTCTTATAGCAGCTTCATCACTCATCGAGGCGGCAAGATTATATGACTCAGGCAACGGCTCTTCCAAATATTCCTTTGCTATAGACCTGGAAGTATAGGACGCAGCATTATGCTCCAGGCTATCCCAGGTTGTAAATAAAAACATGCCTCCTGGTCTTAAAACGCGATATGCCTCAGCGAATGCCTTTGGCTTATCAGGAACAAACATGTATCCAAAGCAACAAACAACCAGGTCGATACTATTGTCACTAAAAGGGAGTTGTTGTGCATCGATATTTTGCCAGTCAATATCAAGATGGCTTAATTTCTTCTTTGCTTCAGCCAACATTTCCCCGCTAATATCAGAAGCGATTAATTTTGCTGAGGCGGGAATACGTTCCCGGATATGGCGGGTAACCCGGCCCGTTCCGGCAGCAATTTCCAATGCAATAGAAACCGCGGCAGGGTCAATTCGTTTTGCTACTTCTATGGCGTATGGTTCAAAGAATAAGGGACCTAGAAATTGATCATAGTGAGTAGCAACATCTCCTGAGAAATCAGCGGAAGGAACTGTACTGGAAGTATCATTCATATATTGTGTCTATAAGTTAAGAAATCTTCAGCAATCAACAAAAACAGATTAAAAAAGTTTATTAACTTTAGTATCCTTTATTTGCTCCTACCCTGCAAAACAGTACACGGAAGGTATTTTGTCCGAATCCACCCTATAGATTGTCTTATTCACCCCCGCTCACAAACCGGTTAAGAGGTTAGCTTTGACACCTAAATATTCATCTACAATTGCTATGTATGAAAAAGATGCTATTTTTTGCCCTTGCGCTGGCAACATTTGCCTTTACTATTCCTGCCAGCCCCCTTTCAAAAAAAGAAAGAAAAGAAGCAGTCCGCTTATTGAAAAGCACAGAAAAAGACCTGTTACAGGAACTGAAAGGCCTGAGTGAAGCCCAGTTGAAGTATAAACCGGCCCCAGACCGGTGGAGCGTAGAGGAATGCGTGAAGCATATTGCCACTACCGAACAGATGCTGTGGCAAATGACAGAAGGAGGTATTAAACAACCCGCCAATCCCGAGAAGCGTGCTGAAATAAAATGGACTGATGCACAGGTGGTACAAAACATAGGAGACCGGACGGAGAAACGGCAAACCTTCGACAATTTAAAGCCAGAGAACTCTCCCTTTAAAACCATGACAGATGCGCTGGAATCATTCAAAAGCAGCAGGTCCAATCTCATCAGTTATGTAAGATCAACGGATGAAGACCTGCGCAATCATGTGCTTGCCCTGCCGTTCGGTCAACTGGACGCCTACCAGATGATCCTGTTCATGGCGGCACACAGTACCCGGCACACCAAACAAATACAGGAAGTGAAAGCAGATCCCGGTTTTCCTAAGAATTAATAAGAAGAAGGCATAGAGGCAGTAAGGCAACGAGGGAAGTAGGCTTTGACAACTTTCGACAGTGTTATAACACGCATTAAATTATGCCGACCGTAAAGTTCACATACGCATTAAAAAGGTTTTTTCCTGGTTTACAGCAGACAGCGGCCCAAGGGGATACGCTGGCTGCTGTACTGGAAGAAATGGAAAGCAGCTATCCCGGCGTGCGCAGTTATGTGCTGGATGAGCAGGGGAAGCTGCGGCAACATGTGAATATTTTTATTGACGGCACGATGATCAAAGACAGGACCACCCTGAGCGATCCGTTTTCCGAAAACAGTGAGATCTATATTATGCAAGCTTTATCCGGAGGATAATACTCATAGTTGTCACCCTCAGCCCCGCAGAGCGGGGTAAACTCTGACACACGTAAACACAACAATCATGAAATCAACGATCCTGCTGGGCACCCGTAAAGGATTTATTGCCTATCATTTTCAAAATGGCCAATGGAAAACAGAAAATCTTTCCTTTGAAGGCGTACCGGTCTCTATTGCCTATGCCGACCCACGCAACGGTACCTGGTGGGCCTGCCTTGATCATGGACACTGGGGCGTGAAACTACACCGCTCCAAAGACCGGGGCGCTACCTGGGAAGAAGTAGCCGCGCCTGCCTATCCCGAAGGCGCGGAAGTAAAAGATGGCCAGCCAGCCACCACGCGTTATATATGGTCTATGGCGCATGGCGGTAAAAGCTTTCCTTCCAAGATATGGGCAGGCACTGATCCCGGTGGCCTGTTTGTGAGCGAAGATGAAGGCACCAGCTTTCAGTTGGTAGAATCCCTGTGGAACCATCCCACCCGTAAGGAAGGCTGGTTTGGTGGTGGCCGCGACTTGCCCGGCATCCACTCCATTATAGTAGACCCACGGGATGAGAACCATATTCATATCGGCATCAGTTGCGCTGGCGTATTTGAAACGGCCGATGGTGGTAAAACCTGGGCCGTGCGCAACAAAGGCCTGCGTGCCGATTTCCTGCCCGACCCTTATGCAGAAATGGGTCATGATCCGCATATACTGGTAGCCGCACCGGGCGATCCGGACAACCTGTGGCAACAGAACCATTGCGGTATTTTTCGCTCTGTCAATGGCGCCCAAAGCTGGGATGATATTGGGGAGCCGGAAGGTCCCGCCCGTTTTGGTTTTGCCATCACCGTTGCGGAAGACAATCCCGATCAGGCATGGGTGGCGCCTGCCAATAGTGATATGACGCGGACCGCTATTAAGGGAGCGCTTTGCATTTGCCGTACTGATGACGGCGGCAAAACCTGGAGGGAACAAAGAAAAGGACTGCCGCAGGAGAACTGTTTTGATATTGTTTACCGCCATGCACTGGCCAGTTCCGGTAATGGGGTAGCCTTTGGCACTACTACCGGCAATTTCTTCTTTTCTCCTGACAAAGGCGAAAGCTGGCAGGTAATCAATAACTACCTGCCGATGGTGTATTCAGTGCAGTTTGTGGACTAAATGATTGATTATGGCCGGAATTCAGTAAATTACAGTAGTTCTTTCAGGCAACAGTTACTGTTGCATTTGTCAACAGATGTTATGTGAAACATCTCTTACCATATTGCTTTTTCTTTCTTCCGATCGTATTGCCTGCGCAAACGGTTATCTCCCTGAAGATTGATGGCGCTATTAACCCTGTAGTAGCCGATTATATCCGTGATGGCATCCAAAAAGCCAAGGAGGAAAAAGCCACCTGTCTCCTCATTCACCTCAATACGCCCGGTGGTTTATTGCAATCCACCCGGATCATCGTGAGCAGTATGCTGGAATCGCCGGTACCCGTCATCGTGTATGTGGCGCCGGGCGGCGCCCATGCGGGTTCGGCAGGGGCCTTTATTACACTGGCTGCCCATGTTGCCGCTATGGCCCCCGGCACCAATATCGGTGCAGCACACCCGGTAAGCTTTCAGCCATCAACCGATTCCATCATGAATGCAAAAGGAACGAATGATGCCGCTGCTTTTATCCGGGCCATTGCCGAAAAACGCAACCGCAATGTGCAGTGGGCCGAAGATGCCGTACGCAACAGTGTATCCATCACCGAAAAAGAAGCGCTGCAGAAAGGCGTAATTGATCTTATTGCCTTCCACGAAGAGGACCTGCTGGACCAGGTGCATGGCAAGCAGGTGGAGTTGGTTGCCACCACCGTTACCCTGCACACAAAAGATGCCCGGATAGTGCCCTACAGCATGAGCTTTATAGAAAGAATATTGAATGTGCTCAGTGATCCCAGCATCGCCTATATTATGATGCTGCTGGGCCTGTACGGGATCATGTTTGAGCTGTACAATCCCGGTGCTATCCTGCCAGGCGTTATTGGCATCATTTCATTGATCCTTTCTTTTTACTCCATGCATACCCTGCCCATTAATTATGCCGGACTGGCGCTGATCATTTTTGCCATCATCCTGTTTATACTGGAGATCAAAATAACCAGTCATGGAGTATTGGGTATTGGCGCCGTCGTATCACTACTGCTGGGCTCGCTGATGTTGATCAGGAGCCAGTCGTCCCTGGAGTTTGTGCGGATATCCCGGATCGTTATTATTGCTTTTACGGTGACTACCACCTTGTTCTTCCTTTTTGTGGTGGGCATGGGATTAAGGGCGCAGCGGGCAAAGGTCGTTACCGGCTTGGAAGGCCTGGTGGGCGCTATTGCCTACGCACTGGATATACTGGACCCTGCAGGCACTGTTATGTTCCAGGGAGAAGTATGGAATGCGGTATCCCTAACAGGCAGGATTGATAAAGGAGACAAAGTGCGGGTGAGGGAAATGAGGAACCTGACATTGTATGTTGAAAGAACGGAAGCTTAATATAAAATCAATAATATGGGACAGTATCCGGTGGTAGCTATTGTAATTGCTTTATTTGCTATTCTGTTGCTGGCCAATGCCATTCGTATCCTGCGGGAATATGAACGGGCCGTGGTTTTCCGGCTCGGCCGTTTGATCGGCGGCAACGGGGTAAAAGGTCCCGGGCTCATTTTACTGATCCCGGTGATTGATAAAATGGTAAGGGTAAGTCTGCGCACCGTAGTGATGGACGTACCCACCCAGGATATTATTACGCAGGACAATGTTTCCATCAAGGTAAATGCAGTGGTTTATTTCCGGGTGATTGAACCACAAAAAGCCATTGTAGGCGTAGAGAATTTCCTGGTAGCCACTTCCCAGCTTTCTCAAACTACTTTGCGCAGTGTGCTGGGTCAGTCGGAGCTGGACGACCTGCTTTCCCAGCGTGAAAAGATCAACCACAAGCTGCAACAGATCATTGACTCCAATACGGAGCCCTGGGGCGTTAAAGTCTCCAATGTAGAAGTAAAGCAGATCGACCTGCCGCAGGAGATGCAGCGCGCCATGGCCAAACAGGCAGAAGCGGAAAGGGAACGCCGGAGTAAGGTCATTGCTGCCGAGGGAGAGTTCCAGGCTTCCCAGCGCCTGGCCGATGCCGCGAAGATCCTGGCCGATCAACCCAGCGCCCTGACCTTACGCTACCTGCAAACATTACGGGAGATAGCCACAGAAAATAATTCCACTACTATCTTCCCCGTACCTATTGACCTGCTGAAGCCTTTTTTACACAGCGAGGGTAGTAAGTGAGCGGCTATGATAATACTTGCTGCCGCAAATGAACTACCAGTCGCTCATATTTTTCTTTGAGGACAGGAGTGGCCTGCTGCAGCGCTTCCCGGTAATATTTTTCCCAATGATCAAATGCCGGGTTTTTATTCAAGGCAGCGGCGGTAAGGGCAACCACCGGCCGCTGGGTGATATCATGACAGTACAGTCCTTTCGGCCTGTTTTCCCGATTGAATTCCTTATCTACATCAGCAACGGTGGTAAACCGTTCAAAAAATGGCAGTCCCTGATCTACCATCATGCCTTTCAACATTTCAATGGCAGCCGCCAGTTCTTCCGGTGTTTCAGTCTTGATCTTATGATCATCCTTATAACCAAAAGTTCCAATGTCGGCGCCTAAGGTCATAGACTGATCATCCTCTTTTACCACGAATGAACTGAAAGGGAGAAATACCTTATTCAGGACATCCAACCTGACCATAAAGAATGCGCCCACATAAGATATTGCTCCGTATTGCCATACCGGCAAAATAACCTCATTGTATCCAAAGTCTGTTACCTTAAGAAAAGTCCAGCCGTCGGTCCCTTTCTTTTTTTTAAACCCTAATGGCTCCAATACCGGCTGTGCCATATCCAGTAATGCTTTATTTACCACTTGCTTTGTCATATCATCTTGTTCTAAAGGTCGAAAGTTCGGTCAAAATACCATTTGAATCGTTGGTCAATATTAGGATTTTATTCTCAAGAGCAGGCAACAGATCCACACCTTTAGGAATTACTACCCCGCCCTTATAGCCAATCACTTCTATCCTGGCGGCACTTCCGTCAATGATCCACTGATAGCCGTCCGTTTGATTCTTCGTGTATTGTGGAACCGATACGCCATCTACAATTTGTGCCTGCTGGCTATGCTTGGCATCTGAAATAATGTAGCTGCCATTATTGGTCAATACCACATCATCCAGGTAGCAATCTACGGAACTACCGTTCACATGGTGAATTTTTACTTTCAGTTGCTGAAATACGTTATTGCCATATTTGAACCGGAGATAAGCCGAGGCATTTTGCTGGTGTACCTGCCAGCTGCCGCCAGACAGTTGTGTAAACCAGTCAATTTGGGCTGGCTGGGTTTTATCGGTTACTCTTCCCAGGCGGCCCATGCCATCCCGGAAGAAAACATTTCCGTCAATTTCTTCAAACATTGAATAACCGAGACTCCTCAGGTAAGTTTCCCAGGCCGGCACCACTTTCGCCGGTGTCGTTGTGGTGGTTGTTGCATCATCTGCCACGCCGGTTTCCTTTTTCACACCATCCATTACATCATCCAGTTCCTCCTTCAGCTCATCACTAAACGCCATACCGTTATTCATATCCTTCAACAGCTTGCCCTGCTTGTACAGCTTCCTGGCATACAATCCTATTTCAGTGGTTACACTGCCCAATCCATAATACAACTGGATGGTATTCCAGGTATCCAAAAACTCCTTGCCTTCCTTCGTCCCGTTCAGTTTGGTAGCCAGTACGTCATTCACTACAATATCACCGAGACCAAGTCCTATGTCAGCTACCGCTTTGGTGATCCGGATAGCCCTTTCCAGCTTGGTACCCGCTTGTATAGCCGCATTGATCTCCCCTACACCGGTAAACAGCAACGCTACGTCGAGGGTGAACTTAGCGGCATCCCAGCGGCGCCTGTTTTGTTCTTCATTAAAGAGCGCATAGGCCAACAGGGCCGGCATAGCCTGCCTGCCACCCTTACGGAAAGTAAGGTTGTCATTCAGTTTAAACGAACTTTTGAAATCGATGTACACCCATTCTGTCGCCTTAATGCCTTCAGCGTCTTTCTGATCGAACGATATTTGAGGGCGGGTGCTTAAACTGATGTAGCCATTGGCATCAATCCATTTACTTAGCACATAGCCGGTGAACAATCCTTCTTTGAAAGGCAGGTACCTGCCTTTGAGGATAGCATCCTCCGGCAGGAAGTTGGCTGGCCGCTTAAAGTGCTTAACGACCATGGTGCTGAGGCCCAGGATCATCTCACTGAATTCATCGCCATCAACATGGCTAAATAATTCGCGTAACCGGTTGCCTTTCGTCAGCAATTCCATCCAGGCTTTCTGTTGCAGCGAATCTACTTTGATGACCAGTTGCATAGCAATCTTATCACCCAGGTTCCAGCTATGCAGGTTGCCTGCATTCAGTATAAACAGCACACTGTCGCGCAGTGTAATGGAGAGGTTTAAGTAATCCTGGTCTTTAAACTGCCATAAGATCTTTTTGATGATCTTTTCCCTGATCGGGTCTTTATACTCCAACGTGGTAGCACCATACCATTGTTTGGCCGCAGCAGATAAGGCCGCGTTCTTATTATTAACGATAAGAATGAACTCTTTAATAGCTGCCTCAAAATCCTGCCAGCTTCCCAGGCTAAAGCCCATTTCGTATAAGCCTATTTCCTGTTCGCTGCGATCTGCCCATGCCAGCTTGAGGTACTGATCATATACACTTTCATTGATCTTGTCCAGCCAGGCGGCTATTTCCAGTGCTTTTGACCGGTTGAGCGCCTGGTTGCGTATGGCATTATTAAAGAACTCTCTTGCATAAACGCGGCTCAGCTCACTTATTTTTTCATAATAGCTTTGATCGAGCCATGCCATCCGTTTATTCAGGGTATCAATGTTATAAGAGTCCTTACCCGGCGTTTTCTCAATGCCCCTCAGTATTGTCTCCTCATAAAATCCTTTGAAATCATGCTCCTGGGCGCCATGTATAGGTACATAGGTTTTGCCGTCTACCTTCACCTTTCCATCGGTATATTGCAATCCTTTTTTGAGACGGACCTTCGCACCATAATTAAGTATATATTCCCCTTCGTCTTTACTGAGCTCACTTAGGTTTGTCGAAAAGTCAACCACCAAACTGTTCAGCAATTGCATTTCCTGTTGGGCCGCGTCAAACTCTTCCAGCACATAGGTACAGAAACGCTCATTGGTTTCGTTCCAGCTATTGCCATTGTCCTGGCTCCAGCTTTCCACCGTAAGATCAGCTTTGTTTTTTCCGGCTGCGTCTATATCCTTTTCTACTTTATCAAAAAATTGTTCATCCGCCTGCTTGCCGGCTATTTTCTCCTGCAGTGTTTCCACATACTTGTCCCATTCAGTATCAACACTTATTTTTTGCTGTAAGTAACCAGCCAGTTGTTCCTGCCGGGATTTATCCAGCGCTTTGATACAGGCAGGCAATCCGGCCATGAACATCCAGTGATCTTCCTCGTAGGCAGGTCCATGCATGGCCATATCACTGGTTGCCGGTCTATTGAACACATTGCCTGAAAGGGCCTTTATCTCTTTGATATAATTAGATACAACAGCTTTGTAGAGTTTCTTCCTTGTCAGTCCCAATCTTACCAATACCCCTTTGCCAATGTTATTGCTCAGCTTTTCCAGCAGGGGTCTGGCTTTTTTGAGGGTGGTGCGCAGCTTCTTTTCTGCAGCGGCATCATTGTCCGGGTTGCCATCTTCCAGGTCCTTCATGGCTGCCTTCACTTCTGCCAGGGCATCCTGTACATCCTTACGTTCTGCTTCTGTAAATACATAGGTATCTTTCCAGATATCGTCGCTGATACCCAGCAGTTCACGGGCAAAGTCGATCAGCACAGGCAGTGATGCCGTTTCAAAATCAGGCATCTTTTCTGTCCAGCCTTTTATGACATCCACGTCCCTGCCTACCTGTGTGCGGTCTTTTATCCAGGCGTCAATGCCATCACTCAGTGCTATGACTTCTCCCTGCGTAAGCTGCAAACGGTCATTGATCACCGCATCGGCAAACTTTACATTCAGGCGCAGGCCCAGCAAAGGTGTAGCTACCGCACCATACCCGGTGAAGCGGCCATTGCCGCCCGATACCTGCAACAGCTGCATGTCAAAGTCTCCTACCCTGATCACCATACCTGCTACTGCACTGTTCAGGGGCTGACCAGCTCCGGCTTGTCCCAATCCAAAGGCAGCCGTATCATTTTTGCCGCACTCATATACTCTTTTGGGCAATGTTTTAAATACCGCGGTTTCACTCCAGGAGCCGGTAATGCCCCGTATGACCGGCTGCACCTGCGCTTCATAGGTATTCTCCGACTCCAGGTTGAACAAGTGTAACAACGAATCAGTCACGTATTGTTTGTTCCATTCATGGGCATCGTTCTTGTTGCTAGTGGCTGCCTGCTTACGGTATTGAATGTTCCATCCATCCACCGTTTTGCCATTGCTGATATGCCACCACCATTTACCACTGCGCTCACCCAAGGATTCACCAAACAGTTCCGGCCGGCCTATATTGGCGGCCATGAAGGGGTCCACACCTCCGTAGGTGAATACACAGGCCGGACTATACCCGTTGTTCTGGTACGCATCCCGTCCGTCTTTGTCAAAAGCCTGTACCCGCCATACATATTGCATGCTGTCCATCAGGCGCGGTTCGCCGGGACCATATACCAGCATCAATCCATCGGTAGTAGCTGTATAAACGGGCTTGCTGCTGCGCACAATGTATTCCGGATTACTGCCCGCGGGCCTTACTTCAAAAAGTTCAAAGCGATAACCTGTACCCGAGGCACCTGCAAAGGGAGAAGGCGTATTGCGCATGCTCCAGTTGAAGGTGAGGAACTGCGGATCTTTCCTGTCCACCCGGGTATTACACAAAGGCGTGTTGAGTACCGGCGGCTCTTTTTTCTGAAAGAAGAAGATGTTACATCCTTCATTACTCACGGCTACATTGTCATTCCGGTAGTAATCATAGGCCATGATACATATCCGGTAGGCCCCCTCGGGCAGGGCTTTGGTACGTTCATAATTGTCCTTGCTGAACCCGTCGAGGAATTGTAAGTGATTGGTGACAAGGTAGTCCTGTAACTGAGCACCTGCTATCACCTGTGGCATGCCCGGTAAGAGGGTAATACCCGAAGGACGCCAGGCAGGGTCCGTTTGCATGATGGTACGGCCGTTGAGCTCCACCTTTATACGCAGGCGGATGGTATAGGAAGCCTGGCTCAGGTCATTCAGCGTCAGGATCACCCGCAGCTTATCATTGCCCGGTGCTGCATAATCGGCCAGGTACACACTGTAGGGCGGCACCAGTTGCAAAGAAGCCGTAACAGGGTGAATGGTTTGAGCGGCA
Source organism: Paraflavitalea devenefica (assembly GCF_011759375.1). Lineage (NCBI taxonomy): Bacteria > Pseudomonadati > Bacteroidota > Chitinophagia > Chitinophagales > Chitinophagaceae > Paraflavitalea > Paraflavitalea devenefica. The sequence continues at coordinate 69,363 of NZ_JAARML010000005.1, read as the reverse complement.
GCCGGTAGCTGCGCCAACATCCCTGCCATGCAGATGGTAACAACGGCCAGCCACTTAGCGGTAAGCCGGTTTATTTTTCTTCGGATAAGGTGGTTCAGGTTCATCAGGATATCTTTTTAGGTTCTTGACGCAGGCGGCTGTTAAAAGCTCCAGTTATAGCCAACCGTTACAGTCAGTTCTGTAAAGGCGGGGCGGGTGGTTACCGCCTGCTGGTGCAAAAAGTTCAGCCCTGCATTGAGACTATGTCTACCTGTTATTTTTTTACTATTGGTGGTCGTAGCAGTGGTGGCAGCTTGCTGCTCCCCGCTCTGCGGTGTAAAGGCCGCCTGCAACGTGCCATTCCATACACTGTTGCGGGTGCTGGCATTGTTCACGATGGCCTTTGTGATGTTATAGGCCGAAGAGGCATTGAGCCGCAATTTCTTTTTCCATACCGTTTTGCCGGCACTCACCGTAGGGCCGGTGAAATAGGTGCGCATGCCCGGCATTTCCTGTATGTAATAGTTGCCGCCGGCCGTAAAGGTCATCCCCTTTTCCAACTGGTTATAGCTATACCCCGCATTGGCGGTATAGAAGTTGCTTTTCTGTGTTTGTACCGGCTGTTGGGCCTCCTGCGCATCACTGGCCAGTTGGTAGTTCACTGTGAGCATGAGTCCATGCTTAACGGTCTTGCTGCCAAACTGGTAAGCCACTACCCCATTGTAACTGGTGCTTACCTGGTAAAAGTTGAGCGAATCCAGTGGATTGTTGAAGTAAGGATCATGTACCGGGCGCACGCGTGTATAGGTACTGAAGTTGGAATAAGAAGCATTGATCATCCAATGTTCATTGGGCATTACACCGATCGTTCCACTTCCTACAAAACGACGGGTGGAACTGGTTTTGGATTTATCGAGGTTATTGGTTTGTATGCCGACATTACCCGCCAACTGTACCCGGCTATTGAACAATTGTAGCGTGGGTGCCATGGTTATGTTGCGCATATCATTGACCACATTGTAAGCACCCAGTGTAGTATAGCCCGGCGCAACCCGTTCATAGCGTACCTGGACACTGTAGAAGTTACCGGTATACCCCAGCCCCGCCTGTACGGCATCGAAGTATACAGCCGACGCGGTGGGCGATAATACGTTTTTGAACAGGTTAAAGCTGCCCTGCATACTGTCGGCTGAGGTTTTGACCGCCCGCAGGTCCCGGTTCAGTACAGATACAGAATACTCCACATCGGCAAACACACGACGGGCAATGTTCTGTTTCACCGCTACTGCAATCGCCGTGTTCTCACGGGGCGTCAGGTTGGCATCCGGTGGAACAAAAGCCAGGGAAGTAGTATCATCCTTTGCCCGGAAAAAGCTAATGCTATAGCTATTGCCTTTGTCTTCATAACCCGCTTTCCATCCCCAGCCTTTGCGGGTAAAGGCGGCACTGTTGTAGGTTTCTTTATTGTTCACATCAAATGCCACTGCTTTTTGCAGGGTACCATACATGCCCGACAGTCTCCATTTACCCGGACTCAGCTCCACTCCCACTCCATTGAACATATGGCCGGCGAGTGTGTAGTTGCTGAATGTCATGCTGGTATTACCGAAATAGCCACGCGCCCATTTGTAGGAAGGCGCAAACTGGAACCGGTTAAAAGGCTGGGCAAACTGCCTTCCCTGGTTACTATAGCTGAAGGAGAAAGGCATGTTGTAACCAAAGAGATTAATGTTCAGGTTTCCCTGCAGGAACCAGTTGAACGGATCTCGCCGGGAATCAATGCCGGATGCCGTATACGCCACGGTATTGGCACTGATGGAACCATTGATCTTAATCCCTTTCTTCACGCCCAGTTCGTCCAGCGCCTGTGCGTGGAGGGTGCGCTGGACTGCCAGGGAAAGCAGGAGTATTACCAGTTGTTTATGCGTCTTTTTCATCGGTTAAGGTTCGGTTGGGTTATCTGTTTATTATAAACAATACATCCCTGCTATCATTCTCTGTGATCACGCGCAACACATAGGTACCAGGCGCTACACTACCCAGCGTGAACTGGTCTTCCGTAATTAGTGACGGGTTGTACGACCTGCGCATCACTTCACGGCCTGTTCCCATGTCCTGTATGATCATGATCAGTTTTTGCTTACGGCTCATTTTTACCCGCGCCGAGAACTGACCACTGTTGGGATTGGGGAATAAGACCACGGTATCTATGATATGCACAGGCGGCGTATATACTAATCCAGCATCGGGATCATAAGGATTTATATAGATGGTTTTACGCAAGGTATAAGCACAACCTTTGAAGTGACCTGTCATGGATACCCAATAATTGCCCGCCTGACTGAATTTAATGCGTGGCGATGGCCCTGCATCCAGTACCTGTGCGGCCGGATCAAAACTCCACTGCACGGAATCCGGCGCCGGCAGGGAAATCTCCCTGATCACGAGTGTATCCAGCGCATTTTTACCAGAAGCCACCAGGAAGTTGATCTCCGGCATCGCATTGGCCGGATTGATAACCGCCGTATAGGATGCTTCACAATTGTTATGGTCCCTTATGACTACGGTATAAGTTCCGGCGCTGAGATTGCCCAGTACCGGATCGTCCTGGAAGGTATTGTTGCCGGCTGAATACCGGTAAGGCGGTGTGCCACCGGTGGCGGTGACTGCTATGTTCCCCTTGCTGCCCACACATACCGGCTGGGTTTTCACTACTGCCGATAGAGCAGCCGCCGGCTGTTGAATGGTAACAGTATCATGGTTCAGACAGCCCGCAGCATCCGTAAGATGCAACATATAGTTACCAGCCTTCAGTGCAGTAAGCTGACTGGTTTGATTGTTCATGTTTTCCCACTGGTACTGGTAAGGCGCTACACCCGCAGTAGCCGTCACAGTTACTGCACCATCATTTCCATTATGGCAGGAAACATGCTTGATGTTGTGCGTAAACTGTACCGGTGTAATGAGCGATACAATGGTTACGCTGGTAGTCCAGGTACAATTGTATTTATCTTTTACCACTACCTGGTAGGTCCCTGTGGTTAAGTTGGTAAAGGCATTGTCATCCTGGAAGTGAGCGCCATTGTCAATACTGTACTGGTAAGGAGCACGCCCGTTTTGTGCTGTGATACGGAATGAGCCGGTAGGCGTACCCGGACAGTCTACTTCTTTCTTGTCAATAATGGCACCCAGTACAGGCACTGCCGGCTGCGTGAGGGTAATGGTTTTACTGATCACACATCCGCGCAGGTCTTTCACCGTAACTGTATATTGACCGGCAGCCAGTTGCTCAAATACAGGTGTAGACTGGAAGGCGCCATTGCCGAGCTGGTATTCATAACCACTGCCGCTGCCTCCGCTGGCCGCAATGGTGATACGGCCATTATTGCCGTTGAAGCAACTTACCGACCAACCTTCGTAGTCGGACGCTTCGAGGGTAAATGCCATCGGTATAGGTGGCAGGCTGATGGAATACGCGCCATCACTTTCCACGAAACAGCCCTTGGCATCCACTACTTTTACATAGTAATCACCATTCTCGGTGAGCGGCGTATTTTCTGTGAACAAGGTATAATGCTGCCTGTCGCCAATGGAATAATAGTATTGGTAACCGCCATTACCACCGGTAGCTGTGATCTTAATACGCCCGCCGTCGTCCTTACAGGCCGCATCGGTGGGTTGTACATTTGCAATCAACAGCACAGCCGGTTCGGTGATGGTGATCTCTTCTGAAACAATTTTACAGTTGGCGGCAGATCTTTTATCTGAAATGGACACGCGGTACCTGCCCGGCCTCAGATCGCTGATCTGTATATCGGTTGCAAACCAGAAAGGATTGTTTTGCCAGGCCGTACCATTCCAGTACTCCCAGTAATAAGCATAACTACCGGAGCCACCACCAGCCCCTACGCGGATGCTGCCGTTGTCCTGCCCGTTACAGGTAACCGGCACCACCGTCAGCGACGCCACGCTTAATGGGCTTCGTTGTGGTACTATGATGGTTTGAACATAAGTATCATTACAGCTTTCATCGGCCGGTCTTGACGTGATCAGGGAATAAGTGCCGGCAGTAAGGTTGCTGAACGTACCATCCGTATTCGTGCTCACGGTAGTTCCATTACGCTGCAGGGTAAATACATACCGGCCAGTGGCGCCTGTGCCTTTCACTTTGACCACGCCATCTGCCCCACCATAACAGGTAACACTATCTACCTGCAAGTCCGTGGTGCCCAGTACCGGCGGCGCCACGAGCGCCACGGTAGTATCCCAGCCCGGACAGCTCATCCGGTTGGCATCCAACACTTTTGCGGTGTAAGTGCCCGGCGCCAACTGATCAAACACCAGGTGCGTGGCAGCAACAGCCACTGTTTCTTTAACGGGTGTACTACCTCCATTCCATAACTGGTAAGTATAGTTACCCATGCCTTGTGATACATCCAGCACCACGCTTCCATTGGCAGGATTGTAACAAGTGGGCTGATTGAATACAGCCGCTCCCCTTGTTCTTATTGGCTCTGTGAGTACAATGGTGAATGATTTTTCCGGCGTACACGCGTTTTTCATAGACACGGTGTACTCATCGGCCGGCAAACCGGTACGCTCAAATACATCTCCTGAGATAGTAGTAAAATCAAAACTTAAAGCAGGGTGATTTTTAGCCACCAGTTTAAACTGGTAACCACCTGTAGCATCGCCACCACCTGCCCGCAAGCGTAAGACGCCATCACTGGCCCCGAAGCAGGAAATGTTACTGGCATATAGCGAATCCAGCGTAAGGGCCGGGTATTCACCAATGGTAATGTTTACCGGTGTATAACAGGCGCCTGAGTTTTCGCCGGGATTGATGAGCCATAAGGTGTACTGTCCTTTGGGTAAGTTATCAATAATGATCGGTGCATCTGCAGCCGATTTCGGTACGTTGATGAGCCCATTGCTCTGCGACTCAATGTTACCGCAGGTACTGGTAATAGTGCCATCCCCGTTAAACACAATGGTACAGGTACCATTGTTAAAGTGACCATTCTTCAGCAACCAGCGCACCTGTGTAAAAGGCGTACTGATGGCATTGTAGGGAATGGTCACCCGCCCGTTATTGGGAAATATACAGGACGGTTTGATGTCTACACCCGACATAGTCAGTGTAGGTGGCGCAGGTAGAATGGTGTAAACAGACATATCAGACCAGGGGCTCACCAATCCTTCCGGGCTGGTGGCCGTTGTACGGAAGTATACATTGGACCTTTCGGTAATGTTGTTGTTGAAGATAGCCTGCAGCGGCGTGAACTGCGCAAAACGGTCGGTGCTGCTATTGGTAACCGGCAGAGACCGCCAGTTGTGAACAGTAATATAATCCGGCAGGTGACAGTCGCCTCCCCATACCCAGATCTGTCCTTCCCAGGGATCATATTCCCAGTGGCCGCAACCATACATCGGGTCCTCATAGTTTTGCGGGTCCTTGTCGGGATTCCAGATCTCATAATCTTCGCTTTGTTTGGCATACTGCCATTGGTATTGCAGACCAGTATTATTGGGCAGCACGTTGGTTGACAGCTCCAGCACATCCTGGGCACAAAAGGTAGTCGATGAGGGGTTGGGCTGCGGTGCTGGTTTTTCCGGTTTGGGAACAGAATAACGGATGAGCAGATCGGCATAGGCCAGCCCATCATCCTGGTTGGTCATCCTGCCTAATGAAGTCCAGACGCCCGGCTGAAAATCGGCCAGGCTAACGCCCATACTGGTTGTCATTTCATGCCTGTCGGGGTGACCACAACCGAGGTTTTCCACGGTACATTCTTCACTGGACCTGCTGGGACAGTCTTTCTGCCGCTCATGGTGGGTACGCATGTGCAGCGTAAAGGTAGTTCTGTTTGCCGGCAGCGTGATGATATTAAGTGGTGTCCAGATATCGCCTGAAAAAAACTTACCATCTGTGCGTATACAACGTTTGTCATGATCGCCACAAAAGGGATGCAGCAAGGGGCCACAGCGGTCTTCAGCTACATCGTAGTAAAAACGGAACCGTCCGCCGTAGGAACCATCAGAGTCCATGGTATAATCCACGTATACCGATTTCACCATGATCTCTACCCGTATTTGGGCCATGGCTACTGAACAGCCCGATGCTATGCAGAGCAGGAGCATCGTCCATTGCTTGTATAGTTTTCTCATAGAATGATGTAGGTTTAATAGTCAACGGTAACAGGCTTGCTCATCATGGTTGTTTTTCCTTCCTTCCATGCCGCTTTTATTTTGTAAGCATACCTGTTGCCTATTTTTATTTCATCATCAGTTACTGTTTTTTGTGTACCTGCCAGTTTTTTAAACAGCAGCCAGGGCTGGTCATTGACGGAGCGGTACACGTAGTAGATGGCTGCTTGCTGGCCGTATTTCCATTCCACCTGGATCTGTTGCTTTTCCCGGTTGGCCATTGCTTTCACGTCTTTAATGGCCGGACGCCAGCCTGTTTCATACAGGATATCACCGCTCCGGTCTTTCGATTGATTACCTGCTTCATCAACCGCAATGATCTCATAGTAATAGGTGCTGCCGGCCTGTACAGCCGTATCCAGCCACTCATGCAGACTGTTGCCACTGTCCAGCAGTATCCTTTCCCTGTTGGCGGAACCAATCTTTGCATTTACCCGGTACAATGCCTGCTTTACCACATCGTCGCTCCGGCTGTTGCGCCATTGCAATAAGATACCGGGGACCGTATCCTGCATGCGGCCATAGGTAAAGAGCGGGGCCGCAGGCGCTATTTTGTCGGGACGCACCAGCGTGCAGGTATCCGAATAGTCTGATGGATTGAATGTCTTATCTACCGCCACCACACGATACAGTATTTTCTCCGACAGTGTTTGCATCTTAATGGTATCTGTAAACCTGTTCTTTTTCAGGATACGCCTGGTGACTTCTGAAAACTCTTCGTGGGCTGCATTGGTACGGAAGATGCGGTATCCCTGCAGGTCGGTTTCTTTGTTGGGCTGCCATTCCAGGCGCACAATGCCCATACTGTCGATGGTTCCTTTTACGCCTGCCGGCATCGCCGGCGGTTCTGTATCCATCACCTGCCCCAGTTGCGGCAGCGAGTAAACGGTACGTCCATCAACAGTTTTGATCTTCAGCCGGTAGTAAGCATCTGCTATCGGCTTTTCATCGGTCCAGGAAACCGTCTTGCGGTCAAGCACCGGTGATACGTCTTTATACGGTCCTGCCGCTTTACCGGCCCTTGTGATCACAATGGACTGGGCTTTGTTTTTTAACAAAGCAGCAAGGTGCCATTGCAGGTAGATCTTTTTATTGTCAATGGCTGCAATGGAATCAATGAACGGCTTTTCATAAGCCGGCGCTCCCTGCCCGTGGGCAATGGTAGAATAAGGGCCTGACTCCCCGAAAGGCGTTAAGCCTTTCACGCGATAGTAATAAGTGGTTTCATTATCGGCCAGTGAATCTTTGAAGTAACTGAATGACTGATCTGCTTTGTCGCCGGAATAGATCACCGGCAGGTCGGTGACAGGTGTAAACTTTTTCCCGTCCAGCGACCGCTCTACCATATAAGCTGTGTAGATACCTTTATCAATATTGGACAGCCATTGCAGCACAGCCAGGCTATCGCCAAACTGCACAGAGAACTCTCTCGGTGGAGAAAGCTTAATGGGCTCCTGCAGGGAAGTGACACAAACGGCCGGTTCTATAGCCGCTCCTTTCGGTTGCTGCGCTACGGATATTTTATAGGCATACCGTTCCCCTTTTTTTACTGTTCTGTCTACAAAACGCAGACCGGCTGCGTTGGCTGCCACCGGTGAAAGGTCGCAGGCCAGCAGTACAAAACCAAAGCGCATATCTGCTTCGCCCCGCTGGGTAATGTAATCGCCTAAGTTCTTTTCCGGAGAAGAAAGCTGGAAGTCCTTGCTCCAGGTAGCATCTTTTACCAGGGCCACCCGGTCGTCTTTGGCAGCCAGCAATTCCATTTCCCCTTCGGGCAATGGGCGGAGGGCCGCTGCACGCAACCGCTGCGGTTGCTGATTGGTTAGCTCCACTGCTTTACCATCACGCGCCACCACAAAACGATCAATGAAGTAACCGTATTTGTTGCCGGTTTGCCAGGCCACCTGGCTGGCAGGCGCCCACCGTATGACAATGGAGTCGTGGCGGGGATTGGCCAATGCAATGATGCGGTGCTCTTTTTGCTGGCCAACAGCCACGCCCGTGTACAACAGGCAGGCAGCTAACGCCCAATGGTTTAATGTTTTCATAGTTTAGGTTAATGGGTTGGTCTTATCTATACAGGATATTGTAATTAATGGTTGATGTTACTGTATTGGTACCGGGCAAGCGGTAATTCAGCTCTACCTGGTACTGCTGATTGGGTTCCAGTTCCGGATAAGTGGTCGTCATCAGTTGACTGATGGATGCCGGAACAGCACCCGTGTTGCCCGACAGGTATTTGACCACTGCTTTCGACAGCAGCTCATGGTAGTCCTGGTAGCTTACGTACGACAGGAAGTACATGATCCTGAAGCGGCCGGCCATGCCCGGAGCCATACCTGCATTCACGGCTTCATTGGTTAGCTGATAATGAGCCGGATCGTTGTTGAACACACTTACTGCCAGCAATGGCGGCGAGCCCAGCAGGCGCACATCACGCTGCTCGATGGTCACATCCTTATCCATCGGGTACGACTGGTACAGGAGCGGCACGATCTTGTTCTGTAACCAGTTGCCCGATACAGCTGCTTTGGCAAAGAGTAAGGGCGATACTTTACCACCATCGCCGGACAGCTCAAAGCGGTCAAAGGTTTCATAGCTGTCGAACCGCTTGCCGATGACCGGCACATAATCCGTCGCAATATCCAGCAGGTCCATGCTATTGGAAGCTGCGTCCATCTTCTCGCGGAAAGTGGCATATTTACTGGTCCTGAAAGTAGCTTCCATCAGGGAAGTCTCTGTGGCTGCCAGCGCTACGCCTTTCAATGTTTTTTCGGTAACAGTGGTCTCGTCTTCGCCCTCCACTACCGTTGTGCTTTGTGCCGTTACATTGTTGTTGACCGACACTGCATTGGCCGGCGCCTTCACAATACCCAGGCGGTAGATGGTTTCCGCCGCCAGGTTATCCGGTATCTCAAAATCCAGTTGCGCTTTGTTCACATCGTAGGCCATGGGCGCATTGATGACATTGCCATCCGTGGTTTCAAAACGGGCATAGTATTTCCAGCTTCCGTTGTTGTCAGTTTCTGTGAAGAGGTAAGGCTGTCCTCTTTTCAGTTTCACATAACCACGGTTGTATTCTTTCGTATAGAAGTTGAATTGTTGACGTACGGGGTAGCTGTACGCAATGTTTTCCACCGGGATGTTACCGGGCGCGCTGCCTGTACGGAAGCTAACTGCTTTAACTTCATAATCCACTTTACCGTTCTCTGTAAGCGCTACCCAGGAGGAACCTGTCCATTTTTCAATGTGCACTTTTACAGCAGCCATGAGCTCAGCATCCGGCGGCAATATGTCGCGGAAGTTCAGCGTGGCGGCGTCCTTTCCTTCATTCCATTCCAGTTCGCCTTTGATGTCGCCGGTCTTTTTATCGCTCAACTTAAATTCATCCAGCTTTATCTGGTAAGTGGTTACCACATCTTCATTGTTCATCATGCTGAATGATTTCTCCACCGGGATGTTAAAGGCTACCTGCGGTGCACTGAATACGCTGATGTCCCTGGACAGATCGCCGGGTTGAATATCATTGATGACCTTTATGTCAATCTCTTTACCGCTCACGATCTCACATTGTGAGCCGATCTCCATTTTGAGACTGGCCTTTCCTTTCACTAAACCGCCCAGGATAGAGTATTTCACACCAATCACACCGCGCATCCAGGCAGGGTTGGGCAGTTTGGTCTGCAATAAAGCCGCGGCGGCGAGGTACAGGATATCAAATTCTTTTTTCCGGCCCAGTATTTTCACACGCACCCCTACCCGCCCCTGCAGGTAAGCATACGCCTGACCCGAAGCATACCAGCCGTTGATACCAATGGGATCACTGCTGCCCTTACATCGCGCCTCGCCATAGTCACGCAACAGGATATCTGCTCCCGCGCCTACACCGAGGTAGGCATAGATAAAGCCTTTGTCCTTGCCAATGCCCACCGATACTTTAAAGTGTGCGCCAAAGCCAATGCCCCGGCCGGTAGACATGGCATTCTCCTGGGCCATGAAGTTGCCATCGCCGATGTCCAGTACGCTGGTTACTTCCGGCGGTGGCAGCGGCATATCTTCCACCCTGGTACCTGCCATGAAATAACTTTGTATGGTGGCCAGGCCAGCAATATTCAATCCCATCATCTGGGAAGGACGTCCTACATACATCCACCATTCCTGCGGATCAAAGTGCATGACCGCTTCCACCGCGAGGTTGTTGGGGCCGGTCCCTTTTATGATCTCATAGATGTTGATATAGGTTTTTACACTGGCATGAAAGCTTTTGTTGGTATTGTCGAACCGCATGTACACTTTGGCGGTTATAGGCGCCTTGGCTTCTTCACCTTTCTTGCCCTCGTTCATGTTGGCGAAGAAATAACCCGCGCCATCAAATTGCACGTAGCGCAAGCCTCCCGATGTGGAGAACATGATCTCCAGCATCACGTCGGCATTAAATACGGTGGGGGTAGGTTCGGTGGCAATGGTAACACCAGCCAGGAAGCCCAGCCCTGCCTCACGCGATGGTACATAGGACAATAGTTCATCGGCATTCGTCGTGCCGGTTGAATCCGGTGCGTCCGGAACACTATACGGGTCCATTGCAGGCGGCCGTTCCATGTGGTAGGATAATCCACCCAACAATCTCCGGATGGAGAAGGCGGAGGCCAGCGGAATACGGATGGGCACAAAGGCATCCACATGCCAGTAACGGTAATCGTCTTTGGCGCCAAACATCGCATGCGCCACGATCTTCGCGGGCAGCGCCGGCAGTTTGAGCGACAGCTTGCCCTTGAAGCCATTACCATATACAGGGTGATCATCAAAGAGGGATACCGCGCCTTCCAGTTCGAATGCCGTGGTCTTGCAGTTGATGGCGATATCTCCCACCTTTACTTTATCAAACGTCCAGCGGGTACGAGTTTTTTCAACAACGTATTTGCCGGTATTAATGGTTTGTATCTCTTCCTTCACACTGCCCAATACAATTACGCCGGTGGTGGCGGCAAAGCCCTTGTCTTCTGAGTTCATGAGGCTCATGCGCACATGGGTGCCAATGGCAAACTGGCCCGATGAGAGGCCCAGCGTGAGATCATCCAGGCTGCATTGGAAATTACCTATTTTAAAACCCACACTGCCATGCAGGCTTAAGGCGCCTTTGTGTACATAGGGCTTCTGTGTGCTCAGTGTGAGGTCCTGGAAACTGATACCGGGTGCTTTCAGCAGTCCTTTATTAATATCGAGTTTACCATGCAGTACAGCGCTGGGAATAAATCGTCCCTTGTATTTTTCAATTTTTACCTGGCTGTTGGGAAACAAATAAATGTCGCCGGCAAAGCAACTGAACTTTTTCTCTTCTGTTATTTCGAGGGCGAAGGCATAATAGGTATCGTCCTGTCTTGTTTCAATAGCGGCCAGGTAGCGCACCGGTGCATCGCCCAGGAAGGAAACATTCACGTCTCCTTTCAGCGTACCGCCCACCAGCCGGTTGTGTTGCAACTGCACCTCCACATAGTCTACACTCAGCGGCCATCCGCCTGCATCCGCATCGCCCAGCTTTATAATATTGGCCGCACTGAACTTACCAGACACGCCATTGTCATCAATGGTCATGTTGGAAGCGCGGATAACCGGCCGTTCACCCCGGTCATTGGCCAGTTCTGTTGGCAGCAGTACACTAAGCTCTTTCAGGTAAAAGCCCTTCCATAAGTTGGCATCGCCATCCCAGGCAGCCAGGTCATTACCAGTGAGCATCAGGCTCTCGGGATTGGCAATGTCACTCATGTCTATCACCGCCTCTTTCACTTCAAAGGCAAAATCGCGCATGCCGGCAATGGTGAAGGGCGTCATGTCAACACGGGCCAGTATGTTGTGCAGGTCTTTGGCATTTAACTGGAAAGTGGCTGTCACTTTGGTTTCCCGCTCATCGAGCGGTTCCAGGAAGCCCCGTTTGAATTCAAACTGTCCCTTGAGGTTCACGCTTTTAAAGCCACTGCAATCCCATTCAATGTAATTGCCTTTATCGCCGGGCAATACCAGGTCCACCTTATCACTGATTCGAATGGAATGTGTACTAACCAATTGTAATTTGGTGCCTGCAGCGGCAGCAATGCCTCCAGGCGTAAAAGCAACATCAATAGCAGCAAAGGATAGTTCTTCGGAAGTGCCGGGCAAGGTGAGCCGGGCATATATATTAAAGAAGGCGCCACGGGGTGTAAAACGGGCCTGATCTATGGCGATAATGTAGGTCTTACCGTTGATCTCTTTGAGAATGCCCATGGGGAGTGAGGCTTCATCTCCTTCCTTAAACTCGCCCACAAACCTGTTCTCTCCTTTTATTTTATCAAAGGTGGCGGCAATTTTGGAAGTAACCGCGGGTGTATCTGCTATATTGGCCCTGCCGGCTAAGGGAGCGGCAAGCACTATGAGCAGCCATAGGTTACGGATCAACCAAGGATTGATTTTCATAGAATGGGATAAAGGTTAATGGTCTTATACAATAAAGTATATACGAAAAATATAAAATGGCTTCCGGTTTTGCAACCAGAAGCCAGTTATTTTTTTAATATATCTCCTTTTTACCCATTTACCGTCTAAGGGTTTCCTTTAGTCTGAGGAAGAAATACCCCATTCGCACTTGTCTGTGTCTGGAAGGAGTATTCGGAGATTTACGATCAGGATCGTATAGTCACGGCCTTCTTGTTGGCTCCTTTTTCAACAGCCAGTGGTTTTGCCGCTTTGCTGATATCGCCGCCATCAATTTTAATGTTTTCGGTGGCAGCACCTTCCACCTGGAGTAAGGTGGCAGCCGGGGTGAGCACCCGGATGGCCGTAAATAATATATCTTTTGAGTTCACCAGTCGCAGCAATTCTGTTTCAGGACTGCCCTGTGCGCTCAGGCCGGTGACAATCGCATCCTGAACATTATCAAAAATGACGGCCGGCCGTGCGTCTGCTTTTTCATAAGTAAAGCGTACATTCTGCAGCGTCAATCCCTTTACATTGCGGGCATAGAGTCCATAAGCCGGTGGGCCAAAAGGTTCTGTACCCCATACGCCAAAGTATTCAGCACTCAACTCAGGCACTTGTCTTTTTGCTGCCTGCTCTTTGGTGCCGCCCCCTGCATAAATAACATGCACATCGGTAAGACTGATGTTTTCCAGGAATACCTTCCCTACCCCATTGAGTGTAATACAGGAATTAAGCTCTCCATTAAATACATTGACCCCGAAATGGATATCCGGATGGTTAACAGGTTTTTCCACTACGGTAGCACGGATGTTATTGAAGGAGATATTGCGCACAAAAGAAGGAACGGTATCAGCAGCAGGATTGTTGTTGTTCGGATTGTTGCTGCTGCCGGTAAATCCAATACCAATAGGCCCTGTCACGTTGCGCATGATGATGTTGGAAAAGCTGAGGTTCTCGATCCTTGCCCTGCCCGAGCTGATCTTGACGGGACAACCATAGGTATCATAGATGAGACAATTGGAAACGGTGATGTTCTGTGCTTCACCGCCGCCAAAACGGAATATGGACCAGCGGGTACTGAAACTACAGTTGGTGATGGTAACAAACTGGTTGCTGCCAAATAAAGCGCAGGCATCATCCTGGCATTGTACATCGCAGCCGGAGATGTGTACATACTGGGTATCATTGAAATGGAAACCATCGTTGTTTTTGTTCACACGGTTGTAGATGCGGATGTTGTGCAACTGCACATGCTTGCATTTCAGGATGCGGAAACAATGATAGGCACTGTTGGTAAGCAATACATCTTTTACCTGGAACCTGGTGCATTGGGAAAAGATGAGAAGATGCGGCCGGTCGAAGTTACCGCCAACGCCTCTTTGTCCCGGTCCGGTATTATCCCCTTTACCATTATAAAAAGATAACCCATTGCCATCTATGGTACCATTGCCTTCCACCGTAATGTTCTCTGCATTGGCGGCGTAGATAAAAACAATATTACCATTGCCGGAAGGCACTCCCTTACCGGCTGTATAGTCTTCGCGGCGTTTACTGCCCAGTAAGCGGCCATTGGTAGCTACGTGCAGGGTAACGCCTGATTTCATTTCTATGGTGCCACAAATAAAATCGCCTGCCGGTATTAATACAGTGCCGCCCTGTTTTTGGTGGCAATCGTCAATAGCAGCCTGGATAGCAGTGGTATTTAAAGTCTGTCCATCGCCTTTGGCGCCAAAGTCGCGGATGTCATAGATGCTTGTGCCTGCCAATGGCGTTGCTTTATCGTTGGTATGCGCAGGCGCTGCAACAGCGGGAATACCTGTGAGACTTGCACCGGCAAGCGCCACTGCAGGAATAGCCATACGTTCGAACCATTGGCGGCGGGAAACGGGATCGTGTTTTTTCATAATGACGAATATGTATTAAAATACCATTCCACCATACCACTAAAATGGCTTTTGTGTAAGCTATTTTAGCCGCTCTTAATTTTTGTCAATAACGTATAACCACAACCGGATAGTGATGTCAAAATGATTGAATAAAATGCCAACAACCCCTATCCGGCTTTCTGTACTATTTAGTCAATTGCATATATATCATATATAACGATTGAATCCCTGTAAATGTAAGGACCGCTCCCGTAGCCCTTGTTAACCTTGTATTGACCTTCCTCTGAAAGCATCCGTCCCGTATTATCCACTTGCCAAATTATACTTTCATGAAACAAACTACTGCTTTGATTCTCATTCCGCTGAGATTATCCGGCTTGATCATTTCAGCCCTGCTTGTTTGCCAAACACTGTTGGCAGATCCAGTCAATCATAAAGGCTTCCCTGGTATCCCGGACGATTTTAAAAAGTTAGCCGATACAGTGGTAAAAGGAACAGTGTCCGGTGCAGATGGACCACTTACCGGCATTACTGTTGCCCTAAGCGGTTCGACTACTACAGTAGTTACCAATGATAACGGGAGCTTTTCTATTACCGCTCCTGCAGATGGAACATTGATCTTTTCCGCTACCGGGTATGCGGAGCAACGTATTGCTATTAACAAACGGGCTGTTATTAATGTGACGATGACAGTCGTACAAAGTAAACTGGATGAGGTGGTAGTGATCGGATATCGTACCCAGGCAAGGGGAACAGTTACAGGCTCTGTATCTACAGTAAGCAGTACTGAGTTTGCCAATACGCCTGTTGACAATCTCTCCAATGCGTTGGCAGGCCGGTTGTCCGGTGCTACCATCACGCAATCTGCCGGTACGCCTGGTATGGAATCCTCCATCAGGATCCGGTCGGTAGGTACTTTTAATAATTCCAGCCCGCTGTTCGTAATAGATGGCGTGGTGAGCGATAAGTTTGCTTTTGACGGACTGGCTCCTTATGAAGTAGAAAATATTACGATCCTGAAAGACGGCGCCTCTGCCGCTATTTATGGCTCACGGGCCGCGAATGGCGTTATCCTGGTTACCACTAAAAGAGGTAAAGAAGGAACGCCTAAGGTATCTTATAATGGACTGTTTGGATTGCAGCAGCCTACGAAGATCCCTGAAAGGCTGAATGCTTTTGAGCACGCTTCCGCCATTAATCACCAGTTGCGTTATATTAATGTTGTGGAAACAGATCCGCGGTATTATACAGCAGATGAGCTGGATTATTTTAAAACCCATTCCTGGAATTGGGTAGATGAAGTGTGGAAAGATCCGATGACCACGCAACACTCCCTGGATGTGGGCGGGGGCGCCAAAAATGTACGGTATTTTTTAGGGGGATCGTATAATAAAGCTACCGGCTCGTTTAATAATATTGATTACCAAAAGCTGAGCATACGGGGGAATATAGATGTGACTGTAACAAAGAACCTGAAGGTATCGCTGGACCTGAATACAGAAACCCGCAATACCAATGGCCCCAGTTGGGATGTGAATAACTGGCGGATGGAAGACCTGTACAAGGCCCTGATGTTCAGACCAGCCATGGTGCCTCCTTATGTAAACGGACTGCCGGTGGGCAACTGGGTAGAGTGGCATCCCGGTGTGGTGCTTGACCCGGCTATTGCGGGTTATAATGAAAGGAAATGGACAGGCACGAATGTATTGGCCACGATCAATTATACGGTGCCTTTTGTAAAGGGGCTGAGCGCCAAGGTTTCTATCAACCGGTATAGCCGTGATATTTATACTAAGCAGTTCAACCTGCCTTATAATATGACGAACTTTAACACCACGGGCAAAAACAATCATATCGTAGGTGACCAGGTGATAGGTCCCAAACTAAGGGCAACACCAGAGTTCCTGCTATCGAGGAACGACAAGATCAACCGGTACCAGTTCAATGCACAATTGAATTACAAGCGGACTTTTGGCAAGCATGGCCTCGACGCCTTGTTGGTATATGAGCAGGCCGAGGAAAATAATACCTGGTTCAGTGGCCGGCGGGATGATTTTATTTCTCCCGCTATTGACCAGTATATAGCCGGCGGCAGTGTCTCCGCAACCGAAGGCTCACTGAGCGAATGGGCCAGGCTCTCCTATGTTGGCCTGGTGAGCTATAATTATGATCAGAAATACCTGCTGGAAGCTTCCTTCCGCTATGATGGTTCTGTGATCTTTGCACCGGAAAACCGTTGGGGATTTTTCCCTTCTTTGTCTGCCGGATGGAGGGTTTCTGATGAGCCTTTCTTTAAAACGGTCAGCTTTGTGAATGATCTTAAATTACGGGCCTCCGTTGGTTTGCTGGGGAATGACCAGGTAGGTAATTTTCAATGGCTGCAGTCGTACGTCATTCAGCCCGGCGCTATTTTTAATGAGCAGTCTTACGGACTGGAGCAAGGGCGGCTTGTGAACAGGGCCCTTACCTGGGAAAAATCATTAAACTACAATGCCGGCTTAGACACCCGTTTCTGGAATAGTAAGATGGGCTTCAAGCTGGACCTTTTCTACCGCCATACGTATGATATCCTTGGTTCAAGACAACAGAGCCTTCCCAGTACACTGGGCGCCGACCTGCCGGATGAAAATTACCAGGAGATCAATTCAAAAGGAATTGAGGTGGAGCTGGACTATGCCAGCAATACCAATAAATCATTCAACTATTATGTAAAAGGGAATTTTGCCTTTGCCACCAATGAGGTAGTACGGCTGGATGAGGCCCAGAATATACGCCCGTACCAGTCGCAAATAGGTCAAAATACCGGACGGATCTTTGGCTATGTAGCGACCGGCGTCCTACGTACACAAAAAGACCTGGACGCGCTGCCGCAAGGCTATACGATCATAGGAGTAAAGCCCCAGTTGGGCATGCTGAATTATAAAGACATACGGGGCGTTAATTCGGATGAACCAGATGGAAAGATCACTGCTGATGACCGGGAAGTCATTGCACAGTACAGTTCACCTCCCATGAACTTCGGCTTATCCCTTGGCGGTTCGTGGAAAGGATTGAGCATAGATATCCTCTTCCAGGGAGTGGCCGGCGCCAAAGCCATGCTACCTACAGCAGGCCGCGATATCCAGGCAAGGACAGAAGAAGCTTCCTTCCGTTACTGGGCCGACAGTTGGTCGCCTGAAAACCCCAACGGCAAGTATCCCGGCTACCGGGTCATTAATTACCGGACCCGTTTTGATGAATCAACTTTATTCCTGGTGGACAATTCTTTTGTACGCTTAAAGAACCTGACGGTTTCCTATAACCTTCCACATGATTTTATAAAACCCACGGGTATGAAGAGTATGCGGGTATATTTTACAGGTAGCAACCTGCTGATGGTGTATACCGGGAATAAGATCTATGATCCAGAGATGAACAATATCCTGTCGTATCCTATGATGGCAGGTTATTCATTGGGCTTAAATATCGGCCTGTAACTTTTAAATGATGCTATTATGAAATTATCCCGAATATTATTGTTGTTGTTTTGGGGCTGCTTATTGGGTGGCTGCACAAAGATACTGGACAAAACCAACCCGGAAGCAGTGGACGAAGCAGACGTATGGAATGACCTTGATCTGGCTACCGCCTACGCGAACAGGATACATGCAGAAAACCTGCCTGCCTGGAGTACAGAATATGCGGATTATTCGGATGAATCGGATGGTGGCGGCAGTTATATGTATGGCCAGTTAACTGAAAATTCCATTGACTATTGGCCTTATAGCGAGATCAGGGGTATCAATGTCCTGTTGACCGAAATTGATAAGGGCACGCTCTCTGAAGCCAACCGGAAGTGGTTAAAAGGACAGGCCTTTTTCTTCCGGGGATGGCAGTATTTCGAGCTGGCCAAACGTTATGGCGGCGTGCCGCTGGTGCTGACACCTCAACAATTAACAGACGACCTGTACGTAAGCAGAAATACCACCACAGAAACGATGACCCGGATCCTGGCAGACCTGGACAGCGCCATTAGTTATCTGCCGGCTACAAAGGTTGGCACAACAGACAACAATGGCCGGGTACATAAGGGTACTGCCCTGGCCCTGAAAGGCCGCGTTCTGTTGTTCTATGCCAGTCCGCAGTTCGATCCCAATCAAACTGCCGGCGGCCGCTGGCAGGCAGCTTATGAGGCCAACAAAACAGCCAAAGAATCGCTGGATGCACAGGGTTTTGGCCTGTTTCCGGGTTTTAGCAATTTGTGGTTCACCGAAATGAATAAAGAAGTGGTTTTTGTGCGCCGGTATCAGTTCGTGTCTACCAATGCCGCCAGTTGGCACAATTGGTCGGCTGCTACCCGCCCTCTCGACATCTCGCAGGGCGCTACCGGCGGCAACCGGCCTGCCCTGGAAATCGTGAATGCTTTCCCCATGAAAGATGGCCGCGCCATCAATGACCCTAATAGTACTTATACTTATGATCCGGATTATTCCTGGAAGAACAGGGACCCGCGCTTTAACCAGACGATTGTTTATAACGGGGCGCTATGGCAGGTAGGCGTTACCGGTTTTCAAGCCGGACGGTTACAGTGGACGTTTGTGGGCGGTGAACAGAATAGTCCTACCATCACTGGTTTTTATATGCGCAAGGCGGTAGATACTACCCAAACCTCCAGCCAGGCTTTCAACAGCGGTACCGACTGGATAGAGCTTCGCTATGCAGAAGTATTGTTGAATCTTGCGGAAGCGGCCAATGAAACAGACAGGACTTCAGAAGCCTATCCTTTACTGACAGCCATCAGGGCCCGTGCGGGTATTGATGCAGGCGGTGATAATTTGTATGGTCTCCAACCCGGCATGACCAAAGTCCAGATGCGCAATGCCATCCGGCTGGAACGGCAACTTGAACTGGCTTTTGAAGGTAAACGCTTCTGGGACCTGAGAAGGTGGCGGGCATTTGAAAGCACCCTGAACGGCACCAGGCGGCATGGAGTTACTGTTACACTAAAGATCCCCAAAAAACAATGGGATGAAGACATTGTCGGCAAAATGACCCCACAGCAACTGGTAGAGCATTTGCAAACCAATTATACTACCTATTTTCAACACACGGTTAAGGAACTCGACACCCAGTTCGATATTCTCTGGAAGCCGGAGTATTATTTCTTTGCCATTCCTTCGCGGCATTTGCAACTGAACAGTAACCTGGCACAAACGAAAGGCTGGTCAGGGGGGACGTTTGATCCGCTTCAATAAGATTATTAATTACTGATTATTAATTATTGGGTCGCTGAATGTTTTTGTTCAGCGACCCTTTTTGTTGTCACAAGCACCCTATCGCACGAGGCTGAGCGGCATGCTTGCGCCAGTATTACGGTTTTATTCTTCGTGTGCTTCGTTGAAGTTGGTGCCAAGGCCTAATTGAATACCGGAAGTAAAAAAGATGGCATTGAGCAATAATCTGTCTGTTCCATGCCAGTAGCTGCGGTAAGAAGGATCATCGGCAAAGGACACTACTTTCCCGTTCCCTGCCTGGCTGATCAATATGGCAGCCGTATTGTTGATCCTGGCAATGTTCTTTTTGGAAACATAACCACCTATGTAAGCGTCTGCCGCGTATTTGGCAATGGTGGCATATTTGTTTCGGCTGGGCTGTAAAATGGTCTGGCTGTTCTTGGTAAAGAATATTTTCCGGCTGGTCAACCCAAAAGCAATGGGATTGGTGATATCAATGTCGCCCACAAATACACCGCCGTTGATGCGCCTGGCCCCTTCTGTTACCTCCTGCAGCACGTAATCAATCCGTTCGTTGGTACCCTTCAAGGCAGCAGAATCAATAAACAGCTTTTCCTTAATTATTTCCTGCTGGATGGCCCATTCTGCCGCATTCTTAAAAGCAATGAGGGTACCGCCTTCTTCCACCCAGTTCTTTAGTCTTGCTATAGCCACTTTATCAAGACCATTATAATTACCACTTACCAATATGATGTTGTTGTACCGGGTAAGATCGGCCCGGCCTACAGCAGCCACATCCAGTTTGGTAACCGGCAACTCCAGGTGCTGATTCAGTAAGAACCATACCTGCCCTACTTCTTCATAGTTGGTACCTGTCCCTGCAATGACTGCTACGGTTGGTTTTTGCACTGCTTTCACATTGTTGCTACCCAGGTCAATGCCATCGGTGCTGAAGCCGGTAGCCGTTCCATAAATATCTATGGCAGCTTTTTCAGCAGCCCCCTTTACCAGTGTATATAAGCTATCAGCACTTATTTTTTGTGCAGCTACCGGTATCACCAGACTGCCATAACCAAATTCCTTGACACCTGCCGGGGTTTGTATCGTCACGGGTTTATGAGCCGCTTTTACCACCACCCCTTTGCTCAACAGGTAATACAATGCTTTGGACGCATTGTATTCACTCCAGTTAACGAGGTAAGCATACGCAGCAATGCCACCGGTTACACTGCCTTTTACTACCGGGACTGCAGTCACCTGCGCGCCCCTGGTAGCCGGCGGCGCCGTGAGGCGGGCATACTGCAATCCATAAGCATGAATAAGGCTCCAGGAAGTGTTGTCATAGTAAAGGCTGTCATTCAATTTAGTCGTTTCCTCAAAGATGGAATGTACGATACGGAAGTTCGGTTGGTCGGAAGGAACCAGGTATGCTTTCCCCTTTTCAAACTTCTTTCCTTCCTGCGAAAGATCGCTGTTCAATTCATATACTTTCAGCCGGTGCTTTAACAGTAGAGCCAATAAAGAACGGGTAAGCGACTGGTCCCTGCTGTCACCAAACACAAAGGCTTTGGCCGGGTATGCCCTGCCCTGCTCTACTGCCGACCGGAAGAATTCTTTCTGCAGGTTGAAGAGTCCCTTCTTTTCTTCCACAGCCGCTTTCACCGTAGCAATGCCCGTGGTTACATGGTTGCGTATGGTGAAGGGAAATGTAAGTATCCCTGCCTCCGTTTCCTGTTCCAGTCCGCGGGAGCTGCCTTGCTCAAAAGTAATACCTACCGCCCCAAAGAAATCAGGATAGGTGGAACCATAGATGGGTGACAGGTTATCAAACTGCTCTTTGGTAAAATATAAAGAACCAATATTGTCCAAGGCCGCCGCATGGTATTTTGCCAGCGTAGCATTAAAATCATAAGAAGCCTGTGGCATGATAGGACTTTGCGTACGTTTGGGCGAGGGTTCAAAGTAATAGGTACTGTTGCCTCCCATTTCATGAAAATCTATGTGCACGTTGGGATACCACTGGTGGAAGAACTCCAGCCTGTTCTGGCTTTCAATTTGTGTGGCGCTGAGCCAGTCGCGATTGAGGTTGGCCAGGTAATGATTGCTCCTGCCATTGGGCCATGCTTCGATGTGTTCCTTATCAGCCGGATCGGTGGTATTGGGAAAGGACTTGTAGGCATTGTGCCAGTTGGCAGCCCTGTCCCTTCCATCCGGGTTGAGGGATGGATCGATGAATACAACAGCTTCCTTCAGCCACTTTTGCGTGGCTTCACTTTGGCTGGCTGCGAGATAATAGGCAGTCAATAAAGCCGCTTCACCACTGGAGGTTTCATTGCCATGCACACTATATCCCAATAAAACGATCACGGGTGCGCCGGCCGGTAAAGCAGGTTTTCCCGGATCAACCTGGTTGATATGTTCCTGCCGGATGGCATCCAGCTTTGCATAGTTTTCGGGAGCGGTAATGGTAACGATCACCTGGTCGCGCAATTCGTAGGTTTTGCCAATGACCTGGTAATGTACTTTATCGCTTAGCCTGGAAAGTTCCTTCAGGTAAGCGATCAACTGATCATGCCGGGTATAATGCGATCCGATGGCATATCCTAAGAACTGTTCGGGCGTGGGTATCTTCGGGTCGAATGTTTCCTGTTTGCTGAAGTAGTAGTTGTTTTGGGCCTGCGTGGTGATAACGGTAGCCACCAGGAGTAATACGGTGAAAGAGTTTTTTATCATGCGTTTGTAGGTGTTTTGTTATTAGTATCCCGGATTGTTTTTGCCTTCGAGGTCAGGATCAGACAATACATCTGAATAAGGTAAGGGGAACAGCCAGTAATTCTTATTGGTGAGCCCCAATACCACACCGGCCCTTTCTGTGCGTATGAGGTCGAACCAACGGTGGGCCTCAAAAGCAAACTCCACACTGTTTTCTTCCTCAATAGCCAGTAATATTTCTTCTTTGGTAACGGCGGTGGAGGCTGGTACACCAGCCCTGGCCCTCACCGCATCCAGGTCGGCAATAGCGCCCTCTGCTCCGGTGAGCTTATTTTGTTGCGCCCGGGCTTCGGCACGGATCAGGTATAACTCTGCCAATCGTATGAGGTAAGCGGGATCGGTACTGGTAGCACTGGTATTGTACAATACACCATACACATTACTGCCGGTACCGGCAATAAGACTATTCCTTGTGCCGCCGACAGCGGGATTATTGAGTTTTGCCACCAATGCATTGGAAGGCTTCAGCGTGTATTGTCCTCCGGAGGAACTTGGGTACCACAGGTTCCAGTATGTATTGCGGTCATTGGCAGAGAAAGTTAACTCAAAAACAGATTCCCTGCTCAGGAAAGGCGCTGTAAAAAATGACTTATAAGGAACCAGTTCATATTTTGCTGTGTTACTGATGACCAGCGAAGCATATTGTTCCGCTTCCGCCCACTGCTTCCTGTACAGGTGCAGCCTGGCCCGCAAAGCACGCGCGGTGCTTTTCTGCGCCCGGTTACGGGTGGTGGCATCTTCGGGTAATAGCTTCTCGGCTTCTGTCAGGTCGGCCAGTACCTGGTCATAGGTTTGATCCAGTGTACTGCGCTTTATCCCTTTTGCATCATTGATGTTAGTGGTAGGTTTTAGTTGCAGTTGCACACCACCCCAGCCCCTGGCCAGGTCAAAGTAACCCAATGCACGGGCAAAATAGGCTTCTCCCAGTATCTTCTCTTTTTCTGCCTGCGTAAGTAAAGGATCAGTAATGCCTGGCACATACGTAATCACGCTATTAGCCGAGTTGATCGTTTTGTAAATACCCTGGTAGGCAGCTACCGTAGTTACATTGTCGGTAGGGATGGCATTCTGGTCCAGTTGCAGGTATTGGCTCAGCGTACCGTTAAACACCACATTATCTGCCGTGATAGTGCCCAGGGTTGGATAGTTGGCCGCATAGTATCCCTGCAAGCCATCATACACCCCTGTAATGGCAGCCCTGGCCGTACCGGCATCGGTAATAGCCTTTTCAGCCGGAATCGCATTGTTGGGATCCTCTTCGAGGAATTTTGAGCAGGCGGATAGAGACAAAGTACCTGCCAACAATAAAAGTATATAGGAACGTTTCATCGTATTGATTATTTAAAATGTTACCGTAAGACCTACCTGCACTGTTTTAGGCTGTGGCACTGTAGCCCAGTCGTAGCCGGCTGTATTCTGGTTGCCACTTTGAGAACTTACTTCGGGGTCGGGACCGGAATAGTTGGTAACCGTGAACAGGTTGGTAGCCTGTACATACAACCGCGCGTTGCTGATCTTCACAGCCCCCAGCCAGTCATGGGGGAAGTTGTAGCCTACTGACAATGTTTTCAACCGGGCAAAAGAACCATCTTTCAGGTACCGGCTGCTCAGGTTGGCCACATTGCCGCCGTAGTTATTGGCAGGTCCGCCATTTTGATTGGGATTGCTGCTATAGGTGGTGAGCCTTGGTATGTCCGTAATATCTCCCGGCTTTTGCCAGCGCTGCAATTGCCGGGGCACAAAACCGATATTGGCCTGTGCACCGCCATGCACCATGAAGAAATCATTCATGTCCATAATCTTGTTGCCCTGCTGGAAGTAGATAAAGAAATTGAGGTCGAAGTTTTTATACGACAGGTTGTTCGTTAATCCTCCTGTATACCTGGGCAGGGCATTGCCCACGATCTGCCGGTCGGCACTGGTAATAAAACCATCTTTATTTACATCCTCATATACCGCATTACCGGTTTGCGGGTCTACATACAATTGCCTGTACAATTGGAAGGAGTTCACAGCATATCCTTTCCTGAGAATGGATATATTGCGCCCGGAGGCGCCGAGGCTTATATCAGAAGCCAGTTTCTCAATACGGTTGGTATTGAAAGAGATATTGAAATCAGTAGTCCAGCTAAACGTGCGGGTGCTGATGTTGGTGCTGTGCACACTTACCTCCACGCCTTTATTGCTTACAGCGCCGTAGTTCTGCAACAGGGAATTAAGCCCTAAGCGGTTGGGGATATTTACATTCAGTAACAGGTCGTAGGTATACTTATAATAATAATCGAGGCTAATGCTCAGGCGTTTGTTGAGCACCGAGAAATCAACACCTGCGTCAAACTGGCGGGTGGTTTCCCAGGTGAGGTCGGGATTGGCCAGTTGGGAAAGTGCCGTACCGGCAATTTCCAGGTAATTGGCACCCGAACCCCACAAGCCTTTTGCCGCATACGCACCAATGCCGTTCTGGTTGCCGGTAAGCCCAAAGCTGGCCCGTACTTTCAGGTCATCAAAGAAGTTCAGCCTTTCAATAAAGGCTTCCTGGCCGGCGCGCCAGGTAATTCCACCCGAAGGAAAGTAACCCCATTGGTTGTTGGCGCCAAACCTGGAGGAGCCATCCGCCCGCAAGCTGGCATCGAGCGTATATTTATCATTGAAGGTATAACTGGCCTTTCCGAAGAAGGAAGCCAGCTTGGCTACTGATCTTGAAGAGGAACCCGAGCGTATAGAGGCCCCTGAAATAGCGGTAATATTATTGCTGGGAAAACCAGTGCCTGAAGCGGAAGTCAGCTCACTGATCGTGGTGCTGATGGTATTCCCGATCAAGGCATTGACCGAATGTTGTTTATCCCTGCCAAAGGATTTGATGTAGGTAAGCACCTGTTCATTCAATAAAACAAGGTTGTGCGTTTCATACGCATTGGCTGAGCCATTGGTAGAAATGCCCGCACTGATCAGCGTGCTGGCATAGTTGTTTTCCGATTCATCGGCCTTGTCTATACTCCAACTGCTGCGCAATTTGAGTTCGGGCAAAAAGGCATACTCCAGGAATGCATTACCAATGATACGCCAGCCGACGGCTTTGTTGCTGAGGTGATTGATGAGGGCAATGTGGTTATCAAAGCTGCCATAACGGGCGTAGGTGCCATTGGCATTGTAAATGGGCAGGTAGCTGCGCACGAACAAAGCAGAGTTGATCACCCCCTGCGAGTTGTTGTCATTGCTGCTTACATTACGCAATGTGCGGGTGAGGCCAATACTGGTGCCCAGTTTCAGTTTCGGCGAAAGATTGTTATCATAGTTCAGCCGCCCGGTAAACCGTTCAAAGTTGGAAGGTCTTACAACTGATTCCTGTTTCAGGTAGCCAATGCTTGCATAGTAGGTATTCTTTTCAGAACCTCCCTGTGCCGACAACTCATAGCTGGAAGTACGGGCCGTTCGATACAGGTCGGCAAACCGGTCGTAGGTCTTTAAGGTATCGGGATTGGGAAAGGGCAATACCACGGTGCTGGGGTCCTGCCCGTTATCAATGGCGGTATTCAGCCTGGACTCGTTGGCCAGTTTGGCGGTCTCCACCCCATTGGCCACTTTGAGTTTTTTCACTGCCACGGCCCATCCCTGGTAAGTATTCAGGGTGATCCGCGGTTTGGCATTGAGTTTACCACGACGGGTAGTAACAATGACCACGCCATTGGCGCCCAGCGACCCGTAGATAGCCGTGGCGTTCGCATCTTTCAGGATGGTGATGCTTTCAATATCGGAAGGATTAATGGTAGCCAGCGGGTTGGTCGGTTGCTGCTGTCCGAGACCTGTTTGTATTGTTTCTGCGTTGCTCACAAATACGCCGTCAATGATGTACAGGGGATCGCTGCTGGCATTGATGGAATTGTTTCCCCTGATACGGAAGGTAATGCTGCCGCCTGCCACCCCGGAATTCGCCAGCACCTGTACCCCGCTGGCCTTTCCCTGCAATAGCTGGTTAAAACCCGCAGCCGGACTGTTCTTGATCTCATCGCCTCCCACCGTAGTGATGGCGCCGGCTATAAACCGCTTTCTTTGCGTACTGTATCCTGTAATCACAATGTCTTCCAGTTGGGCTGTGGCTTTTTTGAGTACCACCTGGTATTGATCCTGCTCTGTAATGATGAGTTCCTGTTCTTCAAACCCAGCATAAGAAATGGTAATTACGCGCTGGTTGCCGGTAAGCTCCAACCGGAAAGAGCCATCCTTTTTACTGAAAACTCCTTTGCTGCTGCCTTTTACGGTAATACTGGCGCCTTCCAGGGGCTGCCGGTCATCGGACCTTATGGTACCGGTAATGCTACGGGGGGATGTTTGAGCAATGGTGACCATTGCGCTGAACACAATAATCCCCATTGTCAAAAACACTGCTCTCAGGTTCATGACAATAATTTAATAGGTAAAAAATGATATGCTATTCCGTAAGCAAACCGCGGTGAAGACGTTGATGGAGAGCACAAAATAAAACCATATTTCCCTCCCCTCCAAATATTCCCGTATATTTGTCTATATTTTTAGTAGACTAATAAAATCCTACCTGTTATGCTTCGCAAATACACCTTATTGCTACTCATTACAGCATGGGCCCTGCAAGGCAGTTGGACATCACCGGCAGGCCGCACTATTACAGGCATTGTTACTGCTGCCGACGAAACCGGCCCGGTAGAGGGCGTACAGGTGGCCGTAAAAGGCACCAAGATGATATCAGGAACACAGTCAGACGGTGTATACTATATTCCCGTTACCGATAAAGACTCTATTTTAGTATTCAGTCACTGTGATTTTCAAACGCAGGAGGTGAAGCTGACAGCGGCTAATGAATACAATATTTTGTTGCAGAAGAAAAAGGCGCCTTGAGTAATATAAAAAAAGGATAAGGTTTAGTGCTACATCCCATTACGAATGCATACTCATCAATGTTCCATCATGATCTACCACCATAGAAGAGCTGCGCCAGCCGATATGGATGGGCAATTCTTCCAGCCTGTACACATTTTCAGGATCGGCGCAGGAAAGGTTGTCAACTTCCACGTGGTCTATATCCGTCCCGAAAGAGCGTTCGCCCAATAAATGATATACTGTTTCATAAGCCATTTCCAAAAAGAGACGCCTGTTGTCTTCCGTGTATAACGGGTGATACATGATAAGCGCTGTATCCTCCGGATGATCGCCGGCAAAGGAAAAATGGAATTCCCAGGGATCTATACCGGTAATTTCCAGTTGCTTTTCCAATAAAAAATCAACAGGCATGGGGTCTTCCAGCGCATGGATGCTCCAGCCGGGTATGTCGGGGGCAGTGGCAACAAATGCATCCGCCTTTTTAAAATGCTTCGCCTTACCTTTTACAGTGATGGTTAACCGGGCAGTTCCTTTATCAGGTAGTACCAGGCTGAACCCAAAGAACTTGAAATAGGCCCGTACATGAGTGGTCAATTCCTGCAACCAGTAACTGACTTCTTTTTTAGGCTTTTTGTTCAGCGCAAGATATTCCTGGTGATGACGTTTGAACCACTCCCAAAAATGGCGCTTTGATAATTTGCTCATATAATTTGTTTTGAAGTTGATCAAAAAAATAATGTGGAAGGTGTCCACGCCCGGGCCGGGACACCTTCCTGGTAAAAACATTACAACCTAACTTCCAACGTTCCTTCATTACCCGGAACATCGGTGGCTATGGCTATGACCTTACTACCAGCCAGCGGGTTGTTGGCCATCGTGGCGGTGAAGATCCAGTCAAGACCATTCGTGTCTGGTTCAGTATTAGCTGCTTCCAATAGTGTGCCGTTGGCAGCATATATTTCCACCCATACCTTTACGACGCGGAAGTCATCAAAGGCGCGCACAACAATCTTGCCGCCAGCAACACCATGGTAATTACGCGTACTGATGCTTTTAACTTCAGGTGGAGACATAAAATCTTCCACCGCCCTGCTATACACGTTTTGCCGGGGTCTGAGAAAAGCAGCATAAGCCTCTGCCATGCCCTGGTCAGGATTTTTTACAACAGCCCGTGCATATCGTGAAGCAAGCAGGAATTTTTCCTGTGTTTCTGCCTGTTCAGGTGTTGGACCTTTCTTCCTGCTTTTAGGCGCTTTGGCAACTACAGTTTTGCCCTCCCACTCGCGAAATACGAGCTCTTTTCCGAGGGTGCCCCTGAATTTGCCGGTTATAACACTGTTATTTGAGTGTGCCATAAAAAACTTAATTTTGAGATTTGAAAATGTTGTTTCCTTTACCGGTCGCTGCCGGGGGAGAGGGTTAACAGGTCCGCTCTTCCCGTTATCCCTAAGCGAAAACTCCTTTGGCAGTGACTGATAAAGCAAATCTACATCTGCTCCCATCCCGTTTTTCAAAAATGTGCCGGAATGCTCTGATACATGGGACGGACTGTTCTCAAACCTGGGACGAACAGCACATTTTCCCCGAAAACACCCGGCAAAATGGGACGACACTGCCAAAAACCTGGGACGAATAACGACATTGGTGGGACGAACGGCACTTTCTCCATAGCTTCTCCCCGATTCCTCCTCTATTCCTCCTCTGTACATCCCCGGGCCCCGGGGAGGCAAAGAGGACCCAAAAAGGAAGAACAGTGGTATCATCAAAGTAGCAAAGAGGAGTTATTGTTCAACAAAAAGAAGGGTGCGTCAAAAATAAGCGGGTGAATTATTAACGCCCATTGATCATATGTAAATTTTTTATATATTGCTGGTATTCTTTCATGTAAACTTACCATCCAATATGCTGAAGCCATTTTTTGTCTGGCAAAACAAAGTATTGAAAAGACTTAAACCTGAAGAAGTTGTGTGCCTCGTTGCAGAAAAAAATTATACTAAAATCCATCTATCGAATAAAACGCATTGCCTGGTTCGATCGACCTTATCGGGTGCATTAACAAAATTGCCTCCGGAAATATTTATCAAAATTCACCGCTCGTGTGTTGTCTCCATCTATTTTATTGATAACATCGCCAGGGATCATTTAACAATCAGCGGAGAGCCCCTTCCCATTGGCAGGCAATATTACAGGTCTGTCATTAAGCAGCTAAATATTATTGATTGAAGAGCGGAAAGCATTACCAGGTAATGGTCAACCGAAGAGTTTTTAAAGCCGGAGACACCGCGATAAATTAAGAGTGAGGCGACTCTTATTTCAAATTAATTCTTAGGTGCTATTCCCCCGTTGTTAATCCACTCATCCCATGCTGCCACAAATTCCTTATACGATAGTGGTGGTGGTTTGCGGCCCTCGCCCATATTCCATCCGGCCTTTACCAGGGTATCTCTTGCGTGTGCTATCAATTGCGCTTTATTTTTGTGCCCGTTTCGTTTGTAATCCATTATTTGCAACGCAAGTTCACGGGGTGATTTTCCTTCGAAAACCATTTTCATATCGGCGGGCGGAAGCGCCCATTTTGGATTCCCCGGGGGTGTGTTTAACCCCGGCGAATTGGCGGGTTGATGGCAATTCGAACATTTCATCGCGTATACACCTTTTCCGTCTTTCCCCCTTACCGGCGACATAGTATGCAAATGGCTGTCATCTCCCTGGAGCGGTATATCGCCGGACGGATGACAATTCATGCATCGCGGACTCATTAAAACCCGGTATACCTTCTCAAACGCTGCCACAGATGCAGCGCTATCTATCATCATTCCATTTTTATTCCTTACTGTTTCAAACTGATTATTGCTTCTAAACCCGCTTGCCGACAACCCAACCACGGTTACAATAACAGTTATAACTATAATGAATTTTGTATATTGAATGAAAAACTTTTTTCCTGGTGCAATTTCCATCTGTATATTTTTTATTTCCAGGTTAGAGACGTTTTTACTTCGATCCTTTGCGCTGCATTTCCGCTGCCAGGTGAATTGCCTTATGAATGCGCAGGTAAGTACCGCAGCGGCAAATGTTGCCTTCCATGGCGTTGTCAATATCTTTATCAGTCGGATTCTTGTTTTCTCTCAGCAAAACTGCCGCCGACATGATCTGGCCCGCCTGGCAATACCCACACTGACTAACGTCTAATTCCAGCCATGCTTTTTGTAATGGATGGTCATTGTTTTCTGATAAGCCTTCAATTGTTACAACCTGCTGTCCGGCGGCCCTGCTAACCTTTGTAACACAGGAGCGAACGGCTTCACCGTTCAGGTGAACTACACAAGCGCCACATTGTGCTACGCCACATCCATATTTTGTTCCCACCAACCCAATTACATCCCTGAGCGCCCACAGTAATGGCGTATCAGGATCAATATCCAGTTCGTAGATTTTCTTGTTGATATTTAATTTGAGCATAGCAGGTAATTGATAGTGTGCATTTAACTAAAATGTTCTTTTATTTCCGGGCGCATTGTCAGTCTGCAGCGACTGGTCGAGAAACGGTTGGTTATAGTACCTTTTATTCGTGGTTTTATACAAGGCATTGGCAACAGCACCGAACACCGGCGGGAAGGGTGGCTCACCCAGGCCAGTAGGATCAATATCATTTTGTACAAAATGCACTTCAATTTTATCCGGTGCTTCGCTATGCCGTATCATCCTGTACCTATGAAAGTTGTTTTGTTCTGCTGCACCCTCTTTATGACTAAGCCTGCCGTAAAAAGCATTGCCGATGCCATCTATAACAGCGCCTTCTACCATGTTAGCCGCGGCGTCGGGATTAATGACAATGCCACAGTCCATTGCACTAAAAACCCTTTCTACAAAAGGACGTCCATTTTTAATCACGATGTCCACCACATGGGCAGCATACGAACTAT
The DNA here is from genome assembly GCF_011759375.1 of Paraflavitalea devenefica. Lineage (NCBI taxonomy): Bacteria > Pseudomonadati > Bacteroidota > Chitinophagia > Chitinophagales > Chitinophagaceae > Paraflavitalea > Paraflavitalea devenefica. Next base: position 38,076 of record NZ_JAARML010000005.1, on the reverse strand, counting down.
GACAGAAATAAGCAGCCACACCCCGGTGGTACTTTTTATTTTCCGGGTTGCCCCACCCCGACTTTTCTTTAACCAGTTTCAATACGCCGGCGTACCTGTCAGGGTTATATTCATTGTTTCTGCCTACGGGATTTTCTTTGGCTCTCTTCAAAAGTTCCAATCTAAAATCGATTGGGTCCTTGCCCATTACCTCTGCCAATTCATCTAAAAACGATTGTTCTGCAGCCGCATTGAAGTTGGATCGCGGAGCCCTGAATGCTCCAATGGTAATATTGGATGCTATCTGCCAACCTTCAGCCAGATAATTATCAACTGCACCGGCGGGAAACCTGTTTGCATGTATGGCATGTTCAGGTATGCCGCCGCCTTTTACATGAAATGCGATCAGGTTTTTATTCGCATCCAGTGCAGCCCGATAGGTTGCCGTGTACATAGGGCGATAAATGCCATAGGTCATATCGTCTTCGCGCGTGTATATAAGTTTGATGGGTGCTTTTACCTTTTTGGAGATCAGCGCTGCTTCGGAAAGGTAGTGTCCATAAGCTCTGCGACCGAATCCCCCGCCCATACGCGTCATCTGAATTTCGATCTTGTCGGGGGGCAGTTTCAGGATTTTTGAAAGCGTAGGTTCCGTCCAACCCGGTGCCTGCAAGGGGCCTACCAACAAGGCTTTTTCCTCCGTAACATGCGCGAAGAAATTCATGGGCTCCATACAGTTGTGGGCCAGAAACGGGGCATTATAAGTGCGCTCGATAACCTGGGCAGCATTTTTGAAGGCGGTTTCGGGGTCTCCGTCTTTTCTTAATTGCTGGGCAGGCTTTTTGGCATACTCCTGCATTTTTTCCAATTGCCTACTCGTGCTTTCAAGTTCGCCAGGAACAACTACTTCTCTTTTTGTGCCGCGGCCTCCCATGGTGTCTTTGGTATCGCCGGCAGGTTCCCACTGCACTATTAGTTTTTTGCGGGCATTCATTACTTCCCAGGTTGTATTGCCTACTACAACCAGCAAATCATTGAAGGTGCGGGTATCGAAACCGCCCTGTTCGAAACCATCTTCATATAATTTCAGGGTAAAAACATCTTTAATCCCTGGCATTGTTAAGGTTTGAGATGCATCAAAAGATTTGAGTTTCATCCCGAAAGCAGGCGGATGGTGAATCATGGCAATCAGCATCCCTTCCTGTTTATAATCCAATCCAAAAAGTGGTTTACCAGAGACGATTTTTAACCCCTCGACATTTTTCTTTGAGCTTCGTACTACCTTAAAATCCTTTACCTCTTTTAGCTTAACTCCTTTGGGAATAGGGATGGCCGACGCTTTTGATGCAAAGCTGCCATACGTGCCTGATTTACCGCTTTTCTCATGATAAAGCATACCTGCTTTAGTTGTCACTTCTTCCAAGGGGACACTCCAGGTCTGGGCTGCCGCCTCCATCAACATATGACGGGCTGACGCCCCTGCTTCGCGGAGTGGTCTCCAATACATCCTCACTGAATTACTTCCACCAGTAAATTGCGCCCCTAATTTTACGCTGTCGTGCGGCCCCATTTCTACTACTATTTTTTGCCAGTCTGCCTCCAGCTCTTCCGCTACCATCATAGGAAGTGAGGTCATCACATTTTGGCCAAATTCCGGATTTGGATTGAATATTTTTATGATATTATCCGGGGAGATCTTTATGTAACCTGTTAATTCATTCCATTGATCCGGAAGATCGATGCCTTTTGGAGTATCAGCAAACCCTGCTTCGGGCAACCAGGTGAAACTGATCATAAGACCGCCACCTGCTAATAAGGAAGATCTTAAAAAGGAACGCCTGCTGTGGGTTGACTTAGATTGTTCCATCTTGAAAGGTTATTGTTTTGGGCAAAAATTCCAGCGCGAAATCACGGAGTCGGCTACACAAGGGGAAATTAGGTGCAATTTCCGGGGCACCAGTTATATAAATTACGGATTTTTCTACCAATATTACTGATTGATACTCCTTTGCGCCCGACTTGTTATGATTTGAGGGATATTCAGTTATTAAAGGCTTACAAGGATATCATTCTCCGGGTTAATGTTTTTGGCCGCGATGGTATTCCTCGTCAGTTACTGGCTTCAGCCAAACCGCACCCCCGATATTTACATTTGTTCCAATGGAAATATGTGTCATCGATTCTGTTGGTGTAGCTCCATGCCAATGCTCTTTGTTTGGCGGGCATTTTATGACCTCACCTCTCTCAATGACTTCAACAGGTTTTCCTTTTTCCTGGTATAAACCTCTTCCCCCGGTTACCAAAAGTATTTGACCTCCTTTGTGGTAGTGCCAATTGGTTCTTGCCCCAGGCTCAAACGTCACCGATCCGATGTTCACATTGTGTACAGTATCAGTTGCTAACAGATAATTTACCCAGACCTGTCCCGTAAAATTATTGTTTGTCACTTTTTCTCCTTTTGGGAAGACCATATCCATATCTGTTTTCGCAGTATCAACATGTTGGACTTTTTGTTTGCCATTTAAAATCTCATCCAATACTTTTTGGGCAGCTATGGCCTCCCTGTCGCCTACCGCAGATTGGATGACAGTAGTGAATTGATGCAACTGGTCTACTGTTAAGCCAACATTCAAACAAATCTTCAAATGTGATTGCAACATTGGCTCTACACCGCCAATACTGCTCAATACCGATACGGTTATCAGTTCCCTTTCTGCATAGGTTAAAACATCCCTTTCAAAAATATCGGCAAACAAATGCTCTTTCAGGAAGATTTCTATTGTAGGCGCAAATGCTGCGTAACCAGTCTTAGGACCGGTTTCGGGAACACCTGTTAATTTTTCCAAAACCGCCTTGCCCCGATTGTATTTGCTACTATCGTTATTTATTGGTGATGCTTCGGGTCCCGTTGCGTCAACAATGCCTTTGGATTTTCGGTCATCTAAAACAGCCATAAATGTCTGTAAGCCACGCAAGCTACGGGGAAATCCAGCATAGGCGTATATGTGTACAATTGCCTCTTTGATCTGGTTTACTGTCAATCCCGCATCAAGTGCTGTGTTTAGTTCCGATCTCAGCTTTGAGAGATTGCCTTTTGCAGTAGATGCAGCAATCTTAATCAAGCTTTGTTCTTTGGGATTTAAGACCCTATTCCCCTTTGGGATAGTTTGCGCTTTCAGTACTAACGAGAGCAAGCTGAATGCGATTAATAAAGTTATGACTACCTGTTTTTGTCTCATGGGATATGTTCTTATTTCAGGTTTTCACCAAAGAATCCAATCAATTTGGCTACAGCCTTATTTACATATTCTGGTTTCCAGTAGGTTTGTATATGGGTAGCTCCATCAATCACAAACAATTCCTTGCTTTTTGCATTGATAGCCTTGGGGAACGCTTCGTCTGTCATATATTTCGTATCGGCTTTGCTTCCGGCCATCATCAACAGGGGCTGGTTGATCAGGTCCATTTCAGTGGCAGCATCCCATGTCATCAAGTCGAGCAGGCTACTCATGGTATACAGAAATGTTGAATTGGGATGGGCGTACGTTCTGTAATAATACACGTAGCCTTCACGATACAGATCAGTCGGGATTTTAGCAATTTCTTCATCTGTTATATTCGCCACACCAGCATAGATGATTTTTCCGCTTGCGACTTCCTCTGCACGGGCATCTGATGCTTGTTTCAGCCGTTCCTGAATGGTTTTTAATTGGGAGTTTTGAAATCCGTTGCGTCGTACTTCGCCCGAATTAAACATGCTTAGGGTAGCAACTGCTTTGAAGCGTTTGTCTGATTGGGCTGCCTTTAAAGTATAACCACCACCGCCACAAATACCCAACACGCCTAAACGGTTGGCATCCACACCTGAGTACCGGGTAATAAAATCGGCCATACCACGAATATCTTCTATTCTGGATGCAGGTTTGTCGGTATGACGAGGCTCACCGCCGCTGGCTCCCTGGTAAGCTGCGTCGGCAGCAATGGTTATATAACCTGCCTCCGCCAGGCGCTGTGCATATAGTCCCGCAGTCTGTTCTTTGATACCACCATTGGGATGCGCAATTACAACTGCAGGATATTTTTTAGCAGGGTCATACCCTGCCGGGGTATAAACATTGGCAGCGATATTAATCCCGTTAAGTTTATAGGTGACTGAATGAATATTCACCTTTCCTTTTATGTTTTCTTCAATTGCATCTCTATAAACCAGCCCGTAAGGATTCTTCACCTTTTCCTGAGCGGAAGCTGTAATGCCTGTAGCCATACCGACAGCTATAACGATTGATTTCAACTTTGTCATTTTACCATTATTTTTTGGCAGACAGATCAATCAAGTTTTTTCTCTTTCAGAAACTTTGACAACAAATCTGCTATCTGAAGATTATTGAGATCGGACATTGGAAAATGGGTATTGCCAGTGATACCAATTTCGGGAAGATGAACCAGCGTAACATCGCCTCCATGTTTGTTTACCACTTCCTGCCAATTCCTGGCGACCTGGAGGAAAACACGCCACTGCTCCTGGCCAGGATTGATACTGGGTTTATCTGGGATATTGTCTCCATAGTAGATCGCTATGGGTATTTTAGTAAACTTTTGAAATTCCGACAGGGGTATAGTTGCGAGCTTGATCGCACGGCCAGCCAGCACTATGGAATCAGGTGTTTCGCCTTCGGGGAATACAAAATCTCCACCAGGCTCGTAAGATATGACTGCCTTAATGTTGGCATTCTTCAAAACAGTACGCCATCCCAAACCACCGCTTTGTGAATGCGTAACCAGGATGCCCGATCCAATCCTGTCGAATAATGCCGATACAGCATTGGTGTTTACGTCCACATTATAAGGCCCCGTATTGGGTGCACCCTGGCGGAAAAACTGGTTGAGGGCTTCCGGGTCTTTAGAAAATTGAACACCTGGGTAAAAGTTGGGCCATACGCCAAAACGAAAAATGCCGAACCATAGCTGATCATCTGCTGTAGGCGTCAGGTTAATGACTTCAGTACTACGTCCTCCATGGCCGCGCCGGGGCTGATCGATCAGGTAAACCGGAAACCTGCGACGTAGGAATATGGTTTGAAAACCTTCCCGACCATCCGGCGTTGTTTCCCAGGTCTTGGTAAATTGACCATGGCCATGCCAGAATACCAGCGGAAGTTTTCGACGCTTCGCCGGAACCTGGTAAAATACGTAGGCATGATCTCCATGCAGCGTCTGCCCTTCAGTTGGCGGATTAACTGGTGTATAGGCACCATGCCTGATCGGATCAAAAGTACCCGGTTGGGTAATCACCTTGCCACCAACCGCAAAGCTGCCTTGTTGGTCAATAATCAAAGGGCCATTACCCGCGCTTTTATTTTGTGCTGCACATCCCATTAAGGCAACTGAAAAAATAAGTGGAGAAAGCGCAGCTAATATCTTTTGATCTAATGATTTCATTTGTATTTATTTTAAGAGGTGAAGGTTGTCACACAATTATCGACCAACACGCTTTTGGAGCTCTGCCGAATACCGGGCGCCATGAACTTCTACCTTTGACACCGCCTCATTGATTGTGTTCAGGTCGAAGTCAGTCAACCTAATGTTAGCCGCACTGAGGTTTTCTTCCAACCGGTGCAATTTGCTGGTACCAGGAATGGGAACGATCCATGGTTTTTGCGCAAGCAACCATGCCAGTGCAATCTGAGCAGCAGTAGCCTTTGTCTCCGAGGCAATATTACCCAGCAGATCAACCAATGCCTGATTGGCTTTTCTATTTTCCTCAGAAAAACGAGGTACGGTATTGCGAAAATCTGTTTTGTCGAATGTAGTATCCTGATTAATCTTACCGGTCAGAAAACCTTTACCAAGTGGACTGAAGGGAACAAAGCCAATACCCAATTCTTCCAGCAACGGCAGTATCTCTATTTCCGGCTCACGCCACCAAAGTGAGTATTCGCTTTGCAGGGCAGCGACCGGGTGCACAGCATGTGCTTTCCGTATCGTTTGTGCGCCTGCTTCCGAAAGCCCAAAGTGCCGTACTTTACCTTCCTTAATTAAATCCTTCACCGTTCCTGCCACTTCTTCGATGGGTACAGCAGGATCTACTCTATGCTGATAGAACAGGTCAATATAGTCGGATCTTAATCTTTTCAATGATGCTTCCGCAACCGCCCTGATGGTTGCTGGCCGGCTGTCCATGCCCAATGCTGCCTGGGCTTCTTTAAACCCAAACTTTGTTGCGATTACGACCTCTTTACGGAACGGCTCTAATGCTTCACCCAGCAACTCTTCATTGGTATAAGGTCCATAAACCTCCGCAGTATCAAAGAAGGTAACACCCCGTTCAAAAGCTGCCTGAATTAACTTAATACCATCTTGTTTGTCTGCAGCGGGACCATAGCCAAAGCTCAATCCCATACAGCCCAAACCAAGCGTTGAAACTTCAAGCCCACTATTGCCTAATATTCTTTTTTGCATAAATAAAGCTTAATGTGATTTACTTATCCGGCTTTCCTTTCGCCCAACCACCTCACCATCGCCGGGTCGCGGTGATCAAAGAAACTACTTGTGGCAGTATCGAGCGTTTTGATCGATTCCATCTCCTGGCCAGTAAGCTCAAAATCGAAGATGTTAAAGTTCTCTTCGTTATTGAGTTTTACAATGTCCATTTGTTCTTTTTTTATGGTACAAAGTTCCTAACCCTTACTGTCTTTCATTATATACCGATTACTGGTTTATTTACCAATTCTACTGGTATAAAGATGGATTGCATTTCTATAGTAATGCTTACCCCGATTACTGGGATGCTTACCATTATCACTGAATGAGGGTCTCTATCCGGGAAACGGTCGGTTTATGTCGTAACTTCCATTACGAAAACAGTGAGAATATGGATAATATGCTGAAGTTCAATACAATTAGTGACTATAATGTGTTTAATAAAAATCCAACTCTTCACCCCCTGGTAAGCGTTGTTGACCTTTCTAAGGCTGATCCCAGAACGGGCTCCCGCATGTACTTTGGGTTTTATACTATTTTTTTGAAAGAGGTCAAGTGTGGCGATCTGACATATGGAAAGAATACTTACGATTACCAGGAAGGTACGTTGGTGTTTCTCGCTCCAGGGCAAGTTGCGGGGGTGAACAGTAATGGTCAGTTCTACCAACCAAAGGGATACGCATTGATATTCCATGCTGACCTGATCCATGGTACATCATTGGGCCGGCACATCAATCAGTACAGTTTCTTTTCGTACGACACCCGGGAGGCCCTGCATGTATCCGAAAAGGAAAGACAAATAGTGCTGGATTGCTTTTCCAAAATTCAATATGAGCTCGAGCATGCCATCGATAAGCACAGCAGGAAGCTGATTGCATCCAACATTGAGCTATTTCTTGATTATTGCCAGCGATTTTACGACAGGCAGTTTATTACCCGCGAGACCGCACATAAGGGGATACTTGAAAGGTTTGAAACTTTACTGAATGAGTATTATGAATCTGAAACCCCCAATACGATTGGTTTACCTTCTGTTGCCTGGTGTGCCGGTGAACTCAATTTGTCTGCTAATTATTTTGGTGATTTGATAAAAAAGGAAACAGGCCGAACTGCTCAGGATTACATCCAGTCGAAAATAATCGACATTGCCAAAGAGAGAATCTTTGACCTAAGTAAATCCGTAAGTCAAATTGCCTCCGATTTAGGATTTAAGTATCCAGCACATTTTACACGACTGTTTAAGCAACGCGTTGGAGTTACACCCAATGAATACCGGTCGCAAAATTGAAAACAGTGAACATTTAACGAATTTGATCAATATAAGCCCTGCATTTCTATGCGGGGCTTTTTGTTTATTTTAGCTTAATAGAACTCAGGCGTGTATACTATAATTAAATGTAATGATACTGGCAGCATATAAAAGATTTTTTTGCGGGCTATGCGATTTAATGGACCGGTTCAATCCAGGCGGTGGTGAAGTGAAAGCTTTAGGGCTTACCACAATCTTATTAATGTTACTCATTTTTGCAACTGAGCGTTTGCTGATATTATTATTTCATACGTCTTCTCTCTTCAGGAATAGTTATCAATTGCTGGCAACAGTTCTCGTAGCTGGTGTTGCTAATTATTTTTTAGTGTTTCACAAGAAAAGATATATAAAATATTACCGCACAAGAATGCCTGAAGTTTTTGTAGTAGCTATTGTGGTTGTCATTTTTGCAGGCAGCCTGGCTTTGATTTTGACAGCCGGGCCAAGGTCGGCACGTTAGCATTAATGTTCAATTAATTAATAAAGGGCCATGAAGGCCCTTTATTATATGCTGTATGCGAAATACCTGGCAGCAACAACGGCTGTCGTATCAATACTCGGAAGACTGGCGGCGGCTAAATTTACTTCTTCTCGTAGAGAATATAATCAGTTGCTAAAGGTTCAAGCCCATTTTGCCTGAATTCAGTGGCAAGTTGTCCTCTGTGATAAGTGGAATGATTAATAACATGAAATAATATCTCCCCTATACTTTTGCTAGCATTCTTTCCTTTTATTTTGGGATGGTGGATCATGCTGTTGAGATCAAATCTTTCGATTATCAGCAATATATGTTCATAGTTTTTTTTATCAATATCCTGGCAGTCCTGGATGGCATGAATTTCCCAAACTCCGAAAGCAGGATGCCTGGGGTCAATCCTGTTATTCCAAATCTGGTGAGCATTCAGGATGTGGCTATAAAGTTTTATGGCGTTTTCAGATGTTTTTTCTACGTTAGCATTAAGGGCACTTCCCAGTTTTTGGTTGATGTGGTGATTGTATTCAAATAATTCTTTAAAGAAGGCTTTCATGAACGTTACTTTTCGTTTGGAATTAATGTTTCAAATGCTATCTCAATCATCATTTGTAGCCATCCTGATCCTCAATGACGCAAATTAAATAATTTAATACCTAAAGGGATAAGCCCAATTGAAACTGTGATAAATATTGCTTCAGTTAGCTTCCTCTTCTTCTTCCGGGGGGGGTATTTGAACAACGAACCGTCGTTTACTGCCTTTTTCCTACGCTTTATCAGCCCGGAACTACCATTTACTATATTTCATTATGCAGGCCGTTGTTTTCCCTACATATTTGTGTGATCAATAACATTTAACCCTTTAATATGAAAAATTCAGTAGTACTTATTCAGCACAGGATGGCTGCCATCAGCGGAAAACTGATCCTCACCCTGTACAGCGCTTATTCATCCCTTTTCATTAAAAAAGAAGGCTTTACCCCTACCTACCAGCCGGTTCGTCAGCAGGAGATCATCCTTATAAGAAAGACCGGCAAGGTGTACAACAAAGCAGCTAAACAATACAGCTTATCATAAACAACTTTATACTATGCCCAATATTAAAACAACCATCGACGAGTGGGAAGTAAAAGACCTCGTGGAATTAATAATACGTGAAGGTGGTGGATGATTGAAACTGTCCGCCGCCACCCGTTGACCCGGTATAGGAAACAAGGCCCGTTCTTGTCAATGGTCTGCCTTGTGCATCATAGGTATAAGAATACCGGGCATCATAAGAAAGCCCCTTAACCGCTGTATGAACATTCCTGCCGGGATTATTGATCTGCAATTTAACGGATGGCAACAGTATGGGGTGGTAGATGCTGGTAATGGTATGCAACCAGGTGAACCCATCCACATTCACTTTGTTATCGTAATTCTCAAACCGGTCCGTATAAGTGTTTTCTACTAAGGGGCCTACCGGGAAATCGTGATACGCGATCTCCTGTAGGTTTCCATCGGAATAATAGCTAAAAGTGAGTGTTTGTTCCGCCGTAAAACCGGCGCCCTGATTTACCTCCCAGGTAAGCTTTTGTAGCCGGTGGGCAGGCAGAAAAGTGAGTAAACATCTTCTGTATAAAACCCCGTTTTTATTGGTCACCTTAATAACAGCAGGATCTCCGTTACTATACTCATAGTCAAGCCTGTCCTTATTGATATCAAAAGGAGCATCTTTATTGGTCTCTATTTTCAGGATCTTCTTACCGGAATAAGTAATATCGTACTGCGTTAACCCTGAGGCATAACTCACCTGCGTAATGTATCCCGAATCATTATACACGAAATGATAGTTGGGAGAAGGAAGCTTTTCTACACTCATGTCTTTCAACCTGACAGCAGGAATATCGGCCACCAGCGCATCCGGCAGCTTAGGCGCTTCTTCAGGCGGACAATCTCCTTTACGACAGGAAATAACAGCTACAGCGAAGTAAACCGCTAATAAACATTTTGTATTCATGGCTTTATTTCTAACAGGAATCCAATCTAATCTATCCTACTACGGGAGATGGTACATATAGGTTGCTGTACGGCCAAACTTTTACTGTTAGCCGGTAATCAAGAATAATTAAGGATTGAGGTTAGGTGGACAATTACCATATTTTCCTGACCAGGTAGACCAGCAGGGAGAGCACCAGGCTGAAGAGCAGCATGGTGGTGATGGGTATGTAGATCCTCTATTAATATTTAAAAGGCTTCTCCTGTACGTAGAAACGATAATCCTTTACCACACCAGTTTCTTTTTTATCGCCACGAGGCAGTATCCTGAATCCTTTTACTTGTACAGATGTTCCCATATCGATCACCAGGGCATGGGGATGACCGGCCTTTGCGCCTTCCCGGGCTGTTTGCCAGATGACGGACTCCTGCATATCGAATACTTTATCGGCTGTATTGCCGGCACCGGTAATGTCTTCGCTATCGGCATACAACACGCGCCAGTTAAGCGCCGAAACAGGCTTGCCGTCCATGCCAATGACTTCCATCTCTGCTATAGAAGTGATGGGGTCGGTGGGATTCTGCGCATTCATGGCCTCGAAGCAGAAGTAACGGCCTTGTACCGGTTGAGACAGGAGGATGTCTTTCCAGCCACCGCCCGCCGGCAAGCTACCTGTAATGGCAGGTGTGGCAGTGCTAAGGTCCAGTTGCTGACCGGGCTTGCGGTGCAGCAGTGATTCATCGAGATTAATGCCGTAAATGGGTTTGGTAACGCCCGCTATAGCCAGTTTCTTAGCGCCCTCTACATCCAGCACAATGATCTCATTACCGGTTTTCTTCAGCCAGGTACCCGGCACAAACATGGTTTGTGTGGGGCCAATGCGCCAGAAGCGACCGAGGCTGCGCCCATTCACCCATACCATGCCTTTGCCCCAATGGCTCATGTCGAGATAAGTATCCCCTATTTTTGACAGGTTGAAAACAGCCCGGTACCAGGCGGGACCATTGACTTTGGCAGCACTGTACTTCAATTTGTTTTTGACAGGGTACTCCACCGGCAGGTTGTATACTTTCCAGTTGCGCAGTTCGGTGGTCTTTTCCTCCTGCTGCAACACTACTTTTTCCGTGATGCCTTTGCGGTCGATGATGGCCCTGCCATAATTCACCCGGCCGGTGGTAGCGATGAGTATATCCAGTTGAGCGCCCTTGGGCAGTGCAGGGATGTTCACGGTATTGCCGTGCAGGCGGCGGTCGATCTTGCCCGTGAATTTACCATCAATGTATACAGCGGCCCAGTCATGCACCTCCGTGATCTGCAGTTTTCCCGCTTTGGCGGAAGCAGGCAACTGGGTGCGATACAAGATATCGCCCCATCCCTGGCCAAACATCTCCATGGGCTGTATCGCTTCAGACGCTACGGCCTTTGGCAGGTTTTGGAACAAGGGCGCTGCCTGGGTAAATTTTATAGCCGGCACCTCTATCAATGCAATGGGCTCTTTGGGTATTTCACCCAGCGCTTCTCCTTCGTTCAGGTAGTTTTTCAGCAACTCCCGGATAGCATAGAACTTTTCTGTGGGATGGCCGGACTCATCGATCGGCGCATCGTAATCGTAAGAAGACACGGTGGGCGCATAAGGCGGCGCATTAGCACCAGACCATTGCCCGAAAGAAGTGCCGCCATGCGCCATGTAGAGGCTGAAAGAAATGCGACGGTCCATCATGTCTTTAAGGCTACCAATGAAGGTATTGACACCACGCGTTTCATGCGGCCGTCCCCACTGGTCGAACCAGCCGGTCCAGTACTCGCTGCACATGAGTGGCGCCTCGGGATTGAGTTGCCTGAAATGCTGAAATTGCTTTTCAATATCGGAGCCGGCGCCGAAGTTGAGCGTGCTGGCTACACCCGGCAGGTTATACCGGTCGAAATTGGAAGACCAGTCGCACCGGAAAAGCTGCACCTTGTCAAATCCTGCCGCGCGGATATTGTCACGGATGGCCGTCATGTATTTTTCATCATTGCCCCACACACCATATTCATTCTCAACCTGCACCATAATGATGTTGCCACCGTTCTGTATTTGCAGGGGAGCCAAGATGCTGCCTGCTTTGCTGATGAAGCGGCGGGAAGATTGCATGAAGAGGCTATCACTGAGCGTGCGCACCTGTATATCTTTTTTACGAAGCAGCCACCAGGGCAGTCCGCCCATGTCCCACTCAGCACATACATAGGGACCGGGACGTACAATGCAGTACATACCATTTTTCTGCACCAGTTTTATGAACTCCGCTACATCGCTTTGCCCGGTAAAGTCATATACCCCTTCCTGCTGCTCGTGCAGGTTCCAGAAGAGGTAGATGCAAATGGTATTCATGCCCATGGCCTTGCAAAGCTGAATGCGGTGTTCCCAATAAGCTTTGGGAATGCGGGGGTAATGTAATTCGGCAGCGCGGATGACAAAGGGTTTCCCATTGAGCAGGAATTCGTTTTTCCCGGTGGCAAATGTTTGGGCACCGGCTTCCCCTGTTTTTAGTAACCCGCCTATTAGCAGGCAAATGGCCAATATTCCAGAAAATCCAACTGAGACGCTTACATTCGTCGATTTCTTCATATGTACTTCTTAAAACGCTAAATCTAAAGCCTTTTTCCTGAAGTACAGAGACTGCGTGAAAAAGGATTATAAAATGAGCAATATCCGTACATTGATTTATAGGTGAAGCTTACTGTGTTGCCTTCAAAGTGAGCCGCCATTAATTCATGGTTAAAGAAGTGCAATTTTTCTATATTTGCAATCGATTTCAAAAAACCGATCCGTGGCCTTTGTTTGTTAAAAGCCACAGCACAGTTACCGGCTTAGCGAAGCCGCCAAAACTAATTCCATGAAACGATTGTTCATTGCCATTTTTATTTCCGCCTGCAGCCTTGTTGCTGTTCCAGGATACGCACAAACACCCTATCCCTTCCAAAATACCGCCCATTCTTTTGAAGAACGTGTAAACGACCTTGTAAGCCGGTTGACGCTGGAAGAAAAGGTAGCGCAAATGCTGAACGCCGCGCCCGCCATTCCGCGCCTGGGCATTCCTGCCTATGACTGGTGGAACGAAGTATTGCATGGGGTAGCCAGAACGCCTTACCGGGTAACGGTATTCCCACAGGCCATTGCCATGGCAGCCACTTTCGACAGCACTTCCCTCAAACGCATGGCCAGCTATTCGGCCGATGAAGGCAGGGCCATTTATAACCTGGCCAATGAAAAAGGACAAACGGGGCAGCGCTATGTGGGATTGACTTACTGGACGCCCAATATCAATATTTTCCGCGATCCCCGTTGGGGAAGAGGCCAGGAAACGTATGGCGAGGACCCTTTTTTGACAGCCATGATGGGAACAGCTTTTGTACACGGCCTACAGGGCGACGATCCTCATTATTTAAAAGCGGCAGCCTGCGCCAAACATTATGCTGTGCACAGCGGACCGGAGCCCTCGCGGCATGTTGACAATTTTTCTCCCAGTGATTATGACTTATGGAATACTTATTTACCGGCGTTTCAGCAACTGATTACCAAAACCGATGTGGCCGGGGTGATGTGCGCCTATAATGCCTTTAAATCACAACCCTGCTGTGGCAGCGACCAGTTGATGATCGATATACTTCGCAAGAAATGGAATTTTACCGGTTATGTAACTTCCGATTGCTGGGCTATCGACGACTTTTTCAAAAATCACAAAACGCACAAGAACGCAGCAGACGCTTCTGCTGATGCGGTATTTCATGGAACGGACGTTGAATGTGGCACGGACGCTTATAAATCGCTGGTACAGGCTGTGAAAGATGGAAAGATCAGCGAACAACAGATCAACCAGTCTGTAAAACGGCTGTTCATGATCCGGTTCCGCCTGGGCATGTTCGATCCACCCGCTATGGTTAAATATGCGCAAACGCCGGCTTCCGTGCTGGAGCGTGCGGAACACAAGGCGCATGCCCTGAAGATGGCACAGCAATCCATCGTCCTGCTCAGGAATGAGAACAAGGTGCTGCCCCTCTCCAGGAACCTCCGGAAAATTGCCGTCATAGGCCCGAATGCCGATAATGCCATTGCTGTATTGGGCAACTATAATGGTATTCCTTCCGAAACGATAACCCTATTACAGGGAATCAGGAAGAAAGCAGGCAGCCAGACCCAGGTAGTGTATGAGAAAGCCATCAATTTCACCAACGATACGCTGCTGCAATACACGGATATTGATGCGCAATGCGCCTGGCAGGGAGCAAAAGGCTTTTACGCGGAATATTTTAACAACCGTGAATTGAAAGGGACGCCTGTGGCCCACAGGATGGAAAAGGGCCTTGATAACAACTGGCAGGAAGGACAGGTGATTATCGATACCCTGAAAGGGTATGATTTTTCGGCCAGGTACTCAACTGATTTCAGGGCGCCTGAAACCGGTGAGATGACTTTTGAACTGAATGCCGATGATGGCTACCGCTTCCTGGTAGATGGCAAGGAAGTCATCAACGCGTGGACCCGCAACAGGTGGGGCGCCAGGACGTTTAAATTATCCACCACCGCCAATACCACTTACCGCCTGGTGGTTGAATATCATCAGACCGGTGGAAAAGCTTCGGTACAATTGAAAGCCGGTCATTTTGCAAAGACCGACTTCCAGGCGCTGGCCGCCCGGGTAAAGGATGCAGATGTGATCGTATTTGCCGGCGGCATTTCGCCGCAACTGGAAGGAGAAGAAATGCGGGTAGATTACCCGGGGTTCCTGGGCGGCGACAGAACCACCATCGCGTTGCCTGCCGTACAAACAGCCTTACTGAAAGCCCTTCAATCAACCGGCAAACCAGTGGTTTTTGCCATGATGACCGGCAGCGCTATTGCCATACCCTGGGAAGCAGAAAATATACCTGCCATCCTGAATGCCTGGTACGGCGGTCAATCTGCCGGCACAGCGATCGCCGATGTATTGTTTGGCGACTACAATCCGGCAGGCCGCCTGCCCGTAACATTTTACAGGAGCGATAGCGATCTGCCCGCTTTTGGGGATTACTCGATGAAGAATCGTACCTACCGGTATTTCAAAGGAAAGCCATTGTACGAATTCGGCTATGGCCTTAGTTATACCATCTTCCGGTACCAGCAGCTTAGGTTATCGGGAAAGAAGGTGATCACGGCCACGGCAACCGTTACCAATGAAGGGAACAGGGATGGAGAAGAAGTGGTGCAGTTGTACGTATCCACGCCCGGCAAAGACGCCCCGGTGCGGTCACTGAAAGGGTTTCAACGGATATTCCTGCAAAAAGGGGAAAGCAAAGTGGTCCAGTTTACCCTGACGCCGGAAGACCTATCCATTATTGACAACCAGGGGAATCCCATCCGGGTAAAGGGAAAAGTAACCATTGCCATCGGGGGAAGGCAACCGGAACCGGTTGCCGTAAAAAGCAGGTACTGCGTTCAATCTGTGGTGACCCTGCCCTGAGTTGACAACCATTTATTTCATAATTTGCATTTCTTTAAATAACAACACAGGGCTTCCATGAGTGGAAAAAGAGTGACCATTTATGATATCGCGAAGGAGCTGGGCATGTCGGCTTCTTATGTTTCAAGGGCATTGAATGACCATCCTGTTGTCAGCTCAAAAATTAAGGAGAAGGTAAAGAAGAAAGCAAAGGAATTAAATTACAAGCACAATTCCCACGCGGCCAATTTAAGGCAGGGGTCTACCAGAACCATAGGGGTCATTATTCCACAGATCAACCAGGGATTTTTTTCGGAGGCGATCGCGGGTATCGAAGAAGCCTGTTATGAAAATAAATACAGCCTGATCATTTGTCAATCACACGAATCCTTTCAGCAGGAATGCAAAGCCATTGAAACTTTAATTCATCAAAATGTAGATTGTATCCTGATCTCCATTTCTGCTGAAACCAAATCCGCCGCCCACCTGGAAGCGATCAGGGAGAACCATATTGACGTTATTCAATTTGACCGGTTTACGGATGACCTGGATGGTTTCAAGGTGATCAACGACAACCAGGAAGCTGCTTATGCCATCGTGAAGCACCTGGTGAAAGAGGGATACCGGAAGATAGCTTTTATTGGCGGGCCTGAAAACCTCACCACTTTCAGGAACCGGAAGGAAGGTTTTATCAGGGGCATCAAAGAAGCCAAGCTGTCCATCCCCTATAATTACATTGTAGAAAACGCCTTCACCAAAGAGGAAACGACCAGGGTGGTCACCGAATTATTGAAGTCGGGGGAACGTCCCGATGCCTTTGTAACAGTGGCCGACCATCAGTCGCTGGCCATCCTGCAGGCAGCGGAAGCGTTGAATATAAAGGTCCCTGAACAACTGGGCATTGCCGGGTTTGCCAACGAGTTTTTCACCGAAATGATCGCCCCTTCCCTATCCACCACCGATCAAAAAAGCAAAGAGCTGGGAAAGCAGGCTGCTAACCTGTTTTTTAACAAAGGGCTCAAGGGTCAACCGTCGTTAACGAAGGAGGACAAGCTGATCATCAAAACCAAACTGATCATCCGGAAAAGCTCCCAGCGGGCTGCCGGTAAAGCTGTGCCTGCTAAAACCACCAGGGCCTCTTCCAAAACTTATTGATGAAAGAATTGGATGGCAGCCACGGGGTGCGGCTTCCCGGAAATTGAGACAAATGGACTATTTACCCCCGACCCGGTAACCGTATTATTTGCGAAATTTAGGTACCTGATCGCCTGAAGTATGCCTATAAGAGACCTTACGCTTAGCCAAAAGACCATGAACGCCATACTGGACACTGCCGTGGAACTCGGCCGCCAGCGGATTGCCCTGACCCGCCAACCCAAGAGCGCGAAAACAAACACCATCGGCGTGATCGTTCATGAGCTGAATACCCATTTTATTACTTCTGTGCTGGCAGGCATCGAACAACAAGCCAACGAGGCCGGTTACAGTCTTATCATCACCCATTCCTCTGAGAATTGCGAGAAGGAGGCTGCCAATGCCCTGCAATTGTTGCACAAAAGCGTGGACGGGCTCATCGCCTCTCTCGCCTTCAACACCCGGAACCTGGAACACTTTAACCGGTTCAGGAAAAAAGGGATCCCTGTTATTTTCTTCGACCGGGTAGCGGAAAATAACCACAGCACGAATGTGATCATCGATAATTATCATTGCGGCTTCCAGGCTACCAGCCACCTTATCAACCAGGGATGCAGCAATATCGCCCTGGTAACGGGCAGCCTTGAACGGAATGTATATGCGCAACGCCACCAGGGATATGCCGATGCCCTGGCAAAAAACAATATTCCCTATAATAAAAAATATGTGCTGATCAAAGACCTGAGTAAGCAAGGCAGCCTCACAGCCGCCAAAGAGCTGTTGAATAGGCAAGTGCGGCCTGATGGGGTGTTTGTTACCAACGATTTTTCAGCGGCTGTGTGTATGCAATTTTTTAAAGATCATGGTATCCGCATTCCGCAGGATATTGCCATGGTTGGTTTTAATGATGATACGATTAGCAAGATGGTGGAACCGCAACTCACCACGATCCGCTATCCGGGCTTTGATATGGGCCAACAGGCAGCCAGGAGCCTGATCGACCAGCTCACCGGTATTGCCGGCAAAGAAGAAACGAAGACCATCATTGTTCATTCAGAACTTGTTATCAGGTCTTCGTCTTTAAAAAAAGTCAGCGATCACTAATCCTTAAAGATCAACCCGGCAAATTGCCGCAACGATCTTCTCCAGGTCTGCCACTCATGGGCCGTGCCGGGAGATTCATAATAGATATGCCTGATACCCGCTTTTGACAGGGCCTCATGAAAGTTCTTTACGCCGGTATACATTCTTTCCGGCTCGGTGGTACCAATGCTCAGGTACACCAATTTCATTTTCCGGTTAAAAGCTGTTGAATCGGCCCAGACGCCGTTGTACATATCCGTAGTAGCCGCATTGGGTTGCAGGAACGCGGCGCCACTAAAGCCCCCGATGTACGCAAATTTATCGGTGTTGGTCATGGTAGTTTGAAAGGTCTGGAACCCACCCATCGACAAACCCGCCATAGCCCGGTGTTCACGATCAGCGACCGTTCTGAATTTTTTATCTGTCATCGGTATGATCTCGTTCACCAGCACTTCCGGGAAAACATTACCCGTCATGCCTCCCGGCCGCTGCCCTGCCGCATTGGTAGGTACAGGCCTTGCAGGATCGGTGGCATATCCCCTGTCCATCACCACGATCATGGGGGTAGCCTTTTTTTCCGCTATGAGGTTATCCAGGATGAAGTTCATTTTACCCTGGGTAGGCCACCCCGTTTCGTCTTCCCCCGAACCATGCTGCAGGTATAGCACCGGGTATCTTTTTGCGGTCTCTTCATCATAACCGGCCGGTGTATACACCATCGCCCTTCTCCAGGCTTTGGTGATGGCCGAATAATAATTAACGGAGCGTACCTGCCCATGCGGCACATCCTGCGCCTGGTAGTATTCCATGCCGGTATCCGGGATATCGATGCCGCTGGCCATCCGGCCCATGCCGTAAAAGGTTTGGCTGGAAGGATCTACCACCGGAACACCGTCAATGAGCAGGGAGTAATAATGAAAGCCTTCCACGACAGGATCGGTAATCACTATCCAATAACCACCGGTATCTTTTTTCATGTCGTATTTCTTCGCCAGGTCAATTTGCAATTTTTGCGCATCGGGCGCCTTCACGCGAAACATCACCCTGTTATCGGGGAAAATCAGCGGGTATTTTAATCCCGGTATGTTGGTGGAGGCAGCCACCCCTTCGCCGAGGTAATTGTATTTTGGAAAGGTGTTCACATCCACCGGCTTGAAGAGCAGTTGTGAAAACATATATAAGCCATTTTTCCAAACTTTGAAATCGTGTACTCCCGGTTCGATGTAGTAAATATGCGGCACCTTGTTTTTTTCCAGGTAATCATGGGTCCTTTTGCTGAAGGTGATAAGCCGGTCGCTATCGCCACAGGAAATAAAGAGCAGTTTCAGTTGCTGTTTGGCCCTGGCAGGATCGGGC
This sequence comes from Paraflavitalea devenefica, assembly GCF_011759375.1. Classification (NCBI taxonomy): domain Bacteria; kingdom Pseudomonadati; phylum Bacteroidota; class Chitinophagia; order Chitinophagales; family Chitinophagaceae; genus Paraflavitalea; species Paraflavitalea devenefica. Next base: position 18,826 of record NZ_JAARML010000005.1, on the reverse strand, counting down.
ACCAGTTCTTCGGGCCGCTTTGTATTGGGAGCAGAAGAGAAACCTCCTATCCACGCAAATTTGTCCAGGTTGCCCAGGCCAAAGTTCAGGGACTGTCCGCCACCCATGGACAAGCCGGCAATGGCCCGGCTTTCCCGGTCTTTCAAAACAGGGTATGTTTTTTCAATGTAAGGGATCAGGTCGTTGAGCAGGTCTTTCTCAAAAGTAGCAAATGCCTGCACTTTCACGCTGTCGAATACGTTGCCCACTGGCCGGTCATCTTTCATGGCCCTGCCATTGGGCATCACCACGATCATTGGCACTATTTTACCATCGGCATACAGGTTGTCCAATATGACCTGCGGATTACCGCCATATAACCATTCGTTCGGGTCGCCGCCGATGCCATGCAACAGGTATAAAACCGGGTATTTTTTATTTTTTGATAAACCGGGAGGCGTGTACAAGAGCGCCTTTCGTTTGACGCCTACTGTTTTGGAAGCATAGCTGATGGTGTCAATGTTGCCATGGGCTATACCAGAGCTCACCTTATCAAAGCCAGGCTGCGCATGTTTGACGATATCCTGTGACCAGGCAATTATAGTGATCGCAAGCGTCATAAAGCATGTAAGGCTTAATCGTTTCATGGTGGTTATTTTTTTATTGGACGGTAGCTATTTTAAAAGTGTATGTTTTTCCTTTTTGCGTAGGGATATCGTAGAGCCAGCTTTTTTTCAGTTTCGGTCCTGTAATGGTCGCTTCCTTCGCCACCACGGGCGCCGGTGTTGTTTCGGTGTGGTAAAAAGGATTGGGGTTTTCGCCGGTTGCTTTTTTCAAGGTGTTTCCATCGCCTGCGGTCAATGTATTCGGAACACGTAACCGGAGATTACCGCCCAGGGAAGATCTAATGATCAGCTTTACCAGTTTCGCCGCTTTCCATTCCATGCTCACCACTTCAAAGCCCCCGTTGGCCAGCAGGCCGCTCACGCTGCCATTTGACCAAATATCCGGCAGGGCGGGCAGCAGTGATACAGCGCCATCGGCGCTTTGCAGCAACATTTCGGCAATACCGGATGTACAACCGAAGTTGCCATCGATCTGGAAGGGCGGATGCGCATCAAAGAGATTGTTGTAGGTTCCGCCGCCGCCGGGATTGGTCCCTACCGGCGAAAGCTGGTTTTGGATCAGTTTATAGGCATGGTTGCCATCCAGCATCCGGGCCCACCAGTTTACTTTCCATCCCATGCTCCAGCCTGTGGATATATCGCCGCGCTGGAGAAGGGTGTTGCGGGCGGCGCTGTAGAGTTGCGGCGTACGGTAAGGCGATACCTGGTTGGAAGGAAAAAGTCCATACAGGTGAGAGATATGCCGGTGATTGTCGTTCGGGTCATCGATATCATCCAGCCATTCCTGTAACTGGCCATGCTTCCCAATGTGCATCGGCGGCAGCCGGCTACGCAATTGTTTCAGGGTATCTGTAAAAGCAGCGTCCTTCCTGAGGATAGCGGCGGCCCTGATGGTGGAGCTGAAGATATCAAAAACGATCTGGTTGCTCATGGTAGTGCCGGCATCGAGCGAAGAGCCCTGGTGGGCGGCGGGAGCGTTTTCCGGCGACATATCCGGGCAAAGCACCAGCCAGTGGTTTTTCGGGTGCTCTACCAGGTAATCGATGTAGTAAGTAGCAGCACCTTTCATGACCGGGTAGATGGAAGCCAGGTAAGCGCTGTCACCGGTATACAGGTAATGCTCCCACAATTGCTGACTCATCCACCCGCCGCCGTTGTTCCAGGCGCCCCAGAAGGCGCCATCCACCGCTCCTGTTGCCCGCCAGATATCGGTGTTGTGGTGCGCCATCCATCCACGGGCGCCATACATATCCCGGGCCGTTTGCTGCCCGGTAACCGACAGTTCTTTCACCATCTGTGCAAAGGGTTGAAACAACTCAGCGAGGTTGGTCCTTTCCGCCGGCCAGTAGTTCATTTCCGCGTTTATATTGATGGTGTATTTGCTATCCCAGGGTGGATAAAGCCGGTTGTTCCAGATGCCTTGCAGGTTGGCAGGCTGCCCCCCGGGCTGTGAAGCCGAGATGAGCAAGTAACGGCCATACTGAAAGTAAAGCGTTACCAGTTGCGGATCGTTCACCGTATTGAAGTTCTTCAACCGTTCATCCGTTGGCAGCGCCGCCGCATCCGTTTGACCGATATCCAGTTTCACCCGGTTAAAGTATTGCTGGTAGGCGGCCACATGCGCCTGTACAATAGCAGCGAACGATCTTCCCGCTGCTTTATCCACCAACCCCTGCGCCCTTTCATTTTCATTGCCGCTGACGTCTTTGTAACTGTTGAAGCTGGTGGCCACGGAAATATAAATGGTCACGGCATCTGCCGCTTTCACCATCAGGGATGTATCACCGGCCACCAGCGTACCTCCTTCCGGTTTTATGCGTACAATGCCTTTGTACTTCACGTTGCCCGGCACTTTTTCATGATCGATGGTGGTGCCCGCGATGATCAATTCTTTGGCAGCCGTGGTGTTGACCACTGCTTTGGGCTGAGGGGTTGAAAAGGCCGCATTGAAACTGATGCTGCCGGGCTTGCTGGCCGTTAGGCGAATGACGATCACCCGGTCGGGCAGGGATGCCAATGCCTGCCGCGTATAGGTAATGCCGCCAACCGTGTAAGAAGTGGTGGCAACGGCGCGTTCAATGTCCAATTCCCGGTAATAATGATCATACTGACCGTGCCCATCGAAGGAAAGTTGCAGGTTGCCCAGCGGCTCAAACATTTGTCCATGCGATGTTTTGGAAATGATGGTATTGCCTGCCAGTTTTTCGGCCTCTTTTTGCCTGCCCTCAAATATGAGCTTTCTTATTTCGGGTAATGATGCCAATGCTTCGGGGTTATCATTGCGATTGGGCCCGCCACTCCACAAAGTATGTTCATTCAATTGTATGATCTCAGTATCCACATTTCCATAGATCATGGCCCCCAGTCTTCCGTTGCCGATTGGCAGGGCGTTTTCCCAGGTCTTCCCGGATGGTTGTTTATAACAAAGTTTTAAACCGGGTTTCTGCTGTGCATAGTTGCTGACCGCCGGCAACAGGAATAAGATCAATAAAAGCTGTTTCATTATTATGTGTTGAGTTTACCGTAAAAAGTTAGTGATTGCTCAGCGCCTGGTAAAACTTACTTTTTGCCCGGTATAGACGATCGTTCCTGCAGCCGGAGCCATACCGGCTCCGTAACCGGCCGTTTCATTTACCCAAACGATGTTGAATACACGCTTTTTAAGGGCGCCGGCGTATCCACCCTGCAGCTTATCTATAGTAAGCGTTTGCCGCTTTTCATCCCACCGGAACGGAATTACCTGGTACTTGCCTTTTTCGTAATTATAATTGTTGCCCTCATCATTGTACAACAGCAATGCGCCATCCGCACCGGTATAGATCCTTACCTCAAGGGTATCCATCGGCTTTTCGGAAGTATACTGCAAAAACTGACCCATCGGAACAATGGAACCGGCTTTTACAAATAACGGGATTTGATGTTGCGGAGCCGGCGTTTTTATGGTTTGACCGCCTTCGAAGCGCTTACCTGTCCAGAAATTATACCAGGTGGTGGAGGCGGGTAAATAAACATTCCACTCCTTAATCCCAGGTTCGGTTACCGGCGCTACGAGAAAGGCCTTGCCGAACATGTATTGCCAGGGCTGCCGGATAGCTGCAGTATCGTTGTTGAAATCCATTACCAGGGGCCGCATGATGGTGGAACCAAAGCGGGACACCTGCCATGCGTTGGAATAGATATAAGGCAGCAACCGGTAGCGAAGGTCCATCATTTCACGCATATTATTTTCCACTGTGTCGCCGTATTTCCAGGGTTCGGTTTCCGATTGGTAGCCATGAATACGGAATATCGTATTGAAAGTCCCCCACTGGAACCAGCGGGTAAGTATATCATGGTATTGGCGGTCGGTGTATTGAGCATGGCCGGGCCGGAAAAAGCCGCCAATATCGGTTGTCCAGTAAGGCATGCCGGTAAGACTGAAATTGAGGCCCGCCACAATCTGTCGTTTATAGGTATCCCAGGAAAAGCCAATGTCGCCCGACCAGTTGATGGTGCCATAACGTTGCTGACCCGGGAAGGCCGAACGGGTAAGGATGGTTACCCTTTTGCCGGGATCTGTGTTGCGCTGGCCTTCATACACCGCTTTGCTTACAAACAGCGGGTACGTGAGCCGGTAAAAGTTACCCAACCCAAAATAAGTTTGTTTACCGATCAAAGAATCGTTTTCAGGTTCGGTAGCATCCATCCACCAGGAATCCACACCCAGGCTGAAGAGGTTTTTATTTAAAACATTCCAGTGTGTCTTTTGTGTTTCAGGATTGAAAATGTCGATCCACGGACTGTTGGGAATGTATAAGTTTTTAGACAGATATTCCTGGGCTATCACTGATTTTTTATCCAGGTTTTCCCACACGGAAATAGAAAACTGTGCATGCAGATCGTGCAGTTGCTTAATGAACTGTCCGGGGTTGGGATAATTGGTTTCATCAAATTTGGGAACGCCCCATCCGTATTTGCCCCAATACTGCCAGTCCTGCACAATCACATCCACGGGCAGGCGGCGTTTTCTAAACTCTTGTATGGTTTCCACCATATGCCTGCCCGAGGTATACCGCTCGCGGCATTGCCAGAAGCCGTAGGCCCACAAGGGAAGCATGGGCACATTGCCCGACAGGTGGCGATAATTCCCTATCACCTCATCGGCATCTTTACCATAAAACACCACATAGTCCAGCGACCGGGCCTCGGGCGAACGGAACACCGTTTCATTGCGTGCAGGTTTCCACGTCAGTACAGGCGTATTGGTAGAGCGGCAAACTACCTGTACGGTATGTTCGCCCGCCTTCAGTGGTACCAGTTTGCTGACAGCCGGGGGCAGCCACAAGTTGGATTGATCGATGTAAGGAATGCCATCGATGACCAACAGGTGGCGGTTATCCATATTGCCCAGGTCGAGCATCATGGAATAGTCACCGTCTTTGTTGACTGTAAATTTGCCCGTGTACAAGGACTGCCGCTGCGACACCCGCTGGGTACCGGCTGTTGTGGTAACCTCGGCCTCCCGTTTATCGCCGGATGCCGAATCATTTTTATGGAGTTGCACCACATTGTCGGCAGGATTAAACCAGGTAAGTCCGTACTGATGCCAGAGAATGCCGTACCCCTTGCTGGAATACAGGAAAGGAACGGCTATTTGTGAGTTTACCTGTATCAACTTACGGCTGATGTTGCGCAGGTTGTAATGGCCATCCTGGAACTGCCCTAATCCAAACAGGGATTCATCCGCCGGTGAATCGAATCCCTGTTCAGCTATAAAACAAGGCTGGCCCGATACGGAACCCGGTATTAACTCCCGGCTGCCCACTTTCTCCTTCAGGAATGGTTTACCGGTACTATCACCAAATTGAAGCGCCCCGTTTTGCTTGTTGAACAGCACAGTCACCGCCCGTGTTGTCAATTTGAGCTGTCCCGAAGTTTCTGAAAACCGGAATGCAGGGAGGGGTACTTTATTGACCAGTACCAGTTCCCTTTTTTCGTACAGGGAATCCTTCACCCATTGAACCCGGATCGCTTTGTCCGTAAGGGGAATGATGTGCAATACCCCTGCCGTCATTTGAATGGAAAGCCGGTCTTTCTGCAAACTATATTTTTCGTACACCTGCGCCTGTATGAAAACAGGTGTCAACCCCATCAACAGTATCAATAATTTTTTCATTGCGGTCTTACGGTTCCTGAATAATAATTTTTCTATGGCAACGGTACGAGCGATGCGGCAAAGCCGCCCCGGCGGAGCAGTTTCACTTCTATGTTGGTCGACTGATCTACCACCAGTTTTTGTATGTCGAATGACTTATCGTGTTCGCCATCAGCAATCAAAGTCATTTTATACTTTACACCTGGCTTTAAAAAACCAAAGGCGATCTTTTTTGTCTTCGGCCGTATTTCCGCATTAATGCCTCCTATATACCAGTCATTGCCCTTGCGCCGGGCCATGATCACCTCCCTGCCGGGAAATCCATCCAGCAATTGCGTATCGTCCCAGGCCGTTGGTACGGTTTTAAGAAAAGTTCTGGCGGCATCAGGCAAGGCATCATATCCTTCCGGGCGGTCGGCCATGTGTTGTAAGGCCGATTCAAACAGAATACTCAGCGCCAGTTCATGGCCATAGGAAGTAAGGTGTGGGAACTGGGAATTGGTGAAGGTAACCGGGGTATAATCCATAGCCCCTACCACATTGCGCGTAAATGGCAAGATGGTGTTGTGCTCCGGCGCTGTGCCGGTAAATTCAGGTCCGTTGTTATACCATTCGGCCCCGCGTACCGCTTCATTGGTCATCAAATTTGGATAGGTCCTCGCCCATCCTCTCGGCACCATACAACCGTGAAAGTAGACCATCATCTCAAACTGGACGGCGTCTTCCAGTATATCCAGGTAGTATTTGATCATGTCCTGTTTCTCGCTTTCAAAGAAATCCACTTTCACGCCCGCAAAACCCAGCTTCTTCAGTTTGGTGAATTCGGCTACCCGGTTTTCATGGGTCAGCATGCGGTCGCGGGGTGTAGCAGGCACACCAGTATGCTTTCCACCGGAGTTGTACCAGATGAGGGGCCGCACGCCTTTTGACAGGATGTATTTTGCGGCATCTTCCAATGTACCGCCATTGCCCATGACATCCCATTCCCAGTCGAGCAAGGTATAGGGCCAGTTCATCCGTGCTGCCAGGTCGGCAAAGGCTGTTACTATTTTATAGTCTTTGGTGCCGTGGTTGCTGGACCAGTAGTTCCAGGATACTGCCCCGGGCCTGATCCAATCCGTATTTTTGATTACAGACGGTGCAGCCACATCTTCCACCAACGTAGAAGCTACGATATCAGCCAGGCTGCCGGCCATGATCACCCGCCAGGGTGATTTCCAGGGCAGTGTGATGGATGGCAGGGAATCTCCCTGCCCATTCCCGTCTTTCGGGTTGGGAAAGGTAAGTTTGTAGGCATTCCTGTTGGCGGTATTGCTCAATTTGGTGCCGCAATAGTCGCGGTTCACATCGGCTTCGTGCAGCAGGAACCAGCAGGCTTTATCGGCCGTATTGAACAGTGCCGGGTAACACCAGTCCTGCTGCTGCACTTTGTCATCGCTCATGGCCGTGTACAGGCCTTCATTGGCCGTGTTCCACTTCTCCATCCACCGCATGGTTTGCTGCGGGATGGAATAGGCCGTGCGTTCATCCTTTATAATAAAGCTTCCCTGTTTTTCGGGGAATTCATACCGGAAAGTGACCCCGTCATTCCAGGCCCTGATAATGATGTTCATCTTTGCTTTGCCGGGCGTTTCAAAATACGCCGTCAGTTCATTGGCTGTATTGGTACGGTTAAGCCGTTTGCCATGCAGGGCCGTGTATTGCTCATTGATCAACAGGGGTTTTCCCGTCTTCACCAAAACCAGGTTGTTGGAAAAATCCTGGTCATTGCGCACCAGTCCAATATCAATGCGTGGAACCGCTTCTGTTACCTTGCCGTTTGCCAGGTACATTACTTTCAGGTACCAGGAACCTGCTTTGGCCGCTTCATCATTGACCAAGGCTACACTGATCTTATGGTTGGGCGATTGAACCATTGCCTGCTGTGCACGGGCTGTCAAAGCATGTAATAAAAGTACCAGGGCCGTTGTGATCGTTGTTTTCATATAGTCTGTTGTTGAATGCCATCCTATCATTTTCACCATGCTTACCAATCTTTCGTTTGCGACAATTCAGGATTTCTCCTGATCTCTGCAGACTCGATAGGCAGCAGGTTCATTTTTTCGTGCCAGGGATTTTTCACCAGTAAACTAACCGGGGTATAGGTAGTCACTTTGGTAGTAAGGTCCTTGATGATATTCATGCCACGGACGGGTCTGTTTTCGATAATACTACCAATTTTCCAGCGCCTGATATCAAAGAACCGGTGCGATTCAAAAGCCAATTCTATCCTTCTTTCATTGTAAAGTCTTTGTCGCAGGTTTTCACCGGTTACAGTGGCGGGTATATCAGGCATACCTGCTCTTTGCCTTACTTTGGAAATGTATTCCCGGCAGGCAGCTTCATCTCCCAGCTCAAATTTTGCTTCGGCATAGTTTAAATACATTTCCGCCAGCCGGAAATGAGGCCAGGGATTGGTATAGAACGTTTGCCAGTTGAGGGGCACATCGGCCTCGGGCATAAACTTTTTGATGATATAGCCCGTTCTGGGATTGTCGCTACTCTGTTTGTAGGAGTCAAAGCCCCATTTATCGCCCACGGATGCTACCCACATTTCAAACAGATCACCATGGTAGGTAGAAGAATCGTGAATAATGCTGGCCTCGAACCGTGGGTCCCTATTCCAATAAGGATGGCTGGCATCGTAACCGGATGCCGGGTTGACCGTTTGAACATTCCCGGCCCAGGTAAAGGCCGGTTCCCCGTTCTTCATATCATAATCATCCACGAAGTTTTGCGAAGGCCCGTTGCTGGCCCACCATCCGCCGTAGGCGCCGTACCTCCGGCCCAGGTTGTTCATGGGGGCCTGGTGGCCATTGGTGGTAGTAAAGTTGCGGCAGAAGATGTATTCGTCCTGCGCTGCACCGCTGGTCAAAATAAACAGCTTCCTGTAATCAGGGTACAAAGAATAACCTTTGGTGAAAAGCGCTGCCGCTGCATCTGCTGCCTTTTGCCATTTCTGTTTATCGTTGGTGGTATTGAATAAGGGAGAGGCCGCATATAAAAACACCCGTGAGCGCAGGGCCAGGCAGGCATCCTGGGTAGCCCTGCCATAGTTTGCCTCGCCCGAAAGATACCTTGCCGGCAGGCCGGGTATTGCTTCTGTAAGGTCTTTGTCTATGAATGCCACACATTCATCGAACGTTGCTCTTTTAAAAGTAGCCGTATCTCCGAGGTTATACGACTTTGTTACAATCGGCACTCCTCCATACCTTTCAATGAGGTTAAAATAGATGAACGCCCGCAGGAATTTAGCTTCCGCCACAATGCGGGGTTTGTCGTTGAAGGCAAGGGAATTGGCATCGGCCATCTTTTCCAGCAGCACGTTTACTTTCCGGATGTATTGATACCCCCTGTTCCAGTAGTACATATAACTGCCCCAGAAATCGCCCCCACCAGCACTGGTTATATTTTCAGCATCGAAGGTATTCAGCGCAAAAAGACCGGCGCCGCTCCAGGTAGGAGCTGTATTATAAGCTTCGTCGGCGTATTTCGAATACATGTGCAGGTGAAAGCCATGCGGAATACCATTGTACAATTCGGTATGATAGGCTTTTATCAGGTTCTCGTCGGCCCAGACTGCATTTTCCGCCACCCTGTCCAGCGGATCGATATCCAGAATATCCTTTTTACAGGAAACGAGTAGTATAGTGAGTAAGACGAATAGTCCTGTTAACTTTTTCATATGCGTAAGCTTTAGAATTTAATACTGGCTCCGAAGTTGATAATGCGTTGCGGAGGATAGGTAGTGAAATTACCATTGAACTCAGGATCTGCCCATTTGATTTCCTTCGCCCAGGTAAGCAGGTTGAACCCGCTTACAAATACCCGGAGATTCCTGATAAACCTGGTCTTTGCCAGTATAGATGAAGGAAGATTGTATCCCAGTTCCACGGTTTTTAACCTGATGAATGAAGCATCAAACAGGAAGAAATCAGTGGCGCCAGGCGCCCAGGTATCCGTTCTTGGTTTGGTGCCATTTGTATTATTCACCGTCCAGCGATCGTTGGCCCTCCATGTCACCGCATTGGCAAAGTCAACGCCTCCCAGTACAGATGCAGTAGCATCGTTATTGTATGCACCGGCCTGGCCCTGGAAGAAAATATTCAGATCGAAGTTTTTATATTGGAAATCCGTATTCAAGCCAAATACATAGCGGGGTGTGGCAGAATAAGGTACAATGTAACGGTCTTTATCCGTGATCTTTCCATCGCCGTTGATATCCACGATCTTCTGGTCACCCACCTGGGTATTTACATTATGCGGATATTTATCCAATTCCTCCTGGCTATGAAATATTCCATCAGTCTTGTAGTAAAGGCCTGAACCCACCGGGTTGCCTGTAAAACTTTGATAGGGCTCAGCAGGCGGCGCTTCGTCCTGGAAAATGACCTTGCTGTATTGATAGGCCACATTGCCACTGATGGTATAGGTTAGGTTACCTGCGGTATTGCGGTGGCTCAGGATCAATTCAAAACCACGGGAATTAACCGCTCCTATGTTTTCGCTCGGCAGGCCGGAGAAGCCATACACATTGCTGACGGAGAGGTTGCGCGGCCAGAGGATCTTTGTTCTCTTCTGATGCCACAGCGTCAGGTCAACCCCCAGTTTACCATTCCAAAGCTGGGCTTCCAGGCCCAGGTCGGTTTTGCGGGCCCTTTCCCAGGTAATATTGGGATTGGGCATCACATTCGCGTAAATACCGGGCGCCAGGCTTGTTCCGAATACATAGTTGTTGCCGAAGGAAAAGGATTGCAGGAACTGGTAGGCTCCTACCCGGTCATTACCCAATTCTCCATAGGAGGCCCTTAGTTTCAACTGATTCACAAAAGGTAGGGCTGCCATGATGAATTTTTCTTCCGATAATCTCCAGCCGGCGGAAATGCCCGGAAAAAAGCCATACCGTTTTTTTTCGGGAAATATTTGTGAGCCATCATAGCGGAACACGAACTCCAGCAGGTATTTGGATTGGAAGTCATAGTTCAACCGTCCAAAATAGTTGTTATAGGCGCCTGCGTTGGCAGAGCCGCTGTTGTCTTTATCTTCTGCCGCCGAACTACCCACATTGATCTGGTCGATGGCGGAACTCAGGTAATTCTTCCGGGAGGCGGATACAAAAGAAAATTTGTTCTGCTGTTGCTCATTACCTACCATCAGGGCTACATGGTGGTCGTTCAGGAAAGTCTTTTCGTAGGTAACCCTAAAGTTATAGAGCATGGTTGTCCATTTACGATAGGTGTCGGACAATGAGGCTGCTGCCTGCCCCGTTCCCTGCTTTTTATCATACTGGCCGGTAACCGTATTGTACTCGTGGTAGAAATAAGGCAGGTTCCATACTTTTTCGGACTGGTTGCTCAAATCGTAATTAAATGATGCATCGAACTTAAGGCCTTTGACGAACGGCACCTTATAGCTTGCTGTGAAAGTTGAATACAAAGGATTGTCATCTATAAAGTCAGTACCGCGCTGGTCAATGAGCAGCGGGTTTTCGCCCAGCCGGCCAGGACCGATCAGGCCGTTGGGATATCGGGCAACGATCGTAGGATTGGCCTGCAGGATATTGATGAAATTAACATCCTGTCCGATGGGTGAATAAGTGCGTTTATTGATGATGGTATAGATATTTGCGCCGATGGTGAGATTTTTGACGAGGTCAATATCTATTTTCGTGCGCACGTTGTATTGCCGGTAAAAGGTTGGATCGTGCCTGAAGTTGCCATCCTGGGTGGTGGTACCAAAAGAAAGCAGGTAGCGCACTTTATCCGAGCCACCATTCACCTGCAGGTTCATGTTTTGCTGATATGAAGTTGGTTTCAACACCTCATCTACCCAATTGGTATTGGGATACAATACCGGATCAGAACCGTCGCGGTATTTGCGGATGGCATCAGCTGAATATTGGGGGATATAATTTGGATTACGTCCGGCCCTGTAGAATACGCCCTCATTATACACTTCAGCATAGGTTGCCGCATCCAGCATATCGGGCACTTTGGTTGGGCTGGACAAAGCATATTTATACGTGAACGTAAAGTCGGCTTTCCCTTTGGTGCCTCTTTTGGTGGTGACCAATATGACACCGTTGGCAGCACGGGCGCCGTAAATAGCGGCTGAAGCATCTTTCAGCACGGAAATGCTTTCAATGTCCTCGGGATTCAGCCTGCTAAGTTGGCTGCGGGGAACCCCATCGATGATCACCAGGGGTGAATTGTCGTTGAGCGTACCGGTACCCCGGATGAGAATGGCCGGATCATCCCTGCCCGGCTGACCATTCCGCTGGTTGGCAATGAGGCCCGGCAGCCGGCCGGCCAATGAACTGGTGACGTTGACGGAAGGGCTTTTAACAATATCACTGCCAGTAACGGTAGACACCGACCCCGTGAGCGTGGTCTTTTTCTGTGTACCGTACCCTACCACTACCACGTCGCTCAACAGCTGTTCGGTGAGCGCCAATTGCACTGTGATGGATGCCTGGCTGGTCACTTTCACTTCCTGGCTCGCATAACCTACAGAGCTGATAACAAGGGTTGAACCCTCCGCAGCAGTAATGGAAAAGTTACCGTTGATGTCGGTCGATGTACTATTGGTAGTCCCCTTCACCTGTACTGAGGCGCCTACTACCGCCAAATCACCGGATTTTACCGTACCGGTAATTTTTTGCTGGGCCATACTGAAGAAGGAGAAAAAACAGCAGATAACAGGCAACAGCCAGCAGGCTATTGTGGAGCATTGCCCGGATGAACTTTGTAGGAAAGAACTTCTCTTTCTCATTAGCAAGCTTTCGTTCATGGTTTAAATTTTAATGAAGATTGGCAATCGTGATCGTTCCCCCGCAGCGGAGTTTCAATCTTTTCCAAAGCTATCATATTTTGAAATCGATTTCCAAATTTTTCAACTAAAATTATTGACATATAATAAATACTTGCTTATCAATTTATTATAACATTTTAAACATTTTGTTAATCGATTTCATAAAATCTTATTTTTACAGAACGGCAGGTAACCTATATTTATAACAGGAACTCTAAACAGCCTTCATGTCGGGTAAACGTGTAACCATTTACGATGTGGCCAGGGAATTGGGCGTATCGGCCTCTTATGTATCCAGGGCGCTGAACGGGCACCCTGCAACCAGCCAAAAAGTGCGGGAAAGGGTGCGGAAAAAAGCCACTGAACTGAACTACAAGCTCAATTCGCATGCAGCCAACCTTCGTCAAGGGTCGTCGAGGACCATTGGTGTAGTGGTGCCGCACATCAACCAGAGTTTTTTTTCCGAAGCCATTGCCGGTATAGAAGAAGTTTGTTTTGAAAACAACCATAGCCTGGTGATCTGCCAGTCGCATGAATCCTTTGCCATGGAATGCAAAGCGGTCGATACGCTGATCCATCAAAACGTGGACTGTATCCTGATCTCCCTTTCTGCGGAGACCAGATCGTATACGCACCTTGAAAACATCCTCGCGCACCATATTGAGCTGATCCAGTTTGACCGCTGTGTGGACCACCTGGACGGCTATAAAGTGTTCAACGATGACAAAGAAGCATCTTACAGCGCTGCTAAAAAGCTTTTTGAAGAAGGTTACCAGCGTGTAGCTTTCCTCGGCGGGCCCCAGCACCTGACGGTATTCAAACGACGGAAGGAAGGTTACCTGATGGCCCTTAGAGAGTCGGGGTTCAGCATTCCTTATGATTTTATTGCAGACGATGTATTGCATAAAGAACAGGCCGTGAAAATTGCCGCCGGACTGCTGTCATCTCCTCAACCACCGGATGCTTTTTTAACCGTATCCGATCACCAGTCTTTAGGTATATTGGAAGTCGCCCAATCGATGGGCATACAAGTACCCGAACAACTGGGCATTTTTGGTTTTGCCAACGAGGCCTTTACGCACATCATCAAGCCATCGCTTTCATCGATCGACCAGAAGAGCAAAGCCCTGGGCAAAGCGACAGCCGGTATTTATTTTGAAAACATCCTGAAAGGCCAGGAGCCGGCGTTTACCAAACGCGAAATGATCATCAAGACGGAGCTTATTTGTAGGCAGAGTTCGCAGCGGACGACAGCTTCCTGAGAATATTAGGTCATGGTGGGTTTGCTTTCGCTGATCCAATTTGCTTATGGTTCAGAACCTAGAGAGAAGGAGGAGAATTCAACACCTCTAAAAACGCCTTGGCTGTCTACCACTTCAAACGTTAAACCACACCATCCATAAGAAATATATTACCATTCACTCATTACAATTTCATGCTCTTATTAGCCATCTATACTTTGCAGCCTTTGTATCTTGAAGAGGGAGAAACAAGGCAATAAAAAGCAACCGCCGGGAGTTTATTACATAATTTTCAACTTTAATATATTGAATATATTCGTATGCGTACACCTGCTCAACGTCTTAAAATTGGTGAAGGGAAAATAAGCGGCTATTCGTCGATATTCCTGGGTTTACTTTCCCTGACCGGCGTTATTTGTTTTAAATATCCGGAGTGGCTCACCACCCCCCAATTCAGGGAGGTGTACACAGGGGAGACTATGAAAGCATTGTTGACGGCAACCATCATCGCCTCTTTTCTCTTTGCGCTCATCAGTTTTATGCTTAACAAACAAAAGAAATGGGCCATGACAGGATTGCTGATCTGCACCCTGGCCATTGTCTTCGGAGGTTTACAGGTAGAGGGCCGGCCAGTTGAAAAGAACAGTTGGCACCTGGGTGTTGACTGGTTATTGCTTGACCTGCTGCTGATGGCGGTGATCTTTGTTCCTATTGAAATGGTGTTCCCTAAAAACAGGCAACAAAGCAAGTTTCACGAAGAATGGAGGACCGACCTGCTTTATTTTGTGATCAGCCATTTGTTCATTCAGTTCTTTGGGGTTATCACCCAGAAGCCGGCAAAACTATTCTTTGGATGGATCGGACTGTCAGACCTCCAGCATTGGGTGCAACAGCTTCCTTATGTAATTGAGCTTTTGTTCGCCTTCCTGATCACCGACCTTTTTCAATATGCTGCCCATCGCTTTTTTCATTCACATACCTACCTGTGGCGTTTCCATTCCGTTCACCATTCCACAAAAAACATGGATTGGCTGGCCGGATCAAGGACCCATTTTGTAGATATTTTTGTCACCCGGTCCATGACCTTTATTCCCTTGTACGTTTTTGGATTTTCGGAGATCACTTTTAATACCTATATCATATTCATGGCCATCCATGCGGTGCTCATTCATGCCAACACCCGGATCAACTTTGGCTTCCTGAAATATATTATTGCTACGCCCCAGTACCATCACTGGCACCATTGCGAAGACCCTCAACACTATGGAAAAAACTTTGCCACCATATTCCCGTTTATTGATAAGCTATTTGGCACTTATTATCTGCCCGGCAATACCTGGCCCGAAGGCACCGGGCTGCGGGAGACGCATTTCCCAAAAGGGTATGTGAACCAACTGGTGTACCCTTTTACGAAAAGTCCTTTTGATGAAAACCTTGATATGGAGAATGAGACCAACAGGTAAGTGGTATCCCATGGGAAACCTTGTCAGGCAGCATTTCTTTATCTGATATGTCTACCTTTGTAAAGGCTATTTTACAATCGAAAAGAGACGTATGAAGAAAATAGGATTTTTATCATTCGGACATTGGTCAAATCATCCGGCCTATAAAACCCGTACAGCAAGTGACACCTTACTCCAGTCTATTGACCTGGCTGTCGCTGCCGAAGAGATCGGCCTGGATGGCGCCTATTTCCGGGTACATCATTTTGCAGCTCAGTTAGCCTCTCCATTTCCTTTGCTTTCAGCTATCGGCGCCAAAACAAGCAGTATAGAGATTGGAACCGGTGTTATTGACATGCGTTATGAAAATCCCCTTTATATGGTGGAAGACGCCGGAGCTGCCGACCTCATCTCGCGCGGGCGCTTGCAGCTGGGCATCAGCAGAGGTTCGCCGGAACAGGTCATTGATGGGTGGCGTTATTTTGGGTATGAACCTGCTGAAGGAGAAACCGACGCAGAAATGGGACGCAGGAAAGCGCTGCAATTCCTGGATCAACTCAAAGGTGTTGGATTTGCACAGCCAAACCCCTACCCCATGTTTCCCAATCCGCCAGGCCTTTTACGGTTGGAACCTCACTCCCAGGGCTTACGGGAACGTATCTGGTGGGGAGCAGCCTCCAATGCGACAGCCATTTGGGCTGCCGAAAACGGCATGCACCTGCAAAGTTCTACCTTAAAATTCGACGAGAGCGGCAAGCCATTCCATATACAACAGGCAGAACAGATCAGACTGTACAAAGATGCCTGGAAAAAAGCAGGCCATCAGCGCGAGCCCAGGGTTTCCGTGAGCCGGTCTATTTTTGCGTTGATGAATGATCAGGACAGATTATACTTTGGAAGGGATGTCAATGGAGTTGACAAAATTGGTATGATCGAAGCCGATAAACGCGCCATTTTCGGAAGATCCTATGCCGGAGAACCGGATCAGCTCATTAAGGAATTAGCCCAGGATGAAGCCATCCAGGAAGCTGATACGCTGCTGCTGACGATACCCAATACCTTAGGAGTTGACTACAATATACACGTCCTCTCGTCTATTCTGAAGCATGTGGCGCCCGGATTAGGTTGGCGTTAAGTTTTGTTCCCGCGTTGAGATGCTTGCCGGTTTTACCGGTTCTTGCTATAAAATAAGCCAGACCTTGTTGGTATAAGGTCTGGCTTAACCTGAATCAACTTAAAGCTAGTGAAGCTGGTAGTTAATGATGTTTCTTATAATGTAGCGCTTCTTTGAATGGTTACATTTCTGGCGCGCATAACCGTGTTTCCTGATGGGCCAGGAGTACCTGATGAACCTTCCATTTGAAGGTCGATGATCAGGTTAAGCGGCTCATTAACGAAGTTTTGACCGGTTTGGTTCGACACATTGACTCCATCTGTCCAGTATTCGATATTTACATTATTGGTAGTACCAATTCTTGTTAAATAGGCCGTGTATGTATGCCAGTTGGCCGGGTTAGATATCACCGTACCTACACTTGACCACTGTCCGTTTTGGTTCTTGTAGGTGTTTGTCCAGTTAGTTGTACTTCCTTTAAACTCCATAATGTCGCTTTCCGGTGGCCATTGATTAGCCCCGTTTAACCAGAAGGCAGGCCAGGTACCTTTTACAGAAGGGCATTGAAACTCGCCCGAAACACGCCACTTTGGCCATGCCGCGCTCACAGTCACCTGTTGTTTGGCATAGCAGGTATAGGAGAAGTAGTGGATGCTGGGTTTGTCAGGCACAGTGCCAGGGTAAGCGGTTATGGTTAGCACGCCGCCCGAAAGGCTCATATTCTGCGTTCTCATACGTGCAGATCCGTTGTGATCTATTGCCCCCCATGGATAGAAATTGCTCCAGTAAGTACTAAAGGAATTAAAGGAGTTAGTGGGCAGCACCGTTACCCAGCTAACAGCGTTGGTTTCTGTTTCTGGTATTTCTTGCTCCGTTAATGGATTGTTGGTTGCACCTTGTTTCTGACAGGAGGAACCCATCATAACAACAAATGATGCAATCAGGATGAGGCTTGATTTTTTCATAATGGCTTTTTGATGTTAGTTAATTTGTAGCTCCCTATTTCATTAATATTGAACAGGCAAGTCAAATCTCAATTATTATTGATTAATACAAGGGGGGACAATCTGTAAATTTGGGGGGCTAAAATGATTATTATTAGTCATTCCCGTTGGCGACTTACTACTACCAATAACCTTTTTTTTAGTATTTAACTATTTGACTAACAATAAGGTGTAGGTCAGATCGTGGTACATAAGCCTCACACCCATCAATCCTACATCCAGAACCAGCCTCCGCCGGTATAGGAGCCAAAGGATCCCGCGCATTTATTCCTCGTTTAACCTGAGTTACCATTAAAAGCCGGCGGTGAGTGAGTGACCGCCGGTTTTGTGAGGGTTTTCAAGGTTGCGCGCTTTTCCGTTGTTTGCCGCCAGTGGAATCCTGCTCTTTGATTGCGGCTATTACGGCGGGAAGTTTTTTCAGCGGTTTGAGGCGGTTTCTAAATTCCTGGTTGAACCCGTATAGCCAAGTGACTTTAAAACCCGCCAATTCCAGCACCATTGATCTTTCGCCCAGGATGTTGAACAGTATGGCATCAACGATCTTCCTTGGTACTATCGTTCCCTGCACGGACCCGGCGGCCTCTCCTTGTGGTGATGGGGATCGAATTTTACCAGCTTGTGGGGAGCCGTTATTTTTTGAGGCAGCAGGATGGGGCGAAGTCGCTGACGATCATTAAAACATTCTGAACTGGGATTTTTGAGATTTATGGGATGTATGAGATTTGAACTTTTGCTTCGCTGATTACCTGCGAGGGGATTGGTGGAGTAACTATAAAAATGCTGATCGACTGTGTGGACGGGGCCCCTAAGCACGGTTGATGTATGGTAGTGTTGTGCAACACGAATTGAGGAGTTGGGTTTTAGGTATTAGGTATTAGCTATTAGCCTTTAACTTTTAGCGATCAGGCATTAGCTATTAGCGGTTGGGTTTTTAGCAGTTAGCTTTTAGGTTTTAGCTGTTGCTATTTGCTTTTTGCACATAGCTATCGGCTGAGGGCTATTGCCACTGGTTTTCGTTTTGCCGCTGTGATCCATGAAAGGCTTCGGTGAGCCAGCCACCAGGCACGGGACAAAGGTCCGCATGCAGCGGGGAATGAAAGGCAGAATTTGGCTGAGAATACAAGCTACGAGCTTTAAGCTGCGAGTTACGAGCCGTTCGTTCGACGGCACAAGTACGCCAGCACACGGTTGCTGAACTGCATACCTGGCCAGGGACGAATACATGCTGTTAGCTATAGCCAATAGCAGATAAGGCTTTGGTTAAGTAGTTTATTTTTTTAACATTAAAAAGTATCATATGAGTATACAGGAAAGAATGCAAAGCCCTACCCCGCCCTTCTTTGCGAAGCTGCGGAACTGGGGACTTATCCTCGCTGCCGTGAGCGGCGCTATCCTAACTACACCGGTGGCACTGCCGGCGATTATGGTGAAGATAGC